>JBCDBR010000029.1:0-51104 GCA_039183205.1 Pseudomonadota bacterium | reverse complement strand
TTGCAGTCTCCCTGGATGGACTATGTCTTTTTTTGTGACAGAGAACGTAGTTCGGGGAATAGGCATTGAAAAGGGTGAAGATCGGCGCGGTGCTCCTGTCCTTGTTGGCATTGCCGGCTGCTGGGGAATTGCGCGATGTTTCGATCGGCCGCATTGAAATTGAGCCACAGATAGAAGGCCTGGACGCGCCCTGGGCGCTTGGCTTTTTACCCGGTGGCGACATCCTGATCACGCTCCGTGACGGCGAGATGCGCCGTTATGACGGCACCGGCCAAGGATACGGTGCGTATCAGGTGGTAACCGGTTTGCCGCCGGTTCGGGCGCGAGGGCAGGGCGGGTTGCTTGATGTGATGGTGCCCCGCGATTTCGCTGAAACCGGCGAAATTTTCTGGACCTTTGCCCGTCCGCAACGCGGCGGCGCCGGCACCGCCTTGGCGCGCGGCATCCTTGAGGGCGGCGCGCTGCGCGATGTCGCAGTGATCTGGGAACTGACGCCGGGATCAAGCGGCGGGGCGCATTTCGGCAGCCGCGTGGTCGAAGGGCCGGACGGATACCTCTACGTCACCATCGGAGACCGCGGCGAGCGGCCATCGGCGCAAGATCTCAGAAATGAAAACGGAAGTGTCGTGCGGTTAAACCGCGACGGAACCGTGCCCGCCGGCAACCCATTTATCGACACGCCCGATGCGCGGCCCGGTATTTGGTCCTATGGGCACCGCAACCCCCAAGGCATGGCGGTGGCGCCGGACGGAACGCTTTATGTCGTCGAACACGGCGCGCGCGGCGGTGATGAAGTCAATCGGGTCGCCCCGGGACGTAATTTTGGCTGGCCGGTCATCGCTTATGGTCGGCATTATTCGGGCGCATCGATTGGCATTGGCACGGAAGCGGAGGGCATGGAGCAACCGTTGCATTACTGGGACCCCTCGATCGCCCCGTCGGGGCTGGCCGTTTATGATGGGGCCATGTTTCCGGAATGGCAGGGCGATCTGTTGGTCGGCGCGCTGTCCTTTGATCTGATATCGCGGGTCGATCCCGATGCGGGCTATGCCGAGGTCGAACGGATCGAAACGCCCGAGACTGCGCGCGTACGCGACGTTCGTGTCGCTCCGGACGGGTCGATCTGGTTTTTGTCGGTTGGCAACGGCACGGCCTATAGGATCAGCCGGTAGCGCCAGCTAAGCGGCCGCGCTGACGCGCGACGACATTCTACGTTTTCTTTGCGCTTCATTGAGCGGTTGGTGCCGTGATCAGCACAGGCGCGTCCAAGCGATGCTCTTGCAAATTGGGCCCCGGTCCTGCGCGGTCGATCACAGCAAAGAGCCCCGGCGCCGATAATGCGGTCAACACCCCGTGCCAGGTGCCGCGCAACAGGTTGATGCCCTGGCCTGGCGCAGTCAAAAACGCCCTAGGGTTGCCCGGCATACCGTCGTGATCCGGCGCGACGATCACCAAAAAGGGCGCCTGGGTCATCGGAATGAACGCCTGGCTGCCATCGGGATGACGTTCGAGCAGATCAAGCGCATAAGGCAGGTGCCGCGGCTCTGCTTGGAACAGCGACAGACAGGCGCGGCCGTTAGGGCCAAAATCCATCCGCGCACGATCGTGATAGCGGCCGCAAAGTCCGGCATTGATCAGCGTATCGGGCGCACCAGAGGTATCAAGCACGTCGCCGAATTCCACAAAAGCGTTTGATGTCAGGGCGTTCGCGGTGATCATTTGAACGGCCTGAGGGGCGGATGCCGATTGACGTCTTTGTAAAGGAGATACCGGAAACGACCCGCGCCCGTCGCAATGCAGGCCTGCGGGCAAAACGCTCGGAGCCACAGAAAATCTCCCGGTCCGACATCGATCCAATCGCGGTTCAGAAGATAACGCCCGTGGCCTTCGAGCACGTAAAGCCCGTGCTCCATCACATGCGTTTCGGTGAAGGGTATCCGCCCGCCCGGTTCGAAATTGACGATATTGACATGAAAATCATAGCGTTGGTCGAGCGGGTCTAGAAACCGTTGCGTTGACCAGGATGTTCCGGCATTGGGCATCGGCGCGGCAGGCACATCACGGTCATGGGTCAAAATCGGATCGGGAGGCGCGAGCCCGGCGGCCGGTTCAAAACGCTTGCGGATCCAGTGAAACCGGGCGGTTTCATCGCCGGCATTCCAAAAGGTCCAAGGCGCCGATGCGGGCAGGTAGACAAAGCTGCCTGGCTCCAAATCGAACCGGTCCGTGCCAATGGTCAGCCGCATATGGCCTTCGGCCATGAAAATCACCGCCTGCGCGTCGGGGTCGGGTTCCGGATCGGCGCTGCCGCCACCGGGATAAACCTCGACCGCATATTGGGCAAAGGTTTCGGCAAAGCCCGAAAGCGGGCGAGCCAGGATCCACGCGCGGTGCGACTGCCAGCCGGGCAGCAGGCTCGTGACGATGTCGCGCTGCACGGAGGCCGGGATTACGGCATATGCTTCGGTGAAGATCGCTGTATCGTCGGGATGTTCGTTTTGGGTCGGCAGACCTCCGGGTGGGAACGCGTAGGTCATGGCAGGAGCGCCTTCAAGCGATGCCAGGCGATGCGCTCGACCTGCGCGCAGGCTTCGGCAAATTCACGGTCGGTGTCATTGTGGATCCGTCGTTCAAAGGCCGTCACAATCTGGGTCTTGGTATAGTCACGCACGGCGATGATAAACGGAAAGCCATGCTTTTCGGTGTAGGCGCTGTTGAGACGGGTAAAGCGCGCATACTCCGCCTCGGTTAGCGCATCGAGCCCGGCGGAGGCTTGCTCGGCGGTGCTTTCCTCGGTCAGGCGCTTGGCGGCGGCCAGTTTGCCGGCAAGATCGGGATGGGCGCGCAACACGCCCATGCGCTGATCGGCCGGTGCTGTCCGGAACGCGCGCGCCATCGCGTTCCATAAGCCCTCCGCGCGGTCATGGGCCGGTCCCAACTCCAGCGCATATGCGGCCTCGGCCACCCAAGAGGAATGCTCGAAGATCGATCCGTAGGCCGCGACGAACGCGCCTTTTTCCATCGCCGATGGCCGGGCGTTCCGGGGCGGTTTGTGGATTTGGGTCCAATGTTCGGCAATATCGATCCGGCGGGCAAGCCAGACATCGTCATGGCCCCTTACATGGTCCAAAAACCGCGCGAGCGCGCGAAACCGCCCGGGCCGGCCGGCCAAGCGGCAATGCAGACCCACCGACATCATCCGCCCGCCTTCGGCATAAAGGGTGTCGAACGTATCGCAAAGATAGCTCAGAAACTGATCGCCCGAATTAAAGCCTTGCGCAGTGGCAAAGCGCATATCGTTGCAATCAAGCGTGTAGGGGATGATCAGCTGATCTCGGCTGCCGAATGTCCGCCAATAGGGCAGATCATCGGCGTAATCATCGGAAATATAATCCAGCTTGCCGGTCTCGGCGGCGAGCCGCACCGTATTCATCGAACAGCGGCCGGTATACCAGCCCCGCGGTGCCGATCCGGTAACCGCCTCATGAAGCGCAAAGGCCGCCTCGATCTGCTTGGCTTCCTCTTCGGCTTGCATGTCCTTGTGTTCGATCCATTTCAGCCCGTGGCTGGCGATCTCCCATCCCGCCGATTGCATCGCCGCGACCTGTTCAGGGCTGCGCGCTAAGGCCTCGGCGACGCCATAGACCGTGACCGGAAGCTCCGACAATAGCCGGTGAAGGCGCCAGAACCCTGCCCGCGCCCCGTATTCGTAGATCGATTCCATGTTCCAGTGGCGCTGGTCGGGCCAGGGCGCGGCGCCGACGATTTCGCTCAAGAAAGCCTCAGACGCCGCATCGCCGTGCAAGATGTTGTTTTCGCCGCCTTCTTCGTAATTCAACACGATCTGCACAGCGATCCGCGCGCCGCCAGGCCAGCGCGGATCGGGCGGGGTCGGCCCATAGCCAATCATGTCGCGCGGATAGCGCGGCGGAGCGTCGCTCATATGCCCTCGAATTAACCGGTTGCACCCAAATTGGGCGCGTTTGCGGAAAAGGGCAAGCCTTGGCCCTTGCCTCAGAGCCGAAATCCGAGAGAAATGGGCAAGTGATGTGCGAAGGGATAGGCAATGGGCTTTCTGACGACGCATGTGCTCGACACCGCACGGGGGCAGCCCGCGACCGGGATCAAGATCGCGCTCTACCGCGTCTCGGGCAATTCGCAACGGAAAATTGCGGAGGCCGAGACCAATGCCGATGGCCGCACCGATGCCCCGATCCTGCCCGAAGGCAAATTCAAAACCGGCACTTATGAGTTGATCTTCTTCGCCGGCGACTATCTGCGCGCCGCCGGGCAGACGGGGGCAGAGCCGCTATTTCTCGACCAAATCCCGATCCGCTTCGGCATGGGCGAGGATGCCCATTACCACGTCCCCCTCTTGCTTAGCCCCTATGGCTATTCGACCTATCGGGGGAGTTGATGACGGCAAGCCGAGCCATACTTTGGATTTTGCGTTTTTTTGCCGGGGCCATCATTCTGGTGGTCGCAGCTTTCGGCTATGTCGTCTGGGCCGTGCAGTCAAACGGAGGCGGCACTGGCGTGACCGATCACGAATTGCCTGCCCCTTTCGAGGACGCCGTTATGCTGGATGCCGCCTTCAACGATGACGGTGCCTCAATCTCGCGCGAACCCCGCAATTCGGCGGTCTACCTTTATGCTTTACCCGATGACTGGCAGGCCCTCGAATTCCCTGCGCAACGCCCGACATTGGAACCGGCGCGCGCCCACTGGACGTGGCGCGGGTGGTTCGAAACAGAAGTGAGTGACGACACGCAACGACAGGGATGCTTCTCCGAATGGCAGCGCGAGACATGCAGATCGGTTGAGGGCGTCTACGCCGCCGGACGAGATCGCGGATGGTTCCGTTTCTCAGGAGGGCATGAGCGGCGCATCGATGCCGCGTGGCAAGCACCCGGCAGCTATGTCACAACCGACGGTCGGGTCTTAATCCTTGTTGTGCCGTCGGACGGATTGATCATGTTGGCGGATTATTCCTGGTGACACACATACATTCATCTTTGCGTCCCAAATTCCTCCGCCCGGTGGGCCGCCGCAGGCACCCGCGCGGCGGAGGCCGCGCGCTGGGTCCGTGGGGACCGGAGGCGTATGCCGGAGGGCCACCGGACACCACCCGGTTGCTCTCGGAGCGCCCCGCATGATGGATGGAGCCGCGCTGGATTGGGCGATTTTCCTTCACTGGCTAGAATTTGCGGTGCGCTGGACGCATGTGATCACCGCGATCGCCTGGATCGGGTCGTCGTTTTACTTCATCGCCCTCGATCTCGGCCTTAACCGCAACATTCCGGGCGCTGCGGATGGCGAGGAATGGCAGGTTCATGGCGGGGGCTTTTACCACATCCAGAAATATATGGTCGCGCCGGCCGCCATGCCCGATCACCTGACCTGGTTCAAATGGGAAAGCTACGCCACATGGCTGACCGGTGCGGCCCTTCTGATTGTGCTTTATTGGGCGAGCGCGGAGCTTTACCTGATCGACCGGACCGTTGCCGATCTGGCGATTTGGCAGGCGGTCGCGATCTCTGGCGGCTCTTTGGTCATTGGCTGGCTGATCTATGATGCGCTGTGCAAATCGCCCTTGGGTGAGACGCCGACAGCCTTGATGCTGCTGCTATTTGTGATGCTGGTTGTGATGTCATGGGGCTATACACAGGTCTTTTCAGGCCGTGCCGCACTTTTGCATTTGGGCGCCTTCACCGCCACGATCATGAGCGTCAATGTGTTCCTCATCATCATTCCCAACCAAAAGGTCGTGGTGGCTGATCTGAAGGCTGGCCGCACACCGGATGCGAAATACGGCAAAATCGCCAAGCTGCGCTCCACCCATAACAACTACCTCACCCTGCCGGTCATCTTCCTGATGTTGTCGAACCACTACCCGCTGGCCTTTGCCAGCACCTATAACTGGCTGATCGCGGCGTTGATCTTTCTGATGGGCGTCACGATCCGGCACTTTTTCAACACCATGCATTCAAAGGGACCGATGCTATGGTGGACCTGGGTGGCGACCAGCGCGATCTTCATTGCCATCATCTGGTTGTCGGCGGTCTCGCAGCCGGAGGATCGGCAGGCGCTTGTGCCGCAGGAGACGGACCGTTTTGCCAGGCATGCCGATTTTGATGACGTGGCCACAATCGTGTTGGGACGCTGTTCGATGTGCCACGGCCAAGTGGTCAGTTGGCCCGGCATCGTTGCGGCCCCGGGCGGTGTTTTGTTGGACAATGACGCCGATATCGCTGCCTATGCGCGCGAGATCTATTTGCAAGCCGGCGTCAGCCACGCCATGCCCCCGGGCAATCTGACGGGCCTGTCGCCTGAAGATCGTGCCGCGATCCGCAATTGGTATCGGGCGGCTGCCGCGTCAGGGGGTGGGTTGTGACAGACGCACCCATCAATCGGCTGAAGGCGCGGCTTGTCGCCGGGGAGACTACGCGCGGCTGCTGGCTGAATTTGCGCAGCGATGCGGCAACGGAGATTGCCGGGTTTTCCGGTGCCGATTGGTGCTTGATCGATGCCGAACACGGCCCGTTTGATCCCGGAGACGTGCTGCAACAGATCCGTGTATTGGCAGGCACACCGGCCGATCCCGTTATACGCCTGCCGGCGGCAGAGGCATGGATGCTCAAACAAGCGCTCGATTTCGGCGCGCAAACCATCATGGTGCCGATGATCGAAACGGCCGAAGCGGCAGCACAGGTCGTGGCCGCGTGCCGCTACCCGCCGGCCGGGATACGGGGCGTCGGGCCGTCGATTGCGCGCTCCGGGGCTTATGGCGCGCGGTCGAACTATGTTGCAACAGCGGATGCGCAGATGTGTGTTGTCGTTCAAGCCGAAAGCACCCGCGCGCTCGACAACATCGAGGCCATCGCTGCGGTGGACGGCATTGATGGCATCTTCATTGGCCCTGCGGATTTGGCCGCCGATATGCAGGCCGATGCGCAAAAGGTGGCCGCGGCAATTGATCAGGGGATCGCGCGCATCGCGGCTTCTGGCTGCGCGGCCGGAATTCTGGCAAGCCCCGACATGTGCGCGCATTACGAGGCGCTTGGTGCAACCATGGTGGCCATCGCGACCGATACGAACGTCTTGCGGACCGGGCTGAGCGAGATTTTCGGATGATTGAGCTGCGCCATGCTGATGCCCGTCTATCAATCGATCCGGAGATGGGCAATTTTCCCGCCTGGGAGATTTTGGGACGGTCCATCTTGCACCACGCGCCCTGGCGCGATGAGCCCGAAGTCCAGGCTGACCAAAGCCTGAGCCCGGGATTGCGGCGCTTGGCGGGAGATTTCTTTTGCATGCCGTTCGGCTTCGACGATGTCGCGGGCGATCCATTACATGGCCACCCGGCAAACGGGCCCTGGTCGGTGGTTGAAACCGGGCATGCGCATGCGGTTTTGCGGCTGGAACCCGACGTGCGCGGCGCGCGTGTCACGAAATCCGTGCGCATCGCGGAAAACGCGCTCTATCAGGCGCATGTGATCGATGGCGGTGCGGGTGAGATGAGCTTTGCCCATCATCCCATGGCGCGCATGGAGACAGGCGGGACGCTCAGCTTTTCGCCCAAACGCATTATCCTGACCGATCCAAAGGCCCAATATGATGGGCATAATCTGTGGTCATTGGGTCAGATCCGCCCTGATCTGCGCCTGGCTTGCGAGGATGGATCGAGCTGGGATTTGCACAGCTATCCCACCGCGCATGCCGTTGAGGATTTCGTGGTTCTGGTTGAGGCGCGCGGGCGACGCTTGGGATGGACCGTTTTGATGCGCGCGGCCGAAGACGACATGCTGGTCGTGCTCAAAGATGTGCGCGATATGCCGGTCACGATGCTGTGGGTGTCCAATGGCGGGCGCGATTTTGCGCCGTGGAATAGCCGCCATACAGGGGTGCTGGGGATCGAAGATGGCTGCGCCTCGGGGGCCTTGGGTTTGCAACATGCGATGGGTGAGAACCCGATCCGGGCCGCTGGCGTGCCGACGACGCGTCCGTTGGGCGGCCGCATTGATCTGCGCCACGCAATGGTCAGCTTGCCGCGCCCGCCTGGTTGGCAGCGTATCGCCGATATCTCCGTTCGCGGGGGTCAGCTGGGTCTTACCGAAGCCAGCGGCGCCACCTTGCGCGTCCCCTTCGATGACAGCCATTTTAAGCCCTGACGCAACGTGCTATCGGGGCGTCTTTCTTGGAATCAACGCACGCCCATGTCCTTCACCCTCGCCATTGTCGGCCGGCCCAATGTCGGCAAATCCACCTTGTTTAACCGTCTGGTGGGCAAGCGGCTGGCGCTGGTCGATGATCAGCCCGGCGTAACGCGCGATCTGCGCGAGGGCGCCGCACGTCTAGGCCCGCTGCATTTCACCGTGATTGACACGGCGGGCCTAGAGGAGGCGACCGACGACAGTTTGCAGGGCCGGATGCGGCGGCTGACCGAACGCGCGGTGGATATGGCCGATATCTGCCTGTTCCTGATCGATGGGCGCGCCGGGGTGACGCCGCTCGACCGGGATCTCACCGAATTGCTGCGCCGTCGGGGTGGGAAGGTGATTTTGGGTGTGAACAAGGCCGAGGGAGTGCAAGGGACGGCCGGCGTGCTTGAGGCCTACGCGCTTGGTCTGGGCGAGCCGCTCGCGCTCTCGGCCGAACATGGCGAGGGCATGGGCGAATTGGCCGCGATGCTGGCACCCATGATCGAGGCGGCAAGCGCGGCGACCGAAGTCGCGGTGACGGATGTCGATATCGAGGATGCCGAGAGTGGCGCTGCCGAGACGGGCACGGATAAACCGCTTCAGATCGCGGTCATTGGCCGCCCAAATGCGGGCAAATCGACGTTGATCAACCACATCCTGGGCGAAGACCGGTTGCTGACCGGGCCAGAGGCAGGCATTACCCGCGACGCCATCGCGGTGCCGGTCAACTGGGCCGGCACGAGGATGCGGATCTTTGACACTGCCGGGATGCGCAAAAAGGCGCGTGTGCAGGAAAAGCTTGAAAAACTGTCGGTCTCGGATGGACTGCGCGCGGTCAAATTCGCCGAGGTGGTGGTTGTGCTGCTTGATGCGGCGATCCCGTTTGAGCAGCAGGACCTGCGGATTGCCGATCTGGCGGAGCGCGAGGGGCGTGCGGTTGTGCTTGCGGTGAACAAATGGGATCTCGAGCCGGAAAAGCAGTCGAAACTGGCCGCGCTGCGCGAAGCCTTCGAGCGTCTTTTGCCGCAGCTGCGCGGCGCGCCTTTGGTGACGCTGTCGGCCAAGACGGGCCGGGGGCTTGACCGGTTGCATGGCGCTATCTTGCGCGCGCATGAGGTCTGGAACCGGCGTGTGCCGACCGCTGCACTCAACCGCTGGCTGGGCGAGATGACCCAAGCCCATCCACCGCCCGCGCCGGCCGGCCGCCGTATCCGTTTGCGTTATGCCACGCAGGCGAAGACGCGGCCGCCGGGCTTTGTGGTCATGTGCAGCCATCCCGACAAATTGCCAGAGAGCTATTCGCGATATCTTATCAATGGTTTGCGCGACGACTTTGACATGCCCGGAACACCCATTCGGCTTTGGATGCGTAGCCAAGCCGACCAAAACCCCTATAAGGATCGCAAGAAATCCACCCCGTCGCGCCTGTCAAAGCATGTGCGGAAGGGGGCGACGAAAAAGGGTTAAGGGGGCTTTTGCCCCTGGGGCATCGAGCCCCCGAGACAAAACGGACACGCGGCCGCGGTCCGGGCGCGCCGCGGAAATGGGCCCCAAGGTGGCCCGCAGGTTTTATGCGCTATGCGTTCGCTTCGCGAATTTTATCCGCGGCGTCCTTGTCATAGGCGATGCCTTGGGCATCGAACATCTGATCGAGTTCACCCGAGAGCGTCATTTCGGTGATAATGTCGCAGCCGCCGACAAATTCGCCTTTCACATAAAGCTGCGGAATGGTCGGCCAGTCGGAGAAGTCCTTGATGCCCTGGCGCACGCCGTCATCTTCGAGCACGTTCACATCCGCAAAGTCGACGCCCATGAAGTTCAGCACCCCGGCAACGCGGGACGAAAACCCGCATTGCGGCATCATCTTGGTGCCTTTCATGAACAAAACGACATCGCTGCCGTCGATGGCCGACTTGATGGTGTCTTCGGCGGTCAACGCGCCGGTGGGGTCTAAGGTCATGGTACGTCCTGTTTTGGTGCTGCGTCCAAATGGTCCGGTTGCGGTCTTGGTCATGTCCCTCGCCCTGCGGTGGGCGAACGGATCGGCTGGGCTAAGCTAGGCTAAGCACCAAATAGGGTGCGCCAGAGCAAAAATTCAAGAAACTCTCGATGCAAGACAGATCATTCCGGTGCTTTTGTGGTCAGCGCAAGCGCGTGCAATTGACCATTTGGCCCGTCCATTTTGCCCTTCAGCGCGGCATAGACGGCGCGCTGCTGTTGGACCCTGTTCATACCGGCAAAGCTCGCATCGATCACCAGCGCGGCCATATGTACGCCGTCATCGCCTTGCACTTCGATCCGGGCATCGGGAAAGCTCTCGCGCAGAAGCGCTTCGATTTCATGGGCTTGCATAGGCATGGCTATTCTCGCATTGCTGATGCGTCAGGATATTCCGGGCCGCGCGCCCCTTCAAGCGCCCAGAGCCGCATTTAGCCCAGTGCCTGGACGAAGGCGGCGCGCCAAAGCGCATCCAAGTCGGCCAGCGGGGCCGAGACGCGGCCAAACTTGACCTCCGTGCCACCAAACTGGCCAACCGAGCTGATCGGCAGGCCCACCTTTGCCGCCTCCACCATCAGCCATTCGGCCAAATCGTAGCCGCACGCGATCAAATACCGCCCCTGGTCTTCTCCGAAAAGGGTCGGGGTGTCTTCGGCGTCGAGGCTCACGCCAATCCCGGCCTCGGCGGCCAATTCGAACGCCGCCAGCGCCAGACCCCCGTCCGAGATATCGGTGCAGACGTCGATCCATTCCGCATGGGCGCGGATAAACGCGCCGGCGCGTTTTTCGGCCGCCAGGTCAACCGGCGGAGCATCGCCGTCATCGCGGCTGAAGACCTCCCATAGGATCGCCGAGGCGCCCAGATGGCCGGTTGTCTCGCCAATCATCAAAAGCGCCTGTCCGGGCTGTGCTCGGCCGTCGATGCGATGGTCTAGATTTTCGATTAAACCCACAGCGCCGATTGTGGGCGTCGGCAAGATCCCATGGCCATCTGTTTCGTTATAGAGCGAGACATTGCCCGACACGATCGGCATTTCAAGTGCGGCGCATGCCGCCGCGATGCCTTCCACGGCGCCGACGAACTGGCCCATGATCTCCGGTTTTTCAGGGTTGCCGAAATTGAGGTTATCGGTGGCAGCCAGGGGCAGGGCGCCGGTCGCGGTCAGGTTGCGATACGCCTCGGCAACGGCCTGTTTGCCGCCCTCCATCGGGTTGGCCTGCACATAGCGGGGTGTGACATCGGCGGTAAAGGCCAAGCCTTTGGCGGTCCCGTGAACCCGGACGATGCCAGCCGCGCCGCCGGGCCCAAGCACGGTGTCGGCCATCACTTGGCTATCGTATTGCTCGGTCACCCATGTCTTTGCGGCATAATTGGCGCTGGCCAGCAGCGTGCGCAGCCCATCAATGGGGTCGAGCCCGGGCACCGGCTCCATCTCGGGCCGGGGCGGGGTGGGTTGCCATGGCCTGTCATATTCCGGCGCGGTCGAAGACAATTTTGACAGCGGCAAATCGGCCTTCACGTCGTTGCCATGCAGGATCAAGAACCGATCCTCGGCAATCGTCTCCCCGACGATGGCAAAATCGAGATCCCACTTTTCAAAAACAGCCTTCGCCGCGGTCTCCATCTCGGGGCGCAGCACCATCAGCATCCGCTCTTGGCTCTCGCTGAGCATCATCTCGTAGGCGGTCATGTTGGTTTCGCGCTGCGGCACTTGGTCAAGCTGCAATTTGACGCCAAGCCCGCCCTTATCGCCCATTTCAACCGCCGAACAGGTCAGACCGGCCGCACCCATATCTTGGATCGAGATCACCGCGCCGGTTTCCATCAGCTCCAGGCAGGCCTCAAGCAGGCGCTTTTCGGTAAAGGGGTCTCCGACTTGCACGGTTGGCCGCTTTTCTTCGATGGTGTCATCAAATTCGGCCGAGGCCATGGTGGCGCCGCCCACGCCATCGCGCCCGGTTTTTGCGCCCAGATAGACCACCGGCATGCCCACGCCGGAGGCGGCGGAGTAGAAAATCTTGTTGGCATCGACGAGACCGGCTGCAAAGGCGTTGACCAGGCAATTGCCGTTATAGGCTGGGTGAAACCGGACCTCACCGCCCACGGTCGGCACGCCAAAGCAATTGCCATAGCCGCCGACGCCTTCGACAACGCCGTGGACGAGGCTGCGGGTTTTGGGATGATCGACGGCACCAAAACTTAGGCTATTCATGGCCGCAATCGGCCGCGCGCCCATCGTGAAGACGTCGCGCAATATTCCACCCACGCCAGTCGCGGCACCCTGATACGGTTCGATAAAGCTTGGATGGTTGTGGCTTTCCATTTTGAAAACAACCGCCTGACCGTCGCCGATATCGACAATGCCAGCATTCTCTCCTGGTCCGCAGATCACCTGAGGCCCGTCGGTGGGCAAGGTCCGCAGCCATTTTTTGGAGCTCTTATACGAGCAATGCTCGTTCCACATCGCGGAGAACACACCCAATTCGGTGTAATTCGGTGCGCGGTTCAGGATGCGAACGACTTCTTCGTATTCTTCAGGCGTGAACCCATGGGCTGCGATTAGCTCTGGCGTAATGGCCGGCTCTGGCATGGTGTGTCACGTCCCCCGCACTGTTCACGGGCTTCTTAAGACATGGCGCGGATGGGGAAAAGGGCTGCGTCCGGCGGGGCTGCGGGGGTGTGCCGTCATCACACCGCCGCAAGCCCCAGGGATATGCATAACGGTTCTGGGGTAGTCCGCGTCAGTCACATCCCTCCCCTTGCGGGGAACGGTGGGCGGGCGTTTCTGGGGAATATGCCACGCCGCGATTGTTTCTTTGATTGATGAGGAATTGCGGCAGATTTGCGGTGTATTATTGACAAATCAGGGGGTTTACGGCGGAGGGCTGCGCAATTGTCGGTTTCGGATCGGCGACAATCCAGTCAATTTGATCGCGGCACTTGCATCTCGAAAATCAAGGATGTGGGTCGGGTAAAGCCCGAATGACGCTGTGCGCCTCGCATTTCAAAGCCCAATGCACGGAATCGGCGGTGGTTCGGCAAAAGCTCAATGCGCGTTCCGAGCCGGAGCCGTGCTGCGCCCAAATTGCGCGCCCGTTTCTGGGCCACCGCAAGCATAGACCGACCGTGGCCTTTGCCCTGCGCGGTAGGGCAGACCGCCCATTTGCTGAGATGGTAGACCGCGCCACGAAGATCACCGAACAGGCATCCCTCAACCGGTTCACCGATCAGAAAAACATCCTCAGCCTCAGCTTTGCGGGCCAAATCACCGGGTGTCAGGCTGTGCAACGACGAGGGCGGGTCAATCCGCGAGCGTTGCCATTCGAACGCGTCTGACAACAGCTCAAAAAGCGCATCGACGTCAATACGCGTCCAATCGGCAAGATAGGCATCGGTTGTCACAGTGGGGCCGAAACAAAAAAAGGCCGAGACAAGTCTCGGCCGAAGTCCAACAGGGAGGTATGGAACGGTAAACCCCGTCCCATAGTTGACCAAATAGTAAGCGTTCGCGCTGCATTCAAGTCATATCTCGCCGCACTGCCGCAATGCGGCTTGGCCTGTGGCGGAATGCCCACAGCCTAGGTGTTGGCATTCAGCCCGGCTTCGCGTCGGCGCCGGCGATAGGCAATCACCTCCTCGGTGACGAAATCGCGGAACACTTCGATCCGTTTCGAGGCGCGGAGTTCCTCTGGATATGCCAGAAAAACAGGGACTTCGTTGGATTCAACTTCTGGCAGAACGCGCACCAAATCTGGGAAATCGTCGGTGAGGTAATCGGGTAGGACACCGATCCCGAGATCATGGATCACACCTTGCAAGACACCGAAATAATTGTTGACGCTCAGCATGCTGCCGATCTGGTGGGTCATAATTTCGCGGACCAAAGATGCCCCGGCACTGACCTGGGCGGAGGCGATATTTTGGCTGATCAATCGATGCGTCGACATGTCCGAAAGACAGTGCGGTGTGCCGTTTGCGGCCAAATAGGTTTCCGATGCATAAAGCCGCATGTTGATCGACATCAGGCGTCGTCGGATTAGGTCCGCCTGGCTGGGCTCTTTCAAGCGAATCGCGACATCGGCCTCCCGCATGGGTAGATCGAGCAGCCGCTCCTCCAGCATGAGGTCAATCTTCAGGTCGGGGTATTTCGCATAAAGAAGCGGCAGACGCGGCGCGAGCCATAACGACCCAAAGCCAATGGTCGTCGTCACGCGCAACTCACCGAACACTTCATCTTCGCTATCGCGTATCCGGGCCGCCGCCGCATCCAGACGCTTCGTGATCGCGCGTGTTGCGTCAAACAGCAACTCGCCTTGCTCGGTCAAGATCAAGCCACGGGCATGGCGGTGAAAGAGCGTGGTGTTCAAACTCTCTTCCAGCGCCCGGATCTGACGCGACACGGCGGATTGCGACAGGTGCAATGTATCACCGGCATGGGTCAGGCTACCGGCATCGGCAACAGCGTGAAAAATGCGTAGCTTGTCCCAATCCATCCTCTTGGCCCCCGGTCGACTGCCGACCGACACATAAGGGCCGCATGCCGCGAAGGTCAAAGGCTTCTGGCCGAGGTCGGCGGAAAAGAGCTTTGAAGGTCAGTGATTTTGACCTATATTGGTCGCAGAACACGCGATCAGCTACTTGGGAGGGCAGCGATGGGATTGCAGGAGGTCGCTCTTTCGGACCGGTTCGACCTATCGAAGTCACCTGTTCTTCTGAACGGGACCCAAGCGCTTGTTCGTCTCATGCTGGCCCAAAAGGCCCGTGACGAAGCTGCCGGTCTGTCGACCGCAGGCTATGTCACGGGATATCGCGGCTCGCCGCTTGGCGCGGTCGATCTACAGATGTCGCGGGCGACGGAGCCGTTGCGGGCCTCAAGTATCCTCTTTCAGCCCGGGTTGAACGAAGACCTTGCCGCAACAGCAGTTTGGGGCACCCAGCAGGCCGAATTAACCGGTGAAGGCCGGTATGATGGCGTGTTTTCCTTTTGGTATGGCAAAGGTCCGGGCGTCGATCGGTCGGGCGATGCGCTACGGCATGCGAATATGGCCGGCACTTCGCCCCATGGTGGCGTGGTGATGGCCATGGGCGATGACCATACCGGTGAATCCTCGACCACCTGCCACCAATCAGACTGGGCGCTGGTCGATGCGCATATCCCTGTCCTGTCGCCCACAGGCGTTCAGGAAATCCTCGATCTGGGCCATTACGGGTTTGCGCTCTCGCGCTTTGCCGGCGTCTGGGTCGGGCTAAAGACGATGAAGGAAACGGTCGAGGCGACCAGCGTAGTCGACGGCGATCCCCATCGCATGCAGGTGGTCGCACCAAAGTTCGAAATGCCACCGGGTGGGCTCAACATTCGCGCAGGCGATCACTGGATCGCACAAGAGGAACGGCTGCTGGCGCATAAACGTTTTGCGGCCGAGGCCTTCGCGCGGGCCAACCGGATGGATCGCCGCGTCTTCGGCAAACCCGGCGCCAAGATCGGCTTTGTCGCGGCAGGCAAGAACTGGATGGATTTGGTCCATGCGCTCGACATTCTTGGCATTGACGCGGCCGAGGCTGAACGTCTGGGGCTGAGCACCTACAAGATCGCTCAGACCTGGCCGCTGGACATGGAGAGCTTTCAGGACTGGGCCGAGGGGCTGGACTTGATCGTCGTCGTCGAGGAAAAACGCAAGCTGATCGAAGTGCAGGTCAAAGAGGCCATTTTCGATGACCGACGCGGGCGGCGGGTCTATGGCTATCGCGACGGGGCGGGGCAGGTGCTCTTCCCGACGCATTGGGCGCTCGATCCGTTGGACATCGCACAAAAGCTTGGCGCGATTTTGCTGGATGAGGGCCGCCGGACCGACCGGATTGAGGCTGGCATCGCTGCGGTTGTCGAAGCGCGCCGTGCCGATAACGCACCGGCCTTGGCCGCGCGCACGCCATGGTTCTGTTCCGGCTGTCCGCACAATTCCAGCACCCGCGTGCCGGAGGGCGCACGCGCGGGCGCCGGGATCGGTTGCCACTTCATGGCCAAATGGATGGACCGGTCAACCGATGCGTTCACTCATATGGGCGCAGAGGGCGCAAATTGGATCGGTGAGGCGCCGTTTTCCACGCGCGCCCACATCTTTCAAAACCTCGGCGAGGGGACCTATAACCATTCCGGCATTCTCGCCATCCGCGCCGCCGTAAGCGCAGGAACCAATATCACATACAAAATTCTCTTTAACGATGCTGTGGCCATGACGGGCGGTCAGCAAAACGAAGGCGAGTTGGACCCGGCTCGGATCGCCCATGAGATCAAGGCGATGGGCGTGGCAGAGATTGCCTTGGTCTACGATCCCAAGGAAGAGATCGATTTTTCCGCCTTTCCCGCCGGCCTCAAGCGTTATCCGCGCGATCAGTTGATGCAGGTGCAAGAGCAGTTTCAAACCCTGCCCGGGGTCTCGGCGATCATCTATGTCCAAACCTGTGCTGCGGAAAAACGCCGCCGGCGTAAGCGCGGAAAATTCCCCGACCCTGACCAGCGCGTCTTTATCAACACCGATGTGTGCGAAGGCTGCGGCGATTGCGGGGTGCAGTCGAATTGCGTCTCAATCGTGCCCGTTGATACCGAATTAGGGCGTAAGCGGGCGATCGATCAATCCTCCTGCAACAAAGACTTTTCCTGCCTCAAGGGCTTTTGCCCGAGCTTTGTGACCGTCCAAGGCGCCAAGCTGCGCAAATCGGCCACGGCCAAGGTCGAGATCGGCGATCTGGCGGAGCCGGTTCTGCCGACATTCTCGGGCACGTGGAACACGGTGGTCACCGGGGTGGGCGGCACCGGTGTGGTGACCATCGGCGCGGTGCTCGCTCAGGCCGCGCAGCTTGATGGCAAGGGCGCCGGCATGATCGAGATGGCCGGTCTTGCGCAAAAGGGCGGCGCGGTTTGGATCCATTTGCGCCTGGCGCATCGGCCTGAGGATATCTCGGCCATTCGGGTCACGACCGGCGAGGCCGACGCGATCATCGGCGGCGATCTGGTGGTCACGGCGGGCGCTAAGACACTTGGCTTAATGACAACGGGCCGGACGGCCGCTGTCGTGAACAGCCATGAGATCAATACCGGCGACTTTGCGTTGGATCGGGATTTTCGGATACCGGTCAAGGATTTGCAGATCGCACTTGAGGCGCGTCTGCGGGACCGCCTGCGTCTGTTTGATGCCTCGGAACTGGCCCGCGCGCTGTTGGGCGATTCGATCTTTTCGAACATGTTGGTCACGGGCGCGGCCTGGCAGCAGGGGCTGATCCCGCTCAGCCGCGCGGCCATTCGGCGCGCCATTGAGATGAATGGCGCCGCGGTGGACAAGAACCTCGACGCCTTTGAACTCGGCCGTTGGGCGGCGGTCAACCCGAAGGCCGCGCGCGATATTCTGGCGCCCAATGTCGTCAGCCTGCCACAAAGCCTCGACGATAAGATCGCGTATCGCGCGACGCATTTGAGGGCCTACCAAAACGCGCGCCTGGCACGGCGTTACCTCGCGCGTGTGGACGCGATCGAGGATGCCGAACTGCGCGGCATTGTCGCCGAGAGCTACCATAAGCTGCTGAGCTACAAGGATGAATACGAGGTCGCCCGCCTGCACCGCGACACCGACGCGAAAGTGCGGGCTGAGTTTGCCGGCAATCTGCGGGTCAAATACCACCTCGCGCCGCCGTTCTTGCCGGGCAAGGATGCCTCCGGGCGGCCACGCAAACGGGCCTTCGGCGCATGGGTCGGGCGCGTTTGGGGGCCGCTCGCGGCGCTCAAAGTGCTTCGGGGTACGCCGCTTGATCCGTTTGGCTACAGCGCCGAACGCCGCGCCGAACGCCAGCTCATCCGCGATTTCGAAGCCGATTTGGACACGGTTATGCCGCTTCTGAACGGTGCGACGCGCGATGCGGTCTTGGCGCTTGCCGCACTTCCGCAAACGATCCGAGGATTTGGTCCGGTTAAGGAAAAAGCCATGGACCGGGCGGCTGCACAGCGTGCCGATCTGCTTGCTGTGATCCACGCGGGCGGCGCCCCAAAAGACCAGGCGGCTGAATAACGCGCAAGGGAGAGCGCGAGAGGGCTTGCCCTCTCGTCCGCGCCAAGGGGGGCTCGATGCCCCCTGCGGCGCGATAACCGGACTTAATCGTCAGGCGGGATAAGACCCAAACCGCGCAAATAAATCCCGATCCCGGCCTCCAACAGATCTTCGGGTGAGAAGGGGGATTTTGCCCCAGGCTGGCCACGGGCGAAAAGCTCGACCACGCCATGGCTCATCGCCCAGACATGGGATGAAAACATCGATGGCGGCGGCCGGCGTTCGGCCGGGATATGCTCCGACAAGGCGGCGGCCACGTGTTCCAATATGCCCTGGCTACGGGCATAGGCGACGGCCAGTTCTGGCGTTGTATTGGCCGAGATGCCGCTTTCGAACATCGCCATGTAGTGGCCAGGATGCTTTCGCGCAAAGGCGAGATAAGCCCGGCCGGTCGCGGAAAACGCCTCCAAAGCGGAAGGTTGCCCGGAATTGTAGGCAAATGACATCACATCGGCGAAAATATCGTGGCCTTGGCGGGCCACTTCGATAATCAAATCTTCCCGGCCCTCAAAGTGGCGATAGACGGCGGCGGGTGTCACGCCCGCGCTTTTGGCGGCCTCCGACAGCGTAAACCCTGTAGGCCCCTTTTCTTCGATCAACACCAAGGCTGCTTCGACCAAAGCTTGACGCAGATTGCCGTGGTGATAGCCGCGTTTAGGCATCCGAGCTCCACATGTCCGGCCCGCCGCAGATCCGCGCATCGGGCGCGCCGACACGTTTGCCGTTCTTGCCAGAATAATCCTGGCGCGACAGGATCGTTTGGATGACCGCCAGGCGCGCACGGCGTTTGTCATCGGCACGGATCACGGTCCAGGGGGCGGCCGGCGCATGACTGCGCGCGATGGTTTCGGAAATCGCGGCCGAGTAAGCCTCCCATTTCTTCAGCCCGGCCACATCAATGGAGCTGAGCTTCCATTGCTTCAGCGGATCGCCTTCGCGGTCGAGGAAACGGCGCAATTGCTCGGCGCGTCCGACATTAAGCCAAATCTTAATGAGCGTGATACCATCGCCGGTGATCATCCGCTCAAAACTTGGCAATTGGTCGAAAAAGACCTCGCGCTCGTCTGGGCTGCAAAAGCCAAAGACATGTTCCACCACGCCACGATTGTACCAGGATCGGTCGAACAACCTGATCTCGCCGGCGGCCGGCAAATGCCCGATATAGCGTTGGAAATACCATTGCCCGGCCTCGCGTTCCGTCGGCTTCGAAAGCGCCACGACCCCAGCGACCCGCGGGTTAAGGTTCTCGCGCACCCGTTTGATCGATCCACCTTTTCCAGCCGCGTCGCGGCCCTCAAAAACGATGGCGAACCGGCTGCCGCTGTCGCGCACATGCGCCTGCCATTTCACCAATTCGACCTGAAGTTCGGCGAGCCTGTCTTCGTATTCGTCCCTGTCCATTCGCTTTTTGTACGGATAGTCCGGGTCGAGTACGGCATCCTTTTCGGCCGCGGAAATCGACTTGCGAATATCCCGTGGGGCGTCGTCTTTGTAATAGGCGCTGATCGCGCCGTCGAAGGGGAGACCCATATATGCGTGCTCACATGCCGTATGTTACGGCCCTCAACATAGGGGTGGGCAGGGGGTCAAGGCAATCCAGCCCGCGCCGCGGCTCGGTCGATGGCGGCCAGGACCTCGTCCAGGGCGACATGGTGCGGCATATGCCCGATCCCGTCCAACAGCCGCAGATCCGCATTGCGCAGCTGGCGCGATAGCGGCTCCGAATGGGTCGCGGCGGGCACGATCGTGTCATCGGTGCCGTGGAGGATTTCAATCGGTAGCGACAGCTCCGGATACCGCACCACCTGATCCGTGATTTCACCCAAAAGCGTACGGCGCTGCGTGGCGTTTTCACGCAAGGTCGGCAGCCGCAGGCTCAGACGCGGACCAATATGGTCGGCATAGCCTTGTGGCGCCGGGTTGGGCGCAAAGACCATGCCGAGGGCTGTGTCGATTGCGGCATCGGGCACCCAGGCGCTCAATAATGGGGCCATAAAGGCCTGGCCTGGCGCACTCGACAGCGCGGTGTAATAGGCCCCGATCCCCGTGGTCCAGGGGTTCGAGGCCGCCGATACAAGCACCAAGGCCGCTGTGTCGTCGCGCTGGAGCGCCCAGGCAAGTGCGACAGCGCCGCCATAGGATTGGCCCAACACAATGGGGCGGCGTATCCCGATCTGATCGGCAGCAGCGGCTAAGATCGCGGCTTGGTCTGCGATTGTGGCGCCCGGAATGCGTGTCGAATACCCAAAGCCTGGACGGTCGAATGTGATCACCCGGTATCGGTCGCGCAACGCCGGCACCATGGCCCAGGAAAAGTCCCGTGTGCTGCCGGATGCGCCATGGATCAGGATCAAATCCGGACCGGTGCCTTCGATGGTATAATGCACCAGAGCGCGCGTCTCAGCGCCCTGGCCCGGCATAGTCAGAATGACCTCGACAAAGGCACCTTCCGGCGGATAGGCGGTCTCGGTCGCGCGGGCGTTTGCTGCGCTGCGCCAGGCGGTCGCCACGGCGCCCGCACCCAGAAGTACGGCCAGCAAGGCAAGCAGCTTCAGCGTCACCCAGATGCTCCGATTCGTGCCAAATCAAAGTGCGTTGTCTGATATATCTGGTTGATCCAATTGCCATAAAGCAGATGGGCGTGACTGCGCCAACGGTTGGTTGGTGCTTGACTTGGATCGTTTCCGGGGAAGTAATTCACTGGCAGATCAATGACGCTGCCCTCTGCAATGTCACGCTCATATTCGTCTTTGAGCGAGCCGCTTTCATATTCAAAATGGTTGAAAATATACATCGCGCGATGGGCGGGATCTTCGACCAAGCATGGGCCCACCTCATCCGATCCGATGAGTGTGCGTAAGCCCGCCGCGGCGACCTCATCCTGGCGCATTTCCGTCCAGCGGCTGACCGGGATCAGCACGTCGTCCGAAAAGCCCCGCAGATAGGGTGACGCCGGTGCCAGGTTGCGGTGGCGATAGCAGCCAAAGGCCTTTGCATCGAGCAGGTGCTTTGGCACTTTGTGGAAATGGTGCATCATCGCCATGCCGCCCCAGCAGACGCCAAAGGTGGCATGCACATGGCTTTGCGTCCAGGCAAAGACCTGCTCCAATTCCCGCCAATAGGTGACCTCGTCGAACGGCAGATGTTCGACCGGGGCGCCGGTGATAATCAGACCGTCGAATTTCTCGCCGCTTTCTGCAATTTCCGAAAACGGGCGATAAAATGCCTCCATATGTGCGGGGGCTGTGTTTTTTGAACGGTGATCGCTCATCCGGATCAGATGGAAGTCAATTTGCAACGGCGTTGCGCCGATGAGCCGGGCAAATTGCGTCTCGGTTTGGATCTTTTTGGGCATCAGGTTCAAAAGCCCGATGCGCAGAGGCCGAATGTCTTGTCGGGCGGCGCGCATATCGTCCATGACCATAACGCCCTCGCGTTCCAAGACGGCGTAGGCGGGCAGGGATTCGGGCAATTTGATCGGCATGGGTCTTGTCGCTTTGGGAACGGAGGCGTGATTTATGCCGCCTGAGAGCGCCTGCCAAGGGCCTCGGCAACAAGCGCGGTCACGTCTGCGGCATCCCGCAAGCTGGTCATATCGGTCGCGGCCACGCGGATGCCCCAGTTGCGCGCCATCGCCGCATAGACCGGCATGCGCGCATGGATCGCCCGCGCATAGGCAAATCGAACGAAGTCATCGGGTTGCACATCGGCTTCTAATATGTTGTTTTCAGACAGATATTCTTCCCAAAGGGGTGTCAGCATTTCAGCGCGGTAATACATCGGCTTTGGCGCGCGATCGAACCTTGCGATCAGGTCTGACTTGTGATCGGGGTCGTCTTCGATCCACACCATCAACGTGGCGTTGGCCAGGCAAGTTAACACTGCGTCACTTGGATCATTGGGGTCGACGACTTCGCAGATCGACCCACCGGTATCGGCCACAAAATGCGGATAGCCATAAAGATCGCGGGACCGCGCAATAAAAGACGGTGTGTCCAAAAGCGCATTGACCTCGGCCCTGGCATGCAGCGCTTGGCGGCGCATATATTCGGCAAAGGCCAAACCGCCCAACGCGGCAGAGCCGGGTTTGCCGAGATAGCTCGAAAGCGGGGCGAGATTGTCGAAGCTCAAATTGGAGCCCAGATAAATCGAATCCGACCGCAATAGCTCTGCCAGAAACGGGACGGCCATGGCTTCGCGTTTGAGGTTGTCCCGGATGTGTTCGCCCATATAGGCGGTGCCGATGCGGTAATCGATTGAGTAGTGAAACCAATCGCCGGCGTCCCGCAGCAGCGCTGAGGCCCGGGTTTTCCCAAGGCCCGACATGCCGAACCACAACAGCCGCTTTTCGTCCGCCTCCTGCCAGGCGCGTGGACTGTCATAGATCAGTTGCATGGCTCCCCCAGGGTTGTTGGGTTGGTTTAACCCCAGATACGCCGCCGTGCATCTTGAATTTTCATGATCACCCGCCCGTCGAGGATCAAAAGACCCGCAGCGATCAAACCAAAGCCCAGAAAGGCCGATGCGGCGAGGCGTTCGCCCAGCACCACGGCGCCGGCAAGGATCGAGACCGGCGGAATGACCAGCGTGACCAGCATCGCATTCCCGGAACCCGCCATGCGCAGGATGCGGTAATAGATCAAATAGGCCACCGCGGTTCCCAGGGTCGAGACAAAGCCCACGGCGATATAGGTTTGCGGCAAGTGCGGTAGTTCGGGCGGGCCGTCGATCCATATTGCAATCGGGATCAGCATCGCGCTTGCGGCGCTGAGCATGCCAGCGGCTGCAATTTCGGGGCTCAGGCTGCTGAGATGCGCGCGCGCCCAAACCGCCGCGCAGGCATAGCTGAACGCGCCGGCCAAAGTGGCAAGCTGGGCGAGATTGCGCAGATCGAAACCGCGAAGTGCGCTGAGCCCAATGGCCACGATGACCCCGGCAAGAGCGACGGCCGTGCCGATCGTGCGGCGCGGGGTCAACCGTTCGTCACGGAATACCGCCGCGGCCACCAAGACGCCGAAGATCGCTGTCGCTGCGTTAAAGATCGAGGTCAGCCCGGTTTCGATGAATTGCTGCCCCCAAGCAATAAGCGTGAACGGCACGGCGTTGTTCAATAATCCCATCACCAGCAGCGCGGGCCATAGCAACGCGCCCTTGGGCCGCGCAAGGCCGCGCAGCCAGACCCACGCCCACAAGCAAAGTGCAGCCCAAAACACGCGGTGCGCGACCAACGTCATGACCGGGAGTTCCACAAGCGCCAGCTTGATGGCCAAAAACGAGACGCCCCAGATCGCGCCCAAAAGCAGGATGAGGCCCCATGCGCGTGTATCCAAAACGGGCGGTGTCATGGGAGGCTGATTGCCCGAGCAAGCGCGCAAATGCGACCCGAAAATTGCACGAATGGGCCGGCTGTAAGGGCTCTATCGACCGACACCCGGTGCAAGGTGCGCGCCCGCGTGGTGCGGATCGGCCAAAAGCCAAACAGGCGGGCGCCACAGCAAAGGCGCCGCATCGTTACCGATGCGGAAACTTAGAACTGGAAGCCTACGCGGATGCTTGCCGCAATTGCGTTATTGTCCGTGAAGGACGATGTCAGGAATGGCGTTTGGCTTACGATGGTCGATGTGTCTTCGAGCCAGGTGTATTGCACGCCGCCCGCGATTGACATGTTACCTTGTGTGTATTCCGCGCCCAGACCCAAGGATAGCAAACCGTCCGTCGGCCCGAGGTTTCCGGGGAAGTCCTGAACCGCCTCTTCATAGGTCAGCGAACCGGCCACAGACCAGTTTTCGTTGAGCTGGCGCGCAAGGCCGATCTGGTAAGTGAAGATATCGCCTTCGTAATCCACCAGAGCCGAGGTTGGCGGATACAAGGCGGGATCGATTAAGAATTCGGTCCATTCGGTCCAGCGCACCGAGCCAAACAGCAACGTGCCCTCCGCGATGCCCGATTGCGCCTCAAGCAATAGCGACTGGGGTAGCGTGACATCGAATACCGACGCCACATCCGGCAGAGCAGAGGGTGCAGTACCTGCGGCGCCAGCCCCTTCAACGCCGTTCATATTGAGCTCAATTTCCGAAAAGTAGGTCAGTGCAACGCGCAACGCAATCTCCGGGCGTTCAAAGGCCGCACCGACCATGAACCCGAAATCAATATCGTTTGACACGTCAAGATCGTAGGCGAATGCTGCCGTGTTCACGAACGCGGTCCCATCCACTGAGATCACGCGCGGGCCACCATAGACCGATACGTGGTTGTCCATCTCATAGCGCAGGGCGGCGGTGAATTGCGTGGCGCTAATCTCGGCAGTCGATCCAGCAAAGGCATAGCCCGTACCGACCGGATAATCGACATCGGCACCGATAGGCTGATCGATGATGAAGCTAAAGCTCAGCTGTTCGTTGATGTCGTTGTGAAACCGCAGGAAGCCCGTGCCGAATGACGGCGCCATATCTCCCGATGATGCCCCAATCGCGGTGCCGGACACTTCCGGATCGACAAACGTGTAGCCCAATTCGACATAGGTGCCGCTTTCAAACAGGATCGACGTTGTCCCAACGGCTCGGTCAATACCGCCGGCTTGGACCAAACCCGTCGTAGCCAGCAATGCCGCCGCCGCATGCGCAAATTTTTTCATTTTTTTCCCCTCCACCGGCGAGTGAGGCCGGCTCCGTACTGCGCGGGTGATCCCGGCACAGTAACGTATCGTCAATTATTCCCCAACGTCACGACAGCTTTGACGGGCCTAATACGAAGGGTTTGTGTGCCGCTTGTGTCCGAAATGCTACAGTTTCTGCGATTGCGCACCGGATCGCTGCGATGCGATGATGTTGAGGTAATTGGCCCCAAAAATCATCGCCGCGCCGAGCAAGACCGCGATCGATAACGGCTCATCGTAAAAGGCCATGCCGACGATTGCGATGGCCGGTAAGCGCACGAAATCAAGCGGCATGACAACCGATGCCGGCGCCAGGGTAAGCGCTGTTGTCAGACAATAATGCGCCGACAAGCCGGCAATGGCGATGATCCCCAAAGGTATCCAATCGGCCCCCGTCGGCCAAGAAATTTGCCCATCGTAAATCAGCGCCACACCGATCCCAAAGAGCAGCTGCAAGGCGGTCAGCCAGAACATGATCCCGGCAATTTGCTCCAGCACGGTGAGCCGTTTGGTGAAAATCGCGGTGACGGCAAAGCCAAAAGCAGCCGCGGCGACCGAAAGATGCCCCAAAGATAGCGGCGCGGTCCCGGGCCGCAGAACAACCAGCACGCCCAAAAACCCGATCAGGCCGGCGGCGATTTTCATCCAAGTCAGCCGCTCACCCAAGAACAGGGCCGCCAGCGCGATGACAAATAAAGGAGAGGTGAATTCGATGGCAAAGACTTGCGCCAGCGGCACGACCGTCACGGCATAAAACCACAGGTTCTGCCCGGTAAAATGGGCGATGTTGCGGGCCGTGTGCAGGCCCAGGTGCCGGGTGCGTATCTGGTGCTGACGTCCGGTGGCGAAAATCACGGCCGTGACGATCACCAACCCAATGGCCGAGCGATAGGTCATGATCTCGAACGTATCAAAGCTGGGCCCGGCCTCACGCCCGGCAACGGCCATCGAGGAAAACGACACAATCGCGCCAATCATCCACAGTGCCGCGCGGCCGGGGCGAGCGGGTGTGCTCATGCGGCAGGACCGGACGGACCGCACCCAACCCGCGCGGAGCCGGCGCGTGCCATCAAAGCCCGGCCGTCTTTGCGTCTTGCCACAAGGCCTCCATCTCAGCGAGCGTGCTGGTCGCGGGGTCTTTGCCTTGCGCCGCGAGCCCGCGTTCGACAAAGGCAAACCGCCGCATGAACTTGGTATTTGTCGCCCTCAGCGCAGCTTCTGGATCGACCTTGAGATGCCGTGACAGGTTGGCCACGGCAAAGATCAGATCGCCGATCTCTTCGGCGACGGCATCGGGCGGTGCCTCGGTGACTTCGCGCGCCTCTTCGGCGATTTTGGCAAGAACATCCTTGGGGTCGGACCAATCAAAACCCACACGCGCCGCGCGCTTTTGCAATTTTTCGGCACGCATCAAGGCGGGCAAGGACAGCGCGACATCGTCGAGCACGCCGCCGCGGGCACGCGCGGCGCGTTCGGCCGCCTTGACCCGTTCCCAATCGCGGGTTTGCTGATCTGCGCTTTTGTCGCGACTTTCCGCGCCAAAAACATGGGGGTGCCGGTCGACCATCTTCTGCGCAATCGCATCGGCGATGGCGTTGAAATCAAAGAGCTCTTGTTCTGCGGCGATTTCCGCGTGGTACACCACTTGAAGCAGCAGATCTCCCAACTCGCCCTTTAAGTCGTCCCAGGCCTGGCGTTCGATCGCGTCGGCCACCTCGTAGGCCTCTTCGATCGTGTAGGGTGCGATGGTTTCGAAGCTTTGTTCGATATCCCAGGGACAGCCGGTGTCGGGATCGCGTAGGCGCCGCATGATCTCCAGGAGCCGCGGCAGTCCGCCCCCCGGAGCATGGATTATGTCCGTCGCCGCATCGACCATTGCGTGGCTCTCCGTTCCTCGTCAGACTTACCCCATGCCAGCCACCTGGAAAGGAGTCCAGCTTTGCCCGTCCACAACCGCATCGCCAGTTTTGCCGACGAGATGACGCAATGGCGCCGGCATCTCCATGCCAACCCAGAACTTGGCTTTGATTGCGTGGAAACCGCCGCCTTTGTTGCAACCAAGCTGCGCGAGTTTGGTGTCGATGAGATCCATGAGGGCATTGCGCAAACCGGGATCGTCGCACTTATCCGTGGCCAAAAGGACGGGCCGGTGATCGGGCTGCGCGCCGATATGGATGCCTTGCCGATTGAAGAGGCCACAGGCGTTGCCCATGCCTCGACCCGGCCAGGCAAGATGCATGCCTGCGGCCATGATGGCCACACTGCGATGCTGCTGGGTGCTGCGAAATACCTGACTGAAACGCGGGCATTTGCCGGAACCGTGGCGCTGATTTTCCAACCGGCGGAGGAAAATGGCGGCGGCGGGCAAGTCATGTGCGCCGAAGGGATCATGGACCGGTTCGAAATCGCCGAGGTCTATGCGCTGCACAATGTGCCCGGTTTGCCGGAGGGTCACTTGTGGACGTCGCCGGGCCCCATGTTGGCTGCGGTCGATACGTTCTTTGTCGATGTGGTTGGTCAGGGCGGTCATGGCGCAATGCCGCATGAGACGCGCGATCCGCTGATTGCGGCTGTCGCGATGGTTCAAGCGGTGCAAACGATTGTCTCGCGCAATCACAAAGCGACGCAAGACCTTGTTGTGTCGGTGACGCAGTTTCAGGCGGGCTCTGCGGATAATGTCATCCCCGGCACGGCGTTTTTCTGCGGCACGGTGCGCAGCTTTGAAACCGAGGTACAGGATATGGTCGAACAGCGGCTAAACGCGCTGATCGCGGGCGTTGCTGCGGCGCATGATGTCACCGCAACGTTGCGTTATGTGCGCGGCTATCCCGCCACGGTCAACACGCCGCGTGAGGCGGCGTTCGCTGCCGAGGTTGCCGCCGATGTTGTCGGCGCAGAGCGCGTTGTCACGGATATGGGTCGGGAAATGGGTGCGGAGGATTTTTCCTACATGCTGGCCAAACGGCCCGGCGCCTATCTTGCCTTAGGCCAGGGGCCGGGACCGGGCCTGCACCATCCGGCCTATGAGTTTAATGACGATGTGGCGCCGGTCGGCGCGAGCTTTTTTGCGCGCATGGCGGAGCGCGCTTTGCCGGTGGCGGGCGCGCGATAGGCCTGGGATCGCGGGTGCCCGCTTGCTCGGGCCCGAATGGGCTCTCGCGCGCGGGCGGCTGCGCAAGCGTGCGAGGGGTTGCCCACCCCTCGCGCACCCGGGGAGTATTCAGTGCGTTTCGGGACGCAGATACCGGCGCATACCGTAAAGCAGCGGGCGGCCCTCTGCGGCTGTTGTGACCGCCTCGACCGCGCCGATACAGACATGATGCGTGCCGATCCGCTCTGCCGATAAAAGCGCGCAATCGAAGCTGACAAGGGCATCTCGTAGTCTTGGGGCGCCGGTTGGCCCTGGTATCGTGGCAATTGCGGCAAAGCGGTCTCCGCCCGGCGCCGCAACCCGTCCCGAAAAGACATCCGCGATGGCCTGGTGGTCGATCCGAAGCACGTTGATTGCAAAGCACTGGTTCTGCAACAGCGCCGCGAGCGTATTGGAGCTTGCATTGAGACAGACCAGCATGGTCGGGCGGTCGCCATCGGCCGAGACCGATGTCATCGCCGAGACCGTGACACCGGCGCGCCCGGCCGGCCCGTTTGTCGTTACGACAGAGACG
This sequence comes from Pseudomonadota bacterium, assembly GCA_039183205.1. GTDB lineage: Bacteria > Pseudomonadota > Alphaproteobacteria > Rhodobacterales > Rhodobacteraceae > HKCCE3408. Next base: position 22,488 of record JBCDBR010000029.1, on the reverse strand, counting down.
GATGCAGCAGACCGGCTCATGCCCTCAAGAAACTGGTCTTTCAAATCTGCCACGCGCCGCTCCTGATGCGAAATTGATACGCGATTGATACAATAGCCTGACGCGTTAGTTTGGCCACGGGCGATCTTGTCTTTTCGTGTCCGGTCGGGCCAGCTTAGCGGAGTTCGATCGGAGAGGGTCATGGCACAAGAGGACGCAAAGCACGAGGTAGACGCGGCTTTCCGGCGTGCGTCGCTTAAGGGGCTGAGTTTTGAGAACGCTTTTGCCGGCGCGCCCAGCTTTTTCCGTCGCCGCTATACGCGCGATCTGCGCGGCGTCGATATGGCCATTACCGGCATTCCCTTTGATCAGGCCGTGACCAATCGGCCCGGTACGCGTTTGGGTCCGCGGGCTTTGCGCGAGGCCGCGACATTGCAACCGTTCGATCCGCCCTATGGTTGGGAGGGATATTCGCCGCTGGAGGCCCTGGCCATTGTCGATTACGGCGACATGGCCTTTGATTATGCCGATACCGCAGACGTGCCGACCCGCATCGCGGATCATGTCGAGGGGATTTTGCGCGCCGATGCCGCGGCCATACTCCTGGGCGGCGATCATTCCATCACCTTGCCCGCGCTGCGCGCGCATGCAGCCAAATACGGCCCAATCGCGTTGATCCAATTCGATGCCCATACCGATATGTGGCCGGACGATAAACCGACGCGCATCGATCACGGCACGTTTTGTTACAAGGCGGTCCGCGAAGGACTGATCGATGTGGATCGTTCCTGCCATATCGGCATCCGCACCGTGGCGCCCGACAATCTGGGCATCGACATTATCGATGCGCGCGCTGTCCACGACAATGGGCCGAGCGCCGTCGCCGCGCAACTTCGGGAAAAAACCGGCACGGCCCCGGTCTATCTCAGCTTTGATATCGATGCGCTCGATCCGGCGTTTGCGCCCGGGACCGGCACGCCGGTTTGGGGCGGGCTCAGCAGCGCGCAGGCGGCGATTTTGCTGCGCGATCTGGCGGGCATTAATCTGGTCGGCGGCGATGTGGTCGAAGTCTCGCCCCCGTTTGATCATGGCGGGATCACCGCGGTCGCTGGCGCGCATGTGGTTATGGAACTTTTGTGCCTTTGGGGCTGGACGCGGCGTTGAGACCTCTGGTCAGAATCGCCGCAACGGCCTAAACGACCAATCCATGGCCACACAAAAACACCGCAGGGGCGCACGGCGCGAAAAGCGCCAAGTCGCGCGCGAGATCAGTTACGCTTCTTCGGCGGTGTCGAAGGGCGGGCAAGCCATGATCCGCGTGATGGAAAACGCCACCGGTCGGCTGGGTCTGATCAAGCGCGCGGACGGCTATGATGAAGAGGTGCGCCAGGGCGGCAATTTCTGGGAAATTATGGTTCAACGCTATGGGCTTAGTCTGGACGTCATCGCCGGCAGCCTAGACCACATCCCCGCTAGCGGCCCGGTGGTCGTGGTCGCAAATCACCCCTATGGCATCCTCGATGGCCTGATCCTCGGTTATATCATGTCGAAATCCCGCGGCGATTTCCGCATCCTCGCCCACCGGGTGTTCCGTAAGGCCGAGGACCTCGACCGCATCATCCTGCCGATATCCTTTGACGACACCAAAGAGGCTATGGCGCTGAACATCTCGACCCGAAAGGCGGCGCTACGCTATCTGGCCGATGGCGGCATCATCGGGATCTTTCCGGGCGGTACGGTGTCGACGGCGCACAAGCCCTTTGCCCGCCCGATGGATCCCAATTGGCGCAGTTTCACCGCGCGGATGATCACCAAATCCGACGCCCAGGTGGTGCCGGTTTACTTCGACGGTCACAATTCGCGCCTCTTCCAATTGATGAGCCACATGCATTCAACCTTACGCATGGGAATGTTGATCAAAGAGTTCAAAAGCCGGGTGAATACGCCGGTGCGTATTGCCGTGGGTGAGCCAATTGCGCGCGACGAAATTGAGCGCTTCAAAACCGATGCGCGTGGGATGATGGACTTTCTGCGAGAAAGAACCTATGCGCTCAGCCCCAAGCCTCTGGACACGCGCCAGATCGGCTTTGAATTCGAAGAACGGCATGGTGGCGGCATCAGTCGCCCGCGAGACTGGTACTGAGACAATAATGGCGGTGGGCATCTTCGATAGCGGGCTGGGGGGCCTGACGGTTCTAGACGCGGTAAGTCAACGCTTGCCTGAGGTGCCGTTTGTGTACTTTGGCGACAACGCGCATGCGCCCTATGGCGTGCGCGACGCCGACAACATCTATGACCTGACGACTGCGGCTGCATCGCGCTTGTTTCAAGCGGGCTGCGATTTGGTGATTTTGGCCTGCAATACGGCCTCGGCGGTGGCGTTGCGGCGCATGCAGGAATCCTGGGTGCCCGAAGACAAACGCGTCTTGGGCGTCTTCGTTCCCTTGATCGAGGCGCTCACCGAACGGCAATGGGGCGATAATTCCCCACCGCGCGAAGTTGCGGTCAAAACCGTGGCGCTCTTTGCCACACCGGCGACGGTGGCCAGCCGTGCCTTTCAGCGCGAACTGGCCTTCCGTGCCATTGGCGTCGATGTGGAGGCACAAGCCTGCGGCGGGGTGGTCGATGCGATTGAAGATGGCGACATGATCTTGGCCGAGGCCCTGGTCAACAGCCATGTCGAGGCCCTGAAACGCAAAATGCCAAAGCCGGATGCGGCTATTTTGGGATCGACCCATTACCCGATCATGAAGACGGCGTTTCAGACCGCGCTTGGGCCGGAGGTGAAGGTCTTCAGCCAGGCTGATCTGGTCGCAGACAGCCTTGCCGACTACCTCAGCCGACACCCCGACAAACTCGGCACCGGCACGGAACCTGCCTTTCTGACCACGGGCGATCCGGACCGGGTTGGCGCCGAGGCGACCCGCTTTCTCCGACGTAAGGTCCGGTTTGAAAGTGCCTGACCGGCCGCGTGGTGCGTTCTTCATTGAAATTTATGCATTGCTGGCTTAATTAAGGGGCATGGTACACGGACCTCTTCCCCCAATCGTCTGATCGCAGAGTTACGCGGCGGGCGACTCGCGTCTCGGCAAAGCCGTTCCTTTTGCTGCATATTTCGTCGTTTTCGGTTCGTATGCGCCTTCTCGCCCGGGCAAAAGCCTCTCGGCCCGAATTTCATTGGCCATGGCCCGAAACTCCGTCCCGTCTTGTCTCAGCCGCACATAAATCTCATCAAGGCGTTCGCCCAGGGCGATCAACTGATCGAGTGAGTTGAGCTTGCGCTCTTCGGATAACTCCTTGAACTCGTCTGCGGCGAGCTTTTCGTAATAGGCGCGGAAGATGCGCGCGCGGTCAAAAAAGGTATCACACAGCGACATCTCTTCGGGCGAGAGGGTGCGCCGGATCTGTTTATATTCGCGATAGACCTCTTCATCGTCGATCGTTGCGTGAAACGCCCGGTAGCCCTTCGGATCAGCTTTGATGGCGGCGCGGACCGGGGCCAGCGCCTCAGGCGTTGCGACCCGATCCACATTGAGAAAAAACGTACGCGCGTAGATCACAATGTCTGTCAGCGCCTCACGGCGACGGCGGCGGTAATCATACCAGTTTTGACCCAGCATGACCGCCGACGTGACGAGTTTGCCGACCAGCGCCAAGGATGAGGTCACCAGCAACAGCAAAAGCGCGCCGACAAGAGAACTTGAGTCCGAGGCCAAAATCGGTGAAAGAAGCCGCTCTAGCGCACTGATCTGATCGGTGTCCATGACACTTCTGGCTTAAATAACGCAAAGGAGCCTATCCCCCGTTGCTGGGATCGTAAAGCCATGACCCATTCCATCGCCATTTTGGGCGCCTCGGGCTATACCGGGGCAGAGCTTGTGAGGCTCATCGCCACACATCCGGATCTGACGATTACGGCCCTGACGGCGGACCGAAAAGCGGGGCAGCCGATGGCCGCAGTATACCCGTTTCTGCGCCATCTTCATCTGCCAATGCTCTGCCGCATTGAAGAGGTCGATTTCAGCGCGATCGATCTGTGTTTTTGCGCTTTGCCGCATGCAACATCGCAAAGTGTTATCAAAGCGCTACCGGATGATCTTAAGGTTGTTGATCTCAGCGCTGATTTTCGCCTTCGTGACCCAGCTGCGTATCAAAAATGGTATGGAAAACCACATGCCGCACCGGAATTGCAGACCGAGGCCGTCTATGGCCTGACGGAGTTTTATCGTGACGAGATCAAGGCTGCGCGTCTTGTTGCGGGCACGGGGTGTAATGCTGCTGCCGGTCAATACCCGTTGCGGCCGCTCATTGCGGCGGGGCTGGTCGATCTTGATGAGATTATTATCAACCTCGTCACGGGCGTGTCCGGGGCGGGGCGTTCGCTGAAGGAACATTTGCTCCATGCGGAGATGTCCGAGGGCGCCAACGCCTATGCAATCGGCGGCACGCATCGGCATTTAGGTGAGTTCGATCAGGAATTTAGCCGCGTTGCAGGCCGGCAGATCACAGTGCAATTCACGCCGCATCTGGCGCCGATGAACCGCGGTATTTTGGCGACGATCTATGTTCATGGGCAGGCCGCGGATCTGCACGCGGCCTTGGCCGAGGCCTATCGGGCCGAGCCATTCCTGGAGGTCCTGCCAATAGGCCACGCGCCGTCCACCCGTGATGTGCGCGGATCGAATATGTGCCATATTGGCGTGGCGGCGGATCGGCGTCCGGGTCGGGCGCAAATTTTCGCGGCCCTCGACAATTTGACCAAAGGCAGCTCTGGACAAGCGATCCAGAACGCCAATCTGATGTTGGGATTGCCCGAAACCACGGGCCTGACGATTGCACCGCTGTTTCCTTGAGGTGACCCTTGCGCGGACTGAAGAAGCAACGACGCATCCAAATTGTCGCGGTGACAATGGCGCTTTTGGCCGGTGCGTCGGTGCTGATCGGGTATGGTTTTCGCGAAGGCATCAATTTCTTTCGCACCCCGACGGAAGTGGCCGAAGCACCGCCGCCGGCGACCGAGGTGTTCCGCATCGGCGGTTTGGTGGCGGAAGGCACATTGGTGCGCGGTCAGGGCGAGACCATTACCTTTGATGTCACCGATGGCGGTGCCAGCGTCCCCGTCGCCTATACCGGTGTGCTGCCTGATCTTTTCGGCGAGGGCGAGGGCATGGTGGGCACGGGCCGCCTGATCAACGGTGTTTTCGAGGCCTCGGAAATCCTGGCCCGACATGACGAAACCTACATGCCGGTCGAGGTCATTGAGGCGTTGCAAGAACAAGGCGTCTACCGCGACCCCGACAGTGAAAGCTGAGCTTTAGGAAAGTTTTCACCAATTTTGCGGAAAACGCATGTCATCTGAAACCGAGCATGGAGGGCTGGCCATGCTGTCGGTTCTTGAAATTGCAAATGGTATCGTCGCCCGCGAGGGCGGTTTTGTGAACGATCCGGACGATCCCGGCGGGGCGACGAATTTCGGCGTAACGATTGGGACGATGCGGGGTCTCGGGCTCGACCTTGACCAAGACGGCGACGTCGATTTGGCCGATGTCAAAGCGCTGACCCGCGCCCAGGCCGTCGATATCTTTGTCGAGCACTACTTTGACCGGCCCGGGATCGCGGAGTTGCCGGAAATCCTACAGCCGAGCGTTTTTGACATGTATGTCAATGCCGGTGGCAACGCGGTCGTCATCTTGCAGCGCATGTTGCGTCAGATGGGTCATGACATCGCCGTTGACGGCATCATTGGCCCTGAAACCCTGGGCGCGGTGCGGACGGCCACGAAACTGGCCCCCGATCACATTGCTGATGCCTACGGGATTGCGCGGCGGAACTACTATTACCGCATTGCCGATCTACGTCCGCAGAGCCGGAAATACGCCCGCAGGCGCGATGGCGGCAAGGGCGGTTGGATCAAGCGCGCCGAGGAATTCATTTCGCCCAGATTTCACCTCTCGCAGGCCGAGCATGCCGCGCGGGTGGCCGCATGGGGGTGATCGGACGCATGTTGGGAAATTTGGGAAATGTCGACCGCCTGAGCGGCGCGATTTCGGAGGTGGCCGAAGTCTTTACACCGAACGAGACCCGCGCCATGGAATTGCAGGCTGAACTGCGTGCCGCGGCCATGACCGCTTTGGCCGCGGAATTTATCCATGATCGCTCGGGCTTTTTCGATCGCCTCGTCAATGCCATCAATCGCTTGCCGCGTCCGTTTTTGGCCTTTGGCACATTGGGTCTTTTTATCTTTGCGATGATCGATCCGGTGGGTTTTTCGGCGCGCATGTCCGGGCTTGATGCCGTGCCGGAGCCGCTTTGGTGGCTTTTGGGGGCCATCGTCAGCTTCTACTTTGGCGCGCGCGAGCTGCATTATTTTCGCCGCCGGACGCCGCGGATAGCGCGCGGGCGGGCCGCCTCTGCGCCGGCCGAGCCCAATGCGGCAATCTCGGCCTGGCAAAACGGCGACGGCTAGCCGCGCATGCGGGCCGCATTGGCATCAAAAAGAGGTGCCGACAGGCGCCGTGCCGGGATGCGATCGCCCAAAAGCTCGATCGTCCAATCGGTCGATGCATGCGCGACGCGTCGGTCGACATAGCCCATCGCCACAGATTTTGCGCTGTGATGCGCATAGCCGCCCGATGTGACCCAGCCCACCACATCGCCATTTTGCCAGATCGGTTCATCGCCGATCACATCGGCATCCTTTGCCTCAAGCGCAAAGGTCAAAAGCCGTAACTCCCCGCCCGCATCGCGTTCGGCGCGGGCGGCTGTTTTGCCAATAAATGCAGCTGGCTTGTCATAGGCGACAAATCGGCTGAGCCCTGCTTCGACCGGGCCGTAAAGCGGACGGTATTCGCGTGCCCAACCGCCAAAGCCTTTTTCCAACCGCATCGCATTTAGCGCGCGCAGACCAAAGGGTTTCAGCCCCAGATCGGCGCCCGCGCGCATCAGGGCCTCGAAGATGTGGCGCTGGTATTCCGGCTTCATCCAAATCTCGTAGCCCAGATCGCCGGTGAAGCTGACCCGGCCCACAAGTGCGGGCGCCATTGCAATGTCCATCTGCCGGATCGCCATGAACCTTAGCGCTGCGTTGGACACATCCGACCCGGTCACCCGCGCCAAAAGGGCGCGTGCATTGGGCCCTGCAATCGACACACCGCAAAGCCCCAGGCCCAGCACGTCGATATCCACATTGGTCGGCTGATGCGCCTCGAACCAGCGGGTATAAAACAGCTCAGCCATGCCTGAGCCGAAAAGCATGTATGTGTCATCATCGAGACAGGCGACCGTCAGATCGCCCTGTAATTTGCCATCGTCTTTCAGCATCGGCGCAAGCGCCATCCGGCCTGGGCCGGGCAGCCGGCAGGCCAAGACCTTGTCGAGAAAGTCTGTGGCGCCGGTCCCGCTCATGCGAAACTTCGAAAAGCCGGAAATCTCCATAATACCAACGGCCTCGCGGCAGGCCTTCACCTCTCCGGCGACGAAGTCAAAATCCGTCGACCTGCGCCAGGAAAAGACATCGGCCGTTCCATCGGTGGAAAACCACAGCGGTGCCTCCAAGCCCCAATTGTCGCCCATTTGCGCGCCAAGCCGCAGCAATTGATCATATATCGGGGTCGTTTTGAGCGGTCGCCCGGCGGGCAATTCTTCGTTGGGAAACCGGATCGAAAAGCGGCGTGCGTAGTTTTCCTGCACTTTGGCATTGGTATAGCTCAGCGTGGCCCAATCGCCGTAACGCGCGACATCCATCGCCCAGACATCAAATCCCGGATCGCCTTCGGTGATCCAGTTTGCCAAGGCCAAACCAACGCCGCCACCTTGGCTAAAGCCCGCCATCACCCCGCAGGCGCTCCACATCCCGGGCATACCCCGGATCGGTCCAACCAGCGGGTTGCCGTCGGGCGCGAAGGTGAAGGGGCCATTGATGATCTGCTTGATCCCAGCCGTCTCAAAAGCCGGGAAGTGTTCAAATCCAACCTCTAGCGATGGCGCGATCCGATCTATGTCGGGTTGCAGCAATTCATGTCCGAAATCCCACGGTGTCGTGCGTGGCGACCACGGCTTGCAGGCCTTTTCGTAGGTGCCCATGAGCATGCCACCGCGTTCTTGGCGCAGGTATAACTCTCCGTCGAAATCGACGGCGTGGACAACTTCCTTGCCAGTTTTTTCATTGATATCAGCAACTTCGGGCATGTCCTCGGTCAAAAGGTACATATGCTCCATCGCCAAGATGGGCAATTCCAGACCGACCATGCGGCCAACCTCGCGGGCCCAGAGCCCGCCGGCATTGACGACATGCTCGCACAGCACATCGCCTTTTTCGGTCTTGACGACCCAGCCATCGGCGCTGCGCGTGATCGCCTCGACCTTCCGGTGGGTTTCGATTTTCGCGCCGAGTTTGCGGGCCGATTTAGCGTAGGCATAGGTGACGCCCGAGGGATCGAGATGGCCGTCAACAGTCGTTGCCAACGCGCCGACAAAACAGCTTGGGTCCAAAAGCGGCATGATCTCATGGGCCTCTTCGGGTGAGATGACGCGGGTCTCAATCCCCTGATACTGCCCCTTGGCCGACATCGATTTCAGCCAATCGAAGCGTTCCGCTGTCGAGGCCAACATCACCCCGCCGGTCATATGGAACCCGGTCGCCTGGCCCGAAAGCGCTTCGATCTCGCGGTAGAGATCGATGGTGTATTTCTGCAATTTGGCAACGTTTGGATCGCCATTGACCGTGTGGCATCCGCCAGCGGCGTGCCAGGTCGAGCCGCTGGTCAAGTCCGACCGTTCCAGCAGCATCACATCGGTCCAGCCGGCGCGCGCCAGATGATAGAGCACCGAACACCCGACCACGCCGCCGCCGATCACCACAACCCGTGCCGTCTCTGCCATCGCTGTCTCCGTTGCTTTACGCCCAGTCTAACCGGCACGTAGCGCGCGAACTGCGCTACACGCGACCGAAATGGCCAATTCTATGGCGCGGATGGGCCATCTTTGTGGGGGTTAAACCTTTCTTAACGGTATTGATGGCGTCCTTGTCTTGCGTCGGGAGGCCTCATGTTTTGCCAGCTGACAGTACGAGCGTTTTTGTGCTGCCCCTGGATGTGTGATGCGCCGGATCCGTTGCCGATCAGGTATTGGCCCGCCCCAGGCACCGCCTGTCGCAAGATCGACGCAGACATGGCGGCGCCGTTGCCGTGGTTTCCTTTTGGCAGCGGCGTCGTGCTTCGGGGGCGTCGTTGATGCCGGACAAAGACCGGTTTTTGCATCGGCTGGTGCATGATATCCGCGGTCCGGTCCGCGCCTTGGCCGATCTGCCGCACTGGATTTCCGAAGACATGGAGGCGCGAGATGACGCCCTGCCGCCCGCGGTCGTCACGATGCTGCGACTGGTGGCTGAAAATGCGGGACGATTGGACGAATTGCTTGCCCGGCTCGCTGTCTTTGCAGCAGCGGGGCAGGGGCCGATGACCGAAGTCGAACCGATTGATCCGGGCACTGTGATCGCGGCTATGCCTGTGCCGAAGGGCGTCGATTTGAAACTGGAGTTGCAGGCTTGCACAGTCCACGTATCGGTCGAGGATGTCACGCTCCTCGTGCGGGAACTGATTGACAATGCGCGTAAATTCCACCCCGACGGTGCCCCGACGGTCACGCTTCGCAGTCAGGCCCAGCCCGGTGGCGGTTGGGCGCTAAGTATATGCGACGATGGCCCCGGTTTTCCGCAAAATATGGCGCACACGGCCTTTCAACCTTTGACGCGGGCTGCATGCGGGCACCGTTCGCCGGGCCCGGGTTTGGGCCTGGCCATTGTTGGCGCGCTTGTCGCGCGCTACGGCGGCGCGGTGCGTGTCCAGCCCAGTCCGGGCGCGCATGTCGTCATTCGAGTGCCTGTTCGAGCGCCGGGCGGCGCCATTGGGAAGCAATCCGGCCCGTGACCGCCCGGATATCGAGGTAATTGAACACCTCGGTTTTGCCGTCGCGGCGCACAGCGACCAGATCGAATTGCGCCGATATCCGGTCATCTTGGCGTGAAAACCAAATCGATGTTGCGATGCTCTCAACGTCGTCCAGCAAAAACCCCGCCACAAAGCCCTCATTTTCGACCATCAGAACCCGCGCTCGGGGATGATCGTCATCATTGGCAAAGCCCAGATAGGTGGCCAGATTGATCAACGGCACCAAGGCCCCATCGGAGAAGAACAAGCCTTCAAAGCCCGGAAGGTCTGCAGTCGATGTGGTGATGTCACGAGTGGTTGGCGGCTCTCGCATGCCGCGAATTTCGCCCATGCGCAGGGCGATCTGGGTTCCGGCATCGACCAACAAAAACCGATCGCGCAGCTTTTCGATCGCACTTGCCCCGCTGGCTTTGGCCTGTTGCACCGCGCGGTCATCTTCGGTGAGCTCAGCTGCGGCGTCTTGTTGCGGGTCGGAGAGTTCGGCGGCGTTCTTTAGCCGGCTGTCGTCGGTTAGTCTTTCCTCAGCGATTAAGAAGTGTTCGGTCCCGTCTAGCTCCACCGTCCCGGACAACAGATCCATGCGCGCATCCAGGCGCAGCTCCAACGGGCGAAAGGCATCTTTCGGCGGGAGTGCAACATGGCAAATGCGGTCCACCGCAAGGCCCAAGAGGCGGTCTTCGGGCAGACGCAGCACAACGGTTTCGGAGGCATGATGCGGCGGTCGCGCCCCAAGGCCAAAGACGCGATTGGTGTCCATCACCGGTACGCGCCGCCTGAAATAGGTGATTGTGCCCAAATAGGTCCCATCAGCTAGGGTCAGATCCTCAATTTCTTGGCGCGGTACGGTGCCAAAGATATTGCGTGCGGGAACGGCAAAATGCACATGACCGGCCTCAAAGGTCAGATAAGGCCGCGCGGTCGACCGATGGGCCTGGTGGGTTTTGTTGAGCCGCGTGCAGGCACTCGGCAGATTTGCCTCCTCCAACAGGGTCTTGGCATCAATCACTTCGATCATCTGGTCGCCGCGGTGAATGGTGCCGGCGCTGAACCCTCGGCCCATCTTGCCGCGCATGGATTGGATTTCGCCGGCATCGAAGCGCCGCAGCCCGTTGACGCCGTCAACAGCCAGGCCGATCACCAGATCATCTCGGGCCAACACGGCCGCGATGGCCGGCGGGGCCGAGGACGCATCATCGGAATAGGCGCCGAACGGGTCGCAAACCGGGATGAGGGCGCCGCGGATCGAGATCAGCCCCAAAACGCCAGGATGCGGGTCGACCGTTTGCCGCAATGTTTCGATATGGGCAACTTCGGCCAGCGCATCGACGTCGATGGCGATGGTCTGACCTTTGAGGTGCAAGAGCCCTAAGGTCAACTTGCCTCTTTCGGCCGCGGTTGCTGTCATTACGAACTGGCGCCCGATTTGATTGATTTGACGATCTTTTCGGCGCTTGAGACCGACGCGTTTTCGGTCTCACTCCGGGCCACAATTTCGCTGAGGCAGCCTTGGACGTCCACGATCTGGCGGTTACCGTCGCGGATCGCTTGTATCGCGGTTTCAGAATTCGACGATCCGGTATCGACACGCTCCGAAATGACCTTGACCTGTGCCAGGATGTCCTTAGCGGCGGTTGAATTCCGCTCGGCCAGGCGGCGCACTTCGTCCGCAACGATCGAGAAGCCCTCACCGTTTTCGCCCACGCGCGCCGCTTCGATCGCTGCGTTGAAGGCCAGCAAATTGGTCTGTGTGGCAATCTCGCTCACGGTCGAGACCGTGTCATGGATCAACTTAACGGAGGCCCGCATCTCGCGCAGATCGTCGATCCCGACCGCGAGGGTGCTTTCGCTGTCCTGCATCACCGATTGCGACGCTTTCAAAAGCTTGTCGAGCTGCGCGTAGTCCACCGTGTCGTCGCCGAAGGCGTTCTTGAGGCCATCGATTTGTTCCAGCGCTTCGTCTGTTGCCTCCTTGGAGGACTTTTTGAACTGCACAAATTCCGTGACGTCGATGGCAAACAGAACCGATCCGGCAACCTCGCCAAGCACGTTGGTGATCGGGGCATAATTGCCCAAAACGAAAATCTCCCGCTCCATGCGGCCGCGCAGGCGGAACAAGCCGTCCCGGCTTTCGCCCTTGGTTAGCGCGAGCCAAAAGTCGCGATAGGCCTGCGACGATGCTTCGGAGGTTTCGCATAGCATGCTGTGGTGTTGATCGATGAGTTCGCGGGCCGAATAGCCGACAATCCGCAATAGCCCGTCATTGACCTTTGTGATGGTGCCGCTTGTGTCGAATTCGATCATGCCAAAGACACCGTCTGCCGCCTCGATCCGGGTTTCGAGGTCTTGCACCCGCGTGCGCCGTTCATGCACGTCGCGGATCAATTCCACCACTTTGCGGACCCGCCCGGAATGATCCAGGATCGGTGCGAAATTGACGCTGAACCAGCGTGCCTCGCCGGAATTGGTGACGCGGCGATCCTCCATCTCGATGCGCTCGCCTTCGCGCAAGCGCCGCCAGATGTTGCTTTGCGCATCACTATCGGCGTCTTCCGGCATGACGAACATCGAATGGTTGCGGGCGTGAATATCTTCGAGCTGATACCCCAAACCAGTCAAAAAGGAGCTGTTGGCAGAGGCCAGCGCGCCATCGGGTTCGTATTCTGCCATGCCGATGATGTCTTCGAAGGCTTTAAGCTTGCCTTCATTGTCAGCGTCCTTGCGGCGCTGTTCGGTGACGTTACGCGTGATGCAGAAAATCCGGCGCACCCGCCGATCCTCGGGCCGACGCAGCGGCGCGTAGACGGATTGAAACCACACCTCCGCGCCGTTGGCCCCAACGCGCCGGAACGTGCCTTCGGACGTGTTCCCAGCGATCAGATGATCCCAGAAGTCGCGAAACGCATTGTTGTGGTGGAACTCATTTGGGACAAGTTTTTGGTATTCTTTGCCGACAATATCGGTGTCGAGTAGGCCAAGATCGTCCAAAAACCGTTGATTGGCTGCCTCGATCTTGCCGGCCGAGGTCATCTCAACAAGGCCAACCGCGTCGTTGACCAGATCATAGCGCCGGCGGATATCGTCAAGTTCGGTGCGCATGGTATGATTGTTAAACGCAATCTCAAGCACGCGTGCGACCTTGCCATCATCGCCATAGACCGGAAGCAGATGGCTCGACGTCCAGAACACCTTGCCATCGTCTTTGACATGTTTGATGTCGATCATGCCGCCTTCGCCGTCGACCGCGCGGTTCCAAGCCGCGGTATAGGCCTCATCGCGTTGGAATTCCGGATCGACAAAGCGCCCGGTTGCCCGACCAATCAGAGAGTTATCCTTCTTCGTGCCCAGCAAATCGACCATGCTGTTGGAGGCATCGACATAATGCCCGTCGGTGTCGAATTCCGCGGTGTTCAAGGCCCCCATCATGGCGTTGAGAAGGTACATGTTGCGCCGGGCCATCACGGTGGCATCGGTGACATCCATGATGCATTGCTTGACGGTTTGGAGCATGCCGTCGCTGGAGCGGATCGGCACATAGGTCGATTGCAACCACAGCTCGTTTCCCTCGCCGGTTTTGTGCCGGAAACACCCCTCAACGATGCGCCCTTGGCGGAGCTTTTCCCAAAACTCCACATATTCGGGTTTGTTGATTTCTTCCTTTGGCCAGAGCGCCTCAAGGCTTTGGCCGACAAGATCGTTGCTGAAATATTCCAACGCCATATCGGCGCGTTCATTTGCTGCGACGATCTGGCCCTCGGCGTTGAACTCAAGCACCCCAAGATAGTCCGACATCCCTGTAAAGACGCCCATATCCGCGGATTGGGCGGCGCTTTCTTCGATCTTTTCGCCGTAAAGGACCACCTGCTGATCGCCGCCATCGGGCCCGGCCAACGTGGCGACAAATTGCACAGGCGTCTGGCTTGCCGAAAGGACCGCAGTGATCGCGCCGGACCATGTCTCGCGCGCGCCGGCGACCAATTCGAACCACAAATCCGAGGTGTCTTCGTCATTGGCCGAGCAAATGGTCGAAAAATCGTAATCCGACAGCCCGTCCTCCGACATCTCTAGCATGAAGATGGTTTTTTCGTTGGCGTGAAGCAATTTTCCACTGGCCGCGTCAAAGACCAAATACACCCCGGTTTCCGCCAGGCGTGCACCCAAAGCTGCCGAGTAATCGTGTTTGGCGACCGTTGCGTCGGGCTGAGCGTCTGCCATTTGGGGCCTCGTCATCGAAAGAGATGCCGCCCGATTAGAAGTGAAATCTGAATATTTGCTTTAGTCGGGCAATGCAGCCGGCGGCGCCGCTGGTGCATTGCGGCCGACGCGCGGTTACGCAATCGAGGTAAACACTTCGTTTACCGGTTCGGCCTAGGGATAAGGAAATCGTCCGTCCGGAGGTTCCAATGTCGCACGCGCAAAGCGCCGAAATGGTTTTTGTATCCAATCGTAGCGACCCAGACGCGCAGCCCGATCTTGGCGCTGTCATCGACCGTACAGCGCGGCTCGATCTGGCCGCATCTGAACCGCCGGCCGGGTCCGCTGACGAACGGATTGAGCGGTTGCTCGATCGCATTGAACAGCTTGAGTTTACCATGGCTGAAAACATCGTTCGCCAGGACGAGCAGCCTAATCTCGCTGAGCAAGAGACACGTGTTTTGGATGCCATCGACGCGCTCTCGACACGTCTTGAAGGGCTTGCGCAAGGTATTGGCGATGCTGCGACCAAACCGCCAGAGGACCAGCCCGCGATCGCAGAATTTGCCCAACGCTTGGCCAGCCTAGAGGAAACGCGCGCTGAGGCGGCCGACCGTCATGCCGAAACACTGTTGCTGCGTCTGTCGGAAATTGACGCAGCCCTCGCAACCCTGTCCCACGAGGCATCGGCGCAGCAAAGCGCGGTCGCGGTGGACCGCGATGCAAGTCAGGCTGCACTCGCGCAGCTCGAGACGCGATTGCTTGAGCGGTTGGCCCCATTGAGCGCCGCACTTGAAGGCCTGACAGCCCGTGTGGCCGACAGGATTGGCCCGCTTGGTGAAAAGATGGGTGGGATCGAGACGCGCTTGGCCGATCACTTGGCCGAAGTTGCCCGCGCATTTGAAAAGACGGAAGCCGCGCAGGTGGCCCAGATCGCTCCGCTTGCGGACGCGCTCAGCGCGATGCAAACGCAGTTATCGGGCGAAATAGCGCCGCTTGGCGATAAAATCGGCGGCATCGATGCGCGGCTTTCTGAGACGTTGGAGGAACTTGCCCAGAGGTTCGATCACGCGCAAACCGCACAAGTCGCGCAGATCGCACCGCTTTCCGAGGCGCTGAGCTCGGTGCAATCGCAGCTTTCGGACAAGATCGAGCCACTGAGCGACAAGATCGGCGGGATCGAGACGCGCCTGGCCGATCAGGTGGCGGAGCTCTCTGGCGCGTTCGAAAAGACCCAAGCAACGCATGCCGCCCAGGTCGCGCCACTTACCGAAGCGATAACTTCGGTACAGTCACAACTTGCGGGCAAGATCGAACCGCTTAGCGACAAGATCGGCGGGATCGAAACGCGCCTGGCCGATCAACTCGCGGAGGTCTTCCGCGCCTTTGAAAAGGCGGACGCAGCACATGCCGCACATGTAGCGCCTCTGGCCGAGACGCTGCATGCTGTGCGGGCACAGCTAACGGGAAAGATCGATCCCCTGGCCGACCACCTCAAAGAGGTGTCCACGCAATTAAACGCGACCGATGAGGCGGTTGCCAAGGCGCAGGCAGAGTTGTCCGAGCGGATTGCGGCGCTCCCTGAACCCCGAGATTACAGTGAAAAGATCGCCGCCCTGTCGGCGCAAATCGCAGACCTCCCGGCCCCGCACGACACCTCGGCAGAACTGGCCGGTCTGGCCGAACACCTGTCGCAGCTTGAAGGCAAGATCATCGGCGAGGCACGGCGTCTGGCCGATGCGGCCGAAGCCGCCGCAAACCGGCCTCTACCGATCCCCGATACCCGCCCGCAACGCGAGGCAATGGCACGCTATACGGTCGCACTGAAGACGATTGCCGATCGTCATGAAGCACATTTGTCCGACGTCATCGACAGGCTTGGCGCGGTCGAGGCGGCGCTGCGGGCTGTGCCGGGGGACGGCGCCATCGCGGAGCTTGGCTCGGGATTGCATGCCGGTATCGACGCTATGCGCCAACCCTTGGTGACGCGCATGGATGCACTGGCCGGCATGCTCACCAGTTTGGTCAATGATTTCAAATTGGCCCGCGCCGAAGCGTCCGATTTCTCACGCGTGACCGACCCGATGCTGTCGCGTCTCGACCGGCTGGACACCCTGGCCGACAACCGCCAACGCGAGTTGATGCAGGATATCGAAAGCCTTGTCGCGCGGCCGATCCCGACGCTCGATCTGACACCCGTGCGCGAGTCTCTGGCCCGGTTCATGGTTGCCATGCAGGGCATGCAGCAAAACCGCAGCGACGCAGAGACCGAATTGTTGGCCAAATTTGACGCCATTGCCGCCCAGCTCGACGCGCAGCCCAGCGCGGCCACGCCCGATGATGTCGCCGCGCTGGCCGCGACGCTCACGCCATTGCAGAGGCAGTTGGAAGACCTCGAAAAGGGCATCAGCACGTTGACCGCGCGTCCCGCGCCAAGCCTTGATCTCAGTCCTGTGCGCAGCGCGCTGTCACAGCAGATGGTCGCGATGACCACCTGGATGAAACGGCAAGACACGCTGCAAAGCGCAATTTCGGAATTGCTGGAAAGCCTGCTGGCGCGTAGCGGTGATGCACCGGATATCGACGCGGTGATCGAGACGCTGAAGACGCTGATTTCGGCCAGTCAATTCACCTCGCGCAAACATGTCGAGACGGTCGAAACACGCATCGCTGAGAAAAT
Organism: Pseudomonadota bacterium; assembly: GCA_039183205.1. Classification (GTDB taxonomy): domain Bacteria; phylum Pseudomonadota; class Alphaproteobacteria; order Rhodobacterales; family Rhodobacteraceae; genus HKCCE3408. Next base: position 5,691 of record JBCDBR010000029.1, on the reverse strand, counting down.
CGCGACCTTGGCGGAGGCCATGGGACAGGTTGCCGAGGCCACCACGGATGACGCGCTGGCCCAAAAAGCGCTCGCGGCCGTCACCGAAATGGTCGGTGTGCAGAACGGTTGGCAAAGAGAGGTCGTGGCGCGGCTGGAGGCGCTATCGGTTCCTGGAGCCGAAACCGAGGACATGGCTCTGTCGCAATTGCGCGCTGATGATTTGCGGTTGATCGAGGCGCTGATGCGCCTTCGCGAAATGGGCAATGCGGACGGCAACGTTCCGCCCGAGGATGCTGAGGCAGTCGACCGACAAGCGCGCGAACTTCGCCTCGCTTTGGCCGAAATTCTCGCCTCGCTTCAAGCCGAACAATCCGTGCAAATTTAGCAGAAATCCTCCACACATTCGCGTTTTTCGTGCCGCGCTTTAAAAGAAGCGTTAGGCCCCGGCACCCTAGATTGGCCATGCCGCTAGATGGCACCAACCCAAAGCAAGTAAGGGCTCAATATGGCAATTGAAAAAAGCGTGGCATCTGCTTCGATCGCGGAAGTGGTCGACCGGATCCTAGATAAAGGCGTCGTGGTCGATGCATTCGTTCGGGTCTCGCTCGTCGGTATCGAACTTGTCGCAATCGAAGTGCGCGCCGTTGTCGCATCAATCGAAAGCTGGTTGAAATACGCAGAGGCCGTCGGCCTGACAGTAGACCCGGCAGCCGCCTAGGCATGCCAATCATCCCTGAGGAGGAGGTTGGCGCGCCACGATGTTGGCAACGGCGCTGATCTCCTTCCCCAGCGGCCGATCCTCAAACATCTCCGGCGCTGCCGCGCGGATGACCGCGTGCAAATGGCCGGCTGCCGCGGAAAATGCAGGCCCATCTTGCAGGCGCCGTAAATCCATCGCTTGCGCCACACAAAGCGCCAGAATGGCCGCAATCTCGCTGGCCATCGTCAGCTTGTCACGCGCCAACCGCGCGGCGATTGTTCCCATCGAAACCACATCCTGATTGGCCCCATTGGTGGAAATCGACTGGCAACTTGCCGGTCCGATGGCGCGTATTTCTGCCAACAGCGCGGTTGCGGTGACCTGCGCCCCCATGAATCCCGAATTGAGGCCAGCCGGGCCGCGATGCAAAAACGCCGGCAACCCCATGTTCAACCGTTCGTCGCAGAGCCGGGCGACCTGCCGTTCCATCAAGCCAGCCAAGACAGCAACGCCGTTGGCCAGCGCATCTGACGCAAGGCCAATCTGTTGGCCCATAAAATTGCCGCCATGCAGCGCCAGGTCAGCTTCGTCTTCGGGAAAAATCGGGTTGTCGGTGACGGCGTTTAACTCGATCTCGACGGTCTGTTCGTGGGCCTCCGCGGTGTCCCAGACAGCCCCGATCACTTGCGGCGCGCAGCGCAGCGTATAGGCGTCCTGCCCGATCCAATCGGCGCGGCCAAGGTCGTCCCCGATCTGACGCTGCGCCAGTTTGGACCAGATCACCGCGTCACTTCCGGCGATCCGGGCCAATAGCGCGCGCGTGACCTCAGCCTGTCCGGGATGGGGCCTAAGTGTCGCAAATGCCGGTTCCCACGCCTCGGCCCGGCCGCCAAGAACCTCCGCCAAGCCCGCCGTCAGGGCCACCGACCAGTCCAGAAGATGCCGCATCGCCTTGGCATTGCAGAGCGCAACGCCGGTCATCGCGGCGGTGCCATTGACCAAAGCCAACCCGTCTCGCCCGGCCAGGGTAAGCGGCGCGACACTCAATAGCCTCAGCCCGCGATCTGCGTCGTAGGTCTTTCCGGTTTGGTCGAAAAATGCGCCGCGTCCTTGCAGGGCAAGCGCGACATGGGCCATCGGGGTCAGATCGCCTGACGCGCCGACCGTGCCACGTTGCGGGATCACGGGCGCCAGATCGCTGTTCATAACGTCCGTCAAAAGCGCGATGATCGGCGCGCGTGCGCCCGATGCGCCTTGCAAAATGGTATTCAGCCGCGCCAGAACCATCGCACGCGCCTCAACCCACGGATGACGCGGCCCCACGCCACTGGCCAAATGATGCACCAGGTTTTGCTGCAATGTTGTCGCTTCGTCCGGGTCGATCAGACGATCGGCCAGCGGGCCGAAGCCGGTCGTAATGCCGTAGACATGGCGCCGCTCGGCGATCACGCGCATCAGTCTTTCCGCGGCATCGGCACAGCGCAACTGCGCAAGGTGCGACACAATCGCGCCGACGTCGCCGGCGGCGATCCTATAGGCGTCTTCAACGTTTAGCCACTCACCAAGTTCTTGCTTTTTATCATTAAATTTTAGCTTTGTCGTGGCCATATCCGTCCTCACAATGATTTTGTGGGACTGTAGTCAATCGTGGTTAGCGAAAGGTGAAACCGGTCAGATCGTGCGGCCAAGCGGGCCGAGATCGAGCGACAGGTCGGACGGCTCTAGCCCAAAGCGCGCGGCCATCTCGTAAATTGCGGTCTCAGCGCGCATTAACGTTGTGCCCACACGCTCTTCTTCGGCGTCACTTAGGCTGCCGTTTTCCAACCGCCGGATCGCTTGCAGCTCCATCAATTCCCGCAGAAATGCCATCAATCCCAGAACCAGGCGCGCCAGATCGGCTTCGACCGTATCGGGGTTGAGCTGGATGCGGCCGGTCTCATCGCCGAGTTTTGCCGCCAATTGGCCGATATCGCCCGGAAAAAGAGAATAAATGTCCGCATCAGCCATTGCAGGGTCCCTCAAAAAACGCCAAAGGCGGCCAAGGCCCGGTGATCATGCAGTGCCAATTTTCAAGCGGCGCCTGGCGCAGCTGCTGTGCCAGATCATCGGCGAAAGCCGGAACCGCGCTGCGCGGCACCAGGATATCGGTCGCAACGCCGCCGGGCAAAACGCGTGTTTTCCGATCCACTTTTGGCCCAGCCGGTCCAATCTGCGCGAAAAAATGACACGCCTTACGGCTGCGGTCTCGCCGTATGGCATGAGCTTTGGCGCGCGCGCGCAAGGTTTCGCCGGTCGTCTTGGGCGCCGCTTGGTCGTCTTGTGCGAGGATTGAAATCTGGCTCATCCCGTCAAGACGCGCCAATTCTGCTCTGGCCCGCGCGTGATGGTCCGCCAGCCATGCGGCCGCCATCTGCGGCGTGGCGCGACTGCGCGGCGCAAAGGGCAAAAAGCTGGACCAGCGGCGATGACAGGCAATCATATCGGCCAGCCGGTCCCGCGCCGAGGCGGCGTGCGTGCGGATGATTGCCAAATCGCCGAAGGTCGAAAATTGCGCTTGATCATGCGTCCGCGCGACGTCAGCCCAAGTAATGCCAACAGCCATCATGGCGCCGCCTGTCGCATTGTGTCTGGGCTGGCTAAAACGAGGTCGGCGCCGAGAAAAACCAGATCGACATCGGCGACCGTCAGCCATATCTCGGCCCGGATGACGACCCCATGGTCCAATAAGCCGTCGACCAGATCGACCAAACGGCCATCGCGCGCGCTAAGCGCGTCTTCGGGGCTGGCCAGGCGCAGGTCAAAAGCCGGCTCAGACATCGGCCGCAGCATCGACAAAGGAAAAGGCCGGGCAGGGGCCCGTCACCGAGAGCGCCAATCCGTGCCGTTCAGCTGAACTTGCCAACTTGCTGAGCGATGTGAGCCAGTCATCGACCTTATCTCTCGAGAGCAGGACGTCGTAGCGCGCAAGGCGACCGGTTTTGGACTGTCCGCGTTCGTGATATGCGCAGCTATGCGCGGAAAGCTGGTTTGAGAGCGCGGCCAGAAACGCGACGCGCGCGGCGCGATTGGCGCGCATCCGATCCCGCGACAGCCGGCGGCGGCGCAAATGCTGCGCGCCGTCGCCACCGTGCGATACCGGCGTGCCGGTCTGATCCGCTCGGTGCACGGACAGGGTGAATTCGACCTTGCCGGTCAGCGGTTGGTGTCGCCGCTCCAATGTGTCTAGCTGGCGCGCCAAGTGGTCTGTGAGCGCGGCTTCGGCCGAAAACGCGGCCCCCAAGGCGATCGGCAACACCTCGCCAGCGATGATGTAGTGGCATAAAATGTCGTGCTGCAGCTTTGCCAAATGGGCGGCGTCATCTTCGACCGATAGGTCAGCTACCGCGTCGCAGGCCAGGGCCAAGCCTGTCCAGCCGCCAACCGCAATCTGGTGATGCGGCGCGGCGCCGGTTGGCCGGCTCGGTCGCCCGCGCACGGCCCCGATTAACAGCAGTTCGCTCATGCGACCCGCCGCGCCGACGGCGCCTCGGACATGGCGCGGTTTTCGCCCCAGATGTAGAACTGCCAAAGGGGCGCGCCCTTTGGATGTTGGGCGGCCAGCAATACCAGTTCGGCCGCGCGGCGGATCTGGTCGGGATCCTGGCCCGCAAAGAGCGCCGCGCGCTCCGCCGCTGCGATCTGACCGGCATCCGCGCTGCCATCGATGCCAAGAACGGTGCGCGCTGTGTCCACGGTTGCGGGGGCGTGCCTTTTGGTCCCCAAACTGGCGAAGGATACGGCCGGAGACGGTCCGATCAGTCGGATCGCAAGCCCATCCGTCCAAACCGCATCCAGCGCCTCGATCTCTCGGTCGAGTTGGATGGCATGATCCTCGGCCAATAGAAGGGCGATATTTGCCCAAAGGCTCGGACCAAGCGGCAGCTCCCGCGTGTCGTCGCAAAGCTCTGCGATCGCTTCGACGTGTGGCGCAAGAAGGCGGCGCATCTCTGCGGCCGCATCGGCGACATCGACGAATATCCCACGCCCGGCAAGCCAATCCTTTGCTACGTGTTCGTCGCCGCCGATACGGAGCTGATATTGAAGGCGACCCTTGAGACGCGCAGATAGCGTGTCGAGCATCGCGGCATTGGCGTTCAAGACGCTTTCGGTCATGGCTGGCGGGATTTTCGCCTGCGCCAGGGCCGGCAGAACCGTGCCATGCTGCATGAGATTTTCCAGCGCGGCCTGGCGCGCACTGGCCGCCCGGAATGCTGCCTTGCGCCGCATGCGCGGTAAAAAACCGAGATCGGCGAAAACCGCAGCGAAGCGGCCCACCTGGATATGATCGGGCCAGGCACCGGCAAAGCCTCGATCGGGATCGGCCAAAACGGCCAGAAGCGGGCGCGCGGTCATCCCGACACCTCCGGTTCAGCGATATGATCGCGGCGCCGGGCATGCGCCGCCTTGTCATGATCGACAAGCGCGGCGTCGATATCGACGCGGGCGATCTCAGGGGCGGCCTTTGACGCTAAAGCACGGCTCAGCGCATGCCAGGCCGCGGCTTCGGCCAGGGCAGCGAGGTCGGCCCCGCTGGCCCCCGCTGTTGCCGCGACAATGGTGTCGATTGCGGTGGCATCGGCCAAGGGACGCGCGGTGAAATGCACCTCCAGGATGGCCTTGCGCGCCGTGGCATCGGGGGGCGGTATATCGATGATGCGATCAAAGCGGCCGGGCCGCAGCAGCGCGGGGTCCAGCGTGGCGGCCCGATTGGTTGCGGCCAAAACCGTAACGCCTGGGCTGGCCGCAATGCCATCCAACTCGACCAATAGTTGCGCCACAAGCCGGTCAAAGACGGCGTCAGCCGTACCGCGGCGCGGTGCTAGCGCATCGATTTCGTCAAAAAACAACAAGCTTGGAGCCGTAAGGCGCGCGGTTTCGAACAGCTGCGCCAGGCCGCGTTCGGCCTGACCCAGGAATTGCGACAGCAAATCTGGTGGCCGCACCGGAATGAAATTCATCGCCTCGGCGCC
>JBCDBR010000028.1:0-58072 GCA_039183205.1 Pseudomonadota bacterium | reverse complement strand
GATTTTTCGCTTGAATTGGTCCCATCAAAGCACTAGACCGCCGGGCACCGCGTGGCGACACAAATGGGGCCTTAGCTCAGTTGGGAGAGCGCTTGCATGGCATGCAAGAGGTCAGGGGTTCGACTCCCCTAGGCTCCACCACTCGCAACTTTCACTCCCGAGAGCCGTAATGCTCTGAATTGGAACGACATTTCCGGGGCTGGAGTTCCGTTGTGTCGGCCGAATTCTACGCGGGTGACGAAGGCCAGTATTTGGACGGATCGGCAGACATGGGCGGACCCTGTTTCCCCGATTTTCCAGGGGTTTGTGAGGAGTTGAATCAGGGCTTCTAGGTCCACGATCGCATTCCCTTCGCCGCCGCATCTCGCGAGATTTGATCCCGCTCACACGCTATAGCGACGGGAACTTGCCGTCTGCATCGACGCAAACAAAGCCACGGCGTGCGCCCCACGACAGAGGCGCCTTGCTCTTTGAGCGTAGCTCCAAACGCCACTTGGGAATTTGGGTAATCCCAACAGGTCCTGAACATCGCTTTGGTCGCAGTCCGGTCTCGCTTCAGTCGTTTGGCTTGCGGGGATCGGGGTTGCGTTCATCTGGACCGGCTTGTCGCAACTTCTGCGCGAACACGATCACCGAGACGTAGGATATGCACACACGCAGGCGGCGGTGCCTTTCAACCTAACCGCACGCCGCATAGAGTCCAGCCGGTTGGCACGAGCCGGACATGGAGGAAAGATGCATAAATACGCTGTGGTCGGCCGGGGTTTAATCGGAAGCGCCGCGGCCCGTCATCTGGCCGAAGAGACAGACGGCGTGCTTTGCATCGGCGCAGATGAACCCAAAAGCCGTGCGGCCCACGCGGGCGTCTTTGGCAGCCACTACGACGAAGGGCGGATGACGCGGTTTGTCGATCCGGTTGCGGAATGGTCCATTACGGCCGGCCAATCCATCAGACGTTACCGGGATATTGAGGACCGGAGCGGGATCAACTTTTACGATCCTGCCGGGTATCTGGGCCTGGGTTATCCGAACTCCACCTACAATGCGCGCTGTGCTGCCACAGGCGCAGCCCATGGAGCGGAAATCGAACACTTGGACACGAACGACGTGAGACGTCGCTTTGCGTTCCTGAATGTCGAGGACGGTGTGGACGGGTTGGTTGAGACCGGCGGCGCAGGCTACATCAGCCCGCGCAATATGGTCCGGGCGCAGTCAGTGCTGGCCGAGAAGGCAGGCGCGACCCTTATGCGTCAGGCGGCGCGCGGAATTCGCAGCGTATCTGGCGGGGTTGAGATTGAACTCTGGGATGGCTCGATCGCACGGGCCGAGAAGGTGCTTGTAACCGCTGGCGCCTTCACTCAGGCATGCGGTCTTTGCCCAGTGGATTTGGGTGTTTTTGTCTATGGACGCACGACGGTCTTGGCGAAGATCGCGCATGATGCCGAGCAGGAATTGCGCGGCATGCCCACCATGATCGACACATTGATCGGGGCCTATATCCTGCCGCCGATCCGCTATCCCGATGGGCATCTGTACTTGAAGCTTGGGGTGGGCGACGTCTCGGATCCTCGCTTCTCGGATCTTGACGGGTTGCGGGGCTGGTTCCAATCCGACGGCTCGGCAAAGGATCGTCAGACGTTCACCGCACGCATGAAGGCTCTGTTTCCGGTTCTGGAGACGTGCCGCGACTGGCACACGGATACCTGTGCCGTGACGTTCACGCAGAACCTTCTGCCGATCATCGATTTCGTCCACGAGGACAAGATCGCAGTGGCAGTGGGCGGCTGCGGCAAGGGAGCCAAAGGTTCCGACGAATGGGGGCGGATTGCCGCTGGGATCATCCGGAACGCGCCGTGGTCCTCTTCGGTCGATCCGGCAAAACTGGCGCTTCGGCGCGAAACGGGCGTCTCGACTATGCAGGGATGAGGCAGATGACCTACAGATTACACAACCGGCTTGGCTCGGGCGGGTTCGTCGTTCAGGCTACGTTGGCGGCGGCGGATATTGCCTTCCACTATGACCCCATCACCTCCAAACCCAACGAGCCTTTGGGGCCGCGCATGCGGGGGTTGAACGAATGGGGTCAGGTTCCGGTTCTGGAACTCACCGATGGCACACGGATCACCGAAGTTGCTGCCATCCTGGCGCATCTGGCCGATGCGGAGCCTGCCCTCCGCTCGGGTCCCACGCTTTGGATCGACAATTTGCCGATGTTTCTGCGTTGGTCGGTGTTTTTGTCCGTGAATGCGTATGAAGGGATTTTGCGGCAGAGTTATACGCAGAGGTATTTCTCACGCGGCGCAGACGACGGGTTACCGGAGGATGCGGATGCCGGGATTGCGACTGCCATTCGGCGTGCGGCCGCCCAACGTGTGCACGACGCCTTCGCTTGCATTGAGCGCGAGACGTCGCAGCACAATTTCCTTCTCAGCGATCGCCTATCCCCATGCGATATCTACCTGGCGATGCTATATGCTTGGCACAACCAGCGACCCGATCTGCCGAAATGCACGCGGATCACAACGCAGGTCGCGACGCATCCGCGCATTCGGCAGATCTGGAAGCAGAATTTTCACGATCGGTTGGATTTCAGATGGCACGAGCTCTGAAACGCGCTGCAGGTTCAAGCCAAATCTGAAAGGGAGGTGGCCGAGAGGCGGGCAAGCAACGTTTGTTCCAATTCGTCCAACACGCCTGTCACACGCCGGAAGGTCGCCTGTTCGGTTTCACAGGTGATGTCTGGGGTCTCTGCCGTGGCGACCAGCGTCTCACCCAAGGCCGTATAGATATCAGCCAATGAGATGTCGGTCGGGGCCCTGGCCAACCGCCAGCCCCCTGAGTGCCCTTTCTCTGAATGCACAAGACCCGCGTCACGCAACGGTGCCAAGACGCGACGGACAACAACCGCATTGGTTCCGGAATGCTCCGCAATCTCACCAGAAGTTCGCAGGCGCTCCGGATTGGCGGCCATATGGCCGAGGGTGTGGAGGGCAAGTGCAAGCCGACCATTTCGTTTCACCGGAAAGACTCCGCGCATTCCGCAACTGAAGGAGTTGCGTGACTCAGTTAACTTAGACTATTGCGAGTAGGACGAGTATATCAGCGCCTGACGTAAGCCAAACGATTTCCCGGTCCTTATTGGGCGATCAATTCGTTGGCTGGCGCGGTCTACGCGTCACGAATGACCAAGTTCGCATAAGCCAGATGGGCCTTTGCGACGTTAATACACGGGGGCAATGCAACAACATCGCGGCAGTGGATATGCCAGCCCGGCGTTTACCATCGACCCTTTCCCGCCAGCCGTCATGCGGATCACCGCATAAGTGCAAGCGCTCTCCAAAACCACATAACCACGACCGAAAGGAAGCCTTCTTATGTCCATGGCCTCTCGTTTCACAGCGGCTGTCTTGCTGTCTCTTTCAACGGCTGTGCCTGCTGTTGCCGATACCTTCACAATCTCTGTCGGTTATGTCTCGGCCGATGCGCTACCAGACCCGCGCGCGCAATATAACGGTTGGATGTCCAATCAGACTGGCGTGACAGAGACGTTGATGGGCATCGACCACGACATGAACCTTTATCCCCGCGTGGCCGAAGGGATTGAACAAGTGGAGCCAACTGTTTGGCGGCTAACGCTGCGTGAAGGCGTGACGTTCCACGATGGCACGCCGGTCACGGCAGAGGCTGTGATTGGCGCGATTGCGGCTATTTCGGACGAAAGCCACCCAGGCCACAACGCACGGATCGACGCGCTTTTGGACCTGGCCAGCATGGCCGCCGATGGTGAACGTGTGATCCTGTTTGAAACCAACGCGCCCAACGCTGCGTTCCCCTGGACGTTGTCTGAGCCTGGCATTGCCGTTCTGGGGCCGCAATCGGACGACTTTCCGATCAACGGCACGGGCCCCTATGTCTTCGCGGAGGCTATCCCGGAACAGCTTTACCGCGTTGAAGCGAACCGCGAATACCGTCTTGGCGCGCCCGGTTTTGATGAAATCCGCGTGGTCAATATCCCCGATCCCGGTGCCTCGGCTCTGGCCTTTGAGGCCGGTGAGGTGGACATGGTGATCAACTACCCAGAGACCGATTACGAGCGGATCCTGGAGACCGGGGCAGAGGGCTTTACTGCGCCGACGGCGCGTCTTTACTTCTACACTGTAAATGCCGCCAGCGGACCGATGTCGAACCCACTCATCCGCCGGGCGGTGTCTATGGCCATCGACCGCGACGGCATTGTAACCGCCGCCCTGTCGGGCTTTGGCGGCGTCCCGGCGGGCACGGTTTATCCTGACGGTACCGGTTGGGCGGCAGACATTGAGCATGTCTACGACCCCGAAGGCGCGGAAGCCCTGCTGGCAGAGGCTGGTGCGGTCAAGGAAAACGGTACCTGGATGCTGGACGGTGAGCCATTGGAGATTGAGATCGTAACATACTCCTCTCGCGCCGCTCTTCCCCCCACAGCCGAGCTGACACAGGCGTTTCTGGCTGCGATTGGTGTGACCTCCACGGTCAGCGTCGGCGAATGGAGCGCCAGCGCCGATCTGATCGCCGCCGGTGAGGCGGATCTTTTTCTCCAGGCTTGGGTGACCACGCCCCAGGGTGACCCCGGCGCCGTGCTGGAAACGCTGCTGGGCACCGGAGGCGGCTCGAATTCGGGTGGGTATTCCAACGCTGAGATGGACCAGCTTCTGGCCGATGGGCGGACGACATTCACCCATGAGGATCGTCTGGCGATCTATCAGCGGATCCAGGAAATCATCGCCGAGGATGCCGCCATGATCCCCGTTTTCCATGTGAGCCAGGTTAACGTCGCGCGCCCTGGCTTGACCAATTATGCGGTCCACCCGACGGAGACATATTGGGTCAACCACGAAACTGCATTCGCTGAATGAGCCTACAGGTCGATAGCCTGAGCGCGGTGCGCTCAGGCCGAACCATCCTGCACCCCACCGCGCTAACAATTGAGCCCGGTGAGCGGATCGGCCTTGTCGGATCCTCTGGCTCTGGCAAATCGACGCTTGGCCATGCCTTGGTCGATGCGCTGCGGGCGGACGGCGTCGCTGTTGCCCACGTAACTCAAACGCCCGATGAAGCGCTCGATCCCTTACGGTCGATGGGCTTTCATTGGCGGGAGGCGGAGCGGGCCCTTGGTCTGCCCGCGAATCCAGACCGTCGAAGCGCCCTCTTTGACGTGTTGAGCATCGCCCATGGCGATCTGCGAAAACGCCCTTGGGGATGGAGCCGGGGCATGCAGCAGCGCTTTGTTATCGCCATGGCACTGATCGGATCGCCCGATTTGGTTGTCCTGGATGAGCCGACCTCGGCGCTTGATCCCGTCGTCGCTGCGCGGTCGATGGATTTGCTGGACGAAAGCCTGTCTGGCGGGCGTACGGCGATGATGCTGATCACCCATGATCTGGCTTTGACCGCTCAACGGGTGGATCGCTTGATTGTTTTGGATGCTGGTCGCGTTGTCGAAGATGCACCGACAGACCGCCTGCTCGCGGCGCCGGAAACGCACTGCGCGCAGAAGCTTTGCGCCCACAAAAGCTGGATGGCGATGCCATGCTGAGCCTAAATAACGTTTCAGTGACCCGAGGCAAAACCGTTACGCTCTTTGATGTGTCATTGCGACTTGCACCCGGAAAATCACTCGCTGTTGTGGGCGAAAGCGGTGCCGGAAAATCCACTTTGATCAATGCAATTCTGGGATTTGCGAAGGGGGCTGGAACGATCACTTGGGACGGCGCGTCCGTCCGCGATGCATACCCCGCCCTTGTCCTGCAAGAGCCGCGCGCGGCGTTCAACCCGGTGCTGAGTCTGCGCCATTCCGTCTTGGAGCCGATCCGCGCGCGCCGTTTGCCATTGGCCAGCGACCGCATGGCTCGCCTCTGCGACGAGCTGGAATTGCCGGAAGACCTACTGGACCGTCGACCAGGCGAAGTATCGATTGGACAGGCGCAGCGCGTTGGCATCCTGCGCGCGATGATCGCAACACCGCCGCTAATCCTGTTTGATGAGCCATTGTCCGCGCTCGATGCAGTCACACAGAAACATACCGCCCGTTTGATAGCCGAGTTGCAACGCGAGGAAGGCTTCGCGGCGCTGATCGTCACGCACGATCTGGGGTATGCGGCGGCCTTTTCCGATGACATCGCCGTTCTGCGTGCGGGTCGGGTCGAGGAACAAGGTCCGTCGGCCAATTTCGTTCGGGCGCCCACAACCGCATACGGTCTCCAATTGCGGGATGCGGCGATAGCGCTTGGCGCTTTGGAGGCAGCTGCGTGACACGGAATTTGATCGAATTTGTGATCCGCGCTTTGGTTGTCTTGGGCGGCACGGCCATTGCGACATTTACGCTGCTGTGGAATGCGCCCGGAGATCCCGCCACGGCAATTGCGATGGCGCGATTTGACGCCATCGTTTCGGACGAGGTGATTGCGCAGGTCCGGGTAGAGGCGGGGCTGGATGCCGGTTTTTGGCCAGCGTTCTGGGCCTGGCTCGGGCCACTGCTTCAAGGCGATTTCGGATATTCCTCCGTCTCGGGTAATTCCGTGGCGTCCGAGCTGTTGCCGTCGCTGGGCTACACGCTGCCACTGGCCTTTGCGGGCCTGGTGATCGGCGTTGCAATTTCAGTTCCGCTCGCCATTCTAGCCACACGGAAGCCCGGTGGATGGCTCGATCGGCTTGCCGTGTCGCTTGCCTCACTGGGCGCAGCCATCCCGGTTTACTGGTTGGGACTTTTGCTGGTGCTGCTTTTTGCCGTCCAACTGAATTGGTTGCCAGCGATGGGCGCACGGACACCGGTGCATCTGGTGCTGCCCGCGCTGACCCTAGCGTTTGGGGTTGCTGCCTCTCTCACCCGGATCTTGCGGTCCGGCATTTTGGAGGCGCGCGGCAAAGCCTTCCTGCCCGCCTTGCGTCGCCGTGGTGTCGACGAAGCCGCGATTGGCCGCGACCACGTGGCACGCCACGCTGCCATCCCTGTTGTCACGGTCCTGGGCCTAGAGTTTGCCTTTCTGCTGGAAGGTGCGGTGGTGGTCGAAGTCATCTTTGCCCGCCCTGGCCTGGGCACGTTCCTGGTGACCGCCATCGAGGCGCGGGATTTTCCTAAGGTGCAGGCCGTCGTAATTCTAACGGCGCTTTTCTTTGTCATCATCAACCTTGTAATTGACCTGATCTACCGCCTGGTCGACCCGCGCATCGGATCGCGCGATGCGTAGCGTCGCAGCCGTCGTCATCGCCTTCGTGGCGTTGGGGGTCTTTGGCCCCCTTTTTGCACCCTATGATCCCACGGCGATCAACATCCCAGTCCGGCTCAGCCCACCCAGTGCGGAATTTCCGCTTGGCACCGACGCACTTGGCCGCGATATCCTTTCCCGGCTTCTTTTCGGGGCACGGTGGTCACTTGGTCTGGCGTTTGTGATTTCGTTCATTGGGCTGGTGATCGGAACGAGCATTGGCCTGATTTCAGCCCTTGGAGGCGGAATCGTCGACTGGCTGGTCATGCGTTTCACGGACACATTCCTGGCTTTCCCCGAACTTGTGGCGGCCGTTGTGATCGCGGGCCTTCTCGGTGCCAGCACCGAGAGCTTGATCTTGGCGTTGAGCTTGACGGGATGGATGCGCTACGCCCGGGTGGCACGCGGCATCGGCCTTTCGGTCGGCAATCAGGGCTATGTCGTGCAGGCCCGGCTGGCGGGGCTCTCCGCGACGAGCATCGCACGCTGGCACTATATGCCTTCGCTTGTTCCGACGCTTACCGTGGTCTGGACCGGTATGTTCTCCCGCGCGATCCTTGGGATTTCCGCCCTCGGATTCTTGGGCTTTGGCGTCCAACCGCCAACACCAGAATGGGGCACAATGCTTCTGGATGCGCGCGTCCATATGCGGTCGACCCCGTTGCAGATGATCTGGCCTGGTCTGGCCGTCATCATCTGCGTACTGGCAATCAACTTGGCCGGTGATGCATTGCGTGATGCCCTGGCGCGAGATGGGGAGACGGCGTAGGCCTATCCACAGCCTTCGCAGATGAGGGTCTGCTTCCGATCTTAATGCAATGCGGTTTCATTCAGTCTCGCAGACGACAACTACGGGCCTATTGCATTGAATACGGGCATTTGCTCGGCGATTACCTGTCCGATTGAATTCGTTTCCTAGGGAAGAACTGTCGATCATGGGTCGGAGCCAGGTTTTTCAACGAATGGCCAAGTTTCGCTTAGGCCGCATTGCCGGCAGCGCGCAGGATTGCGATCAGACGCCTTTTGGCTGACAGACCAAGTCGAATACGGAGCCAAACCAAAGAATGGTCCATCAAATGTCGGTTATGGCGTTACCCCGAACGTTTTTATGAAATCGCGGTAATGGCCAGGGCTTTGGGCACCCGAGCCGGTGTCCACCCAGTTTCCTTTCGAATTCGAGATGTATCATGGGTGCATCAGCGCCCACCCGAGAAACGTGGGTCTGCAGCGATGTCGCATTCCGGCGCCGGTGCCATTTCCCAGGTGAGGCCGGGCTCGAGGTCTCGGACCATTTCGAGCAGCTGGCCAAGCGTCATCGCCTCATCTTGTGCTACGTTATAGACGTCGTGACCGTAGCCTCCTTCCGGTTTCACAAACGCAATCATGGCGCGCGCGACGTCCTGAGCGTGGCTGTGGTCGCCGACAGCATCGAGGCTGTCGACTTTCACCCAACTGCCCTCCAGCGCATGATGCAAAATGACCTTCGGGGGCAATAATAGGCCTGCGATGGGCGCCACCGGTCCATCGGGCCATAGACGCCCGAAAGACGACACGAAAACGCTGGAAATCCGAACATGCGGCTATACTGCCGCGTGATCATTTCGATGGCGTATTTCGAGATGCCATAGAATTCCGGCGGATCGACCCAGCCTTGTTCCGGCATCGGCCCCGTCGGCTCGGGCCCGCAATCATTGCAGAGACCGCGCGAACTCAGGTTGACGAAGCATTTTAGCGCCGGCAGGTGACGGGCAAATACCAGCAGGCGAACGATCCTCATAATGTTCACCTCCAGGACGGTCGCTGGCGCATCTGTCTCCGGGTTTGCGATGGCCGTGCCATCGGGTGTCTCCAGCGCAAAGAGCGTGACGATAGCGGCGTGGAGGATGCGGTCCGGCCTGTGCCTGTCGCCGATCTGTGTGAGTAAATCTGCGTCGAGCACGCTTCCACGGATAAAGGTTAGTGATCGGCGAAAGGCTCCCAAAACCGGTTGAGAACTTCATCTTTGGGCCCCGTATCACGCACGACAGCGTCGCCTTAGGGATAGGGTTCGATCCACATCCGGGCGAGGTTCGACATCACGAATCCGCCGCCGTTGATCAATAGGGTCATTCCGGGCATATTCCTTTCAACTTGCCGACCAACCACCGTCACACATCAGGTTGACCCCCGATATGAACCGGCATTCGTCTGACGCCAGAAAAAGCGCAGCATATGCAACGTCCAACGGTTCGCCCAATCGCGGGTAAGGCGTCCGATCCCTTGCATTTTTGAGCCCTGCGGGGTCCATGCTGACGCCGGGTTTACCTGTCACGATACGTCCAGGTGCCACGGCATTGCATATGATGTGATGGCGACCGTAATCGGTCGCGATCTGGCGGGTAAGGTAGATCGAAGAGGCCTTTCCCGTGCCGTAGGCGATGTCGTTCGGTGCGCCGATAATGCCGTGTTGCGACGTGACGTTGACAATGCGACCCCGCGCATCGCCGCGGACGGGTTGGGTCAGCATCTGCTCAACGGCGCGCTTGCAACACAGGAAGTACCCGTCGGAGTTCACGGCCATAACCTCGCGCCATTGATCAAGACTTGTGTCTGTCAAACGCGTCGTGGTCCAGTGTGCTGCGTTGTTGACCATGATGTCGAGACTGCCCCAGGCCGCCACGACAGCACTGACCATGGCATCCACGTCTCCGGGGTCGGAAATGTCGCAATCGACGGTCATCGCGTTGCCGCCATCCGACCGGATCGCAGCTTCGGTCCGTGGCCCGCCTTCCTTCGGGTCCGCCGTGATATCCGCAATACAGACCTTCGCTCCTTCGGAGGCGAACAAGACTGCAATGGCCCGTCCGATCCCGGACGCCGCCCCGGTTACGATTGCGGTCTTTCCATCCAATCTCTTGGTCATCGGGATCCCCACACGCCTTTGGCTGTTATAGATTTTGGGCGCACGCACCAGCGCGACAAATCCGCGGTTCGACGACACCTATGCGACATTTCCGAACACTGCCGCCTAATGCATCGAACGGCGCTCGTCGCCAGGCAGGATCGCGTAGACGTCATGGTATCGGCGGGCGAAGCGAGAGGTATTGTGAAACCCGCAACGGAGGCAACTTGGACCAACGGAATTTCGGTTTGCATCAACAGCCCGCTCGCCTCCCGCAACCGCAAGCGCATGTAGTATTTGCTAGGTGAGGTCCCAAGTGACCGCGAGAACAGCCGTTCAAGATGCCGGACCGACGTGCCCACTTTTTTGCCGAAAAGAGTTAGGGTTATGGGCTCCTCGACATGCATTTCCATAATCTCGATCGCGCGCAAAAGAAACGCATTCGTGCTTACGTTCCGGCGGTGCAATTCGATGCGCGCGGGCTTATCTCCGCGTCTGATGGCGGGATGGATCAAGTCGTCAGTGACCTGGCATGCGCGCACATGACGTAGTCTAAAATACATCGTCTGCAATCGTCACGCCGCAACCGACATGAACCTGTCCTCAGTGCATTCCGCAGCGACGGTTTTTCAAACGACAACGCTTTTCATCTCCTGAAAAGCCGTACAGAGATGTGCCATGTCACTCCCGGTCTTTTTACGCGAGAACGCGCGCTTCCTTTCGGTTGGAGGCCTGTTGTCCTTTTCATCCTCCTATGGCCAGACGTTTTTCATCGCGATTTTTGCGGCGCAGATCATGGGCGCCTATAGCTTGAGCGACGGCGAATGGGGCGGCATTTACACATTGAGCACGACCGCGTCTGCGATCGTTATGTTCTGGGCTGGCGGGTTGGTCGATAGATTTCGGATCCGCAACCTCGCCTTTGTCGTCATGCCCTCCATGGCGCTTGTCTGCGTCTTGATGGCAGTGAACACGACCATTGCCGGACTGGTCGTCATTGTGTTTCTCCTCAGGCTATTCGGCCAAGGTATGATGAGCCAGTTGGCTGTCGTCGCAATGGCGCGATGGTTCGCTGCCCGGCGCGGGCTTGCTTTATCAATATCGGCCCTGGGCCTTGCTTTGGGCACAGCGGCCTTTCCGATCATCATTGCTTCATTGCTGGGTGCCATTCCCTGGCGCTGGGTCTGGGTGATATCCGCAGCGCTCTTGATGCTGACATGTCCGCTGATCCTCCGGCTTTTATCTGAGGAGCGGACGCCGCAGTCGCTTGTCGAGGCCAGCGATACGACCGGAATGGCCGGTCGGCACTGGACCAAATCCGAAGTCTTGCGGTCACGGATTTTCTGGTTGCTCTTTCCGATGCTGCTCGGTCCACCAGCGTGGGGAACGGCATTTTTCTTCCAACAAGTGCATATCGCGGAGGTTAAGGGCTGGCCATTGCTCGACTTTCTTGCGCTGATCCCGGTTCTGGCGATCATTTCCGTTCTATCGACGATCATTTCGGGACAGGCAATCGATCGCTTTGGATCGGCGCGCCTCGCAACTGTCTACCTTCTGCCAATCGCATTGGCGTATTTCATTCTCGGGCTGGCCGAAACACTGTCGATCGCGGCAGTTGGCATAGTGTTCCTTGGCATCGGGCACGGAATTCAGGCGACCTTGCCCACAGCGTTTTGGGCGGAGTTCTTTGGCACGCGCCATATCGGCGCAATCAAGGCGGTTTCAGCCAGCATCATGGTGTTTGGCTCCGCGATAGGACCAGGAGTTTCCGGCGCCTTGATTGACCTCGGCTGGACATTCGCTGAGCAGATGATCGGGATCAGTGTTTACTTCGTGGCGGCAAGCATCTTGGTCTTGGTGGCGGTCCGTGACGCACGCGCGCATCTGCCGTCGGGCCAAGTCGGCACGTCCGATGCATGACTGGGCGCTTTCGTGGTGAAATCCAAACGCCCGCCGCACGGCTGGCAAGCGGTTGGTGGTCAGATCGTACTGTGCGCGGTGAAAGAACGTCACAAAGGTCAAAGGGCGAGGTTGAGGACAGGGGTCTTTCGGATGGGCGTTTTGCTGAACACGAAGACGCCGATCCGTTTCGGACGGGCTTTCTATATTCGGGTCGGTCTGTCATGCATCGCGCCGGTGACGGTCCCGGTCGAAGGGCCTCGACCCCGCGTGCGGTCCTGGGGCCGCCTTGCTCCGTTGTCTGACGTCTTGGCCTGTGATCGACCCTCCATAGTGCCGGCCGCAACTTGGTCGAAATCCTAAGCCCGCCTGTTAAAGAACGACGCGTTTGACAAAGGCAAAACCTTAGCGCGCGGAGCACGGGTCTACGACGTGTTTCCGCGAACGAGTTTTAGGTCCAACTCCAACTTTATGCGATCTGGCGACACTGCTGGCCGATGGGTTGCAATCGCCTGGCCAGCTGCCGCTCCAATTTGTTCGCGTGGCGTTACGGTCGTGGTGAGGCGCTGAGGAAAGGCTTCGAGGAAATCCAACCCATTAAAGCCTGCAAGCGCAAGGTCCTTCGGGATCGAGAGCCCTTGTGCCATGCAATACAAAAGACCGCCCGCCGCGAGGTCGTCATTGGAAAAGTAAACTGCGTCAACGCGATTTTGCGCCTCCCAAACCTCTTGGGTCATTCTGTATCCCAATTGCATTGATGAGGCGCCGTCTGAAAGAGGTTGTGCGATGATTTGTGCGCCGGCTTCAAGGATGACAGAGGCAAACGCTTCGAAGCGCTTGCCGGCCCGTATGTCGCGCCCCTCAAGGCTTGCGGCCAGTGCGAACCTGCGATGTCTGCGATCTAGAAGATGGTGTGCCATTTCCATCCCTGCTTTGCGATGAGAGATGCCGATACTGGATTGAATTGGCTCTCCGTCGGTGTCCATGATCTCAATGGTGCGCACACCCGTGCGACGGATGAGATCGCGCAGGGCTTCCGTGTGTTCCAATCCGGTCAAAACGAGCCCTTGCGGACGCCAAGATAGCAAATCGCGAGCCACCCGTTCTTCCTCCTCGGCGGAATATTCGGTGACGCCGAAAGCGGGCCGTATACCGTGCCTATCAAGCGCATTGCTGAGCCCGGTCATGACTTCGGTGAAAACGCGGTTTTGCAGCGTTGGTAAGACGACGGCGACAAGTGGATTTTCGTAGTCTGATGCGCCACCTGCGAGACGATTATGCACATAACCAATTTCTGCCGCTGCTTGCATAACACGGTTGCGAACCTCTGCGGAGATATAGCCACTTCCCCGCATCACGCGGCTGACGGTCATCTGGCTCACGCCTGCGCGGGCGGCGACTGAATGCATAGTCGGCTGCCCAGCATTCGTTTTTTTACCTTTCACTTTCAATGTTGAATGACCTTCTTGGCGGTGGATTCAAAAAACGGCGTTGGCCAATGTTTACGTAAACACAAGCGTCAACGCCATGCGTTCATATAGATTTACGTCGCGTTTTGCTGCGACGGTTTGGTGGTTTTGGGAGAAAATAGGGAGGTAACTACGCATGAAATACGGTGCGTCTGGTTTGATGCTTTGCATTGGTGACGCAGACTAAGCGCAAACGCATCGCGCAGAGTGTTTCGGCCCCGCACCAGGTATTGGCTCACTGTCCTTTGACGCTCAGCAGGCCTTGACCACAACCATATCAACAGAAAGAGAAAGGAACGGTGTCTACACCTGAACGGCCCGGATTAGGGGGCTGGGTCACCTCAATTCGGCTTCCCTGGTGCGTATTTCAGATGTATTGATCCCATCGTCCTTGGTCGGAACACCTGCAATGAAGCGAAGCGAAATTCTTGACGCCTATAGGCGCGTTGCCAATGCCGTGGGCGGTCTGGACGTCAAGGGCGCAAAGATGCCCTACACTGCTGTCAATGGGAACATGTTCTCGTTTGTGGATGATCAGGATCGGCTTTGCCTAAGGTTCTCGGAGGACCGAAAAGCGGAGCTGAATGCGATCCATGGCACGACCGATGTTGTACAATATGGCGCGGTAATGCGTGGCTATGTGGCCCTGACGGAACACGTCGTCGCGGATGCCGAAAAGCTGCGGGCGCTTTTTCACGAGGCTTATGAACATGCGCTGACGTTGAAGCCAAAGCCGACAAAGAAGCCCTGAAGATTGCGCGAGCTTGCTTTGGGTTGCACCCACTAGGTCCGCCTGGCGGCTAAATTGAATGGCTTGACGTCCCGACGGAGCCGGGATGATCCACGCGGCTTGCGCGACGTCACGCGCTATTTCTCAGCCGGTGCGTGAATTCTGCGTGACAGGCGCTATGTGATTGTGTTGGCTAGTGGTGACGGCAGCAAACGCGGCTGCCATACGAGGAAGAGGACGGAGGACCCGAAACAGGCGCTGCGCGGATTTCAACGCGCGGCAACGCCTAACATACCCGCGATCGGCGCCATAAGTCAGAACCATCCGATCGCTCACCAAGCTATTTGCCAGGGAGGACAAAATGGCAAACATCTCGATGACCGTGAACGGGGTCTCGACGACGCGCGACGTGGCGGACCACACGTTGCTGGTTGAATTTCTTCGCGAAAACCTGCGGCTAACCGGAACGCATGTGGGCTGTGATACCAGTCAGTGCGGCGCCTGTACGATCCATCTCGACGGCAAGGCGATCAAAGCCTGCACGATGCTTGCGGTGGAGGCTGATGGGGCCGAGATCACAACTGTCGAAGGCTTGGCAAATGGTGCGCTGCATCCGATGCAACAGGCGTTCAACGACAATCACGGGCTGCAATGCGGTTTTTGCACGCCGGGCATGATCATGGCGGGGATCGACATGGTGAACCGCTACAAAGCAAGCGGTCAACGGCTCGATGAGGCGGCGATCCGCCACGAGCTTGAGGGCAATATTTGCCGCTGCACGGGCTACCACAACATTGTGAAGTCCATCGCAGATGCCAGCGCCAAGATGTGACCGAGGAGGATCGAGATGGCTGACGGAATTGGAGCCCGCGTAAAGCGGAAAGAAGACAAGCGGTTCATCACGGGTGCCGGGAAATACACCGACGACGTTCGGTCGGAGAACCAAGCGTTCGCGGCATTTGTGCGCAGCCCGCACGCCCATGCGACCGTGACTGCAATCGACGATGAGGCGGCCAAAGCGATGCCTGGCGTGATCGCTGTGCTCAACGGGGCCGAGTTGACCGGTGACGGGATCGGAAACTTGATCTGCGGCTGGGCGATTACGTCCAAAGATGGCAGCGGAATGAATATGGGGGCATGGTCGGCTTTAGCGACCGATAAGGTCCGCTATGTCGGGGATGCGGTCGCGGTCGTGATCGCTGACAGTGCTGAGGCTGCGCGTGATGCCGCGGACGCCGTGGATGTAACATACGATGCTCTGCCGGCCGTTGCGGCCACGGCACAAGCGCTTGACGCTGGAGCGCCACAAGTGCACGAAAATGCCCCGGGAAATCTTATATACGATTGGGAGCTCGGAGAAGAAGCGGCGACCGATGCAGGACTTGCCGCGGCGGACCATGTCACCTCGATAGAGCTGACCAACAACCGGTTAAGCCCAAATCCGATGGAACCACGCTCCGCGGTTGCGACATATGATGCGGCCGAGGAACACTATACCCTTTATACGACCAGCCAGAACCCGCATGTCGCGCGCCTGGTGCTGAGCGCATTCTACCAGGTGGCGCCAGAACACAAATTGCGTGTGATCGCGCCCGATGTCGGCGGTGGATTTGGATCAAAGATCTACATCTACCCTGAAGAAATCGTTTGCCTTTGGGCGTCGATGAAGACCAAGCGTTCCGTGAAATGGACGTCGAGCCGGTCAGAAGCGTTTTTGACCGACGCCCATGGCCGCGACCACATCACGACGGCGCAAATGGGTTTTGACAGCCAGGGCAAGATCACGGCGTTCAAAGTCGATACAATCGCCAATTTGGGCGCGTATATGTCGCTTTTTTCGTCTGCCGTGCCGACCTACCTTTATGCCACCCTGTTGGCCGGCCAGTATGATATGCCAGCCATCCACTGCAATGTGCGCGCGGTCTATACCAATACGACGCCTGTGGATGCATATCGCGGTGCTGGTCGGCCTGAGGCGTGTTACCTCATCGAGCGCATCGTCGAGAAAGCGGCGCGTGAATTGAACATGGACCCAGCTGAGCTGCGTCGGCGAAATTTCATCGAGACATTCCCGCATCAGACGCCAGTCATCATGAACTACGATTGCGGTGACTTTCACGGCCATCTGGAAAAAGCCATCGCGGCGGCAGATGTGGCCGGTTTCGCGGCCCGCAAGGCCGAAGCGGCTGCACGCGGCAAGCTCCGCGGGTTGGGCTATTCGACCTATATCGAGGCTTGCGGCATCGCGCCGTCTCAGGCGGTTGGCAGTTTAGGCAGTGGCGTCGGTCTGTGGGAAAGCGCCGAGGTGCGCGTCAACCCGGTTGGCACGATCGAGGTCCTAACCGGGAGCCACAGCCATGGCCAAGGCCATGAAACGAGCTTTGCGCAGGTGGTTGCGGAACGGTTTGATCTGCCGATCGAGAACATCCAAATCGTCCATGGCGATACCGACAAGGTTCAGTTTGGGATGGGCACCTATGGCTCTCGATCCGGACCGGTCGGTCTGTCGGCGATCTTCAAAGCCTGCGACAAGGTGGAGCTGAAGGTAAAACGGATTGCAGCGCATCTGCTAGAGGCGAACGAAGAGGACGTCTATTGCGAAGGCGGAGAAGTGAAAATTCGCGGGACCAATAAATCTCTGGGTTGGCATGAGATCGGCCTTGCGGCCTATACCGCCCACAATCTTCCGGATGGCATGGAACCTGGGCTCAAAGAGGGTGCGTTTTACGATCCCATCAACTTCTCGTTCCCGGCTGGCTGCCATATCGCTGAGGTGGAGATCGATCCTGAAACCGGCGTCGTAGAGATTGTGAAATTCACTGCGGCGGATGATTTCGGGACGTTGATCAACCCGTTGATCGTCGAAGGTCAGGTGCATGGCGGCATCGCTCAGGGTGTGGGGCAAGCCCTGCTGGAGCAGGCCGTTTACGACGAAAACGGGCAGCTTCTGACGGGCTCTTACATGGATTACTCAATGCCGCGCGCCGACAATCTGCCGAGCTTCGATATCGCGCATAATTCGGTGCCGAGCCCCTCGAACCCGCTTGGCGTCAAGGGCTGCGGCGAGGCCGGGGCGATTGGATCTCCGCCAGCGCTCATGAATGCGATCACCGATGCGATCGGCACCGAGGACATCGCTATGCCAGCAACCCCCGCGGTCGTGTGGCGAGCGATCCAATCCACGCACACCGCTCAGGCAGCAGAATAAGGAGGCGCCAAGATGCACGCGACGAATTACTACAAAGCGACATCCGCGTCTGATGCGGCAAACAAGTTGGACGCGGCCGAAGACGGAATGATCTTGGCCGGTGGTCAAACGCTAATCCCTACGATGAAGGCCCGCTTGGCCGCTCCGAGTGACCTCGTCGCGTTGCGCATGGCCGGTCTTACGGGGATCACCCGCACGGGCACAGAGGTGACGATCGGCGCAATGACGACCCATGCCGAAGTGGGAGCGAGCGGCGACGTGCCAGCGTGTTTGGCGGCGCTTGCCCGTGGCATCGGCGATCCTGCGGTTCGCCATCGTGGAACAATCGGCGGTTCGGTTGCCAATAACGACCCTGCTGCGGATTACCCTGCGGCCTGCCTTGCACTTGGGGCAACCATTGTGACCAACATCCGAGAAATTCCCGCTGCGGACTATTTCCAGGGCATGTTCGACACGGCGTTGGATGAGGGCGAGGTTATCACGGCGATCAGGTTCCCCGACCCCGAACGTGGCGCCTATGCCAAGTTCCCAAACCCCGCGTCGCGCTACGCTATGGTGGGTGTTTTTGTGGCACAAACCGGCGGCGATATACGGGTCGCTGTGACGGGTGCCGGCGAAAGCGGCGTGTTCCGGCATGCCGGAATTGAGACCGCCCTGGCGGCGGATTTCTCGGCCCAAGCTGTTGATGGTGTGTCTGTGTCGGCCGACGGATTGCTTTCCGACTTGCATGGTGACGCCGAATACCGTGCAGCGCTCATTAAGGCGATGGCAAAACGCGCGGTCGAGGCCATCTAAAATGTGATTGTCATGCCGTGGCGCAACGGGCGCCGCGGCACCTCTACGGTGTCACAAGAAATGCGCGAAAATCGTTCACGTTGGTCAATGTCGGTCCTGTGACAACTTGTGCATCAATCGCGGCAAAGAACCCGTGGCTGTCGTTCTGCTCAAGGCTGGCGGAGGGGCTGATGCCGATTTCCGACGCACGTACCAGCGTGTCCGGGCCGATGATTGCGCCCGCGACCTCTGCGGCGCCATCCACGCCGTCGGTATCCCCGGCGATCGCATAGATGCCAGGGGCGCCGTCCAGGGCCAGAGCTGCCGAAAGCGCATATTCTGCGTTCGGGCCGCCGAGGCCATCGCCACGACGCGTAACCGTGCATTCCCCGCCGGATAGGATCACCTGAGCCTTACCGGATGATTGCGCAACGGCGCGCATCGTCTTTGCCATATTGGCATGCGACGCGGCGACGTCCCGTGCCTCTCCGGTGATCTGATCGCCCAATGTCGTGACAACGGTTCCGTATTCTTCAGCCATAGCCTGCGCTGCATCCAAGGACAGGGACGGCGCTGCAACGACCTGATTGTCGACACCGGCCAAATGCGGCGCGTTTGGATCAAGCACGCCTGTTGGATGCGCCAGGACCGCAGCTGCTGCGGCCGACAATTCGATGCCATAACGGGTGAGGATCGCCAGGGCATCCGAAGGTGTCGAAGCGACGCCTACCGTTGGTCCCGACCCGATAAAGGCCGGATCGTCCCCCGCGACATCCGAGATTATCAAAGCGTGCATCTTGGCCGGCCAAGCCGCCGCCGCCAGTTGGCCACCTTTCACGCCACTGAGATGTTTGCGAACCACATTCATCTCATCGATGGCCGCGCCGGAACGGAGCAAGGCTTCGTTCAGCTCCTGCTTTTCGGCCAACGTCATGTCGCCCGCTGGTTTCACCAAAAGCGCTGAGGCCCCGCCCGAGATGAGCGCGATCACCGTGTCATCGGCGCCCAAGCCTTCCAGATGCGACAACACCCGGTCAGTCGCGTCTGCCCCAGCCGCGTCCGGCACGGGATGTGCCGCCTCGACGATTTCGATGCCTTGGCAAGATCGGGCGTAGCCGTATCGCGTGATCACCAGACCCTCGCACGGGCCCCACACCGTCTCCACCGCCTCGGCCATCCGCGCAGAGGCTTTTCCCGCGCCGGTGACGAAAACGCGTCCATCCGGTTTGGGCGGAAGCGCCTTTGGAACGCACAACATCGGATCCGCAGCCGCAACCGCGCAGTCAAAAAGGGACTTTAGAAAGCCGATTTCATCCATAGGTCATTTCCGTAGCCCAACCACCACATCGCTGTCATAGGTTTCGATACGGACTCTATGAGGCCACATCTGCATCCTGCCGAAGGTCGATTGAAACCACTCGGCCTGCCGATCCTAAGCCGCTTCGCAGGCAATCTGCCAGGCCAGCCACGCCAAAGATGCCGGGCGCTTTTGCTCAGGCCAAAGCTTCTTCGAGATGTTGGTCTGGTTCCTTCGCGCCGGTCATATATGCAACCGCATCTGACATGGTGTGATTTTTGGGATCGATCACACATAATCTGCGACCGAGCCGGTGTACATGGATGCGGTCGGCAACTTCGAAAACGTGCGGCATGTTGTGGCTGATCAGGATGATAGGGATGCCGCGCGATTTCACATCAAGCACCAATTCAAGCACTTTGCGGCTTTCCTTGACGCCTAAAGCGGCCGTGGGCTCGTCCAGAATAATGACTTTGGAGCCAAAGGCGGCCGCCCGCGCCACCGCAACACCTTGGCGCTGCCCACCCGACAGTGTTTCGACGGCCTGGTTGATATTCTGTATCGTCATCAAGCCAAGTTCAGAGAGCTTTTCGCGGGCAAATTTCTCCATCGCGGCGCGGTCAAGCTGGCGAAAAACCTTGCCCATGATGCCCGGTTTTTTAAGCTCCCGCCCCATGAACATGTTGTCGGCAATGGATAAGGCCGGTGACATCGCAAGTGTCTGGTAGACGGTCTCAATGCCGGCCTCCCGCGCCGCAGTGGGGGAGTTGAACTGGACCTTTTGCCCATTTAGGAAGACATCCCCATCATCCGGTATCACCGCGCCAGAGACCGCCTTGATCAGCGTCGATTTCCCGGCGCCGTTATCGCCGATAACGGCCAGGATCTCGCCCGGCATCAGATCGAAATCGCACCGGTCAAGGGCGGTCACCCGGCCATAGCGTTTGGTCAGCCCGCGGCCTTTCAAGATAGGTTCTTGGGTCATTATGCCGACACCTTTCTGATCCATTGGTCAACGGCCACAGCGGCGATGATCAGCACGCCGATGAGAAGGAACGTCCACTGCGCATCTGCTCCGGCCAATCGTAGGCCGAGTGTAAAGACACCGACGATCAGCGCACCAAAGAACGCGCCTAGGATAGAGCCGCGCCCCCCAAAAAGGGAAATCCCACCGATGACGACGGCTGTGATGCTTTCGATATTGGCGAATTGACCTGAGGTTGGGGAAACAGACCCAATGCGTCCGATCAGCGCCCAGCCAGCGAATGCACAAATCAAGCCGGACAGAACGTAGACGGAAATCAGTGTGCGCTTCACGTTCACGCCCGCCAGCTCGGCGGCTTCGGGATCGTCGCCGACGGCATAGACATGCCGACCCCAGGACGTATGCCGCAAGGCGTAAGCCAGACCCAGGACCAGCACGATCATGAAGATCACACCGTAGGTGAACACCGCGCCGCCCATTGTGATGCGGTTGCCAAAGAACTGAAGGACCGGTGCGTTCGCCTCGATATCTTGGCTGCGAATGGTCTCGTTCGCGGAATAAAGAAAGTTGGTCGCCAAAACGATCTGCCACATGCCCAGGGTCACGATAAACGGGGGGAGCTTTACGCGGGCGACGAGAAACCCGTTGATGAACCCCATCAGTGCTCCGCAGGCCAGACCGCAGAGGATGGCAAGCTCCGGCGGCAGTCCATATCGAAACGTGAACTGACCCATCACCACCGATGACAGCACCATGATCGCGCCGACCGATAGATCGATACCCGCCGTTAGGATCACCAGCGATTGCGCCGCCGCGACGATGCCGACGATCTGCACCTGCTGTAGGATGAGCGTTAGCGTGAAGGGCGAAAAAAAGCGTTGCCCGAGCAAAAGGCCGAACAGGATGATCGAGCTGATCAGCACGACGAGCGGCACCAAAGAAGGCGTCACGTGCAACGCGTGCTGGAGTTTTGGCAAAAAGCCTTTTTGATGGTCGAATTCGGCGACGGACGTATCCGCCTTTTCAACCATCGATTCAAAATCGTCCTGAGCGCTCATGAGCGGTGCCTCCCTCTCCGGCGAAATCTCGGAAACGTAGTTTAGCATGTCGGGGCGAAATAACGACGCCCCGACAAAGGGTACTTTGGCCTACGCGATTAGCCCCAGCAGAGTTCAAGCCCCTCGGCCACCGAAACGGACTCAACCCCGTCAACCGGTTGGTCAGTGACAAGCGCCACCCCGGTATTGAAGAACTCAAGACCATCGGACGGCTGAGGCACCGTGCCATCGGCGGCAAACTGAGCGATTGCTTCGATACCCAACGACGCCATCAGTAACGGATATTGCTGAGACGTGGCTCCGATTACGCCATCGGACACGTTTTGCACCCCCGGGCAGCCACCATCGACCGATACGATGAGAACGTCATTCTCGCGGCCAATCGCGCGGAGCGCTTCGTATGCCCCTGCCGCAGCCGGCTCGTTGATTGTGTAAACGACATTGACGAGCGGATCGATCGCCAGCAATTCCTCCATCGCGCGGCGTCCGCCTTCCTCGTTGCCGGCCGTCACGGCGTTGCCGACGATGCGTGGATCGTCTTCGTCGCCCCATCTAGAGGGATCCCCAACATCGATGCCAAAGCCGGTTAGGAAGCCCTGGTCGCGCAGGACGCCAACGGAGGGCTGGCTAACAGCCAAATCGAGCATTGCGATCCGGGCATCGGCTGCATCGTCGCCCATTGTGGCGGCGGCCCATGCGCCAATAAGGCGGCCGGCTTCGAAATTGTCGGTCGCAAAGGTTGCGTCCGCCGCGTCGATGGGTTCAAGCGGGGTGTCCAGCGCGATCACAAGAAGCCCGGCTTCGCGGGCTTGCTCAACCGCGGACACGATCGAAGACGTGTCAGAGGCGGTCAACAAGATGCCCGATGCACCGTCCGCGATGCAGGTTTCGATGGCCGCAACCTGTGTTTCATGGTCTCCGTCCACTTGCCCGGCATAGCTGTTAAGCGTAATCCCCAGCTCCTCGGCAGCGGCTGTAGCGCCTTCGCGCATTTTTACGAAAAACGGATTGGTATCTGTCTTCGTGATCAGGCATGCGGACACGCCATGTCCGTCCGCAAGGGCCGGGGCAGGGGCCATACCAACCATCCCTGTTGTCGCGACTACGCCTGCAACAGCTAGTGCTGCCGCAGAGGTTCCTGCGAGCATTCTTTTCATCGATTTCTCCTCCCAAAGTGCGGTGCAGCGCCAGGCCGCATACCGCGATGCTTTCGGCTTGCGCATCCGCAAGCCCATTCACTGAACACGAGTCGATCTCTGACGTCAATAAATAAATCAACTTGATTTATAAAAGAGCGTGTGTCTCATTTGTAGCCATGGAGATCGGCGTTGAAAGACAACCAAAGGCTTCGGGCGATACGGCCGCGCGCAGCGATAGCCATGTCTTCGACCTCAACCCGAACGAACGTCGCATACTATCTCTTCTGCAAAAGTCAGGACCTATGCCTGGTGTCGAAATCGCGCGGCGGCTGGAGCTTTCGGCACAATCAGCGTCGGTCATGACACGCAGCTTGGAAAGAGCGAATGTCATTGTCCGGGGCGACCCGATCCGAGGGAAGGTGGGGAAACCGCTGACGCCGTTTCGCTTAAATGCCCAGGGCGCCTTTTCAATTGGCTTGCGGATCGGTCGCCGGTCCGCCGACATTGTTTTGGTCAATCTCGACGGCTTGGTTTTGGGCCACCACCGGACGCATTATTCCCATCCGACGCCGGCCAATATCGACGCATTCGCGCGGGAGCGCACGCGCGAACTGATCCGAAGACTTCTGCCAGAACAGCGCCATCGGGTTGCGGGCATCGGCATTGGCGCACCATTTGAGATATGGAAATGGTTAGACAGCAGCACGGCGCCCAAAACCGACATGGACAAATGGCGCGGCTTCGACTTCCAGACGGCCTTTGCCGATTGGACGGACTTGTCGGTGGTCGTAGGCAATGACGCATCGTTGGCATGCCAGGGTGAGGCGATGTTCGGCACCGGGCGGGGCCTTGCCGATTTCGGCTATTTCTACGTGGGTTCGTTCGTTGGTGGCGGAGTTTACCTCAACGGCCGCCTCTTTACCGGTCCTACCGGGAATGCCGGCGCGTTCGGCTCGTTTCCTGTGCGGGACGCGTCCGGCGCTTGGCGGCAATTGCTGCAATACGCATCGATCTATCAACTTGAGCAGACGCTTGAGGCGCAATCCAAGGGGCTGGGCCGCGCGATCTGGGGGGCGGAGAGCTGGGACCGATTTGACGATATCCTGACGCCCTGGCTGAATGATCTGGCGATGCATCTTGCGCACGCGGCCCTCACGGTCGTGGCGGCATTCGACGTCCCAAAGATCGTAGTCGATGGCAGTTTTCCGCCGCCCATTCGCGAGCGTATGGTTGCCGAAATCGTTGAGGAACTCGCCCGTTCGGATCATCGCGGCATTAGTCTTCCCGATATTGTGTCCGGTCGGCTTGGCGCGAAAGCTGGAGCGCTTGGCGCGGCCTACGAGCCTATAATCGCGCGGCTTTTGGCCTAACCTGTCTTTGCACGCGAACTGCCAACTACGTCGCAGGTGGCTCGATCGCGTTGGTGGAGCGTGATTGGCAAAGGATTGCGCGCGTTTACCACTCAATCGGCAATCCGTCGCGAAAGAAGCCGCCCGTTGGGCCATCATCGGGAAGCGTTGCAGCCCAAACGATGCCCCGAGCGCCGTCGGGGATCGGACGACCTCCGCCGCCCATATCGGTGGCGACCCATCCCGGGCACACGGCATTGACCAAGATGCCGGCATGTTTCAACTCGGCCGCAAACTTTACTGTCATTGCGTTGAGCGCAGCTTTTGAGACGCCGTAACCTGCGGTGCCGCCGGTCATTCCATGGATCGCGCCTGCGCCGGAAGAGACGTTGACAAGCCGCGCATGGCTGCCGCGTTTGAGGAGCGGCGTCGCCGCGATGGCCGTGGCCCAAGCTCCAAAAAGGTTCGTATCAAAACAACGACGCACTCGATCGAGGTCCGCCGAGCTCGCATTTTGGTCGGTGTCGTAGTCCATGCCTGCATTGTTGATGAGCGCGTCGAGGCGCCCGAACCTGTCTTCGATCTGCGCAAATGCCGCCGCCACAGAGGCTTGATTGGCGACGTCCAGCTGCACTGCCTCAGCACCGTGGGCTATATCCTTTGCTGCGGATTGCCCCTTAACGAGACTGCGCGCGCCGACCAGCACCAACAAACCATGGTCCCGCGCAAGCTGGCGCGCGACCTCCAGGCCAAGTCCGCGGTTGGCACCTGTAACAAGCGCGAGGCGTTGTGTGGTCATAGTCGCTCTCCTCCCGGGGCTCGTGATCGCACCTAAATTCCGGCCAGGTCAACGCAGGTTGTTCCAACGCTCGGTTGATCGGCCAGGCAGACACCAAGGGATTGGGCGATGGTTTTACGCGCGCGACAGCATTAAACCCGTGATCTCGGTTATGTCTTCGGCCGAGAGGCGGCTGGCATCGGGAAACGGCATCATCAATCGACCGATCGCCGCCCAATAGAGCAATCGTGCCCGCGCCGCGGCGTGTGTTGCGGGAACGCCCGATCGTTGAAGGAGATCTTCTGCCACCCCGATGCGGAGCAAATCGACCTTGGCCACTTCTTCAGCGACGCTGTGTTCCACAGTTGCCCACGACCGCACGGCCCGTTCCAGCACTTCGCCCGATTGCAAGGTGGTCTGCAAAAGATCATGCAACGCGTCTTTGGCGGTCGGGCTGTTTTGAAGGCCTTCGATGACCGGTCCGCTGGTGCGCTTTGCCCAGTGGGCGACAACAGCATTGTGGAACGCCTCTAGGCTTTCGAAATGGTAATAAAAGCTGCCCCGCGTCACCTTGAGTTTCTTTGCGAGCGGCAAGGCTTTCAGACCGTTGAACCCCTCTTGCGCCAAGGTGTCCAAGGCGAGGTCTAGCCAAATCTCAGCAGTGAGTTTTTGCTGTTGCATCTTATCTACATACACCTATGTTTGCTCGCGGTAAAATACACATATGTATGTAGGCGGAAGCTTGAGGGGTTGAGAGAAAGATGGAACGCGCATTTACCAACATTCTGTGCAACGACGTTGAGAGGACTGCGCAGTTCTACCAGGCGTTGCTCGGCCTAAAGCGACAAGGCGATTATGGCTGGTTCGTTTTGCTAGCCACCGACAGGGCGCCAAATTTTGCCTTGGGTCTTTTGAATGCGCAGCACGAAACCGTGCCGCAAACTCTAAACACCGCGCCCGCCGGCATAATCCTGACCTTCGTGGTTGAGGACGTGCACCCGATCCATGCGATCGCGATGTCCCTTGGCGCCGAGATCGTTGAAGAGCCAAAGGATCTTTTTTACGGTCAACGCCGCCTTTTGCTGCGTGATCCTGAAGGCTGCTTGGTCGATGTAAGTGCGCCGATAGGCTAGGCGTTTACGCGGCCTGCCGGATTTGTCCTGCCCGAGATGTGGCCCATGGGCCGCATCGGGCAGGGGGCGGTTGCCAACCAATGGAAGGGTGGCAACCAGGATATCACTCGATTATCGCGACCGCCGCATGCTCAAAGCGAGATGCGGAAGCGCGCAAACCCGTCGGGACCGTCTCCGGCCGCCTCGATCGTGACGCCTTCCACGCTATCAGCATATCCTGCGCCTGCAGGTCCGGTATCGAAAAGCACCGTTGTGCCCGGAAGCGGGGCAAAGAACCAATTCGCATCGGCCGCGGGGCTGATCGTACCGCGTTCCACGATATAGCGCACAATGACGTCGCGATTGGTGTCGGGACCTTCAAACACGACGGTTTCGGGGCTTGCGCCGGGAAAATTCCCGCCACCGCCAGCGCGGTAGTTATTGGTGGCCACGATGAACTCCTGATCATCGTCGATGGGTGCGCCATCGAACATCAAATTGACAATTCTGCGCGCGCCGTCATCGGCCAAGGTGCCATCATTTGCATAACGCGAAGGCTGGCTCAGATCGATTTGGTAGGTCACGCCGTCGATCACATCGAAATTGTAGGACCGGAATTCTGGGTTTAAGAGAACCTGATCGCTTTGACCTGGTGTGATTTGGTTGAACATTCCGGCAGAGCGTTCGAGCCACTCGCGTACCTCGACCCCCGTGATCCGCACAGCGCGCACGGTGTTTGGATAAAGGTAGAGGTCGGCAACATTGCGGATCGCAACATCGCCAATGGGAACATCGGTAAAGTATTCCGGTCCCCCGCGGCCGCCCGCCTTGAACGGCGCCGCGGCTGAGAGGATGGGCAAACCTTCGTGTTCGGTCCCCACCAACATCTGTTCAATGTACCACGTCTGTGCGTTTGACACGATTTGCACCGATGGATCATCGGCGACCAATGCAAAGTAGGAATGAAGCGGCGCATCTGTGCGTCCAACGGCGCGGCGCACATAAGCCAAGGTTTCATCATGTTCGGTTTGGACGGATGCCAGGATCGCGGGATCGCTCTCGACAAGCGCCGTGACCGACCGATCCTCTTCACGGCGGGAAATCGGCCGAGCCTCGGACATGTGCGACGCAATGCGCCAGCTGTTTCCATCCCGTTCCAGCATCAGATCGACAAGGCCCATATGACTGCCCCAGAAACCGGCCATGACTGTGGGTTTGCCCATGACGGTACCGGTGGCAACGTCAACACCGGCGGCGTCGGCATAGGCCGGGCCGGGGAATACATTGTGGTGGTGACCGGTCAGAACCACGTCGATGCCGTCCACACCGGCAAGCGGGACGGACGCGTTGCCCATCATGTCGATATGGTCCGCCTCACCGATCCCGGAATGCGACAGCGCGATCACAAGCTCTGCACCATCTTCGCGCATTTGCGGCACATAGGCGCGCGCCGTCTCGACGATGTCGCGAACTTGCACATTGCCCTCAAGATGACGGCGGTCCCAGCTCATAATCTGGGGCGGCGTGAATCCGATGATCCCGATCCGAATCGGGTGTGTCTCGCCGGCGCCATCAGTGATTTCGTGATCAATGATCGCGTAGGGGTCAAAGAGCGTGACATCTTGCGTCGGCGTTGCACCCATCTCGCGCACAACGTTGGCCAGGACCAGCGGGAACCCGGCACTGGCCATCGAATTCATCAAAAACTGCAGCCCATAGTTGAATTCGTGGTTTCCGATCGTGGCCCCATCAAATCCGACAGCGTTCATTGCTGCCACGATTGGGTGGCTGTCCCCTTCGGACATTCCGCGCTCATAGGCAATGTAATCACCCATTGGGTTGCCTTGCAGAAAATCCCCGTTTTCGAACAACAAGGAGTTGGTCGATTCCGCGCGAACATCGTTGATCAGTGATGCGGTGCGTGCCAAGCCAACGGTATTGACCTCCCGATCGCCATAGTAGTCGTACGGGAAAATGTGCACATGCAGATCGGTGGTTTCCATAATCCGCAGATGTGCTTGGCCAGCCTGAGCATGCGCGGAAAAAGGGTGAAGCGCTACAAATCCAGCCGACGTTGCAAGAAATGTACGGCGATCGATCAATAGGGGCATTATCGTTTCCTCCGGGCATTGCAGAAATGTGCTCAAATCGATTTGGCACTTGGCAGGCAGATACTTTGAATATTGCGCCACGTTTCAGGTCGCGCAAAGGCCTTTCGACGTCGAGACTGGCGCGCTGTGCAGGAAAAACGGTTCGGGCGCGCTCCTTGACCATGCGGTGCGCAAAAATCATGCACCTGAAACGATCACGGCACGTCCGCGCAATCTCCGCTTCTGTTGCGGATGCTGGGATGTCGTTACACCTATGGGCGCGGCACATTGATCGGAAACTGCGGGTAATTGCGGCTGGCCACGTCAAAGGCGCTTGCGAACCCGCTTGGACGACGTCGCGCGGTCCCGTAACGTATGCCATGCGCAAGCTCGCAAGGAACAGGAGGTCGCGTGATTGACCACATCACCTTTGGCGTGATCGATTTCGAAAGATCCGTCGAATTTTATGACGAAGCTTTGCGGCCGCTTGGCATATCGCGCCTATTCACCGTCCCGCTGGAGCAAGCAGATGGTGTGTTTGTGACTGGCTATGGGGATACTCGCCCATGGTTTTGGATCGCCCAAGAAGACGCCACACGCGGCAAGCTCCATATCGCGCTGTCGGCAAAGGACCGTGCAAGCGTGGATGCATTTCATGCCGCGGCCATGTCGGTTGGCGGAAAAGACAACGGCGCGCCAGGTCTCAGACCGCACTATCACCACGACTATTACGGGGCGTTTATTCTTGATCCCGATGGGCACACTATTGAGGCCGTATGCCACCATCCAGAACCATCCGGCATGCCCGCGCGTTCGAAGTGACACATCAAACCGAGCAGACGAAAATCACC
Organism: Pseudomonadota bacterium; assembly: GCA_039183205.1. GTDB lineage: Bacteria > Pseudomonadota > Alphaproteobacteria > Rhodobacterales > Rhodobacteraceae > HKCCE3408. The sequence goes on along the minus strand of JBCDBR010000028.1, from coordinate 29,211 downwards.
AAGCAACACACCCCTGGCGCTTGCAAATCCATGCCAAGCGACAACTCACGCAAAATGCTAAAACCAATAATGGATCGGTATCCGTCTGATCCGTGGCGATGGTAGTTTCCATCGGAAGCCGTGCATTATCTTTTCAAATAACGAAAATTACGGCAGGCTTGGTGCGGAATTTGCAGTTTGCGGGGCAAGACCACCTGTCTTTCTGCCTCATCCAGGAACGCAAGAAGATGAAATTCGACCGCTACGTCCTATTCCCCTGGTTTGAGGAACATGGCGAACGGCACATACATCCCGATGATTTGGAATATGTCCGATCCGCGCATCCCTATGGCCGGGTCTTTGGGTATGCCGGGCGGGACGGTAAATACTCGGTTCTCCAGTTCGGCGATCGGACAATCCGTGTCTTGCCCAAGCTCCTCCAGAACGTCCCGTCGTCCCGGTTCGATTTTTTTGACGTCGGCGAAGATGTGGTATTGGTCAAAGATGAACAACCGGCCACCGTCCTTTCGGTCATGTGGCATTTTGAGAAGAACGAGCCGATCTACCAATTGCGCGTCAATGGAAAAAAGAAATCGAAACGGTACTGGCAGGCCGATTTAACCCGCTGATCTGCGGCGATACCAAACCCGACGATCCCTATTGGCGCGCACCGCGGGCACGTGGCACTCAATCGAGAGGCGCAGAAATCTCACTTTGCCAAGGTGATGGCGATGCCGCTTGCGCAGAAATCAAATGCCCGCTCGATCCGTGCCGTAGAGATTTTGGGCGAAACGATGTATCGTGATGCTGCGGTTGGGGCGCCAAAGGGACGGACGGCTTGTTTGGAATGCAGGGAACACGTCAGCGTTTGGGCTCCGGCGCCCGGGTGATTTTGCGTACGAGACTGTCGGTTTTGCTCGCGTTGCTTTTGCTGTCGCCCATGGCCCGCGACGTTGCGCAAGCCCAGACATCGATTGATGCGAACAAAGTTCCGCTCGGTGCGGTTTGGTCCATCCTGATCACCGACATCGCAGAAGGGCAGCCGGGACAGGAAACCGGCTTTTTCACCTTTCTCGCGGGGACGGAACTGACCATCAGCGCCGAAGTTGAAGCAAGTTTCGATGGGCGGACTGTCCCTGTGAATGGGGCAATTGTCGTTCTGACCTTGGGCGGTCAACGCGTCCAAAGCGCGACCGATGCCAATGGTCTTGTCGCAGAACAATTCCGTACGGATCGCCGGGCCGGGCTCTATCCGGCTGACGCGTTCTTGATCTCTGGTACCGTCGATGCGGCGGCAACGGAAACTGTCACGCTCTACGACTACGTGGTCGACATGCCGCAAAGCATCGACGTTGACAGCTCCGGCGTTCAGTCCGGTTTCATTGACGCGGTGCTCCGGCGGCGCCAACCCGACGCAAACGGCGTTTTGCAAATGACAGAGCCCGGTCCGAATTGGGCAAGAGATATGGAGGCGGTGCGCTTCATCGGCAATCCCGAATTGGAGCTCTTTGGTGATCGCAATCGAAGCACAGAGGCTAGAATATATGAGACCGTCCCGGGCGATGATGGCCGAATGGAAGTCCGCGTGCGATCTGAATGGACCGGGCGCTATACAATTCGGGCTGTTGGAATTGGCGGCCGCTATCGTTTGAGTGATCAGACACTTGGTGCCACAGAGGTCGTCGTCGATGAGCAGGTGTCCGACATCCAATTGGAATTCGGGCCAAGCATGGACAGGTATGCCGACGGGCCCGGCCGGATTGTCATCGAAAACGTCGATATCAATGATGACACCCCGATCGAATTGGAAATCATCGCAAGCGGTAGGCTCGGCCCCGAAGGCGGGGTCGATATTCGCATCGACCGCGCAACTGGAGCCGATATCCAGCTGAGCGGCCAAGTGATGACGAGCTTTGTTGTGGACGGCGCCGTTCGGCCGTCCGTCTGGGAGCCTGGGATTGGTCCGCAAGAGCTTCGGGTGAGCGCGGATGGATCGAATGTGCTGACGGTGGTGGTGATCGGCGTCGATGACGACGAGGAGGTGGCCTTTTGCCCCGAGATCATGCGGACAATCGCAGAGCATCAGGGCGGGATTGACGCCTGTGGCACGGGCCAGCCTCTCCCAGATCGGATGCCGCACCCGCTGGATGGTATTTGGCGCGTGCAGCCTGGCGAAACCGAAGACCGGGCACTCCTTGCCTTTATTCGCCGCAGCCAAAGCGCTGAATTCGCCGTTCTCGGGCGGCGCGCGCCGGAGGTTGCGGCAAGCTATTTGGGCGATCCGTCCCGGGGCACGTGGCCGTCGCGGATCGGCTACGATCTTTCCGTTGAGGGCGCGTTGCAGCTTACGATGGGCAATGGCCCGTCTTGGTCCTTTACCACCGGCACCGATCAAGAGCTATTGAGCGGAAACTGGACCTATGGCAATGGGCAACTTGATGCCCAGGCAGTGCGCTTATCCGGCGCGCCCGACATTGATGAAATTGCTGTCGAAGTTGCCGGTTTCGGGATTGGCTTTCGCGCCCAGTCCCGGGTTGTGGATCGCCTGCAGGCTCCCAACGACATGCGGCCTGGTCAGCTCGCGGTTGTGCCGGTCGATTTCGCCTCAGATGGCGGCATGTGCAACGCTGTCATTCCCACTTGGATCGAGTTGTCAGGCGATGGCTTTGCCGGCGGTCACGACGTTTGGATTGATCCGGCATCCTATCTGCAAATTAGCCCGATGTCGGGCTGGCGATGTTCTGACGGTCAAATGACAGTCATCAATGGCGGTCAGGGCGAGGGCTGGGGCAACTGCACCTTGGGCGCGCCCGGAGATCCGGTTGCCGCTGTCACTGGAATATTTGTAGGTCTATGCGCGCGCGAAGGTGTCGTGCCGGCCCCTGTCGATTTATGGGTCAATGGCACGGCGATACCCTTCGAAATCTCGGTCTATGCGTCAATCGACGAAATCCCAGACTTTGATGAAAGCGCAGCGTCGCCGGTTACCGATGACACAGACTCGGCTGCGACGGATGAGCTTGAAAACCCGCCAATCGACGAAGAAGAAGCCGATGACGCGGATCGATCCATTGCGCTCTTTGCCTCTAACACGCTGAGCTTTACGGGTCGCGCCATGGGTCTTGTCGAGATCGTGACGAACCAAACACTGTCGTTCCAAGGATGGGACACGGGCCAGATCGACGTCTCCACCAATGAAACGCTGTACTTTGAAGGCCACGGCGTCGGAGACGTCGCGGTCTCGACAAGCCAAACTCTTTTCTTCCAGGGATGGGCAACCGGCCAAACGGATATCGCCACCAATCAGACACTCAATTTTGTGGGTCGGGGACCACCTGGGAAAACGGTTCTCGAGCGCCGGCAAGTCGTTCTGCCAACATCACGCTGGCAAACCGCGCCGCAAATGACGCGCCGGGCCGATCTACCGGTCGCACGGATAGGAGACACGCAATGACCTTATACCGAAATCTCACCGCCTTCACGATGGGCGCAATGCTCCTGGCCGGTGCGTCGGTTCAGGCGCAGGATTTTTCCATCACGGTGCCGGTCGAGATTAGCAATCTGACGGCCAATGATGTCGCCCAGGTGACGTGTTGGGTCTCCGACGAATTTGTGACCGAGCCTTGGGATGAACCCAATGAAACCGGCGTCCGAGTTCTGGCGATGGGACATGTTGACGTGCCGGTCGCAGCCGGTGAGTTCGTGCAAACTCAGGTGACGGTCACATTCGCCGCCGATCCGCCAGAGGTTGCAAGCGAGGCCCAGCATTTCGGATGCGCGCTAAGTTTCCGCAGCGCCGTCGTGGCCGGCAGCCCGGTGATGACCTGGGAGGAGTGCATTCTCTTTGAGCTTGACCCGACAGAGCAGATCACGACATGCGGACCGCGCGACGTTGACATCCGCGGCACCGTTTACGGTGAACTTTAGACGCGCGCATCGGATCGTCGTAGGCCGGAGCAATCGGCAGCCAATGCCGGAAATGTGCCCCGGCTGCGGTTAGGTTGTGTTCGGCAGCGTTACGGGCATACCGGAACGAATGCTCTCGTCGGCAGCAAGGCAGATCGCAAGCGAGCGGATGGCATCCGTCATATGCCGGCTGAGGTCCCGATCTTCGGTGATCGCGCGCAAAACGAACGCTTGCTCAGCATCGCAAAGCTCTTGATGGCCAGGTTCGTCGGCAAGCGCGATCTTCTGATCGCCGTCTGGTCGATGGACGCGCAAAAAACCAACCTTGGTGTGGCTGTCGATATCGGACGAGCCGGCGGTTTCAGGATCAGCGATCGACACAGATCCCTTTGGGCTTACAACGTCTTTCACAAAAAAGGCGGTTTCGGACATCATCGGTCCCCAACCGGCTTCGTACCAGCCGACGGAACCATCGGCGAACGTGACTTGAAGCTGGCCGTAATTGTACATGTCCGGGGCAATTTCGTCAGATAACCTCAGCCCGATGCCTTGCACCTGTTGCGGTGCTGCGTCGGTGATCTGGCACATCACGTCGACATAATGCACACCACAATCGACAAGGGGCGAGGTTGTTTGCATGAGCGCCTTATGGGTTTCCCATTCCGCGCCGGAGGATTGTTGGTTGAGGTTCATGCGAAAAACGAACGGGCCGCCGAGATTGCGCGCTTCGTCAATCAAACGCATCCAACTTGGGTGATGGCGCAGGATGTAACCGACAACCAATTTGCGCTTTAAGCGCTTTGCTGTTGCCACAACGCGCTCTGCGTCGGCAACCGTCGCGGCCAGCGGCTTTTCGACAAAGACATGGGCGCCGGCCTGCATCGCGTCGATTGCCAGATTGGCATGACTGTCGGTATAGGTGGCTATGACAACGAGGTCCGGCTTCGTTGCAAGCCCGTCTTCGAAACTGGCAAAGCGTGGATAGGGCGCCAACTCTTTCGGCAGCGACCTAGGCGAGCGATTTACCAAACCGACGATTTCCGAGTTTTCATTGGTGTGGTGAGCAAGGGCATGACTTTGTCCCATATTTCCAAGGCCAACGACCAATACGCGTGTCAAATGATCCTCCTGATCTCTCTACATGGTGCCGGCAAACGTAGGTTTTGTGTGCTCACACATGTCAGCCGTCCAGTCGCCGCACCGCCCCGACCGCTACTTCTTTCCCCGACAATCGGGAATGAACGGCCGCAAAGGCCAAGGCGAGTGATCTGAGGTTCTCGCGCGCGCCGTTTTCCGGTTCGCTGTCATCTTCGATCGCGCATAAAAGCGCGCCCATTGTACCGCGGAAGCCGTCGTTGAACCATTGTCCGTCGAGATTTGGCCGCGCAATGCCTTCGGCGGTCGTCAGCGTCACGCTTTGGTTGCCGAGATCCGGACCGTCGCTTGACAAGCTACCGGTTGTGCCACCGATAAAAGTCGTGTCTTTGGGCCCGTATTTGACGCCGCCGTCGAAGACAAGGCTTGCCTGGCCACCGTCGAACTTGACCAACGCCTGCGCAAGCAGGGGAACCTTATTTTTTTGGCCGCACGCTGCCTGGGCGCTGGCAAAGACACTCTCCACCCTGTCTCCCAAAAGAGACGACAGGAAATCAAACCAATGGATGCCGAAGTCATAAAGGATCAGATCCTCAATTCGATCAAAGGGCGTGCCAGCCGTCCAACTATGGTCCCAATGGATCGCGACATGCGCGGACACAACGTCTCCGATGATCCCCGCGTTTTTTGCCGCGCGCATCCATGCTTTGTGCGGGGCCCATCGACCGTTTTGGTTTACCGCCAACTTGACCCCGTTGTCCTCGGCGAGCTTTGCAAGGTCCGCGCCGATGTCGAGGTCCGTTACAAAGGGCTTTTGGCTGAGCACATGCTTGCCAGCCGTCATAGCCGCTTTGACGATCTCCACCCGATGCTCCGGGTGTAGCGTGGCGTCGATGACGTCGATCTCGCCGTTATCCAAAATTGCCCGCCAATCATCTTCGATACGGGCATCGGGGCAATATTCGGCCGCTTTTTCTTCTGCCTTGGCGCGGGTTCGGTTCCAAAGCGCGGCGACGTCCCAGCCCGCATCGCGATAGGCATCAAGGTGGCTCGCTGAGATGCCACCTGTGCCGATGATCCCGATGCGCGGCCGATAAGTCTCGGGCATCGGTGGCCGGTAGGCAAGATCGGGGGCCGCGATCTCTGGCCGCGTTCCCGATTTCAGTGCATATGTGTCAATCTCTGCGGAATCTTTGGGGTTGTCCGTGCTCATGGAACCAGCGCCAACGTGCGTTTTTCGGCGGCTGATATGGCCGCGGTGTCGACGATCCTTTGCGCTGTGAGGCATAGCGCGGGGTCGAGCGGCCCCGTCACATGTCGGTCGTTCATCAAACAGGCCAGGACGTATTCGATGGCATTGCGCTCCCCTTCGGCCAGCGGATCGGCCGGAATATCATGCCGCTCCGGTCTGGCCCGAGTTTGGACCTTGACGTGACTGGCATAATCCGGAGACGATATCGTGCCGTCGGTGCCCACGAAGGTAAAACCACAGACCGGCTGCGGCTGGTGCGTCCACGGGTCGGTAAACGTGCCCCACCGCGTTTCCATCTTGCTAAGGCCGCGCGCATAGCGACAGACCGCGATCGCGTGTTGATCCACTTCGATGCCTGGGCTTTCATCGACGGTGCAGGTCACCTCCAACGGTGCCTCGCCATCCATAAACCACGTGCCGAGGGTTGCGCCGTAACCCAAATAATCAAGGAGTGAGCCGCCGCCGGCCGCTTTCTTGTACCACCATGAGCTTGGCTTTTGGCGTTCCACCTCCTCCGGGCTTACCTCCACCTTGTCGGCCAAATGATAAAGCGGCCCGCGATTGCCATCGTAGAAATGCACCTCTCGCAAACCGCCGATCATGCCATCATCGATCAGGCGCTTGGCGGTCACATGGCTTTCGACCCATCGAAGCGGCCAGTTGATCGCCATCTGTTTTCCGGTCGGCGCCATGGCCGCAATCATGCGACGTGCGTCGGAAACTGTTGCGGCGAACGGCTTTTCGACAAAGAGATGTACGCCATATGGGGCCAGCCGCTCGGTGAATTCTGCATGGTCCGCTGTGGCGGCACAGAGTATCGCCATGTCATAGCTTTCGGCGGACATGCAGGCGTCGAAATCTGTGAAGACGCGCTCCTCAGGAATGTCGAAAGCGTCAATCGCGTCCTGCATCTTTGCCCGGTCTCTATCATAAATTGCGGCGATTTCGGCATCGGGGTTTTCTTGGACCAATCGCAGCAGATCGCCCATATGCATGTGGTCGAAGCTAATGCCTACAATCCGGAATTTGCCCATGGAAACGGTCTCCTATCGGGTGCCGGTGATCCGCACATATAATGCCGTCACGGCTAAGATGATCAATCCGAAGAGCGCGGTCCGCGCGCCTTCCGGCATCTGCAACAGCGTCAGCATGGTATCGACAACGCGCAATATCAGTGCCCCGATTATCGCGCCGGCAAAGCTCCCTCGACCGCCGAAGATTGACGTTCCGCCGATCACGGCCGCAGCCACGGACGGCATCAAGAGCGGGTTGGCAAGGCTCAGCGAGGGTGCGCGGATCATGCCAAGATAAAGCAAGCCCGCAATGGCAGCAATCAGGCCCGACAGCGCATACAGCGCCATCAGCACCTGCCAGGATCGCACCCCTGACAGCTTGGCCGCCTGTTCGTTCGACCCCAAGGCAAACAGCAATCGCCCAAACCCGGTGTAGCGCATGAGCCAAAGGATGAAGATCGCAAACGGAACAAACAGGAACAGCCCATTGGGCATACCCCAGCTCCGCCCGGTTCCGAGCCATTCCAAAAAGGTCGGAATTTCGGTGCCTGCATTGATGACAAAGCGCTGATAGACTTGAAGGCATCCTGTGGCGATTAGGCCCGTCCCGAGCGTCATAATCAGCGGATGCACCCGGACGATGCCGACGCCAAACCCGTTGACCAGTCCCACGACCAACCCGCAGGCAAGGGCCATCAAAACGGCCTGTGGCACACCCCAGATGGAGCTGAGCGTCGCACATACGAAGGCCGAAACCGTTGCCACCACGCCAACGCTGAGGTCGATACCGGCCGTCAGCATCGTCAAAACCTGGCACGCCGCTAGCATTGCGAGCGGGATGGCGAATTTGATGAGGTTACCCAGCCAAAAGGTCGAAATGACGCCATCGCGACCGACGCGAATGGGCATCACAATCCCAGGTCGCATGATTTCTAACGTGGCCACAAGCAGCAGAAAAAACGCGATCAACGGGATCATCGGGTTGTCGCGCAAAAGGCGCCCAAGCCGGCGCATCGGCGGATCAGTGTTTGCTGCGCTCATCGTCGTGCACTCCGCAAGGTCAATGCGGTGCCCAGCATGACCACGGCCACCATGATTGTACCTTCGATGATTGTGGTGACGTTTGGATCAACCGCCATCAAAGTCAGGATCGTTCGAAGGATACGCAGGATGAAAACGGCGATGATCGGCCCGAGCAAGCCGCCCTTGCCACCGCCAAGCACGACACCACCTAAGACCACAGCGGCGACGGAGGCCAAAAGATACGGACCAGGGACGGGTTCCCCGATACCGGTGAGGGCCGCCAGTGACAGCCCGCCAAAGGCACAAAACAGACCGCAGATGCCATAGGCGGCTATTTTGGTCCAACCCACAGCGACGCCGGAGCGGAAAGCAGCATTTTCGTCGGAGCCCGTGGCATAAATCGATAAGCCAAATTTGGATCGTCGGATTGGCAACCAAACCGCAGCGATGCAGATCACGATGATCACCAGCGCGCGGGGCAGTCCCTCGAAAAATAGGTAGCCCCGGATTGAGTCCTGCAACCAGTCGTCCGTGTTGCCCCCCGGCGTTTCCAAAATCAAAAGCGCAACGCCTTCCCAAACGAAAAGCATGGCAAGTGTGACAACGATGTCGGGGACCTTGGTGATCACAATCAGGGCGCCGTTTAAAAGCCCCATGGCGCAGCCGATGACGAGCACGATCAACACGGCCGGTGCGCCGGCCATCCGCTCCATCAAAACCGCGGTGGTCACCGTACATACGGCCATCATAGACGCGACGCTCAGGTCAATGCCGCCAACTATGACCACGATGGCCATGCCAGCTGTCGCGAATGCAAATGGCAGCGCCGCCCGGGCGAGGCTTTCAAGACCGCTTGCCCCAAAGGACGGTTGGATCGCCCGCGTAATGGCAAGCAGCACAAGCAGCAGAGCGGCAAGGCCCAGAACCCATGCATGCCGACGGACGAAACCGCTCATGCGACGCTTGCCGCGTCGGTCAGCCCATAGGCCGCACGCATCAAGTTTTGTTCGCTCGCGTCTTCGGCGTTCATGATGGCGACGACGCGGCCATTGAAAACCACCACCACCCTGTCGCAGGCCAAAGCGACCTCATCAAGCTCCGACGTGTAAAAGAGAACGGCTGCGCCTTGCTCGGCAAGCTCCCGGACCAGAGGATAGATCTGCCGCTTTGTGCGTACGTCGATGCCACGCGTCGGATCAAACAGCAGCAGCGTTTGCACACCGGTCGCCAGCCATCGGCCAATCGTGACCTTTTGCTGATTTCCTCCGGATAGACGTTGCACTTCGCCCTGCGCGCGCGTGTCGATTTGCAGCTTTTCGATGGCGTAGGAGACACGTTCCCGTTCGTGCTTGGTCTTTAACGGGCCCCAATTCAAGATCCGCGATGAAAACGGCAAGGCGATGTTTTCCCGCACCGAACGCTGTGCCAACAGCGCGTCGGCCCGGTTTCCGGGTACATAAGTCAGACCTTTGGCAATTGCGTCGGCAGGGTGGGCAAAGGCAACGCGTTGTCCATCCAGTTCGATCCGCCCGGATGTTGGTTTGCGAAAGCCCGCCAGCACTTCAAAAAGTTCGTCTTGGCCCTGGCCCTCAAGTGCGACAACGCCCAGCACTTCACCGGCCATAAGATCGAACGAAACATTTGTCAGTTTTGGCATCGCCGAAACGTCTCTGACAGACAGACGGGGAGTTTTTGCGCCCGCGCGTTGGCTGCGTTCATTGCGCTGGCCGAGATCAATCTTTTGACCCAGCATCAACTCAACAACACGTTCTTCAACGCCGGGTTCAATCATCAGATCGCCAACCGTCGCGCCGTCGCGCAGGACGCTGGCGCGATTGCAGAGCTGCGAGATCTCGGAAAATCGGTGGGACACATAGATCACGCCCATGCCGCTATCCGCTTTGCCGCGAACGACGCTTAGGACACGCTCGACCAGATCGGTCGGCAGCGCGGCGGTCATTTCATCGAGCAACAAAACATCGGGTTCCGACGCCAAGGCCCGGGCTAGGTCCAAGATGCGCAATGTGGCCAAGGGAAGATCGGCAATAATCTGCGACAACTGGATATCCGTGATGCCAAGCTCCGCAACCCAGTTCAGAAACGGGTCCACCGGTGTTCCACCGAGGCGCAGGTTGTCGCCCACGTCAAGATCGGGGATCAACGACGGTTCTTGATAGACGGGGACAAGGCCTGAATTGCGCGCCTGGGCCGGGGACCCGACAAGCGCCGGCGCGCCCCGGATCAGCACGTGACCTCCATCGGGTTTGAGCGCGCCTGTCAGGATCTTGACGAACGTGGATTTGCCGGCACCGTTCGCCCCCATCAGCGCGACGATTTCGCCGGGTGCTACGGTCAGGCGGGCATCCGTCAGCGCCTTTACCGCGCCGAAGGACTTGTGCACGCCCGTTGCGTCCAAGAGAGGCGTCTGTGTCATCGGTCTCTTTTTTGCTGCCCGATGGGTCCGGCCCCCGATCGAATGCGGGGGCCGAATGCTCTCATGATCAGCCTTCGCCTGGGCCTTCGCAGGCGATGATCTGTTCCATGGAGTAATCTGTCCAACCAGGAATAGAGACCGAGACAGGCCATTCCGGATCAAGGTTCGGGTTCTGCGCGGCTTCGATGATCTCACGACCCGCTTCGGTGGTGTTCTCCCAAAGGACCGGATCGACAAGCACCGTGGTTTCGTCCGGCGCCGCGCCGTTGAGGATGTCAACCGCCAGGGCGATCCCGGCCCCGCCGACAGAGCCAGGGTTTGTGACAGCGGCGCCCTCAAGGCCATCGACATTGGTCAACTGGCCGACAAAGCCTGCATTATCCGCACCGACAATCGGCACCAGCGGCGCGCCGCTTTCGACGAACGCATCGACGATCACGTTATCAATCCCGGATGTCCAGACCCCATCAAACGGGATACCGGTGGCCAGGAAGTCAAACATCTGCTGCTTGCCTTGGTCCTGTTGCCAGCCAGTGAAAACCTCGTGCACAACTTCGATCCCTGGGAATTCGGCCAGCGCCCGCTGAAAGCCGTTGTCGCGATCGGTATCCGCCGATACCCCCGCAATGCCCCGCATATAGACAACGGCCCCCTCGCCGCCGAGCTGCTCAAACAGCCAGCGTGCGCCGAGATAGGCGTATTCCTCCTGATTGTTGGACAGGATGTATGCGCCTTCTGCGGTGACGCCTGCATCGACCGCGACCACGACGATGCCAGCCTCCATTGCGGCTTCTAGTGCAGAGTTCAGCGCGTCCGGGTTCGAGGGGTTCAGAACGATTGCATCGACGCCAGCTTCGATGAGGTTGTTAATATCCTCAAGCTGCCCGGCGGAATCGGTGTTGCGATGCGCCACGATCAAGCCGGATACGTCGCCCTCGACCAAAGCTTGTGCCCGCATGGCGCAGATCATTTCCTCGCGCCATCCATTGCCTTGCACGGTATTAGAGACACCGATTGTATAGCCCGCATGTGCATCGGCCTGTGCCATCGGCGCCAATGCAACACCCATCAAAAGCGCCGCAGCGCCGGTTACTGTTCTTTTCATTGGTAGTCCTCCCATTTGAGACTCAAAACTTTGCGAATTTCCACTATTCGCGCGATCATTTTATCATTGGCGCCAGGATGTCCCGGGCCAACAAGAAGCCGCGCTTTATCTTCTCGTCCGATCCTTCGAACAGGCGGTCTTCATGCTCGATGATGATGGGCCCGTCATAGCCGGCGCGATAAAGCCCAGAGAAGAAATCGGACCAATCTACATCGCCCAGGCCACAAAGGCGCGGCACCTGCCACCCCATTCCAGCAGACATGATCCCATTTTCATACAGGCCATCACCGTCGATCATGAGATCTTTGGCATGCACATGCGCGATCATCGGTCCAAACTCTTTGATGAAACGGGTCTGGTCGATCATTTGCCAAATCAGATGGCTGGGGTCGAAGTTCATCCCAACAGCGCCGTCCCATTCTTCAGCAATGCGGCGCCAAATCTTTGGGCTATAGGCGATGTTATGGCCACCAGGCCATTCATCGTAACTGAAGATCATCGGGCAATTCTCGATGCAGAGCTTCACCCCGGCATTCTGTGCATGCGCGACGATTGGGCCAAAGACCTCCGTCGCGCGCGCCCAATTTTCATCTACGTTCCGGGTTCGATCCCCGCCGATAAAAGTGTTAACGATCTTCAGCCCCATCACACCCGCCGCCGTGATGACTTTCATCAAATGCCCGATCACTTCGGATTGGTGCGCCGCATCGGCATGCAATGGGTTGGGGTAATAACCCAGGCCTGAAATCTCGATGCCGCGCTCGGCAAGCTGGCCGATGATCTCTTTGCCCTGCATTGCGGTCAGGCCGTCGACATTGATGTGACTGGTCCCGGCATAGCGGCGCTTTTCGCCACCGGCGGCAGGCCAACAGGCAACTTCAAATGCCGAAAAGCCATTGGCGCCTGCCCAATCGGCAACCTCAAGCAGGGCGGTATCCTCAAAGGGCGCGGTCAGAAGACCAAGTTTCATGGCGAATGCTCCGTCATAGATCGGCCAGGCTCACCCATTGTTCCTGGCGCGCTGAGCGCAGGACCGCATCGCAAAACTGCATCTCATAATGTCCGTCGTCAAACGTGGCCCAGGTCGATCCCGATTGGCGCCCGCCAGCCGCCACGTCGGTGTAGACCGCCCGGAAGAAAGCGAAAAAGCTGTCCGCAAACCCTTCGACATGACCTGGCGGCAAAGCCGACGCCGCAACACCTGACTGGTTCATCAAGGTAAAGTCGCGCATGAGGGTTTGGTTTGGGGCGTCGCGATGGCCAATAAAAAGGTGGTCCGGGGTTTCGCTGTCCCACGCGATGCTGCCACCGGTGCCCGCGATATCCCATTGCAGAGAGTTTTTGCGCCCCTGGTTGATTTGGCTCGTGCTCATCAGACCACGGGCGCCGTTTTCGTAGCGGATCATGATCATTGCGGCATCATCGGTGTCGATCTGAACGCTCTGGGTCTGTCCTGCAACGCTTGAAAACGTCTCAACCGGCCCCGTTGGTTTCTGCCGCTCCGGCAGAAATGTAGACAGATCCGCCATGACCGCCTCTGCCCGCAGACCGGCGATGAAACTGGTCAGATCAACCCAATGCGTGCCGATATCCCCGACCGACCGAAGCGCGCCGCCTTTGTCACCTTCTAGCCGCCAATTCCAATCCGTCGCTTTCGCAAGCCAATCCTGGTGGTAATGGCCGGTGATGAACCGTGCTGGCCCGATATCGCCGGCTGCAACCATACTGTGGGCGTGCTGGTTCAATGGATAAAATCGGATGTTATAGCAAACCGCAGCGATCTTGCCGCTTTGCGCTGCAATTTCGACCATCTCTGCGGATTGCTGGGAGGCCATGGCCAGCGGCTTTTCGCAAATCACATGCTTGCCCGCTTCGAGGATCGCCTTCACTTGGCTGTAATGGGCGTGGTTGGGCGAGGTGACATGGACGACGTCGACTTGGTCGTCGGCCAAGAGCGCGTCCAGCGTATCATAGGCACGTTCGACGCCAATTGCGGCGGCCCTTTCACGCCCGCGTTCGGGGGATGATCCCAAGACGCCACAGACATGAACGCCCAAACGCCGCAAAGCCTGCACATGGACGGTTCCGATGAAACCCGTGCCAATAACCGCCGCGCTTATCTGGGGGAATTCTGTCATGCCGCCTCCTGATTAAACAACCGAATACCCTCCATCGACGGGAAGGCATGCCCCGGTGATGAATGCCGCATCTTCGGACGCAAGGAACAGAGCAGCGCCCGCGATATCTTGGGGCATGCCCCACCGGCCGAGCGGCGTGCGGGCCTCAACGGTTTCGACAAAGATCGGATTTTGGCGCGCGCGCGCAGATTGTTCGGTGACAATAAAGCCCGGTGCGATGGCATTCACACGTATGCCATCGGCGGCCCAGGCAATGGCCAGCGACTTCGTCAACTGTTCAACTCCCGCCTTCGAGGCACCATAGGCGGGGTTGCGCGGCGATCCGAACCTGGCATACATCGACGCTATATTGATAACCTTGCCGCCCACGGCCTTTAATGCGGAATGGAGCGCATTGGCGCAGCGAAAGCTGCCGCTGAGATTTACATCCAACACGTGCGAAAAGAAGTCCGGCGCCATTTCTTCCCCACGCCTTGTAATTGCCGCGCAATTGACCAACACATCAACACGAGACTGCGAAGCGGCGAACTCCTCGACGGCCACGAGGTCGGTGACATCAAGTTGCACATACGCAAAGCGCGCCGCATCAGCAGGGTCCGGCGCAGGCTCGACCCCGGTGATGGTCACTGTCGCCCCTGCATCAGCAAAGCTCCGGGCAATCGATGCGCCAATACCTGCGCGGCTTGCGCCGATAACGAGCACGTTGGCCGCCGCAAAGCTGTAGCTGGCCAGCGCCATCACCCGGCACACGCGGTCATTTGACGCCTAAAGGCATGCAGCACCCAAAACCCTCCCTTCGGACACAAGCAAAGATTGTAATCGATTTCATATGCCGATCTAAAGTGTTCAGATCGACTGAAATCGATTACATATACCTCACTCAAAGAGATTCGAGTCAAGTGCGTCGTAACGAAAACCGCATAGAGCCATGAACCAGAAACCGGCAACGATCAGTGACGTGGCCCGGGCGGCGCGTGTGTCAACGGCGACGGTGAGCCGCGCTTTATCGAGCCCGAACCTCGTTTCCGAGCGCACGCGCGAGGCGGTGCTCGAAGCGATACGTCACACCGGCTATCGTGTGAACTTAGCGGCCCGCAATCTCCGCATGCAGCGTGCGGGAGCTATCTTGATCCTGGTGCCAAACATTGGAAAACCGTTCTATTCAGGCATCCTTGCAGGGATCTCCGATGGCTTCGCGGAAACGGATTATGCCGTGTTGATAACGGAAACCGAAAGCCAGCCATTAAAGTCCGGCGCCCTGGCCGGTTTTTTTTCCGACGGCCGTGTCGATGGGGTGATCTCACTTGACGGGGGCCTGCATCGCAATGCCTTGCGGCAATGCGCCGAGCAAGGTGTTGCAGGCCGGATCGTGTTCCTGTGCGAATGGGTCGAGGCTGCCGAGTTTCCGGTCGTTGCGTCTGACAATGCCGAAGGTGCGCGGTTGGCGATCCGGCATCTACATGACCTCGGTCATCGCAAGATCGCCCACGTTACTGGGCCCGAAGGGAACGTTCTGACGGTTGCGCGACGCACGGGGATGTTGGCCGAGCGGAGCAGGTTGCGTCTTGCCGCGCGAGATCAATGGATCATCCGGGGCGATTTTTCGCTCGAATCCGGTCGGGATGCGGCCGAACGCATTTTGCAAATGCCTGAACGACCCACGGCGGTTTTTTGCTCTGCCGATATGGTCGCCTTCGGGTTGATTTCTCGGCTCCAAGCTGGCGGTGTCCGCGTGCCCGAAGACATTTCAGTCGTGGGCTTCGATGACATCGAAATGTCGGAATACTACGTTCCTGCCCTGACCACGATCCGCCAAGATCGCCATAGGCTGGGCCGGCGCGCCGCAGAGCTTTTGATCTCAAGCCTCACGCATGGCGCGGCACCCGACCCCGTTTCGATGTTCCCAGTCCAATTGGTCATTCGTGACAGCACCGCGCCGCCACCACATTAGGCCGGAGCGCCAACAATGGTCTGCTCTAAATCGAGCGACACGCCGGTCATCGGCGCGGACGCATCACACAAGAGCCAAACCGCCGCCCGTGCCGCGTCGGCTTCCGACACGAAGCGTCCGAGCGGAAGGTTTTTTCCTTGCGCGGCCAGCCATCCCCTACCTTTGCCCAATTGGACATCATGGAGCTCTCTTTCGGTTTCGGTATCGACCCAGCCCAAATTGATGCCGTTGACGCGAATGCGCGCAGCCAAATGCGCGTGAGCGGCATTCTTGGTCAGCGTTTGCAGCGCGCCCTTGGTCGCGGCGTAAACAGACAGGTCCGGCGCACCTGCATGGGCATTCATCGACTGAATATTGACGATGCTGCCGGCCGCGCCGCGCGCATTCATATCGGCAAACGCGCCGGCCATCAGAAAAAAGGGCGCGCGCGCATTCACTGTCATCAACTGGTCCCAGAGATCGACATCAGCGTCTAGGAAGCTGCCCCGTGCGGTCAGGCCAGCGGCATTAACAAGCCCATCGATCCGGCCAAAGCGCCGCAAGGCGGCTGAGATGATCTCCTCAGGCGCTTCGCGTTCTTCCAAATCGGCCAAAACGCGTTCGGTCGGGCAGGGATGGGACGCATCGATCCTATCCCGATCCGACAGAACAAGCGCCTCGGCGCCGCTGCTGGCAGCCTCAGACGCAATCGCGGCCCCGATGCCGCGCGCGGCACCCGTGACCACGATAATCTTTCCGGAAAGGGAGACCTGCATGCCTAAAGGTGGTTCTTGATCCTACCGTTGACGACCCGCGGAGTGTATGTGCTGGGCAGATCGCGGGCCGGTGTGTTAGACGCGGCGTGCGGTTTATAGTGGAAGCGTTCGTTTTGTTCGGGACATTCGAGCGTGTTGTCCGACACCAAGCCCTCTGCCAGATGAATCTGTTCGTGGCTGCGAAGACCGTCGGTGCGGAATACGGCGCATGCGCAGTTCGGCCCGTCGAACCGGATCACGTCCTCCTCTTCAATGTCTTGAACCGCAAAACCATCGATCCACTCGATCATGATCGTCCCACTGCATGGACCGTGCGCGCGCTGGGAACGGTTGTGGCATCATGCATGTCCTCTCGGTAGGGTTTTGCCGAACCTGGCAGCACCTTACGGATTGTGTAATTTGGGTCGCGACGTTGCCGGATCAATGCCCCGATCATTTCACGATAGGCTTCAGCGATCGAGCTGTTTGGTGGTGGCAGATCGTCCTTGATGACGGCGTGCAGCTTGGGCAAAGCGTGGTAAGGCACCATTGGAAACATGTGATGTTCCACATGGTAGTTCATGTTCCAATAGATCCAGCGGCTAACGGGGTTCATGTAGACCGTACGCGAGTTAAGTCTGTGATCCAGAACATCCTCCGCTAACCCGCCATGTTGCAGCAGACCCGTCATGACCATATGCCATGTCCCATAAATCCGCGGCCCTCCGATCAGCATCAATGGAATAAGCGACCAGAATAAAATTGCCGTAAGCAAGGCCAGAAGGTGGATACCAACGAAGATCCGCGCCCAAAGCACGGCCCGTGGAAGGTCTCCGTCTGGGATATAGTCGCGTTCATTCGCGCTGAATATGCCAGCCGCGTTTCGCAGCAAGATCGCGAAATGCTCGAATGCATCGGGCAAGCCAATAAAGGCCAACACCTTGCGGATTAGGTTAGGCGGACGCATCACCGAGATCTCGGGATCGCGGCCGACGATAATGGTGTCGGTGTGGTGGCGGACATGCGACCACCGCCAACTGACCGGGTTTCGCAGTACCATGAAGCTTGCCAAAACGTACACGGCGTCATTCATCCACTCAGTTCGGAACGCTGTGCCGTGCCCGCATTCATGCCAACGCGAGTCGCAAGCCGAGCCGTAAAGGACGCCGTAAACCAGCCAAAATGGAACGGACCACCAAGACCCCCACAGAATGACGCCGCCGGCCGCGCTCAGCACAAGCAGGCCGATCCAGAGGGTCGTGTCGCGGAGTGCCGGTTGATCGGCGCGTTTCATAAGCGCCTTCATTTCTTTGCGCGGGACATCCGAGTGATACCATTCCGCCGACGCTAAGCCGCGTTCGATAGCCCGGTCGCGTTCCGGACCGGTAAGGGAATAGTCGCGTTTTTTGTAGCTAGCCTCAGCGAAAGCCATCCTTGCATCCTAAACGCCTTGTTACGACGCATGGGGCACGAAAGTACCCCAATCTGTCAACGATGCGTTTGAATGCCCCTGTTTTCCTGGTCCTTCGGCCATCAGCCAGGCTTCCCGTCGGTGTCCAATCTTATAGCAGGACGAGGTCGTCGAAGAGCTCTGGCCGGGTTCAGGTCGTGGGTCATTTCGGAAGTTCACGCCGAGGATCGCATTTCGTCTTTGGACTGAGCTTAGCTGCGCCAAAGCCAATTGGATGCACTAGCGAGGCAGATTTTTACCATGCCGTGCGAAGGAAACAGCAAGACGCAGACCTCGCCTTTAGCTCCGCAGATACGGTAAAATCGCTTGGATTAACCGGGTGCGATGGAGATCAACATGTGTGACCAGCCAAATGTCCGCTTCCATTGGCTCGCTTTGCGGAAAGACCTCATGCAATGCGTCGTTGCCGCTATAGTCGATCTCTGAGACGATACCGAGACCAATACCTGCCTCGATTGCTGAGAGGGCGATGGAGGGATCGTTGGTCACGAAGCAGACTTTGTCGCTGGGAATGTCGAAAGCTTGGCAGACATCAATCGCGCCTGAAGCAGTTTGAATGCCGACGAACCGCTGCTGAAGCAATCGCTGGCGGTCCATCGGTGCGGCATCTGGATCAAAAAGGCTGTTATGGCCAAATAATCCGACAAGTATCTTGCGGAAAGACAGCACGACGTAATCGGGGTTTGCGGGCTTTGGCCCGGCGCGAATGGCAAGGTCTGCCTGTCCTAGCTCCAACTTTGAAAGTCCACTGTCGGCATTAACCTTCACAGTGACGCCAGGATGGTCGGCACAAAAGGAACGGATGCCGTCCGCGATCAAAGGCGCCGCCCAAACGAGTGTGGAAATCGTAATCGCGCCGGTCAGATGATCCGGCATATCCGCGGTTTCGTTCACGAACCGCCCGATGAGCCGGTCCGTTGATTCCGCCAGCTTTTTGAGGGCTTCGCCGTCGTTCGTGAGTGCGTAGCCTTCCGCGTGGCGCAAAAAAAGCTTTACGCCAAGATCCGCTTCAAGCGCATCGATGTGCCGGGTCACCGTCGCTCGGTGGATGCCGAGGCGCTTTGCGGCAGCACGCACAGTACCTAATTGCGCCACCATCATCGCAGTTCGCATTTCCGACCAAAGTTCCACAACACCATATTCCGTATTTATTTGACATTGTCCAATAATTAGATATGGTATTTTAGTGTGTTAACAAGTGAAAACTGCGTGAACGCTCAATATTCCCGGCGCGTCTTGCCGCGATTAAGCGGCGTGGCCAATGAACCAGGTCGAGAAGATATGCGCAGGGCGTTGCGCATTTTCGGGCATACCCTGTGCATGGTAGACCGTGCTTTCCTTTCACGTGACGACAATTAGACCATGGGCTTGCGGAAGAACACCATGCCAGACCTCGTCGCCGTTACGTTTCCTGACCACGCCACAGCCTTTGAATTAAGGGCTGAGGTCGTCCGGCTTCAGGGAGAATATTTGATCGCGCTTGACGACGCGGTTGTCGTGACCCGCGCTGAAGACGGCAAGGTTGACTTGCACCAGGCAACCAATTTGACCGCATCCGGAGCTGTGCAAGGGTCCATCTGGGGGCTGCTTATCGGGACATTATTTCTATCGCCGCTATTTGGCGCCGCGCTCGGCGCGGGCGCTGGCGCATTTGCAGGCGCATTTAGTGACATCGGCATAAACGATCAATTCATGCGGGATCTGGCGGAAGACATGCAGCCGGGTTCGGCAGCGACCTTTCTGTTAGTCCGCGAAGCGACACCTGACAAGGTGGTAGAACGCCTCAAAGCGTTCCGCGGTAAGGGAAAGATCCTCCAAACGTCACTGACCGCCGATAGCGAAGAGAAACTTCGTGCGCATCTCGAAGCGAAGCCGGAAACATGATCGCACAGAGGGCATTGAGAAGTAGCCCGAGGCGGCTAGCGGGCGTCGTCGCGTGCAGTGGGGTCGGACGCCAATCGTTCAAGCAACGAAATCAGCATCGCGCGATCGGTGGCATTCAAATGCTCGGAAAGCGCGTCGACCGCACGGCTCATTGTTCTCCGCAGCATCCTCACCTCGGCTTTGCCGCTATCGGTCAAGGTGATGATCGTTACTCGACCATCTTTGCCGTCGGGCTGTCGCGCAATAAGCCCTTTATTTTCAAGGAGCTTCAAGACCCGCGCAACTTGCGAGTTGTCGCGACCCATCTGCGCGCTGAGGTGCCCAGCCATGCAGGGTTCATAGTCGGATATGGCCATCATGACCATGCCACCAAAGGACCCGATCTTGTGAACGTCCTCTTTGATGATCAATGTCGCAATCCTGCCGGACAACTGGCGCATGACGCGGTCGAGCGCTTGAGCGAGCCGGTAACTGCTCGGAGAATCTCTTGTCATAATGCGGGCGCTTTCAGGCAGGAGGCCGACCGGCGGCGAATAGCATCCCTGGGCAATCCCATGCAAGCGAAACTAACGGTGACCGATGGTTTCGAAATGCGGGCTCTTGGGCTGCTGCTGAGCCGTTCTCGTGAGCTTCTGTCATGACCCGAAAATCTGTGGTCATCATCGGCGGAGGTTATGCTGGCGTTGAGCTTGCTAAGGCGATCGAGGCTCATTTGGATGTCCAACTGGTCGAGCCTCGCGAGGCCTTCGTTCATGCGCCGGCAATGATCCGTTCGCTGTTGGACCCCAAACTTCTTGAGACCGCTCTGATCCCATATGACCGGCTTTTGACCCAAGGCCGGTTTGTGGCCGATCGCGCTCGTTCGGTTGACGCCACCGGCGCTAAGCTTGCCAGTGGGGAATGTCTGAAGGCTGACTACGTTGTTGTCGCCACGGGGTCTTCGAATGGTGGGGCGTTTAAACCCGAAGGCGATGACATCGCGTCCTTTAGGGCCGCGCAAGAGGCACTCCACACCAAAATTCTCGCGGCAAATCGTATCGTAGTCGTCGGTGCGGGCCCGGTCGGAACTGAACTTGCCGGTGAAATCGCCCATGCTTTGCCGAAAGAAGCCGTAACCCTTGTGGCAGCGGATGAAAAATTGTTTCCGTATCTGCCGCATCGCGTTGGCGCGTCGTTGCTAAAAAAGCTAGAACATATGGGTGTCGAGGTCATTCTTGGCACCCGTGCCGACCTTCTGAGTACAATTGAGCCCTCAGCCGGTACACTGCAGTTGTCGAACGGCCGCACCTTGCATGCCGACCTCATCATCCCGGCGATAGGGGCAAAACCGCAGGTTAGGCTTCTGGAGGAGCTACCCGGCGCCACCTTTGGCAAGGGTGGGCGCATTGCAGTTGACCCGTATCTGCGGCCATCGACGATCCCAAACCTTTTTGCGCTCGGCGATGCAGTCGATGCCGGAGACGCTGCAACCATCGTGGCCATCAGTCGACAACAACCTTGGTTGGCAAAGACGCTCAAGGCGCTGGCGGCGGGCAAAACACTGGAAAGCATAGAAAAATATGCATCTTGGAAGTCTGCGCCGATGTTGGTGCCGCTCGGGCCCCGGCGCGGTAGTTCGTTCTTGGTGGTAGGGACGTTTGGCGATTGGGTCACCCGCACCATGAAAGGCAGCGACCTGTTCGTGCCGAAGTACCGCAAACTCTTCAACCAACCGTAATGACGGCACGGAAATAGGACGCTCATGAATACAAGCAAACCCTCGATTGACCGAACATTGCATCCGATCCCCCCGGCGGTCAGTCCGTTCGCGTTACTGTTGCGAAGTCAAGCGGCAGCGGGTCGCAAAGCCCTGCGGGCCCCCGCCCAAAGCCAAATGGCACCGCTCTCGAAGCCCGAAGTCCGCGCGATCTCTGCCGGCCGTCGATCTGTCACCCCAACGGATGCGCAGAGCCGCGCCCGACAAATCCCAAACGGGGGGCGCTTAGACCTGGCGCGCTCTGGGCGCCGCCATCTTGGTACATCGGCTCGCCATCAATCCCATAAAGCGCCAACAAAGGACGTGCCGAAATGAATTCAAGCCACATTCTTGCACCCGTTCCTTTAATTTGTTGGGCGCCAGCGCTTTCGCCTCCGGCGACATTGGTATATTTCGTGCAAGACGAACCTGCAGGGGTCGGGGCCACGGTTTCTGACAATCTGTTTCTCTGTCGCGCGCGACGCAGCGTTTTGGACCGATAACATGCGCCTGGAATATTTGCCTCTCCTCCCCGACTCTGAGCGTGTTGAAATTTCCTCTGCGCCCTTTGAGGTCCTGAAAAAGGACCTCAATCGCATTGGCGTTGAACTGGACGACGAGGAACTGAAACGGATCAAACATGCCTCCACCCCGACGGCAGTTCGGGCCGGAAATCTAATTCTGTCGCAGTGCCGCATCGCTGACCGCATCATCTTCTTGACCAAAGGGATCGCTGCATCCGAACAAAACTGGCCCGATGGAACCTCCACGATTGGGCGATTTTTCGAGCACGCGGATTTTTGCACGAACTTGGCCAGCGCGTGGTCGTGCGACATGGCATCCGAAGACCTTCTCGCGATAACCGACGTTATGGGATTGGCCTTTCCCGCCCAATGGTTCCAGCGGGAATACTTGCACGGGAACGGGTTTGGCACCTATCTGCGCTGGCGTATCATGGAGGCCCATCTGTTCGACAGGGATCTCATTTGCGTTAAGACCTCCGCGCGTATGGACAAGAGATACGGGTTTCTGAAGACGCATCATCGAGATGTCATCGGTAGGACGCCGCAAAAGGACATCGCGCGGTTCTTGGGCGTTACCCCACAGGGCCTATCCCGCTATTTGCGCCGCTTAAAGGCGCACAAGCCCAATCACGGGGAGATCAAGCGCGAAAGAAAACCCTCCGCGTAGCCAGCGCGCATGACCGTAGCAACGGCTTGTAGGTCTCGCACGGCGGGATTTCATTCATCCGGCATACTGCCGGCAATGATGTCGCGATTTTGTGATCGCGGCAGCCGCTGGTCTGAGGCGGGCCGACATCGATCAGGGAGGTGCAGCGGGCGACCATCCATTCCCGCCATCCTCGTCGGCAATCAAAACGAAAAATCGCCCCGGCGAGCCCCGTCGTCTGATCAGGCTTTTCCAAGATCAGCTCTATGGCGATGTCCGGCGCCATGAGGATTAAGCCATTGATATTGCGTGCGCGATCCAAGCGTCCGGCGAACGCAAACGGCGCGCGCCATGAGAACATTGTAGCCATGCAGATCGGGCAGGCTTTCGTTCCAATGCCAATGATCCGTCGCCGAAATATCCTTCGAGGAAGTGTTGTGGCTGGCGCAAATCGCGCCACTCAGCACCTAAAACAACCCGTTGCCGAGGTTGATATTCCGAGCAGCCATTCGATTTGACCGGCTTCGTGGTTTGGTTGTCTTCAAGTGTCGGTACGTCCAGAAGTGGGTGGTCTGGGCCGTGTGCTTCCCGGGTTCAGCGCCCGACTGGGTTTGTGCCTAAGCCGTGCAACGAAAGGCGCGCACTCTGTTGTGATTTCAGCCGGCTCAGCGCCCTGGAGAATGTCGCGGTATATTTAGACCGTGAGGACAAAGACTATCACCGAGTTCAAGCCGGTGCATTGTATGCTCCAGCACCCTTTCGGTCTGACAAGTGCAAAGATGCCAATACTTTATCGGTTTCCGTTAACCCAGGTTAAGAATCACGTGTGAATGGCTTGCTATCAACGTTTTCACAGAAGACTGAAACCTTGGAAATAGGACAGAAACCATGTGGAAAACGACCATTCTTGGTGGGGCACTTGCAGCGGCTGCTTTCGCGACGCCGGGTTATGCCAACTCGACGTTGATCTCCTGCATTGATTACGTCATCAGCATCACGGATGAACTTGCCATCCAGGGACAATCTGCGGCCGGGTCCCAGACCGCGTTCGAGCAGTTGGTCTGCGATCGTTCTGCCGAGCTTGACCCAACGCAATACGACGTTCCGACTGTCGTGCCCGTCTTCGTCGAAGAAATCGGCATGGCGACACGCGTCGTGATCTTTCCGACCAGCGACGACGACGATTGATCCTTCGCTAGAAAAAATTGCGTGAGGCGGTACCGACCGCCTCACAGGGCCGCGCTGCAAACGTGACCCTGTTCATCGTTGGTACGTGCGTTCTCCGGTACCTTTAATACTGCCGAACTGTCCCGTTTCCGACTACAACTGCTCCGCCCTGCCGCGCGGGCCCTCAGCGCTAGAAATGCGCTGAAAGGGTATTCGCAGGCTTTTGCAAGGGCGGGGCAAATTTTGTCAGATCAATCCCATCGACTGCGGTTTTATATTCGTCGACTGTTGGCGTGCGGCCCAGTATCGCCGACAGTACGACCACTGGTGTTGATGCCAAGAGGGATTCACCCGTCTTTTCGCTGGAGTCCTCAACAACACGTCCTTTAAACAGCCGTGTCGATGTGGCTAAAACCGTGTCTCCCTTGGCAGCCTTCTCTTGATTGCCCATGCATAGGTTACAACCTGGCCGCTCGAGGTAGAGGATGTTTTCGTATTCGGTGCGTGCCTTGTTCTTGGGCGCCGCGTCATCGAATTCGAACCCAGAATACTTCTGCAAAACCGCCCAGTCGCCTTCCTCCTTCAACTCATCGATGATGTTGTAAGTCGGCGCTGCCACCACCAATGGCGCTTTGAATTCGACGGAACCATATTCCGCTTCGAGGTTGCGCAACATCTGCGCCACGATTTTTACATCGCCCTTGTGCACCATACATGAACCGACAAAGCCCAGATCGACCTTCTTCTCGGCCGCATAGTACGAAATCGGCCGGATCGTATCATGCGTGTAGCGCTTTGAAATATCCGCGTTTTGGACATCTGGATCCGCGATCATCGGTTCGATGATTTCATCAAGGTCGACGACCACCTCGGCGAAGTATTTCGCATTCGCGTCGGGTGCGAGCGCCGGCTTTTTGCCTGACGTGATCTCGTCGATGCGCGCGTTGGCGATATCAACAAGCCCGCGCAGCATTTGGTTCTCGTTGTCCATACCCTTTTCGATCATGATCTCAATGCGGGCTTTGGCAATTTCCAAGGAGGCAATCAGCGTTTCGTCCTGAGAAATACAGATCGATGCCTTGGCCTTCATCTCGGCGGTCCAGTCGGTGAAGGTAAAGGCCTGGTCGGCCAGCAAGGTGCCGATGTGAACTTCAATGATCCGACCCTGAAATACGTTGTCGCCGAATTGCCGCAACATTTGCGCCTGGGTTGCATGGACGACATCCCGGAAATCCATGTGGTCGGCCATTTTACCCTTGAAAGTGACTTTGACGGATTCTGGGATCGGCATAGTCGCCTCACCCGTCGCTAAGGCAAGCGCCACGGTGCCAGAATCCGCACCAAAAGCCACGCCCTTGGACATCCGTGTATGGCTGTCGCCGCCGATAATGATTGCCCAATCATCCACCGTGATGTCATTGAGGACTTTGTGGATCACATCCGTCATCGAATGATAAACACCCTTAGGGTCGCGCGCCGTGATCAGGCCGAATTTATGCATGAACGCCATCAGTTTTGGCGTGTTCGCCTGCGCTTTGAGATCCCAAACCGAGGCCGTATGGCAGCCCGATTGATACGCGCCATCGACGGTTGGGGACAAAACCGTCGCCGCCATCGATTCAAGCTCTTGTGAGGTCATCAGCCCGGTTGTGTCTTGCGAACCCACAATGTTCACCTTGACCCGCGCGTCCGAGCCAGCGTGAAGGACCGCACCCGGAGTGACGCCCAATGCATTTGCATTGAAGATTTTCTCGACAGCCGTCAGGCCCTGGCCTGGATGGCTGATCTCCTTTGACGGCGCAAAGGCGGATTTGAGCTCCACGCCCAGTGTCTCGCAGGCGAAACTCTGTAGCTTTTTGCCGAACACGATCGCGTAAGAGCCGCCGGCTTTCATGAACTCCACTTTTTGTGGCGTGAAAGATGATGTCAAATCGACCAACTCTTCGTCGCCCGTGCCGTTCAACAGTTTTTTTGCCTTTGTGTCGATCGTCAGGACAGTGCCGGTTTCAACCGAGTACTTCTGTTCCAGGATCGGGTTTCCATCATTGTTGAGGATCGGCTTGCCCTCATCATCGAGCTTTTTGACCCAGTTCTTTAGGTCGATCCCAATACCGCCTGTAACCCCGACGGTGGTCAGGAAAATGGGCGAGATCCCATTGGTCCCGGCAACGACTGGTGCGATATTCACGAACGGGACATAGGGGCTGGCTTGCTTGCCCGTCCACAACGCCACGTTGTTTACACCCGACATCCGAGACGATCCCACGCCCATGGTGCCCTTTTCAGCAATCAGCATGACGCGCTTGTCGGGGTGCTTAAGCTTTAGCGCTTCGATCTCTGCCTGTGCCTGCTCGGAGATCATGCACTTGCCGTGCAGTTCTCGGTCAGACCGTGAATGCGCTTGGTTTCCCGGCGAGAGCAAATCTGTCGAGATATCGCCCTCGGCAGCGATAAAGGTGACGACCTTAATTTCTTCTTCGATATCGGGCAGTTTGGTAAAGAACTCAGCCTTGGCATAACTTTCGAGGATGTCTTTGGCCACGGCATTTCCGGTGGCAAACGCATCCTTCAAACGGTCGGTATCGGCGTCATAAAGGAAGACCTGCGTCTTCAAAACCTCGGCCGCTTGTTTCGCAATCTCGCTGTCACTGTCGCTGTCGCCGCCCAAAGCCAAATCCAACAATACCTTAACGGACGGGCCGCCTTTCATGTGTGATATCAACTCAAAGGCAAATGGCACGGAGATCTCGTCCACGACCGCATCGCCGAGGATAATGCGCTTGAGGAATGCGGCCTTCTCTGCGGCGGCACTCGTCGTGCCGGGCAAGGTGTTGTAAATGAAAAAGTTTAGAGCATCGGGTCGGTGCGGGCTTTCTGTGTCGGTGATCTGGGCAATGATCTCATTGGTAAGCGCACCATCCTCAACCGGTTTGGGGTTAAGGCCCTGTTCCTTGCGTGTCGCGATTTCATCAAGGTATTCTGTGTACAAGCTCATGATCATATCCTAGCGAAAGTGCGTAAAACGCGGCGAGGCGATGTGATTGTCAGTACGAACGTTTCGGTCTTGTATACCATAGTATGCAATTAGACTTGTCGATGCAAGGGTTTCGACGGCAGAATGGAACCATAGTGCGCCGCTATCTTGCACTGCGCCGACAGCTTTATCCTCTTTTACACAGAAAAAGACCATTTTAGGGGACGATTGCAGCGCCTTGGCGAAGACCCCAGAAAACTCGATTAAACCCGAGGTAATCGCGCCATATCTTAGCCAGTTGCCAAGTTAAGCGCGCAACCGCAGAGGTGCAGTCAAAATTCACGGGGTATTCCAGGGCTGCCTAAACTCTGCCGACTGGACGCACACCGCGCGATGTGAGACCGTTTCTCCATCGAGTAGTCAAAACACGGAAGCGATGGGCAATGGTATCTGAGGCTGTCTCTGATCTGCGGGAGCCCGAATTCACCTTTCCGCCGGATGAGGGTGAATTAGTAGCGCGCGAATATGCGCGCGCTGCCCATATTCTGGAATATGGTTCAGGCGGGTCTACCGTGCTGGCCGCGCGCTCAACGGACGCGCAGGTGCTTAGCATCGAAAGCGACAAGGCATGGGCAGAGAACCTTTCAGCCTATTTGCAAGCGCAAAACATTTCGATGGAGCGCGTCATCGTTCATTGGGCCGATATCGGTCCGACGGGAAAGTGGGGCTACCCCACCGACCAAAGCAAATGGCGCAAATATCCCGGATATGCGCTGTGTCCTTGGGACGAATTTGATATTGCCCCCGATGTTGTCTTGATCGATGGGCGGTTCCGCTTGGCTTGTCTGGCCGCAACCCTTCTTTTTGCCACCAAGCCCACAACAGTTCTTTTCGATGATTTCAACCACCGTGAGGTCTACCAAGTGGCGCGTCAGTTCATAAAGCCGGTCCAATCGGTGGGTCGCATGGCCAAATTCGAGATTGAGCCGAGCGGCAATTACACGCCCGAACTTGCCGCGATGATCCGGTGGTTTTTTGTCCTGAAGTAACGTCTAAGCGGCGCTTGCTTCGCGCTTTTGGACGCTGATCATGAATTGCTGCCCATAGCGCGACAAGGCGGCTTTGGCCTCGATATCTTTTTCTTTCAGCACATCCAAAACCGCTTCTCTGACGTGCATTCGGCCCGACCGCTTCCAGAAAAAATCGTCGCCTGCGATGACCCCGCCGTTTCGGACCTTCCGAAAACACAGCTCCACGTCGGCTTTGACAAATTCATATTGGTGGTTGCCGTCAATATAGACCCAATCGAAGTAGTCATCAGGATAGCGGCTCAGAATTTCCTCCGAAAACCCCTTGCAGATATTGACGTTCTCGACGCCGTCGAACTTTGATTGGACGTGCTGCAACATCTCGTCCATCGCGTCGGAACTGCCGTGCTTTTTGTGGTTCCAATCTTCTGAGGGACCTTCCGCCAGTAAGCCCCACGGATCGATGAGCGTCAGTTCCACCGGCTGTGTGATTTCAAGGATCTGCGAGGAAAAATCACCGTTCCAAACTCCGATTTCCGCACAGCGCCCGTGTTTGGGCATTTGACGCAGCAATTTTCGACGGTTGGCGATCCGAACTTCTTTTCCTTTTGGCTTTTTCTCTGGCTCGGGTGTTTGATCGACCACCTTTACGGCAGCTTCCGTCGCAGGGGCGAGTTTTCCCTTCGGTTTCGCGGCGACTTTTGCGCGCTTGGGCCCTGGCGCGCCCAGCATCTTTTCGGATTTTACGATCAGTGCGGCGCGGAGACCGGCGATGCCTGGCTCTTTTAGATAGTTTTGCAGCGCATGCGCCGTCAGTGAGATTGCGGCTTTGTGCAGATGCGCGGTCAGCGGGTCTGATAGCAGAAACGTCATCTCCTCAGCCCGAGCGTCGGCGAGCGCATTGATCGATCTATCCCGCTCACCACCCAAATTCCAACGGTCCCAGTATTCGGTGCCTAGAACGTCGTTGAAATGGTTCGCACGGCCACGGCGGCGTTTCATCAAATAGGCATCGACGGACTTCAATGGATAATGGTTGACCTGGGCAATCTCATAGCCAAAGGCCGATTTGGGGCGCGTTGGATTGGCATCGCTATCTTCCAGCCATTCGGCCGAACCCCAGGTGATTTCGTTCTCATGATCCTCCAGGAT
>JBCDBR010000027.1:0-58547 GCA_039183205.1 Pseudomonadota bacterium | reverse complement strand
GGCCGGCCCCTCAAGACACGCGCACTGGCATGGTCTAGTGCTTTTAGAATTCCTCCCCTTGGCGGAACCAAGACTGTGCCGCGTTCCCGTAAGCCGCCAGGTTGCAACGGCCCAAATTTTCCGCGACCCGATGCGGTTTCGACGAACCGCGACGGCACCACCCCGTCGCAAGACCGCAACCGCCCCCAACACGCTTCACGAAAGGGTGCGATTCCCAGCATCTGTCCTGGGCAACATTACGTAAGGTTAAGCAAATGACGAGGCGCAGGAACGCGCAGTCTATGCGCGGATCGGCTACAGCTCGCCCGAGACAACGGACGATGTGGATGCACGTGCCTGCGCCCTAGAGTAGCTTAGCGCGGCCCTACCGTTTGTGCCGCCCGCGCGCGCATCACTGCATCCGTCAATGCGTTTTGCCCCAGCCTATTTTCGGCGCAGCAAAACGCCTTGATCGCATGAGTTTTGGACGGGCATTCCTCAAGTGGGTCGTGGATCGCGACCGAGGATTCAGAACGGGCGTACGTCCATGCCACGCCGGAACGACACTGGGCCGGGTGATCGGATCGTCACCCCTGTCGGCGCGGCCTCACCACAATGGCATGTGCGGGTTGACGACAGCCCCGAGGCGCCATTGCAACAACGTGATGTATTCCGGACCGCGCTTTGGATTGACACATGCCTGGCAGGACGCAAATCAACGCGTGGGCATTCTGCATGTCCTAGACTTGCGCTAATGTTGCTTTTTTGAAAACTTTGAACCACAGGTCGCGGTTCATGGGCCGTGAACGTTCGTAATGTGCAAGAGAGACATATCCCGTCACGCGCGGGATATCGTGTTGCTGCATCGACGAAACGCGCATCGGAACAGCCAATTGGATACATCTCACAAGATCGCTGCTACGGGTCACTGTATCGACCCCGGTCGAAGGCTGCGCGATACCGGCTTTGAGAAAAACGTGATCGCTCTGCGCAATAGGGTAGGGCGGATCGTTCCAACCGCCTGCTGCGGCTAGACGCCATTGGGCTGCTGAGGGTCGGCACCGTCCTGAGCCCTGCCTCGCGCTTTGTTTGACCGTCAAATCCTATGGCGGATGATCTTGCATATCCCTTGATGTGATTTCGGGGCCAAGCAATGTGCGGCCCTGCATGCACAGAAGGATCGGTGGAAAGGCGCATCGCGGGTATCGAGCAGATGCCAATGTTTTGGGATGCAAATGCACGCGATGGGCGCCGGCATCGGCCCATAACCCGCCACAGGCGCGGGGCAATCGCCAAGATCGAACCTTGCGCGGAACCTGCGGGCAATCGCTGCGGCCCTATCTGGCCGAACATCAATGATCGCGCGCAACACCGCTATCGCCGGGACAAAGCCCCGCCCAGATCGGGCCTGTGCGGAGGTGCTTTCAGACCCGGGGGTCAAAGAGGGAGGGGCGGACACCGTGACGTTTGCCAATGCGCCCGCTGCCGCCAGCGGCGAATGGGTGTTCAGCCGCCTTCTGATCCGCTTTGCCGGGCATGTGTCCTGCGTTTTCGAAGGGTTCGATGGCTTTGCCGCGCACGTCTTGACGGAGCCCAGGCCAGCTTTGCGTTCAGACGTGGCCGTGATTGCGCAGCCGTCGTAATCGGCAAAGTCGGTCTGGGGGCGGTTCAGCGTCACGCGGCTACATTTGGCGACGCCGACAAAAGGCGCGACCCAAAACCTGCCGAGATTGGCACATTGCGGGCCGCGCGCCGTTGCGGTTTATTTGGCGCCGATGCGCACAATCTCTCCGTCGAAGGTTGGCACCGACATTACGAAATCATCGGTGGGGTAGCACAGGGCTTGTTCCTGGAGCATGCCGATGGCGATTTCTTCGCCCATGCGCACGCTGTCGTAATAGTCAGAGAAATAGTGCACGCCGGCCATGTTGCGACCGATTGAGATATTCGCGGCGAGCTTGTTCAATTCGCCTTCAAGCGTGAGCGGACAGGGCGCGTGTTTCTTTTCAAGGCAGCTGCCGTCTTTCGGCGGCGCGTAATACACCGCCTCGCGGATCTTGGTGTGGAACCCAATTTGCCCGTCTGCGCAGGTATCGTCTGGGGCGTCGCGGACACCCAAAACCGCGCCGGTGTCGAAATAGGCCTTCAGCACGGTGACGCAGGCCCCTGCAACCGTCGCATGCCCAGCACCATAGGTCGGATGCATGGGCGAGCCTTCGGCAAAGGCCATCGGCAGAAGCGTGGTCGCTTGGCCAATGGCGGCCTCGTTGAAGCTTTCGACCGCGGCGACCGTGTCGGCCATGTCGGTGCGCATCTTGGTGAAGGCACCGCAGAGCGTCGGGTACGCCGCATCAAGCGCCGCAGCGCAATAAACCCGCGCGCCAAGCGCCTCGGGGCGCAGCCGCAGATGGGTGTTGAACTTTTGAAATCGCACCGCCTTGAGCGCGCGCGTCGCAACCTCGGTGACCAAGGTGAGGATATGCGGGCCGCCATAGAGCGCAAAGCCCCCGGCATTTTGGTCGATCGCACCGGCCCCGATCGGCGCCATGCCGGGCTGTGCGGCATACACATCCCGCATACCGGAAAGCTTGGCAAAACCCGGATCGAACGGGGATCGCATTCCCAACAGGATAAGCGCCGCATTGAGGTATGCTTGATAGAGCGCGTCGACATGAACATAAGTTGCAAGATCGCGCGGCGTGCAGATGAAGCGTTTGACGTCTTCGCCATCGACCTGCTCAAACCGTTGACCAATGCCGCAGGGCGTTTCATTGCCCTTGCCGGCGCCGCAATGGTTGACATCAAAGCCCTGTTGGACGCGGTACCAATCGTCCCAATGCTGCATGTAGTCGAGACCTTCGACCGCCGCCCGGACCTTTTGGTCGATGCATTGCGGACCATAGCCAATAACGCCATCCGCCGGATCGCCATTGCCGATCCACATCAGTTGCGACAGATACGGACCGATCTCGACCCCAGGTGAGGCGCCGCGAAAGACCGTTTGCCGGGTCAACGACCCGCTCTCGGTTGTGCGCGGACGATTGTCGAACCTGTCGTCTGCATAGGGCAGCGCGTTCATCCGCGCGATGGCATCATCGATCTCGGTCTCACCGTCGCCGCCGCCTGTGCCAAAGCTCGTCAGCGGCACGTCGCGCAGCAGCGCAAGTTCATAAACCTCTGCCATTTCAAAGGTCAGCTCATCGCTGCACAGCGCCGGGGCAGGCGCCATTGTTACCGCTTGGGCATCCGGCCCCTGAAGGTCATAAACCAGCCCCGCTGTTGGCGCCTCCCACTGCCGTCGGCAGCAGGCACCGTCCACAGGCACCGGCACGCGGGTTGTGAAGGGCTCGATATAGCCCGCGTCAATCGCGCTGCGGAACGCTTCGAAATGGGCGCAGCTTTCCACGACGCCGAGATTGACATCATGGTGCAGCCCCTTGGTGAAGCTCATGGGGTAATGCGCCGACGCATAGCGTTGCTCATCAGGGTTTGCGGCGTGGGTGGGATGGGCACGGGCCCGGGCCATCTCTGCGGCATCTAGGCGCGCGCGATAGCTCTCTTCAATGCGGTTCTTCGCCAAAAGAACATCCTCCAAATGCAAAAGTACTATGTCAAATCCTCGATAAGAGGTGCGATGAGGCTGCGATGATGAGTGTATTGGCACAACGGTCGATTTCCTTACCAAGCGCGTTAAAAACCGTGGCGAAGTGAAACAGTTGTGATCCCATCAGCGGTTTGACTACAAACCGGAGACAATCACCACGGTCACATCGGCCCCGGAAAAGGCTGCGCAGGCTCTGCCCAGAGATCGTGACGCCCTGATCGCCCGGCACTGGGCCAGGGTGAAAAGGCGGTTTTTTTGCCGCCCAAATGCAGTGCGAACGCGCGTCAGGACCTCGATCCTTCCACCGCGGTGATGGCCGGAAAACAGCTTTTTTCCGGCCTCTGGCGACCGGAATGGGGTGTGGTTTTCGCGTAAACCTCGGCGAATTTGCCGTTTCATGGAACGTTAGGCTTTGGCCGCTACGACCCGTCTCACTCAACCCGAAACGCGGTTGAGAACGCAACGTCGAAGGAGCCTGCGATGCGATTTGCGATCCTCACCCTTTGTGCTGCTGTCGTATCGGCACCGGCCATGGCCAATGAATTCGAACCCGCAATGCGGGACTATCTCGACACCGAGATCCGCAGCTGGATGCAATCGCCCGTGCTCATCGACGCCATCCGCGAAATGAACACGGCACGCGCAGGTTATAGTCAGGATGATATCGACAATCTTGACATGGCTTGGCGGTCCGAAATCGGCACTGCCAGCACGCCAACCATCAGCCCCGTTCTCGAAAACGCGGCGGCGGAGTTTCTGCGCAACCAAGTTGCAGCGTCAAGCGGCCGGATCACCGAGGTTTTCGTGATGGGCGCGCATGGGCTCAACGTCGCCGCATCCGGAACGACGTCGGATATGTGGCAAGGCGATGAAGCAAAGTTCTCCGAAACCTATGGTGTCGGTGCGGATGCGGTGCATATCGGCGATATTGAGCTCGATGAATCGACGCAGCGATATCAGGGCCAGATTTCCGTGACGATAAACGACCCCGTTAGCGGCCTGCCCATCGGTGCGATGACGATTGGCATCGACGCCGAGTCGCTTCTTTAAGCCCTGCATCCGCCAAAGTTCCCGCATCCAATGACCAAGGCGACGCCATTCGACCTGTCCAAGATGGGCCTTCGCCCGTCTGTATTCCTGAAATGCATGGCAATGGTGGCTGTGACCGGCTTGACCGTGGCCATTATCCTCACCGTTTTGAACCAGTCGGTTCTGATCGAAACAAATAGGGAAAGTGTCTTACGGTTGGGCGCCGATGCGACACGCAGCGCAGCAGCGGCGAACGCAGGTGCCATGCGTTTTGGGAACCTCGAAGCCGTCACCGCTTTTGGGCAACAGCTTTTGGTCAACAGCGAAGGCCGCGCCGTGACGTTTGCCGCGGTTGATGCGGCTGGCAATGTGGTTGTTGCACTGGGAGAGCCGGGGTCGGCTGAGGTCGACATCGCGGGGCTTGGCGTAACGGCCATCGACGCCGCAACGCGCCAAAGTTCGCGCGATGGGTTCTGGATCGCAGAGCCGGCACTTGTATCGGGCGATGTTGTCGGCGCCATCGTCACCGCCTGGAGCGATGCCGTGGATCGGGCCGAAGCACGCACCGACCGAATACTTGCCTTGATTGCCACCTTTGCGACGGTTTTGGTCATGCTTTTGCTCTCGGCTTGGATGCTGCGAAAGTCCGTGATCCGACCGCTTGCAGGCATTGACGAGGCCCTCGAAAGCATGGCCGTCGGCGGCTATAACATCACGGTACCCTATCTCGTCCGCCGCGATGAAATTGGAAGCATTGCGCGCAATCTCGACGATCTAAAAGAAAAGCTGTTGGCGGGCGTCGAGGCTGCCGAGGCGCGGTCCGAAGATCAGCGCCAACAGCAAATTGCCGTTGAACAATTGTCGTCGGCGTTGCGCGAACTCGCCGATGGCGATCTGTCTGTGTCGCTTGAGGGCACACTTGGCCAAGGCTATGCAGATGTTGCCGCCGATTTTGACCGCACCGTCGAAACGATCATCACCATCATCAAAGCGGTGGTCGATAGCGCGCATGAGATTTCCGAGAAAGCCTCGGAGATCTCTGTGTCCTCTGAGGATTTATCGCGGCGTACCGAAAACCAAGCCGCCTCGCTGGAAGAGACGGCCGCCTCGCTCGACCTGATCACCAGCAACGTGCGCGATTCCGCAGATGGCACCAGCCGGGTGGAGAGCATCGTCCAATCGGCGCGTGCCAGCGCCCGAGAAAGCGACGAGGTGGTCAAGGAAACTGTCGGCGCGATGTCGAAAATCGAGGAGAGTTCGAGCCAAATCTCCCAAATCATTTCGGTGATCGAGGACATTGCGTTTCAAACGAACCTGCTTGCGTTAAATGCCGGTGTCGAGGCGGCACGAGCGGGCGAGGCAGGGCGCGGCTTTGCTGTCGTGGCCTCCGAAGTGCGCGCTTTGGCGCAGCGGTCCTCTGAGGCCGCAAAAGAAATCACTGGGCTCATAACGCAATCGACGGCGCAAGTCGCCCACGGCGTCAAACTGGTCGATCGCACCGGCAAAGAGCTGTTGTCGATCATCGAAAGCGTGGCCGAGATTTCAAACCTGATGAGCGACATCGCCACCGGCACGACCGAGCAATCGGTAAGCCTGGAAGAGATCAATACCGGTGTCACGCAGCTGGACCAATTCACGCAGCAAAACGCCGCCATGGTCGAAGAAGCCGCCGAAGCCGGTGACGGCTTGCGCAAACGCGCCGATGAATTGGCCGCGCGTGTATCGATGTTCCGTTTGCCTGGACAAAACGGCGCCAAGCCAACGGCCCGGCAAGCCGGCTAGACCGCCCTTGCGCAGCGCGGCGACCAACACCGCGCCAGGGCAAGGGGACGCGTTCCATGTCGCAACGTCCCAAATTGGCCAAGCATCGTAGCAACAGGTTGGGATCGATCGCGATGTTCCCTGTCGGGCTGCATTGGGGCTCGGACAGTGCAACGCACCAGCAATGTACGCGCGCGGATGATTTAGACTGCGCAGGTCTCCGCCAGAGTGTCTTTCAGAAACAAAGGCTTAGAGACCGTTGGGTACACCTAAACGCACCAGAACCGGCACCGCGTGTGCCGCCCCGGAAGGCATCGTCGCATTGATGACAGAACGCATCGACGCAGATGCAGCCCGCCAATGCCGCAACGCAAGATGCTCCGAGACTGAAATCGGCATAGTCCCGCAACCAGATTGGGTCGACTGGTGGTGATTATCGTCGCCACGCCGTCCCGCCATTATGCGGCGCGTATGGCAGACAAACAGGAACAGGTCTTCCTTGCCTGGCCGTAGGAGTTTTCGACCGGCCCGTTCTGCATAGGCGTTCCGCGCGAGATGTCGTGCCACCCGTCCTTTCGATTTTCGTGCCATTTGCGCATCGCGTTTTCGGTCGGTTCAGTGCCATTGTCGGGGGCCGCAATGCAGGGGTTTCCACCACCGGTCTGCGGATAACGGGGTGCCGCGTCATGCACGCTGAGCTGAGCGCCCGGCGCCGCTGCAAGATGCGGACCGTGCTGAGTAAGTCGTGCTGGCCTGCCTTGGCGGTGACGGACCGCCCAAAGATAGGCGGTGATGACAGGCTCGGCGCGCTATCCGCGTCTGCTGAGGCGCGGCACGGCGGCAGACATCGGAGCCGAGATGAGGCCAGACGCCGCAGCCAACGCAGCTCAGCGCTGGCGAAGGCTCGTTGCCATAATACCGATCCGCATCCATCCCGGATCGCTCTGGGGGCACGGATAGAACCACGGACCTGATGCGCTTAAAAAATCCTCGATGGGCGAGCGCCTGTCCCCAAAACGATGCTGGAAGAAA
Source organism: Pseudomonadota bacterium (assembly GCA_039183205.1). Taxonomy (GTDB): domain Bacteria; phylum Pseudomonadota; class Alphaproteobacteria; order Rhodobacterales; family Rhodobacteraceae; genus HKCCE3408. The sequence goes on along the minus strand of JBCDBR010000027.1, from coordinate 51,142 downwards.
CCCATGGCAATGGCCTCAAAGCAGCCGGCTGGGCAGGTGCAACCGATCCCGCCCCGCGTCAGGCCCGCCCCATGTCAGCCAAGCTCTTTGGCGATATCCTTGGTCTGCTCGTAGAGACGTCGAAAGAGCGGGTAGGCCCGTTGCAGCGCATCGACCTGCTGGGGCGAGACATGGCGGATGACCGGGTTCCAATCGGCAATATCTTGCAGCGCCGCCTGACCAAGGGCCATCCGCGCGAGAAAGGCGTCTCCATAGCTCGCACCGGTCGTGACGGCGCAAATGTCTTGCGGCAGGGCGCAGACATCGGACATGGCCTGCAACCAAATCTCGTTCTGAACCCCGCCGCCGACTGCGAGAACGCGGGTCGGGCGGGCGCCGGCGGCCGCGTAGGTCTCAACAACGTGGCCGGTGCCAAAGGCGATCCCTTCAAGCACGGCGCGAAACATGTGACCGCGTGTATGCGTGAGGTTCAGACCAAAAAACGCGCCCTTCGCATGCGGGTCATGAAGCGGCGTCCGCTCGCCCGAGAAATACGGCAAAAAGAGCAGCCCCTCGGCACCGGCGGGACGGCTTGCGGCTTCCTCCACCAAGGTTGGAAAGGCTGTATCTCGGGGCAATTCACGGGCAAAATTGTCGCGAAACCAGTGGGTAAGCGTGCCGCTGGTGGCAAGCCCCGCCATTGAGGCATGCTGTCCCTCAAAGAGCCATGGGGCATACCAAAGTCGGGGGTCGCGCAAGCGGGTCTCGGTCAGGGTAATGATGAAAATTGTGGAGCCATACATGACCATCATGTCGCCGCTTTGGCGCACCCCGACGCTAAGCGCCTCTGCCGCTGCGTCGATTGTGCCCGCGGTCACCGGCGTGCCGACGGCAAGCCCTGTCGCCTTTGCCGCCGTTTCGGTGATCTGGCCGGCGATCTCGGACGACCACAAAAGACGCGGCAATTGCTCTGGCGCGGCAATGTCGGGTGCAAGATCAAAGCACCAATCTTGCCGGTCGACGTCATAGATCGGCGAGAAATTTGCCGCCGTATAGTGGTCGATCACATATTCATCGGTCAGGCGGTGGACGAGATAGCTGGTCGAGGTGAGTATCTTTGCCGTTTTGGCAAACATCTCAGGGTGGTTCCGCCGCAGCCAGAGTATCTTTGGCCCCACCGATTGTGAGGTCAGCGCATTGCCGCAACGCGCCAAGATGGTCGCCGCGCCGATCTGGTCGGTCAGCGCCTCAACCTCCGCCATGGCCCGCGTATCCACACCGTAAAGAACCCCGTTCATCAAGGGATGCCCAGCGGCGTCGACCGGCAACATGCACGGACCGATAGCCGAAACCGCAACGGCCGCGATGTCATTGGCCGACACGCCGTCTTGCGCCAGGATCGCCTGCGTCACACGCTGAAAATCTCCCCACCAATCCTCGTCGGCGCGATGCTCTGCCCAACCGGGGCGCGGCACGATCATCTCGTGACGGGCCTTGGCCTCGGCGACGATGCGGCCGTGTGCATCGACCAAGACCCCCTTGGTCTCATAGGTTCCGATATCAACCCCAAGGGTCAGCGTCATGGCACGCGCTCCAAGCTGAAATCCGGACCGATCTGCGCGATCGTCGCAATCAGCAGATCCCGAAGCTGCGCGAGATCGCGGAGATCGACCATCTCGCGGGAGGAATGGGAATACCGCATTGGAAAGCCGACATCCAAAGCCGCGACACCGCTGCCAACCAGTTGGACATAGGATAGATCGGTCAGAACGCCGGTCTGGGCACTGCGTTGGAGCGGGATCGCCTTGGCCTCCGCCGTTTCGTTAAACAGCCGTACCAGGCGCGGGTGCGGGATCACACCGTTCAGCGTGCCACGCCCGTGGAAACTCAGCAGACTGATGCCCGGCCCCCCGCCCAACCGCATTTCTCCGAGATCGGCCATATCGGGTGTGTCGGTGGCGAGCATCAGGTCGACCTGGATCGCAATATCAGGTTGCAGATGTTGCGCCAAAGGCAGCGCGCCGCGGAGGTTGAATTCCTCTTGCACGGTAAAGGCCGTGTGCACGGTTGCGCCTGTCCCATCCCGCAAGGCATCGGCCACCGCAATCAGAACCGCGCAGCCAGCACGGTCATCGACTGACGGCCCAACCAGGCGATGCGGCCCAACGCGCGCGCCGCCCGGGGCGTAGACCACAGGCGTTCCAATGCCGATCCCGGCGGCCTCGGCCTCCGCCCGATCCTCAAAGCCGCAATCGACGAAGAGATACCGATAGGGCGTGACGGTGTATTTCTCCTCCGGCTGGGTGGCGTGGTGGCTTTTGTTGGCGATGATGCCTGGGATATCGGGCACGCCATCAGGCGTGACCAGAACCGATTGGCTCGCCAGCGCCTTTTCCGGCACGCCGCCCACGCGTTCGAGCCTCAAATACCCGTCCGCCTCGATCCGGCGGACGACAAAGCCGAGCTGATCCATATGGGTGAACAGCATCAAGACCGGTCCCCGGCCGGGCCGCGTTTCCCATAGATTGCCCAAGATGTCGGTTTGCGCATCTTCGCTCAGCCGGTCGCGAATTGCCGCGCGAATGCGGTGTTCGTGGCCAGACAGGCCCGGCACGGCCATAAGCTCCAGCGTGAGGTCCGCGAGGTTCATCGCAGGGCCGCCACACGTGCCATGAAGTCGCGTGCGCGATCTGCATCGACGGGCTGCCATGTGTCGCCGTCACGTTTGAGCGCCGAGCCGATAACACAGCCATCCGCGACCTCGAAAACCTCCGCCACGGTCTCGTGTTTGACACCTGTATTGGCCAGAACGGGGGTTTCGGGAAGCGCCGCTTTGACAGCCCTCAGGTCTTCCATCTGCGCCGCCTCGCCGGTGATTTGGCCCGACACCAAAACGGCGTCAGGCAATGAACTGAAGACGGCGGAACGCGCCCGGTCGGCCAACGGGCGAGGATCAAGCGAGCCGGCAAATTCGGCGCTGATATTGTAAAGCGTTACAAGATCGCCACGTCCGAGCCGGTTGCGGGTCCGCATCGCGTGTCCTGCATCCGGCGCCCATAGGCCCATATCGCTCGCATAAAGGCCCGTGAAAATCTCGCGCGCGAATTGGGCGCCTGTTGCCGCGGCAAGCGCCATGGTCGCCTGCGGGTCCCACAAGACATTGACGCCAAACGGGACGCGGATTTTCGGCGCAAGCCGGCCGATCACATAGGCCATCGTCGCAGTCGATGCGGTATCGACCTTCAACTCGTAGGGACGGTCATTTTCATTGCCGAACATGACCGCATCGACCCCAGCATCTTGCAGCGCATCGAGATCGGCCTGCGCAGCTGATACCAATCCCGCAAGACCGGCCGCCGCATCGTAAAGCGGTGCGCCGGGCAATGCGCCCAAATGGACCATCGCAATGACCGGCTTAGACAGGCCGAATACGGATTGAAATCTGTTCATGTATCCTCTCCCGCCCGAGCCTTGCCCAATTCGGGTGGTGCAGTCCACTGCATTTTATTCTAGCATGTCAGTTGAAGGGAGACGCAATGGACATAAAGACGAGGGCTTGGGATCGCCTGGGAACGGGCGCGCTGCACTTCACCGAACTGGGGTTCGGCACCGCACCTTTGGGCAATCTTTACCGCGCCATTTCCGACGAGACGGCGCAGGATATTCTGGACCAGGCCTGGGCTGGGGGCGTGCGCTATTACGACACCGCGCCGCTTTACGGCTTGGGTCTGTCGGAGACACGGCTCAATCGGTTTCTGCGCGACAAACCCCGCGACGAGTATATTTTGTCGACAAAGATCGGCCGGCTCCTGCGCGTGGCAACTGCGGCAACGCGGGATGGCCATGGAAAGTGGTTCGACGTGCCAGCCCGCAACGAGGTCTATGATTACACCTATGACGGCGTGATGCGGTCCGTGGAATTCAGCCTCGAACGGCTTGGCATCGACCGGATCGATATCCTGTTTGCGCATGACCTCGATGTCTTCAATCATGGAACGCAAGACGCACTTGATGCCAAATTGAGCGAGTTGATGGATGGCGGCTATAAGGCGCTTTTGAGCCTCCGAGACCAAGGCGTGATCGCCGGGTTCGGCGCCGGGGTGAACGAATGGCAGCCCTGCCAATGGCTCACCGAACGAGGCGATTTTGACCTCTTTCTGCTGGCCGGCCGCTACACGCTTTTGGAACAAGAGGCGCTCGACAGCTTTTTGCCGATGGCCCAGGAACGCGGCATCGGTATCGTAGTCGGCGGGCCCTACAATTCCGGGATCCTGGCGAGCGGGCCGAAACCTGGCGCGTTTTACAACTATGATCCGGCGTCTCAGGATGTATTGGACCGGGTCGCACGCATTCAATCGATCTGCGCAAAACACGATGTTCGTTTGGTCGATGCGGCCTTCCAGTTTTGCTTGCTGCATCCTACGGTCGTATCCGTCATTCCTGGCGGCCAAGGCACAGACGAGATGACCAGCAATTTAGCCGCGTCCCAAGCGGACATTCCCGGCGCGCTGTGGGCCGCGCTGAAAGCCGAAGGCCTTTTGCGGCCCGACGCCCCGGTGGGCGGGTGACACGATGCGGATCGATGCACATCAACATTACTGGCATCCCAAGCGTGGCGATTACGACTGGATGCCAATGGACAACGCCACATTGGCGCGGCCCTACCACCCCGCGGATCTGGAGCCGTCGCTTGCAGAACATGGGATCGCCAAAACGATCCTTGTCCAAGCCGCCGCGACGGTCGAAGAAACCGCTTATATGCTGGGTATCGCGGATGCCACACCAACGGTTGCGGCCGTGGTGGGGTGGATCGATTTCGAAGATGCGACACACCGCGCCCATCTCGACCGGCTGGCGCAGCACCCCAAATTCGTCGGCCTGCGGCCCATGATCCAAGACATCCCCGATGACAATTGGATGCTGCGCCCGGACATTGCGTGGGCGTTTGACGCGATCAAAGATCTCGATCTGACCTTCGATGCGCTGGGCTTTCCGCGGCACCTCAAGAATTTCCACCACCTTTTGGTCCGCCACCCCGAGATGCGGGTTGTGATCGATCATTGCATGAAGCCGCAAGTGCGCGACCACACGCCGGACACTTTCGCCTCTTGGGCCGATGGGATGCGCGCGTTGGCGCAGGACACCCAGGCATTTTGCAAATTCTCGGGCCTGGTGACCGAATGCGACGGTTGGACGGTCGACAAGCTGCGGCCTTATGCGGACCACGTCTTGGACGTTTTTGGTCCGGATCGGGTCATGTGGGGCTCTGACTGGCCGGTATGTCTGCTCGAAGCGCCTTATGCAGATTGGCGCAACGCCGCCGAGACGTTAACGGCAGGTCTTTCGGCGCAGGATCGCGCGGCGATTTTCGGAGAGACCGCGCGCGCGTTCTATCGGCTCTGAGCCACATGGCGCGCCGCGGCATGCTGCGCCGTTTCCACCGCGTCTGGCCAATTCCGTCCAGCAAGGTGTGCCGCGGCCAAGGCGCCGCAAAAGACATCACCTGCCCCATGGGTTGACGATGCCGCAACAGCTCTGGCGGGCCGATGAAAGGCCGGGCCGTCATTGGGCTTCATCGCCGCACCGGCATCACCCAAGGTGACGATGCAATCGGTCCTTGGCGCCAAGCCATGCAGGGCATCGGCGATCTCAGCGGGCGGCAGGCTCGCGGCCATTGGTCCAAGAAGATCGCCCGCCTCGATCCGGTTGACGACCAACAGATCGGCCAAACCGGCGGCAAGCTCTGCGGTAAGCGGCGCGGCGGGCGCCAGGTTCAGCCAAAAGCGCGCCCCTGCGGCTCGCGCGATCCGCGACAGATGGGCCAGCAGACCGGGCGCCATTTCGTTCTGGGCCAAAACAATCCGGCAGCCATTCGGTACGACAAGCGCCCCGGGTTCGAAGGCATGGTTTTCGCCGGACACGATGACGGCGCCGTAATCGCCGCCATCGACCGTGATCGCGACGCTCATCCCCGTTGCTCCGGGCCCACGCTGCAAATGCTGTGTGTCGACGCCGGCCGCTGTCAGGGTCTCGGCCATACTCTGCCCCGGCGCGTCCTGGCCGACACGGCCGGCAAAAGCGACCTTGGCGCCGGCGCGCGCGGCTGCAATCGCTTGGTTGCCGCCTTTGCCGCCAAGCCGGTAATCGACGCCGCCGCCCGGCAAGGTCTCGCCCAAGCGCGGCAGCTGCGGGGCCGCAACGACGACATCCCAATGCAGCGCACCGACAACCAAAAGGCTCATAACGGGCCGTAAAGCGCGGCTGCGACGATCCGCGATGAGGTGGCCGCATCCTGCCGTGCGATCGCATCGGCAAGTGCGCGGTCACCCGCCAGATCATCGGCCACTGCGCGCAGGCGCTCGACAATCGCGATATTGGCGCGTGCCTCCAATACCGGATCGAGTCCGCCTTGGTCGGGAAACGTGTCGAAATAGATCACGCCGTCATAGCCCTGGCGCCGCATCTCAACGAGCAGTTCCACCGTTTGCACCGGATGGACCGTTCCCGCCATCAGCCCGTCGTCGCGCTTGCCATATCCATCGTTTAAATGCAGTCCCAAAAGTCGGGAATGCCGGGCGATCAGCGCGGCCGAATGCGCGGGCATTTCATCGGCATAAAGCACATGGGCAAAGTCGAGCGTGACGCCAAGATTGCCCCGACCGACCTCGCCACAAGCCAAAAGCGTTGTGCCGATATCCGGCATCAACGCAAAGGCGCGGGGCTCGTTTGGCTTGTATTCAATGGCGATGTCGACGCCTGGGTCGTGATCGCAAACTTCGGCGATGGCTGCCACGGTGGCATCCCAGGCGCCTGCATAATCCATCTGGACGGCGTAATCGAACCCATCCTGACCCATCCAGAGTGTCATCAACGCAGCCCCCATCTCGCGCCCGGCATCGATCCCACGTTTGGTCTGATCAATCGCGGCGCGACGGATCGCGGCATCGGGGTGGGTAAAGGCGCCAAGCTTAAAGGCGGGGTTGGTATAATACCGCATCGCCAGTCCGTTCAGCGCCAGGCCCGCCTCTGCCAAATGCTTCGAGACCTCCTTGGGCGCGAGGTCTTCGAAATGATCGGGGTAATTAAGATCGGCGGCGTCCAACCCACCGACCAAAGCGGCACCCGCAATCATATCTGCAACCGTGGCCCGTCCGGCGGTGCGCGATTTGAAGGCGTTCAAGCGTGCGGCATAGCGCGGGCGGTTCGGGCGGGTCATTTGCTTTGAAAAAGCTCTGGGTGGGAGTCTTCGAGCGGTTCGAGATAGGCGATCAACTGGCGCAGATGGGCGCGTGTTGCCGTCCGTGCCGCATTCGGGTCGCGGGCTTCGAGCGCATTGAGGATACGCCGATGCTCCTCCAGCGTTTCGCGGACACGGTCGTGGTTTGGCAGAACCATCTGGCGGGCACGATTGACCTGTAGCCAGCTTGTCTCAGCGATCTGCGCCAATCGACGAAAGCCCGTGTAGGATAAGATCAGCTCATGCATCTCGGCATCGAGCTTGTAAAACCCAGAAAAATCGCGATCCGCCACCAACGCCTCTTGCACGCGGAGGTTCCGGCGCAACTCCGTAAGTTGGTCCTCGGTGATGGTTTCCGCCACCAGTTCGACCGCTTGAAGTTCCAGTGCTTCCCTGAGAAACGCGCCCTCGCGGATCTCGGCCATGGAAAAACGCGACACGAACGTGCCGGCCTGTGGCACGACATCGACCAGACCTTCCGCGGCAAGTCGCGTAACCGCCTCAGATACCGGGCTGCGCGAGATACTGAGCTGAGCGCAGATCTCACCCTTTCGGAGAATTTGGCCAGGCTTTACCGACAACGACAGGATCGCTGTCTTAAGGCTCAAATACACGCGGTTCGAGAGCGAGCCAGAAAAGGAATTCAAAGGTTGCAGGCGCATCGGGCGGCCTTGATCTTGTATCGAATTGCCCGCAGACAATAACATGCTAGCATGTTAGCGCCTGCACAAGGGCGGGGCAATGATTACCAGGAGGACCAGCGATGCGACTAAGCGGTAAGCGCGCGATCGTGACCGCCGCGGGCGCGGGGATCGGCCAGGCCACGGCCTTGGCATTCGCGGCGGAGGGGGCTGAGGTGATAGCGACCGACATCAACTCCGACGCGCTTGCGCCCTGTGCTGCGGCAGGCTGTAGGGTCGAGCGTCTCGATGTGACCGATGCGGCCGCGATTTCACATCTGGCCGATGAAATCGGCGCAATGGACGTCGTGTTCAATTGCGCCGGATTTGTGCATCACGGCACCATTTTGGATTGCGATCCAGAGGCGTTCGACTTCAGTGTCGCGCTGAACGTCCGGGCGATGTACCAGATCACGCGCGCGCTGTTGCCGGGCATGCTCCGCGCCGGCGGCGGGGTTGTGATCAACATGGCATCGGCCGTCTCCACCACAATCGCCGCGCCCAACCGGTTCGTCTATGGCGCCACAAAGGCTGCCGTCATTGGCATGACCAAATCGATTGCCGCAGACTTTGTTACGCAAGGTATTCGCGCCAATGCGATCTGTCCCGGTACCGTCGAAAGCCCATCCTGGCATGAACGGGTCGAGGCCCAGGGCGCCGCAATTGGCGATGTGGAAAAGGCGCGGGCGGATTTCATCTCGCGTCAACCCATGGGGCGGATCGGCCAGCCGGAGGAGGTCGCGGCCCTGGCGGTATTTTTAGCCTCCGATGAAAGCGCGTTTATCACCGGACAAGCGGTCGCCATCGACGGTGGCTGGAGCAATACCTAAAGGGATCAGGCATGAAATTGCTAAGATACGGAGAGCCGGGCGCCGAAAAGCCCGGCATGTTGGATGGCGAAGGTGCGATCCGCGATTTATCGGGCGAACTCTCGGATATCACGGGGCCCGCTTTGACCTCGGACATGTTGGCGCATCTGGCCGCGCTTGACCCAAAAGCCTTGCCCCTGGTCAGCGGCACACCGCGCTTGGGCCCGTGTATCGGTGCGGCGTCGAAGTTTATCTGCATCGGGCTGAACTATGCCGATCACGCTGAGGAGGCGGGCATGGATGTGCCCCCGGAGCCCGTTCTGTTTTTCAAGGCCACAAGTGCAATCTGCGGCCCCAATGACGATGTGCGCATCCCAAAGGGATCGCAGAAATCCGACTGGGAGGTGGAGCTTGGCGTGATCATCGGCACGCATGCCGCCTATGTCGATCAAGCTGACGCGATGGATCATGTCTTGGGCTATTGTGTGGTCAACGACCTGTCGGAACGTGAATTTCAGCTTGAACGGGCGGGCCAGTGGGTCAAGGGCAAATCCGCCGACACGTTCGGCCCAATAGGCCCATGGCTTGTCACACGCGATGAAGTGCCGGATCCGCAAAATCTGTCGATGTGGTTGGAGGTCGACGGTCACCGGTACCAAGACGGCTCAACCCGAACGATGGTCTACGGCGTCGCCCATTTGGTGAGCTATATCAGCCAGTTCATGAGCCTCCATCCCGGAGACATCATCTCAACCGGCACTCCGCCGGGCGTGGGCATGGGACAAAGCCCGCAGACATATTTGCGCGAAGGCCAAGTGATGGAGTTGGGCGTGGACGGGCTGGGGGTACAGCGCCAACGCACCGTCGCCTGGAACGCCTAACGGCGAGAGGCAGCGGTGCCCGGCTTTGGGTTCCGGCGCGTGACGGACGCACGGGACGAAACGGTCGCTGGGCGCCCCCCGCGATGGAAGCCTTTGGTCATGACCCAAACCTCGCGATGATCTCGGCCGATGTCCAATGACCAAGGGTCCGGGCTTCTTGCTCGGCGGTTGCGTCGTCATCAATTCCCGTGGTGATGGTCCGGTCTGCGCCGGCCTCCAAAAGCATCCGGATGGATATCTCGTCGTCTCGAATTGCGGCCATGTGAAGCGGCGTCCAACCGTTGATCCCTTGCGCGCCAATATCAGCTCCGGCCGCGATCAAGGCTGCGAGAATTTGGTGTTTTTCCGGGCTGCGCAGTTCCAAACAAGTCAGGATAGGAGGATATCCATCATCGACCTTGGGGTTTGGATCGACACCCTTTGCGATCATCCATTTGACGGAATTCAAACGACCGCTGGACACCGCATGTACCATCCAGGGATCACCGTGGTAGCCATCCTGTTCGTACGGAAAGCTGTCGACCAATTGAGATGCGAATTCGAGTTGATCCGTGTCGCCACGGGCAAGAAATTCTTCAATCTCGCGGAGCTCTTTGCATGATGGATCGTCCGATGGATTGGGTCCGTGGTCGATCCTATCTTTTCTTGCCATGATTTTTGAACCCAAGACGCGACTGTCTATGCCGGCGAGATCAGCCGGAGTGTTATAGCAAAGATGCACGCAGAGCGCAGCCTGCAACACAATGGTCCAAGGCGGGGGCCCGGTGACATGCCCCATGCCCGGTGCGATATCGCGGACGCATCACGGGAGGATCGCACCTATGGGTCCTGTCCGTCGAAAAGCGTTTTAAGCACCGCTCGCGATCACCCGGATTTCGACGATTGCGCCGGGCCGCCTCAGCGCGGCGACCTCCACCGCTGTCCAAGCCGGGAAGGGCTCCGACACGTATTCGCAGCGAATGTCGTTGAACAGATCGAAATGCGCGTGAATTCCGACATGGTATGTCGTCATCTCGACAATTGCGTCATGCGCAAGCCCGGCCTCCGCCAAGACCGATCCGATTTTGTCGAATGCAGACCGAATTTGGTCTTCCGCATTTTCGGGCATGGAGCCATCAGGGCGGCTTCCGGTGACACCGGTGAGAAAGACAAGGTTGCCGGACAGGACACCGGGTGAGACTTTAATCTGCGCGGCTTGGCGCGCCGAGCCGGGTGGAAAGAGTGCTTTTTTGGGCATGGTTTTTCCGAACGTAACTGTCGCAGACATGCCCGGTCGCACCCCGACGCGCAACGTAAGACGAATTTCCGTGTTAAATCCGTGGCGCGTATCTTGATGCGTTACCGCCGGATGGATGAGGCCAATTCGGCGTCTGTCGTGCGGATTTCACGAGCACTGTCTCGGGCGGGTTCAAGGATTTTTCGGGGTCCTGACCGCGCCGGCTGTGGCGCACAGCTTTGGGCTTTGAAACCACCGGCACATTAATTTTGCTGGCTTGCGCGATATCGGATCAGACCATCTTGCCAAGGATCGGTCAAATCAAGGCGGCAGAGCCCCCTATACGCCAAATAGGCCTGGACCTCGTCGCAGAACCGTTGCTCGGGTCGAACGCCCTGGCGATATCCCAGCACTGGCCGCCGGGTCGGTGGCTTGCCATCGACAGGCGGGCGACGTTGGAAGTTTTGGGATCGAGCCGGCAGTTGGCGCATGCCCGACCGATCAAGCAACCAATTCATGCCATGCAGGCATTGACACTTGGGGCAATTCCCTACTCGAGCCCGCGCAAACCAGCCCGCCTCGCGCTGCCTGCCTCGGCCCCACCATCGCTGCACCTCTGCTCGCAAACGGAGGGACACAGCGTCAAGTCGGTCAATCAACGGACCTGTTCAACACAATGCCGACATTGCGGACCTTTAACAAAGGTCCGCTCCTGAATAGTCATTCCACAGCAAGCGTGCGAGTGTTCAGCATGCATCAGGATATTCCCGAGCTCATTGGTCGTCGCGTGCGCCTTCGCCCTTTCAACCGTGCGGATATTGCAGGACGGTTGGCGCTCGGACGCGCGCCAGAGATCGTACGCAGCTTTGGCGGCGACCCAGACGGTCTTCCGCCATACCGAGAACGTGACGCGCGGTCCTGGGTGGAACGAAACATCAAGCATCCTTGTTGCTGGGCGGTCGACGTCGAAGGGCGTTTGCTGGGCGAGGTACGTCTCGATGGTCTTGATCTGCATGACCGCCGCGCGCGTTTGGCAACCGGCATCTACGACGTTTCGCAATTGGGCAAGGGCCTCGGGCGTGAAGTGATTGGGCTGGTCTTGTCTCATGCTTTCGGAACGATGGGATTGCATCGGATCGATCTACGGGTTTTAGCTTTTAATGAGCGTGCAATACGGTGTTATCGTGCCTGCGGTTTTGTCGAAGAGGGACGGGAACGCGAGAGCGCTCGCATCGGCGAGGTCTGGCACGACGACATTATCATGGGGATACTGGCAGAAGAGCACCAAACTCGGACCCGTTGACCCTGTCTCCTGAGCTATACCGGCATCCATTCATCGCGCAGCATCTATCAAAACGATCCCCGAAAGTCTTTTTTCGAGCCCAAGACGCGCATCTTTGGGCCTGGGTTCGGCGATCCCGACACTCTTTCTTTGCACTTTATGCTCGCGGCCCCGTGCTCCACATGAGTGTAGCGCCAAGCATCACAAAATCGCCGTGCCCGGGGCAGGCCCGACGATGCGCGGCGGCCTTCGGCCTTGATCCCGCGCTGCCCCATTTTGAGCGCGTTCGATCCTTTGGCGGCGCGCCGGATCAGGCCCATTCCGCGCCGTCCGGAAAGCGGTAGCGCGCGAGGCTTTCGGCGTGCATCTCAACGGAAAACCCTGGCGCTTCGGGGGGCACATAGCGGCCATTATTCGTGCGCACCGGATCGATGAAATGGTCGTGCAAGTGATCGACGAATTCCAGCACGCGGTTTTCCAGGCTGGCAGAGACCGCGATGTAGTCGACAAAGCTCATATGCTGGATCAACTCACAAAGGCCAACGCCCCCGGCATGGGGACAGACAGGCAGGCCGAATTTGTCAGCCAGCAGCAAAACACCCAAAATCTCGTTTGGCCCTGCAAGTCGGCAGCTATCGACCTGGACAAAGCCCAAGGCCTGGGCTTGCATGAACTGTTTGAACATCACTGCGTTGTGGCAATGCTCGCCGGTGGCCACACGGATCGGCGCGATCTCCTGGGCAATTCGGGCATGGCCCAAAACATCGTCGGGGCTCGTCGGTTCTTCGATCCACCAAGGTTTGAATTCCGCCAAGCGCTGCATGTTGGCGATGGCCTCTTCGACACCCCAAACCTGGTTGGCATCCATCATCAAAAAGCGATCTGGGCCGATCTCGTTGCGGATCAGACGCGCCCGGCGGATATCGTCGTCGATATTGGCGCCGACCTTCATCTTGAAATGGGTCCATCCTTCGGCGATGGCTGTGCGCATCAGGGCACGGATCTTGTCGTCGGAATAGCCAAGCCAACCGGCCGACGTGGTATAGGCCGGATAGCCGTCGCGCATCATCTCTGCGATCCGGGCCGCTTTGCCGTCCGCCTTGGCCTCCAGCCGCGCGCGGGCTTCGTCGGGCGACAACGCATCGGCCAGATAGCGCCAATCGACAAGCGCCACCTGTTCTGCCGGGCTCATATCCGCGATCAGGCGCCAGAGCGGCTTGCCCATGCGTTTCGCATAGAGATCCCAAACTGCGTTCATGACCGCCGCGGCCGCCAAATGGATGATGCCCTTTTCCGGCCCGGTCCAACGCAATTGGCTATCGCCTGTGATCAGGCGCCAGGTCGCGCCCATATCGGCAAAAAGCCCGTCCAGTTCGCGGCCAATGATCAGGTCGCCCAACGCATCGATCGCTGCGCAACACAACTCGTTCCCGCGCCCGATGGTGAAGGTCATGCCATGGCCCTCGGGCCCGTCATCGGTTTGCAGCACGACATAGGCGGCCGAATAATCCGGCGTGGGGTTCATCGCATCCGACCCGTCGAGCATCCGGCTCGTTGGGAAACGGATGTCTTGCGCGCGCGCGCCCGTGATCTTCGCGGCCATGGATCGGGTCTCCTCTCAGCCCTGTGCGGCGAGCAATGCGTCGATCTCCGCCCGGGACGGCATCGACGGCGCGGTTCCCGGTCGTGTGACGGAAATCGCCGCGGTTGCGTTGCCGAAACGGACGGCATCGGCGGGGCTCTTGCCCTCTGCCAAAGCGACTGCAAAGCCGCCGTTGAACGCATCACCCGCGCCGGTGGTCTCGACCACGTTGCCGGCGCGGATCGCTGGCACATGGTGTGGCGATGCACCATCATGGTAGAGCGCACCTTGTTCGCCCAAAGTGATGATCGCCCGACCGACGCCGCGGGCCATCAATGCCTCAGCCGCGCGCGCGGCTTCAGCGGCATGGGTCACCGGCAGGCCGGTCAGGGCCTCGGCCTCGCTTTCGTTCGGTGTCACGAAATCACAAAGACCCAGCAAACGGTCGGTGAGTTCAGCAGCCGGTGCCGGATTGAGCACCGTCTGAACGCCGGCTTCACGCGCAATTTCCAACGCGCGCTCAGCGGCGTCGATGGGCTGTTCCAATTGCGTGACGAGCACACGGGCCGATGCGATGAGGTCGGCTTGGGCGTCGATATCGGAAACCGCGATGGTCGCCGCCGCGCCCGGACTGATGATGATCGCATTGTTCCCGGTGGCTTCTTCGATAAAAATATACGCCGCACCGGTATAGCTTGACGCATCGCGCGTTACGTTTGGCGCGACCCCGGCGCCCTGCCAGGTGGCCATTGCCATATCCGCGAAATCGTCATCGCCAAGTTTAGACACAAATGCCACATCGCCGCCGGCGCGCGCGGCTGCAACCGATTGGTTAGATCCCTTCCCGCCCGGGCCCAACACAAAGGAATGGCCGAGGATGGTCTCACCCATCTTTGGCTGGCGATCGGCCCGGTAGGCTGTGTCGGCCACGAACACACCTAAAATCACGATGTCATGCGCCATGGCATGCACTCCTTAATCGTCGGGCGGAATTACGCCCTTGCGGAAATAGAAGCATCCGTAGAACCGCCGCTCACCGGTTTGGATCACGGCATAGGCTTGCCGGGCGAGATCATAAAAAGCGAACCGCTCGACGCTGACCATTGGCCGGGATGTGCCTTCGGCGGCATCGATTTCGGCCTGCACCTCTTGCTGGACGGGCGGGATCTCTGTCGCGGCATCGACGATCTCCATCCGGGCGGCGTGATCCTCGACGAACGTGTCCAGCGGGTAAACCGAAAGTACCGCATTCGCAGCCTCAGCCGCGGTGAGGTTGTCCATGCGCAAAAGCTGGCCCCACACTGTGTTTCGCGCGACCTGATCGGAGGGAAAATTCGTATCCGCCAAGACAAGGACATCCCCGTGCCCCATGGCGCGCAGGACGTGCAGAACCTCCGCATTCAGCCGCGGATCAATTCCTTTGAGCATCGCCGTTCCTCCTTTCGTTGGGCCTAGTTGATGCGGTCTCCGCCGTCGCCGGAAAAAAGATGGACCGTGTCGGCGTCCACACCGAGATGAACCTGATCGCCCGGGCGAAACGCATGCCGGTCACGGAAAACGGCGGTCACTTCCCCAGATTGGAAAGCCAAGATGACATGCATCTCCGACCCGGTCGGTTCGACCACGCGCACCGTCGCCGGCAGGCCCGTTTCGGCCAGTGAGAAATGTTCCGGACGGATGCCGATGGTCACGGCCTGTCCCGCCGACAAACCCGCCGGGGCCGGAAGCGCAAGGGCGGTGTCGCCGATCCGAAGATTGGCGCGGCCTTCCGAAATGTCAGCCACCACCCCGTCGATCAAGTTCATCGACGGCGACCCGATAAAGCTGGCCACAAATCGGTTGCGCGGCCGGTCGTAGAGTTCAAGCGGGCTGCCGACTTGTTCGACATGGCCTGCATTCAGCACCACGATCTTGTCGGCCATCGTCATCGCCTCGATCTGATCGTGGGTGACATAGACGGTCGTCGTCTGAAGCCGCTGATGCAATTCGCGAATTTCGGTGCGCATCTGAACACGCAGCTTGGCATCGAGGTTCGACAACGGCTCGTCGAACAAGAAAACCTGAGGGTTGCGGACAATGGCCCGGCCCATGGCCACACGCTGTCGCTGCCCGCCAGATAGGGCGCGCGGATAACGCCCAAGGTAAGGCGCGAGGCCGAGGATCTCCGCGGCGTCGGCGACCCGACGTTTGACCTCCGCTTTTGGCATTTTTTGCAGCTTCAGCGAAAACCCCATATTCGCCTCGACCGTCTTGTGCGGATATAGGGCGTAGGATTGAAACACCATCGCGATGTCGCGCTCGTTCGGGCTGAGATGATTGACCTTGTTTGGACCGATCAGGATGTCGCCGGAGGTGACTTCCTCAAGCCCGGCAATCATCCGCAGCAAGGTGGATTTTCCGCAGCCCGACGGCCCGACCAACACCACGAACTCGCCATCGGCGGTGGACACATCGATGCCATGGATCACTTCGACGGCGCCGTATGATTTGCGCACATCTCTGACAGTAACCTCGGCCATACTCCTCCCCGCGGAACCAAATCGTCAGCCAATGGTTAGTTCAAGCGCCGATCCCTGTCCATATCTGACCTGACTAGCATGTTAGATGCTTGACAGGTGCCGAACCCAATGAGACGGTTTAATCGTGACTCGCCGTAAACGGCGACCGTCTCCGGCAAATGCGGGCCAAAACAACAACAAACGCCAAAGTCGGTTCAGAGGGTGGTCGGGCCAGTTGGCAATGGCGCCAGAATTGGGAGGAGAATTCGATGAAAGTGGACTATTACCGTCGTTTGATGGCGATGCAGATGAATCGCCGGCGAATGCTGCAAGGGGCGGCAAGCGCCGGTGCCGTCGCCGCCGCATCCGGGGCCCTGCCCGGGTTTCACGCCGGGGCTGCGCGCGCGGATGCTCATGGCAATGTCCGAGCCGAAATTCTGCAGATCCCCGGCGTCGGGCAGGGCAGCCCAACCGATGCCGATTGGCAGCGCGTCGGCGAAATGTGCCTGGGCACCACGCGTGCGCGGTTTGAGCAAGGTGCGTTCGAGGGTGTCGAGCTGACCTTCATGGGGCTCAACAACCAAAACCTTCATAACTTCCTTTTCCGCGGCTTCCTGCGGTCTTGGGAGGAGTATACCGGCGCCACGATCAACTGGATTGACCTTGCCCAGGCCGATTACAACGCGCGTCTGCAACAATCGATTGCCACAGGCACCGTCGATTTCGACATCATGGAGATGGGTGCGCCGTTTGAGGGTGACACGGCTGGCAGAGGTCTTCTTGATCCGATGCCCGAATGGGTCGCCGCCGATATCGATATGGATGACTATGTCGATTACCTCAAAGCGCCCGTGGGCACTTGGGATGGCCAGACCTACCGTGTGTCCATCGATGGCGACTGCCATACGTTCTCCTTCCGGAAGGACTATTACGAGAACGAGGACATGGCCGCTGCCTGGGCCTCGGAAGGGGATGGCAGCGCATGGGCGCCGCCGACGACCTGGGAAATGGTCGACGCGCATTCGGCCTTCCTTGCAGGCAAGACCGACCCGCTGACCGGTTTGCCAGCCCATGGTTTCCTGGATCCGCTGAAATACACTTGGGGCGGATTTGGCTTCTACTTCCTGTCCGACCGTGCGGCCTCTTATGCCAAGCACCCGGACGATCCGGCCTGGCTTTTCGATCCAGAGGATATGAGCCCGCGCGTGAACAACCCAGCTTGGGTCCAGGCCATCCAGGATGTCATGGACCTCATGGCCGTAGAAGGCGCCTATCCGCCCGATCAGCTCAACGCCGATCCCAATACCACAGCATTCCAGCAGTTCTTGGCCGGAACCGGCATGGGGGTTTGCTGGTGGGGCGATGTCGGCTCCAATGCACGGACCTCCGACACATCCTTGGTCGGCGATGTGGTCGGCTTCTCGACCAACCCGGGCGCGACGCGCGTCTACAACAGCCAGGCCGGCGCCTGGGAAGAGGGGATGAACGAGGCGCCCAACAACGCCTATATCGGCTGGGGCGTTTATGTCACCAATCGGGTCTCGGGCGACGATGCCAAACGTACGGCAGCCTGGTCGGCCGCGGCGCATCTGGGGGGTAAGGACCTCTCGCTCTGGGCCTCGGCTTATCCGTCGGGCTTCCAGCCTTATCGGAATTCCCACTTCAACTACGAAGAATGGGAAGGCGCGGGCTATGATCGCGATTTCGTCGAGGATTACCTGTCGTCCAACGCCGACAGCTACAACCACCCTAACGCCGCCATCGAACCGCGTATCCCGGGCATTTTCCAGTATTACTCGATCGCTGAGGATGAACTGGTGCGCGGGCTTGCCGGGGAATATGGCAGCGCGCAGGAGACCGCAGATGCGATCGCTGCGGCTTGGGAGGGCATCACCGACCAGATCGGCCGCGATAGCCAAGTGGCGCTCTATCGCGCCTCTCTCGGGCTGGCCTAAAAAACGCCGCCAACAGAAAGCGCCGGGTCACCCCGGCGCTTTTTTTGTGCCTTGGGCGGCGCAGTGCGCGAGCTTTCCATAGCTCCGGTTTGCGTGGCAATCGGATCAACCTTTCGGGCCGTGCCTGAACCGTCAAAAAAGGGGAGGCGTATGTTTCTGAGGCAACGGGAAGGTGCGCGGATCATCAAGGGACGTTGGGCAAGGCCCGGTGCTGCGGTTTACCCATCATGCTCTCACGGCCCTGTTTCGCAGTCACTGCAATCTCTGGGCCGCGGAACGAGCAGGGCAAATGGTTCGGCCGTGCCGCCGCAATCGAGGGTCGTACGACAAGGCCATCAAACGATCTCGCGATAGCATTCTCATTGCGATTGAGCCCCGACCGACTTGCGAAGAAAACCAACCAAATACACAAAGAAAACCGCGCTCGAAAGCGCGGCTCTCACGCAGTCTACGGTCGATCAGGCCCGTGCGGTGCGCCGAAGTCCGGCTAAGCCGAAGAGGGCCGCGAGCAATGCCCAGCCCGCCGCCGGAAGCGGCACAGGCGCGACGCCTGGTGTCGGATCGCCGCCCGAACCCGAACCCGGATCGGGATCGGGATCGGGGTCCTCTACTATGATTAAGGGCGGATCGAGCGATAACGCGCCACGCACAAAGCAATTCGGTGACGTGCAACCATTCACAGCAATGGCGTTTGGGTCGAAGCTGATGAACGCCTCCTCCACGATTGCTGTGGTGTTCGCCAATCCTTGCGCCACCGCAGTCGACAGCGCGACGTCGTTAAACGTTCCTGGATCAAAGGTCGCGTAATAGGTAATGCTACCGCCCTCGCTGCCGGGGGTGTCGCCTTCAAATGTCCCAAACGCGGCAATGATGTCAAAAGCGTCAAGGCCGAATAAGCCATTGTCGTAGATAAATAAAACGGGGTCGATTGCGCTGAAAGACAAGCCGATCGCATCGACGTCAAGCGACAATGTCGTGAGTTCATAGGCTGCCGCCGCAGTTGCCGTGCCGATACCGAGCGGCGATGGCGGCAAAGACACTTCGTTGGCATCGTCCCGTCCGACGATCTGCACCTCCATTGTGTCGGAGCCGACAACGACGTTGTTGAAATCGCTTTTGTCGTCAACCGGTCCGGAAAAGTTCGCCGTCACCGTTGCGGCCGACGCAGATGTCGCCGCCGCAACACTTGCAAGCAGAACCGCAGCGAGCGCCCCCCTTGCGGAAGTATGTCCATTCCTCATGTCTTCTCCCAATACATACTACATACCTGTGCAACCCTTAGATTGCTCTGTGTCTTTGTCGCCAGCAGAGGATTAGGGTCCGCCGGCAATCTGCCCTCTTCCCAATCCAATTGCTCCGCTTCCGCGCCGTCGTTTTCTTTAGGAAATTGGACCTTCTCGGTGAACTCCAGATGCCGCAAATGACATGCGGTCGACCGAGAAAACCGTGCCTTGTCGCAGCACGAAACGTTTCACCCCCTAAAAAACCGCGCTCATCTGAACAACGCGCCCGAAGCGAGTCAAGCTGAACGCGCGCGGTTTTTCTTTTCGAAAGGCAGGACTAGTGCGAAATGCGGAATTTCTTGAACGGACGACCAGCGGATTTTTCTAATTGCAAAACCCTTCGGTCGCGCGTGGCGCGGGGCGGGTGACTTACTTCACAGCGCCGGCGGCCATGCCTTTGATGATGTAGCGTTCCAGCACAATGCCGATGACGATCAATGGCAGGATGGCGGCCGTCGACAGCGCGGCCATGGACCACCAATTGATCCCCTGGCTTCCGGTCTGGCTGGCGACCATCACCGGCAAGGTCACCGAATTTGTCGAGGTCAATAGTGCAGCGAAGAAATATTCGTTCCAGGTCAAAACCAAGCACAGGATGAAGGCCGCCACCATGCCCGGCAGGGCGATGGGCAGAATGATGGTCAAAAACGCCCCCCAGATCGAGAGCCCATCGACCAACGCGGCCTCTTCGAGCTCGGTTGGGATCGAGCTGAACTGATCGCGCATAATCCAGATGACGATGGGCATGACGGTGAGCGCGTAAAGCAAAACGAGCCCCAACCGCGTGTCGAGCAAATCGACCTCCCGGTAGAGGACCAAAAACGGAAGCGCCAGCACCACCGGTGGCAAGATCAACTGGCTGAGAAAAAAGAAGCTGATATCGTCGTTTTTCATCGGACCGAACCGGTATTCGAACCGGCTGAGCCCATACGCGGCGAGCGAGCCCAGAACCAGCGCCAAAAGCGAGGCTGAGACCGCGACAATGGTCGAATTCCAGAACCGCAAGAGGAACTGTTCGCGAACCGTCGATTCCGCGCCGATCGTGTCGGGGCTCAGCCCGACAGAGCGCCAACCAAGCCATTGCGGCGTGTAATCGAGCCATGGGATGAGATTGCCTTGCATCACATCGGGCGCGGCTTTGAATGACGTGGTCAGCGTCCAAAAGATCGGAAACAGGCAAATAAAGGCCCAGAAAATCAGCACCGCATAGACCGCCGTCCGGCCAAGATACCATTTGGCGCGAAAGGCCCGATCGGTTGCGCTGTCGTGGAATATTTGCGTCTGCTCGGCCATGAAACCCCGTCAGTATTGCGGCCGCATCCAACGCGCCACGAGTTTGATGAAGATTGTGAACGCGATCACGATCAGGACCAGATAGACGATGGCGAGCATGGTGCCGTAGCCGACATTTGACCGGTCGCGATATTCTCGGAAGATGAAACTCGTGACGCTGTCCGTCGCCCCGCCGGGTCCGCCGGATGTGACGTTGATGATGATGTCGGCAAGTTTCAGTTTAAAGATGATGCGGATCATGATCGCGGTGAGGGATACCGGCAGCATAAGGGGAAAGATCACCTCCCAAAAGCTCTGCCAAGGCCGGGCCCCGTCGACTTGCGCGGCCTCAAGTAGGTCCTTCGGGATCGCCTGTAGCCCGGCCAAAAGCATGATCATCATGAAGGGGATGAATGTCCAAGCATCCATCGCGGCGATCAGGTATGGCGCAAGGTCGGGATCGCCGAAAAAGCTGGGATTTTGCCAGCCAAGCTCCCGCGCGGTGCGGGCGATGGGACCGAAACGCGCCTCAAACATCGATTTCCCGATCATCCAAGACACCGCAACTGGCGAGAGCATCAGTGGCAAAAGAAAGGCCACGCGGAAAAACTTGCGCGCGCGAATTTGACTGTTGAGCAGGAGAGCCAGCCCGAACGCGATGATGTATTCGATCAAGATCGCGACGGTGTAGAACACCATATTGCCAAGCGCGTTCCAGTAAAACTCATCCGCCCACATCTGCCGCACATTGTCGAAGCCGTTAAATTGTTGGCCATCGACCGCCGATAGGTTCCAATCCGAAAACGCTATGGTCAGCGCAAAGATCAACGGAAAGATCACCATGGAGGCGATGAAAATCGTGGCAGGCGCGATGAAAAGCTGCCGCTTGCCGCGCTCGCCAAACCGGATCACGAGACTTGCGCAATAGGCCGTAATGAACAGCGCATAGGCGTATAGCGTCGGTCGCCAGCTATCAGCAAAGGCTGCAAAAGACGTCTCAGGGGTCGCCGATTGCGCCAATATCTGCGCCGTGGCAACGGCGACCAAAAGCAATCCCGTGCCCCATAAGAGCATCTGCCCCAACCGAATGCGGCTTGGGCTGATTTGGTCATTGGTGACCACATAGAGCCGATCTGAGGTATCAGACATGCTAGCATGTTAGGTGTCCCGGGAAGACCGCGAAAGCGGAAAGTTGGCAGATATCCCATTTTTGCGACCCAAAGTGCCTGCCTGGGATCTGGTCTGCCAGGGCGTGGGGACTTTTTGGCTCATGGCACCGGGACCCGCGCGGCCCGACCACCGGTTTCGCTAGGCTCTCGCGCCATAGGTTTTTTAAGGCCGTTCGCCCGAAATCCGACCGGACCGGTACGACCGCAATCGCCAACATGGCCGTTTGACAGCACGCAAATTGGAATTGACCTCGCCGACACTTTGCGTGAACCCTTGCGGCTATGGTGTTGCAGGTAGGATCGATCACGCTGCTATTGCCCGCCGTGCTGCGGCGCGCCACAGGTTGTGATTTGGTTGTCTGACAGGGCGTCGTGTCGCCCTGCCGCTCGACCAAAAACGCCTCTCTGCCCCAGATACACGCTATGCCGACCGACCGTTCCTTGCGCCTTGCCGTCGATATTGGTGGAACCTTTACGGACGCCGTCCTGATGGATGGCCAACATCGCGTTCTTGCTACCGCCAAGACCGCGACCACGCATGACGATCGCGCCCGTTCGGCTCTGGCCGGCGCAGAGGCGGTCCTGTGCGATGCTGGCGCAACGTGGTCTGAGGTCGGTGGCATGGTCCATGGCACCACGCTGGCAACAAATGCCCTGATCGAGCGCCGTGGTGCCGCCGTCGCCAGCGTAACAACAGCCGGTTTCCGCGATATCTTGGAGATCGGCTATGAACGGCGCTACAGCCAGTATGCCATCAATCTCGAAAAGCCGGACCTGATCGTCGGCAGGCGACACGCTTTCACCATTGCTGGGCGCATGGACGCGCGCGGGCATGAGCGCACGCCACTTGACCGAAACGGGGTGGCGGGGCTCATTCAAAGCCTTCGCGAGGCGGAGATCGAAGCGGTCGCCATTTGCCTATTGCACGCCTATGCAAACCCCGCACACGAACTTGCGCTGCGCGACCTTTTGCACGCCGCCATGCCCGACCTGAAGGTCTCGCTTTCGCATGAGGTCAGCCCGGAGGCCCGAGAGTTCGAGCGGCTCTGCACGACAATCGCAAATGCCTATATCCAACCGCTTATGGCCGGATACCTTGCCCGTTTCGAGGCCTGCTTTGCCGCGGCAGGACTGTCATGCCCGATCCTGATGATGACCGCCGGTGGCGGCATGACGACGATCGAGACCGCTGCCCGCTTGCCGATCCGTCTGGTCGAATCTGGACCTGCCGGTGGCGCCATCCTTGCAGCCCGAATTGCCGCCCAACTCGGCGAGCACGACGTTTTGTCCTTCGACATGGGCGGCACAACCGCAAAACTCTGCTTGGTGGATGCTGCACGACCGCAGATGTCTCGGAGCTTTGAAATCGCGCGGGCCGAACGGTTTATCAAGGGTTCGGGCATGCCCGTTCGAATTCCGGTCATTGAGATGATCGAGATCGGGGCAGGCGGCGGCTCTTTGGCCTCGGTCGATCCCTTGGGTCGTCTGCGCGTCGGGCCGAAAAGTGCAGGCTCCGACCCGGGTCCGGTTGCCTTTTCGAAGGGCGGAGACGTGCCGACGGTGACCGATGCCGATCTGGTCTTGGGCCTTATTTCTCCGATTGAATTTGCCGAAGGCAGGTTAAAACTTGACCCCGACGCGGCAAAGTCCGCGCTTTTGCAGCATGTCGGCGCCTATCTGAGCCATGATGCCGTGCAATCGGCCCTGGGCGTCAGCGAAATCGTCGACGAGAGCATGGAAGCTGCCGGCCGAATGCACGCGGTCGAATCGGGCAAAGATCTGTCGCAGCGCCTGATGATCGCCTTCGGCGGAAACGGTCCGCTCCACGCAACCCGGGTCGCGCGCCGCGCGCAAGTCAGCCGCATTTTGGTTCCGCGCGCGCCGGGTGTTGGATCGGCCATGGGCTTCCTGTTCGCGCCCGTCTCGTTTGAGATCGTTCGGTCCCACTATACGACTGTTAATTCCTTCGACATCGACGCGGTGAACAGAATTTTCCGCGAAATGCGTGCCGAAGCCGAACCCATCTTGCGGGCCGGTGCGCCGGGTCAGACCATCAAAGAACGCCGCATCGCGTTTATGCGTTACAAGGGTCAGGGCCATGAAATCGAGATTGAGCTACCGCCGCGGGCGATCAAGATAGATGACATGGACGCCATTACACAAGCGTTTGACAAGGAATACGCGCGGCAATTCAGCCGTCCGGTCCCGGATATGACGATCGAAATCATGAATTGGGCCTTGTATCTGTCGACACCCTCAAAGCCGCCCGAAGCGCGCCCCGATCGTTCGCCAGCCCGGCCGGTCACCGCAACCGCATTCCGTCCGATCTATTGCGACATATCCGCATCGTGGACCGACGCCGCTGTGTTTCAGCGCGCCGAGTTGCAAGCCGGAGATCAGATTGCCGGGCCCGCGCTAATCGTCGAGCCGCAAACCACGACCTTTGTGAGTGCAGATTTCAAGGCAGGTATCGATAGCGTGGGCAATATATGGATGACCCGAAACGCGGAGATCGCGGCATGACGACATCAACGACCCGGCTGCAAGTGATGTGGGACCGATTGCTTGCGGTTGTGGAGGAACAAGGTCAGGCGTTGTTGCGGGCAGCCTTCAGCCCGATTGTGCGGGAATGCGGCGACATCTCGGCTGGTATTTTTGATGCCGACGGCCGGATGCTCGCCCAAGCGGTGACCGGAACACCGGGCCATATCAACACTATGGCAGAGGCGGTGCGCCAGCTCCGGCGGCACTTTCCGGGCCAAGCCATGCGGCCGGGTGACATCTACTTAACCAACGATCCGTGGATCGCGTCCGGGCATCTCAACGATTTCCTGTTGATGATGCCGGTTTTTTATCGCGGGCGGGTCGTGGCATTCACAGCCTGCACCTCGCACCTTGTGGATCTTGGCGGGCAAGGCATGGGCCCCGAAGGCTCCGATATCTTTGATGAAGGTTTGCGCCTGCCGCCTTGCACCCTGGTGCGTGAGGGTCGGATTGACGCCGTAATCCTGGACATTGTGAAGGCCAATTCACGCGAACCGATTGCCAATGAGGGCGATATCTACGCACTGATCGCCTGCTGTGAGGCTGGAGCGGACCGGTTGCAAGGCATGTTGGCCGAATTCGATGTGTCCGATCTGGCCGAGCTGTCGCGCTATATCATCGAAACCTCGCATCGTGGGACGTTCGCGGCCATCGCTGAGCTGCCCCGGGGCACGTGGTGCGACCGCTTGACCCTTGATGGCTATGACACGCCGATCACATTGGCCGCGACCCTAACCATCAACGATGACGGCGTGTCCGTCGATTTTGCGGGCACCGATCCGTGCGCTCCGAAGGGCATCAACGTACCGCTGAACTATGCCACTGCTTATACTGTGTTTGCTCTGCGCTGTCTGATCGGGCCGGATATACCGAACAATGCCGGTTCCCTAGCGCCGTTCCACGTGACCGGGCCGCCGGGCTGTATTCTCAACGCACAGCCGCCAGCCCCTGTCGCGATGCGCCACACAATTGGGCAAATGACACCGGACCTCGTTTATGGCTGCTTGTCCCAGGCGCTTCCCGACCAGGTCCCGGCTGAGGGTGCAAGTTGTATGTGGGATCTGCCCTTGCGGAGTGCCCCCGATGCGATGGATCGCGGCGATGTGGAATTTGCGCTTGAGCTCGTCTTCAACGGCGGCACGGGCGCCCGGCCGACGCGGGATGGTCTTTCAGCAACGGCATTCCCGAGTGGGGTTTGGGGCAGCCAAATCGAGACCACCGAGGCGGTCGCCCCAATCCTCTTTGAACGCCGCGAATTGCGGTGTGATTCCGGCGGGCCGGGCCAATTTCGCGGTGGACTTGGCCAGCGGGTCGAGGTGCGCGCATCCGGTGATCAGGACCTGTTGGCCTTTCTCTCGGTGGAGCGGGTTTTGGAACCTGCGCGCGGCCGCAGAGGGGGTGCCGATGGCGCGTGCGGGCGCATCCGACTAGGCGCGACCGGCCCCGATCTGCCGGGCAAGGGCGTGTTTCGTATTCCCGCCGGCCAAACACTCATTTTCGAGACGCCAGGCGGCGGCGGCTTCGGTCCAGCTGCGGCCCGTAGGACAGATCAGCGTGATGCGGACATTGCCGCCGGTTTTGTCAGCTCCAAGCCTGACGGCTTTGGCAAAGAAGGTGACGCTTGATCCGTCCGGTTGCCCATATCGGCGCAATGGCCCCTTACGCGCTGGTCCGGATGGTCGCGCCACCCGGCAAGCGCCTAATTTCGCTGGCACAGAACGAAAGCCTACATCCCCCAAGCCCGATGTCGATTGCCGCGGCCGAGGCCGCTGCACGCAATCAGACATACCCGGACCCGGACTGGGCCGCGCTGCGCGGCGCCATTGCCGAGGTCCAAGGCTTAGCGCCCGACATGATCCTGTGCGGGGCGGGATCGCTTGATCTCATTGCCGCAATCGCGCGGGTTTATAGCGGACCGGGTCGGGCGGTTTTGATCCCAAAGCACGCCTATCCGTTCTTTCGCAGCGCGGCCCAGATGTCAGGCGCACGGGTCGACACGGCGCACGAACGCGACGGCTGCGTCTGCGTCGATGCGCTGCTAGACGCCATCCGTCCGGATACCTCGATCCTCTTCTTGGCCAATCCTGCAAACCCGACCGGGACCCATATTCCCGCCGCAGAAATCCGCCGTTTGCATGCAGCCCTTCGCGACGACATCCTGCTTGTGATCGATGAGGCCTATGGGGAGTATACCGATGCCAATGAGCCATCGCTGTTTGATCTTGCCACAGCACCCAATACCGTGATCCTGCGGACGTTTTCAAAAGCCTATTCCTTGGCATCGGCCCGCGTCGGTTGGGGTATTTTCCCGCCAAAAATCGCGGCGGAGATACGCAAAGTTCTCAATCCCAACAACGTGGCCGCGACCAGCCAGGCGGCGGCAGAAGCGGCCATCCAGGACCAGCGCTATATGCGCCAGACCGTGACCGAGACCAGCGCCTTGAGCCGCAAGACCCAGTCGCGATTGCGTCGGGCGAATGTTCCGGTTCTGGAAAGTGCCACGAACTTTCTGCTGCTGCCGTTTTGCGACGTAGCGACCGCCGATCAAATCCATGCCAATCTCGTCGCCGAAGGTATTTTTCTACGGCCACAGCATGGTGCCGGCCTGCCGCATGCACTGCGTATGACACTGGGCCGCCCGGATCACGTTGCCCTTGCAACCGAGCGCATAATTGCGCTCCATCAACGCGCGATAGAGGGAACGGCATGACGGCGACACGCGGTGCGGCACGGTTGGGTCTTCTTGTGCCTTTCACGAACACCAATCTCGAACCCGACATGGCCCTGATGGCACCCGATGGGATCATGATCAATACCGCCCGAATGGGTGGGTATGATGCGGACGAAATTCCCGATGAGGGCCAGATGCAATCGTTGGGGGCGGCCGATCTCGACATGCCTTTGTGCCTGCTTTGCGGCGCGAAACCCGATGTGATCCTCTATGGCTGCACGTCGGCGACGCTGAGCCACGGGCCGGTATTCGACCGCGATCTGAGCGCGCGGGTTGCGGGCGCAAGTGGCGCGAAAACGGTGACGGCTGCGGGCGCTGTTGTCGAAGCGTTGCAAGCACTCGGGGCGCGCAAGATCGGGTTTGCGTCACCCTATGTGCCAGCCCTGAACGATCTCGCCGTCGCCTTTTTGAGCGCGATGGGGGTGGATTGCGTCGCACGGGCGCAGGTTGAAGAGACTTTGGACAATGACGGGCAAGGTGCGCTGACGCCACGCGACGTCATAGAATTGGGTCAGCGCGCGGACAGCGAAGCTGCCGAGGCGATCGTGTTGTCCTGTACCGATATGCGCAGCGTCGAGGCCATCGCGGCCCTTGAAGAGACGCTTGGCAAGCCGGTTGTGACATCCAACCAAGCCATGCTCTTTGCCGCTCTTCGCCGCGTCGACTATGCCGCTCCGGTATCCGGTTTCGGCCAATTGCTGGAGCTCGAGCGCGCATGACATGTGATCACGTGTCGCGTTTTGCGCTTGGACCTGTGGAGCCACCAGAGGATGTGCTGCAATTTGCAGCAATACTGTTTTTGGACACGTTGGCTGTGGCTGCGGGTGCGGCGGCTCTCGATGCCGGGCGCATTGCGCGCGATCACGCCGTGCGATTTTTGGCAGCGCCGGATCCGCGCGACCGGGCCACGCTTCTCTTTGATGGACGGTGGGCCTCGATACCTGGGGCCGCCTTCGCCACCGCCACGCAGATCGATAATCTTGACGCCCATGACGGCCTTAATCCAACGAAAGGTCACATTGGCTGTGCACTCGTTCCGGCGCTGTGCGCGTTTGCGGAAACGCGGCCGGACCTGTCCGCGCGCGATGCAATGATCGCGCTTGTCGCGGGATACGAAGTGGCCGCGCGCGCCGCCATCGCGCTCCATGCCACGGTAAAGGACTACCATACATCTGGCGCCTGGAACGGATTGGGCGTTGCTGTTCTGGGATGTCGGCTGCGTGGGCTTGGTCCGGACGTGTTACGCCACGCATTCGGCATGAGCGAATATCACGGGCCGCGCAGCCAAATGATGCGCGAGATTGCGAACCCTACGATGCTGCATGATGGGTCAGGCATGGGCGCGCTTGTCGGCGCCATGTCGGTTTTGCAAGCTGAGGACGGGTTCACCGGCGCGCCTGCGATCACGGTCGAGGAGGCTGCCGCGTATTGGGCGGATTTGGGTCGAGTTTGGACAGTGCCACAAAATTACGTAAAGCCTTATCCGATTTGCCGATGGGCCCATGCTGCGCTGGATGCCCTGGCGGCTTTAATGAACGCACATCGTTTCACCGCCAAGGACGTCACGCGCATCGAGGTGCGCACGTTCAAAGAGGCTGCGGCGCTGTTCCCGGATATGCCGGATACGACCTCTCAGGCGCAGTATTCGTTGTCGTTCGCGCTCGCCACGCTGCTCGTGCGCGGACGTATCGGCCCCTCCGACATCGTCGGCCCGGCGCTATGCGATCCCCAAACCGCGCAAAGTCTGACGTTAATTCATATAGAAGAAAGCGACCGCCATTCACGCCGTTTTCCGCAAGGTCGCTGGTCGGATGTGACCGTCACGCTCACAGACGGGCGTGTTTTGTGTTCCGGGGATGTGCATGCGCGCGGCGGGCCGGAGGCGCCAATGGCATTGTCTGAAATTGCCGAGAAATTTGACGCGTTCGCGATGTCGCTGGCACCGGAACGACGGGCTGCAATCTGGTCGTGGCGCGACACGTTGCTGCGCCCTGACCGCCGATTTGCCGATTTGTTGAAATTGCTTCACCCCGCACCTGAGGTCGGACATGGTTGAGATACCGCGCATCGTTTTGCACAACGACCAGGTCGAGGCCCTCGCGGAGCGCTTGTCCGAGGCCTTTCCCGATGCCCCGTTTGATGTCTGCACCAGCTATGCCGGCCTGCCTGATGCGCTGGCTTCGTTCCGCCCGGAGGTTGTCTACTCGGTGCGCTTTGCCGGAACGCAGGGCTTCCCGAGGGACGCAATTCTTGGGTCGTTCGGACCGCGATGGATTGCCAATGGTGGGGTCGGAACCGACCATCTGGGCGTGTGGGACACCCGTCATGTGACCGTGACCAATGCTGCCGGCGTCGCGGCCAATATGATGGCGGAGTATATCCTTGGCGGTATATTGCATTTTACGCTCGGCGTTGCGGATCTACAGGCCGACAAGGCAGACAAGGCGTGGCGGTCGCGTCGGGTGACCCCAATTGGCGGCAAGACCCTTGCGATTGTTGGGCTAGGCCATACGGGCCAGGCGCTGGCGATGCGCGCCAAGGCGCTTGGGATGACGGTGCTGGGCACCCGCGCGCGCCCGGTGCCGATGGACAACGTGGATGACGTGGCCGCGCCATCAGGGCTGCATCAGGTCTTAGCCCGCGCCGATTTTGTCGCGGTTTGTACGCCGCTCACCGCCCATACCCGCGGCATGATCGGCGCACCTGAAATTGCATCGATGAAGCCTGGTGTCATTTTTGCCGATGTATCCCGCGGCGGTGTGGTGGATCAAACAGCCCTCATCCAAGGCTTGCGGGATGGTCCTGTCGCGGCCGCCGTGCTTGATGTTTTCGAGACCGAACCCCTGCCGCCCGAAAGCCCGTTTTGGGACCTGCCCAATGTGATCCTCTCCCCGCATTGCTCGTCGGTCTATGACGGATGGGAAATGGCCTCGTTCGATATGTTTCTGTCGAACCTACGGCGGTGGATTGACGCGGCACCGCTAGAGAACGTGGTAGATCCGGATCGGGGGTATTGACGATGGCCTATGAGGAAATCGAGACGGTCTGGATCCCGATGCCCGACGGGGTGAAGTTGGCGGCACGCGTGTTTCTGCCACCGGACGCAATCGAACGGCCCGCGCCGGCCGTTTTGGAGTTTTTGCCTTATCGCCGGCGCGACGCGACTTCGGCGCGAGACGAGGCCACCTATCCCGCATATGCGGCCGAAGGGGTGGCTGGGGTTCGCGTCGATCTGCGCGGCACCGGAGATAGCGGTGGGCATTTCGATGACGAGTATTCCGAGCAAGAGCTGTCAGATGCCGAGACTGTCATTGCGTGGATCGCCGCGCAGCCTTGGTGCTCGGGCGCGGTTGGTATGATGGGCATTTCGTGGGGCGGGTTCAACGCGTTTCAGGTCGCAGCACGCCGCCCGAGCGCGTTAAAGGCTGTGATTTCAATTGCCTCTACCGTCGATCGCTTCGCCGATGACATCCACTTCAAGGGCGGCGCTATGATGTCATCGAACCTCTATTGGGCCACCCAAATGCTCGGCCGCGCCGCGCTTCCGCCGGATGCGGCGGTGGTTGGTCCGGAATGGCGCGCACAATGGCTGAGCCGTTTGCAACACGTGCCGTCGCTCGCGTTTCGCTGGCATCAAGCGCAGCGCCGCGACACCTATTGGACACATGGGTCCATCTGCGAAGATTTTGCCGCGTTCACGATCCCGTCGCTGGTGATTGCCGGCTGGGCCGATGGCTATCGCAACACACCGTGGAAAGCTCGTAGCGGGATGGGCGATCGGGTGCGCGCCATCACCGGACCATGGGTGCATCTTTACCCGCATTTCGCAGCACCCGCCCCCCGGATGGACTTTCTGGCCCGGTCACTAGGATGGTGGAAAGCGTGTCTGAACGGGGCGCAAGACGCACTTGACAGTCTTCCGCCCCACACGCTGTGGCTAGAACAGGCACCAGCGACCAACGGCACACGTGACTACGCCGAGGGACGGTGGATCGCGACCGACCAAAGGCAGGCCGCGCAAACCACCGAAACCTTCTATCTTGCGCCGGGACAGTTGCGGGACACGCCCAGCCAAGGTTCCGCCAATGTGCAAACCCCGCTTACATGCGGCACATGTGGCGGGGAGTATTTCACACAGAACCCGGTCGATTTGCCTGGGGATCAGGCGGATGACGATGATATGTCGGAGTGCTTTGACACAGCGCCCCTCAACGCGGCTCTCGAAATTATCGGTGAGCCACGGCTGGAACTACCCGTTTCGCTTGATGCCTCGAACGGCCATCTCATCGCGCGGCTTTGCGACGTGCGACCGGATGGCTCGTCCCATCGGGTCTCCATGGGCATCCTCAACTT
Organism: Pseudomonadota bacterium; assembly: GCA_039183205.1. Lineage (GTDB taxonomy): Bacteria > Pseudomonadota > Alphaproteobacteria > Rhodobacterales > Rhodobacteraceae > HKCCE3408. The sequence continues at coordinate 19,671 of JBCDBR010000027.1, read as the reverse complement.
GGCACATCGCGACGGATCGGCGGAGCCGAAAGCCATGACACCTGGGCGGGCGGAGTTCGTGACGATCACGTTCGACGCCACGGCCTATCGCGTGCAACCCGGTCATCGGCTGCGGCTTGCGCTTTCGACGTCGTATTTTCCCTTTATCTTACCCCTGCCGGAGCCCGTCGCGCTCACCATCCAGCTTTCGCAAGCTCGACTGCACCTGCCTAGATATCCGTTCCAGGACATTCATGTGCCGGATACGGACGATCCCAGGCCGGCATATCCAAAAGAAAGCGCGGGCTCCGCTCAGCGTCGCGTCGAGCGAAACCCTGAAAGCGGGCGCGTCACGGTGTCGGTGACCTCCAAATCCGGCAGGACCCGACATCCCGGCCATGGAATGATCTGGGAGGATGAACGTGACACGCGCTGGACGATCTTGCCGGACGATCCGCTAAGTCTGACGGGGGAAGAACGGTGTGCCGGTATGCGCCTTCGCCAAGGCATGGAGACACGGGTCGAAGCCACCGGAAGGCTCAAGGTGAGCGCACGTCATTGGATCCTTGAGACCCGCCTGACAGCTTTTGAGGACGGGGCGCAAGTTTTCGGCCGTGAATGGTCCGATCAGGTCCCGCGCGACCATATGTGATCGGGCCAGATGACACGGATCGCGATTGCCGGGTTTCAACACGAAACCAACAGTTTCGCCAACGGACGGGCGGGTTTGGAGGAGTTTCGGATGGCCGATAGCTGGCCGGGCCTGTTGCGCGGTCAGGAGGTGATCGAAGCGACCTATGGCCTGAACCTGCCCATCGCCGGCTTTGCACAGGCTGCCCATGCGGCGAAGATTGCGCTCAATCCCATCTTATGGTGCGCAGCCGAGCCATCAGGACCGGTCACCGGCGAGGCCTTCGATGCGATTTCTGATCAGATTATCGATGGGATCAGAGCCGCAGGCGCAATCGACGGAGTGTATTTCGATCTGCACGGCGCAATGATCACCGAAAGCCATGACGATGGCGAAGGGGAATTGCTGAGCCGCGTAAGGGCGGCGTTCGGCGCAAATCTCCCAATCGCGATCAGCCTGGATTTGCACGCCAATATATCGCAGCGGATGGTCGATCTGGCGGACGTCATTGCCGTGTTTCGCACATATCCGCATCTCGACATGAGCGCGACCGGGGCACGCTGCCTTGAACCTTTGACCAAGGTCATTGGCGGCACGCGCGCGCGCAAGGCTTTTCGTCGCGCAGAGTACTTGGTCCCGCCGCATGCCCAATTCACCGGTGACGGACCCTTGCGTGATCTCTACGCATTGGCGGCCAGGACCGGTGTTGAGCTTGCTTTGGGATTTACCAGCGGAGACACAGTGCATACCGGTCCCGCCTGCGTTGCGTTCGGCGCTACCCAGGCAGCGGCCGACGCCGCCGCCGATAAGATGATTGGAGCCCTTGGTGCCGCCGAGCCGGACCTCGATGTCCCTTTGATCGACGCAAAAACGGCCGTTGCGCAGGCCATGGCGATGCCCCAGGGAAAGCCAATCGTGCTGGCAGATGTGGAAGACAATCCCGGCGGCGGCGGTTCGTCCGATACAACAGGACTTCTAAAGGCGCTGATCGCCCGAGAGGCCGATGGCGCGATCTTGGGCCTTATTCACGATCCAAGCGCTGCCGCGGCTGCGCATCGCGCCGGCATCGGCTCCGAGATCGAGCTTGCGCTTGGTGGTCGGTCAGGATGCCTGAACGACAGTCCGCTTGTGGGCCGGTTCCGGGTCGAAGCCATCAGCGACGGGCAAATTGCGTATGAAGGCGAAATGTATGGCGGTGGCACCGCTGAGATCGGGCGCTCTGCGGCGTTGGGCGTTCTGGGAACCAGGGGCGCCATTCGCGTTGTCGTCAGTTCGGTCCGCAACCAATGCCTCGATCGGGCATTTTTCCGGCACTTTGGCCTCGCGCCGGAAGCGGCGCGGCTCATTTGCGTCAAAAGCACGGTGCATTACCGCGCCGATTTCGATCCGATTTCACAAGCCTCCGTCCCGGTGGCCAATCCGGGCGCTTTGGCAAGTGATTTGACGAGCATTCGGTATCAAAATCTGCGCAAAATGGTGCGCCTTGGCCCCATGGGCCCGCGTTATCTTGGACCCAAAGGCGATAAACTTGTTGATTGATGGCGATGAGCGGGCAGTATCAGACAAGATTGACCCCAGAAAATCGGGGCGATGACAACAGTGGAGGATTACGCAATATGAAACGATTTCTTGAAACCGGGCGCGTCGACCGGCGTGGCGTTCTGAAAGGCGCCGCTGCGGTCGGTGCGGCCACACTGGTGACGCCATGGGGCACGCCGCTGCGCGCGCAGCCGCAGCCAGGCGGCATTATACGGGTTGCGATTGCGCAAGGCGGCAGCACCGATGCCCTGGACCCAGGCACCTGGGAAGCGGAGTTCATGATCTTCCAGGCCCACACCCGGAACAACTATCTCACCGAAATTGCCGCCGACGGGAGCCTTGTCCCGGAATTGGCCGAAAGCTGGGAGGCCTCGGCCGACGCCACGGTTTGGACCTTCAACATTCGGGAAGGCGTGCAATTCCATTCCGGTCACATTCTGACCGCCGAGGATGTCATCGCATCGATCAACCACCATCGCGGCGAAGATTCCACGTCGGCCGCAGCGCCGCTTGTGTCGGATATCCTTGAAATCACGGCGGACGGCATGAACGTGATTTTCACCCTCGCCAATGGCAATGCCGACTTCCCGTTCGTCCTGTCGGACTACCATATGCCGATCCTGCCGGCACAGGCCGACGGCACCATCGACGCCAATACCATGGACGGCTGCGGCCCCTTCCGGATGACCAATCTGGAATTCGGCGTGCGCGCGGATTACGAACGCCATGATGGCTACTGGAAAGAAGGTCTGCCCTATTTCGACGGTATGGAGCAGCTGCTGATCTTCGACGATGCAGCCCGGCAGAACGCTTTGATCTCGGGCGAGGTCGACTATATCGGCGCGGTTGATCTCAATACAGTCCATCTGCTGGAACGCGCGCCGGGCATCAATATCCTGTCGGTCACGGGTACCCAGCATTACGGCTTGCCGATGGACACGCGTGCCGCGCCTTTCGACGACGTCAACATACGTCTTGCGCTGAAATGGTCGATTGATCGTCAGCAAATGGTCGATACCATCCTCAACGGCTACGGCGCGTTGGGCAACGACCATCCGATCAGTCCCAGCCAGCAGTATTTCAATACCGACTTGCCGCAGCGTGACTACGATCCGGATCGGGCGCGGTTCCATCTGCGCGAGGCAGGGCTTGAGTCTCTGGATGTCGACATCAATCTCGCCGATGCAGCCTTTGCCGGCGCGATGGATGCTGGCGTGCTCTTCGCCGAAAGTGCCGCGGCCGGCGGCATCAACCTCAATGTCGTCCGCGAACCCGATGACGGCTACTGGTCTAACGTCTGGATGCAGAAACCCTTTGTCGGCACCTATTGGGGCGGTCGTCCGACCGTCGATTGGATGTTTGCGACGGCTTATGCCGAGGGTGTGCCCTGGAACGAAACTTACTGGAGCCATGAGCGGTTTAACGAGTTGCTCCTTCAGGCACGCTCGGAGCTTGATGAGACGCTGCGCGGCGAGATGTACTTCGAAATGCAGCAGATCGTCGCCGATGAAGGTGGCATCATCATCCCGATGTTCGCCTCTTATGTCGGCGCCTATAGTGATCGACTTGGTCGCCCCGATCAGGTTGCCGGTAACTGGCGCAACGATGGCCATCGCCTTGGCGAGCGGTGGTGGTTCAACGCCTAATCTGACTGCTTCGATCGACCCTCAGCCGCACCACGGGAGCGGCTGGGGGCCTGACGTCGCCCATGTCGTGGACAGGGACACCGCGGCACAAAGGGGGCCTTATGGCACATATCTGGAAGATGATTGCACAGCGTCTCGCGCTTGGCGTGGTGACGTTGTTTGTCGTATCGCTGATCATTTTCCTGGGAACGGAATTGCTGCCTGGCGATTTCGCACAGGAAATACTTGGTCAGTCTGCAACACCTGAAACCGTCGCCGCTCTGCGTGAGCAACTGGGTCTCAACGACCCGATGCATATTCGCTATTTCAACTGGTTATCCGAAGTGGCGCGGGGCGATTTGGGTGAAAGCCTGGCCAATGGAATGGCCGTGTCGGACCTGATCGGTCGAAGGCTCGGCAACACGCTAAGCCTTGCGCTCTATGCCGCCGCGATCGCCGTGCCGCTTTCATTGATGCTCGGCATTCTTGCGGCACTATTTCGCAACTCGTTTTTCGACCGTTTCGCCAATGCCTCAGCCCTCACCTCAATCTCGTTTCCAGAGTTCTTTGTCGCCTATATCCTGATTTTTCTTTTGGCCGGGGCCGGCGGGGTTTTCCCCTCAATGGCCAGCTTCCGAGAGGATCCCGGCCTGGGGGAATACCTCTATCGCGCGTTTCTCCCGGCATTGACCCTCACGCTGGTGGTGACGGCGCATATGATGCGCATGACCCGGGCGGCCATCATCAACCTCTTGGCCAGCCCTTATATTGAAATGGCACGTCTCAAAGGCATGAAACCGATGCGTGTGATCGTGAAACACGCGCTGCCAAATGCTCTGGCACCGATCATTAACGTGATCGCGCTCAACCTCGCATACTTGATCACAGGCGTCGTTGTCGTCGAAGTTGTGTTCGTCTATCCGGGGCTAGGCCAATTGATGGTCGATAGCGTCGCGGCGCGAGATATGCCCGTCGTTCAGGGCGTGGCGCTCGTCTTTGCCGCAGCCTACGTGCTTTTAAACCTCACCGCGGATGTTTTGGCGACATTGTCGAACCCGCGCTTGGTACACCGGCGTTAGGAGAGGCTGATGGGTATCCTTCTTGGTCTCTTCTGGATCGCGGTTGTCATAATCGGTGCGATGGCTTTGGGCTGGATTTTCCGCGCCGGAGCGATTTCAATTTCGCCAAAGCCCGTTGCAAAGGCGTTTCGCACCATGCCGCTGACGGCAAGCTTCGGGATGCTGATGATCCTGATCTATATCGTCACAGCCGTGTTCGCACCGGTGATCGCCCCGTTCTCGGAAACCGAGATCGTAGGGCGCGAATATCAGCCCTGGGATGATGTGCATCTACTTGGCACAGATAATCTCGGGCGCGACATGCTCTCGCGGCTGATCTATGCGGCCCGAAATACTGTTGGCATTGCCTTTATCACGACGGCATTGGCGTTCGCGGTCGGATCGGTCCTGGGGCTTTTGGCCGCGGTTGTCGGCGGTTGGGTCGATCAATTGCTCAGCCGGGCCGTGGATGTGCTGATGGCGATCCCGGCGTTGATCTTTGCGTTGCTCCTGCTGACAATTGTCGGCACGTCCATCGTCAACATGATCATCGTGATCGCGTTGATCGATTCCACCCGCGTTTTTCGATTGGCACGGGCTGTGGCGATGAACATCGTCGTGATGGATTATGTCGAAGCCGCCCGGCTTCGCGGTGAAGGATTGTGGCGCTTGATCACCCGAGAAATTCTGCCCAATGCCATGGCGCCATTGGTGGCGGAGTTCGGCTTACGTTTTTGCTTCGTGTTCCTGACGATCTCGGCGCTCAGCTTCCTTGGCCTGGGCATCCAGCCACCGACGGCGGATTGGGGATCGATGGTGAAAGACAACGCAACCTTGATCTCGTTTGGGGATATCACGCCATTGCTGCCGGCCGGGTGCATCGCGCTTTTGACGGTCAGTGTAAATTTCGTGGTCGATTGGCAGTTGCACCGCGCCAGCGGATTGAAGGAGTAAGGCCATGAATACAAGCAACAAAGAGGTCTTACTTACCATGCGTGGTCTGCGCATCGAGGGGCGGGCGGATGAGACCTGGACGGAGATTGTTAAAGGTGTCGATGTGACGCTTCACAAAGGCGAGGTGCTGGGTCTGATCGGAGAGTCAGGCGCCGGAAAATCGACGATCGGTCTTGCCGCGATGGGCTTTGCGCGCGATGGATGCCGAATTTCGGGTGGTGACATACAATTCGACGGAATTGATCTGCGCGCCGCCTCAGAAACCGAACGGCGCGATCTGCGCGGCAAGCGCATTGCCTATGTCGCGCAATCCGCGGCGGCGAGTTTCAATCCGGCCCACAAGCTGATCGATCAGTATTCTGAGGCGCCCATTCAGCACAACGTTATGTCGCGCACCGAAGCAGAGGGCGATGCCGTCGATCTCTACCGTCGCATGCAATTGCCCGCCCCGGACGAAATCGGGTTTCGCTATCCACACCAGGTCTCAGGCGGTCAATTGCAGCGCGCCATGACGGCGATGGCCATGGCATGTCGTCCTGACCTCATCGTTTTTGACGAACCGACGACGGCGCTGGACGTTACAACCCAGATTGAGGTGCTGGCCGCTATTCGAGACATCGTGGAACAGTTTGATACCGCGGCAATCTACATCACGCATGATCTCGCCGTCGTGGCGCAGATGGCCGACAAGATCAAAGTGCTTCTGAAAGGCGAAGAGATCGAGGAGGCCGATACCCGCACGATGCTGGCCAGCCCGACCCAGGATTACACAAAATCCCTTTGGGCGGTGCGCAGCTATGCACGCCCCGAACAACCGCCCGTCGGCGAAGGCAAAACGCCAGTCGTGTCGATCCGAAATGTCACCGCCGGATACGGGATTATCAATGTTCTGACGGACATTAACTTTGACATATATGAGCGCCGCACAGTCGCGGTCGTGGGCGAATCCGGTTCGGGCAAGTCGACAACGGCACGGGTGATCACAGGCCTGCTTCCGCCGCGCAAAGGCGAGGTTCTTTTCAACGGTGCGCCATTGCCACCGGACTATCGCAACCGCAGCCGCGACCAACTGCGCCAGGCGCAGATGATCTATCAGATGGCGGATACGGCGCTGAACCCAAAGCTGCGGATCCGCGATCTCATCGGCCGCCCGGCGCAGATGTATCTGGGGCTACAGGGACACGCACTAGAGGCGCGGGTAAAGGACCTGCTTAGCCTGATCGAGCTGGAACCCGAAAGCTATATCGACCGCTTGCCCTCGGAGCTTTCAGGCGGCCAAAAGCAACGCATCGGCATCGCGCGTGCCTTGGCCGCGGAGCCGCAATTCATCATCTGCGACGAGGTCACGTCCGCCCTCGACCAATTGGTCGCAGAGGGTATTTTGAAGCTTCTCGACAAGCTCCAGGCCGAATTCAATCTCGCTTACATGTTCATCACCCACGACTTGGCCACTGTGCGTTCGATCGCCGACGAGGTTGTCGTGATGAAAGAGGGGATCGTGGTCGAGCAAGGGCCAAAGTCCGAAATGTTCGAACCGCCGCATGACCCCTACACCGAGCTTTTGTTATCGTCGGTCCCCGAAATGGACCCCGATTGGCTGAGCACGCTTTTGGCGGAACGTGGGGCAGCCGACGGAAACTGAGCCTTAAGGGCGACGACCGCGACCCGATGCGCCAAGCTGCGCCCGGAAAATGGCCCGCATCGCCCCGATTTCATGGCCGGTCCCGCGCGACGTGAACACGGGCAGGCGCCGCGAGCCGTAAAACCGGCAATCGCAGTGAGGCTGCGCCAATGTGGCAACAGCCGCGCATGCAAGCACGTCGTCTGATTTGTCCGCCGCAAACTGAAGGATGCGGTCGCTACAATCCGTTCGTTCCCAGAGACGATTGCCGCGGAGCCTTCACGCAGTAGGCCCTGCGGCGATCCAGTTTCATACCAAGATGGGCTTCGACATGCTCCCACCCGGCGCATGAGCTGAAACCGAACGCCAGACCCGCAGACCTTCGTTATGAATGAGGACCGTCAGGGGCAGGTCCGCGCTGTTCGGCCGTTCGTCGCGCCAAATTCATGCGACCGAGATGGCCAGATGGCTGCGCTCAGCCCAACCAGCGCATTTGTCCGTACGCAGCGTAGGACGGCTTCTTTGAATGTTACATTCTGTTAAGGTCGTAAAACCGCCAGACGGAGAAACCGAGTGAGTCCTGAATTTTCGAGTTTGCTTTTGGCCTTGGGCATTTTTTCGGTGGGTTTTGTCAGCATCGGGCCGAACATACTTGCTATCATCGGAACCTCGATGGAACGCGGGCGGGACGCCGGCGTTAAACTAGCCCTTGGCGTGGGGAGCGGTACGACGGTTTGGGCAACGAGCACCGTTGCCGGTCTGACGGCTCTAATCTCCGTTTACGCCGGTGTCGTGACACTGCTTAAAGTGTTTGGAGCAGCATATCTTGCATGGTTAGCCTACAAGGCATTTCGTTCGGCAGCGACGCCCGACCATTTGCATAAACCAAAGCCTGCTCGCGGGAAAAACCTCTATCTCCAAGGGGTGGCGATCCAGCTGACAAATCCGAAAGCTGCGCTCCAATGGATTGCTATTGTTGGGATCGGCCTTGGTAGCGAAGCTCCATTTTGGGTGGGCCTTGCCCTAGTCTTGATAGCCACCAAACTATCACTGACAGTTCACGTGCTCTATGCGATCACGTTCTCGACTGCGCCAGTGGTCGTTGCCTACCAAAAAGCCCGGCGGTGGATTGAAGGCGCGCTTGGGCTGTTTTTCAGCTTCGCCGCATGTAAGATTGCAACTTATCGTCAGTGACCGAATGCCGACATTGCGCAAACGGCAGCCTTATCCCGCAAAGCTACCCATTTGCTGCCGAAGGGGCGTCTTCACGCCCGACAGAAACGGCCAGTTGGCCGGTTTGAGCCCATATTAGTCATTGGTCGATATGCAGCGAAAGTTGGCTATCGTTTTGTTCTCGGACAGCGGTCGTTTCTCGGGCGCGGTCGTTCTACCAGGCAATTTCCGAACTATCTCGAAAGAAGCGGCCGGTCGGACCACTCTCGGGTAGCGTGGCGGCCCAGACGATACCGCGCGCACCTGTCTCGACATCGCGGGTGGCGTTTGGCCCGCCCATATCCGTGCGCACCCAGCCGGGGCAGACCGCGTTGACCTTTACCCCCTTGGGCGCCTCTTGTGCGGCGAGCAATGTTAGGGCGTTCAAGGTGGTCTTGGAGGTTCGGTAAGGGACGGCGCCCGATCCCATATCCGTCAACGCGCCCATGCCCGAGGATACGTTCACGATCCGGCCATAACCGCCTTGCGCCATCATCGGAAACGCGCGCTGCATCATGCGGAAGGCGCCGATTGCATTGTTCTGGATGGCCTCTAACACCGTGTTGGCATCGGTTTCCACAACCGTCGCTGCGTGACCGCCATAGACCCGACCGGCATTATTGACCAGCACATCGAGACGACCGTGCCTTTGCCCCAACCAATCGAAGATGGTGGCAACCGAGGTCGCATCCGCGACGTCGAGCCTATGCCATTCGGCATCTTGAATGCCCTTGGCAGCCTTTGCGAGTCCCGTGTCATCCCGTCCGGTGAGGATGACGCGCAGCCCGAGCTTCGAGAGCTGCTGGGCGGTCTCAAGCCCAAGGCCCTTTGCCGCGCCCGTGATCACAGCGATGCGCATGTTCATGCCCTCTGGATGCGGTAGTTGAAGTCCGCCGATCCGTTTGCGCCCCACATGCGCAGCCAGAATTGCATCATCCCTTCGGTCCCCCGCGCCGAGGCGAGCGGTCCAAGGTCGATCGGATCGCGCCAGCCGAACTCAGCCAGAAGGCCGCGCACGTCGGCTTTGGCGTCGTCGTGATCGCTGCTTAGAAACACGTCATGCGCCCCGGGGACTCTGCCCGGATCCACCATGATCTCGTGGTTCATCGTGTTCAACGTCTTGACCACCTTGGCAGAGGGCAGTGCGGCTTGCAGCGCCTCCCCCGCTGAATAGGTGTTTGCCAGATGCGCGACGAGCACCGGCGGCATGCCCTGGCTCAGGTCGAGCGGGTTGGTGACATCGATGACCGTCTTTCCCGCGACTGCCGCATCCCCAACGGCTGCGGCCACCGCCTCGATCTGCGCGCCGTTTACCGCAAAGACCACGCTGTCGGCCCAGGCAGCGACCTCCGCAAACGCGCCGTGACCCGTCTGGCCCTCTTGCCCGGCGGCCCAAGCAACCGCCTTTGTGTTGTCAGCCTGCCGCGCGCCCATGCGCACCTCGTGCCCGAGCGACGCGAGCTTGCTGGCTAATGTGTGTCCGACCATGCCGGTTCCCAGCACTGCGTATTTCATGGCGCCTCTCCCTTTGATTTGCCCGTTATGGGCGAAGCTGTCGACAGATTATGGCGTGAAAGTTAGTGTCGAAAAACGCATCAATAATCGAACATACTGACTCCTCATTCATGACAATCGACACCGTCCAAATACGTGCGCTGCGCGTTGCCGTTACGGTTGCCGATCAAGGTAGCTTTGCCGCTGCGGGGCGGCGTATGAACCTGCCGCGGGCCGCGATCAGTCGGATCGTCGGGCAGCTTGAGGACCGCGCAGGACAGCGCCTGTTTCGCCGCAACACTCGGAAAGTCGTGACCACCGAGGCCGGGGATATCCTGATCGGAGCCGCCCGCCGGGCGCTGAGCGAGCTCGACGCAGCGCTGGAACCGGATGAACGGACGGGCGCGCTTTCGGGCCCCGTGCGCCTGTCTGTCAGCCATGTCTTCGGCCGCCATTTTGTCCTGCCCACAATCAGCAGTTTCCGCGCACATCACCCGGGCGTGCAGGTCGAGACGCTGCTGCAAGACAAGCTTGAGGATATGATCGACGAGGACATCGATTTCACGATCAGGCTGGGTCCAATGCCTCAAAGCGAGCTGGTCGTGAGGCGCCTGGGCGCGATCCGCGCGGGCCTATTTGCGGCGCCTGGCTTTCTAAGAACGCTGAAGCCCCCCTTGGCGCCCGACACCCTCGGTCACGTGCCCGCGATTGGCTTTCGGATACCTGGGACCGGGCACATGATGTCTTGGCCGATCCGGCAGGACGGTTCCGTTACGCGCTCCCTGACTCCGCACTCCGTCGTTTCGTCAGATTCTATTGAGGCAGTCCTAGATTACGCAATTGACGGCCAGGGTGTGGCTCTGCTGCCCCATTACCTTGCGGCCGCAGCAATTTCTGCCGGACGCCTAGAGCCCGTCCTGCCCGAAGATGTCACGGTTCTGACGGATGTACATCTCTGCTTTCGCGAACGGCGCTTCATGCCTCGCCGTGTCCGGAGGCTGATCGATCACGTGGCACGTGAGATAACCTGGAAACTCACAAAGCAAGCCCACTAAGTGCTTCGGGCGCTCGGCGAGGGCAGGCGTGAGGCGCCGCCGCGCACGCCTAAGGGAGAGATTTTCAGGCTAAATCGAAGCAGCCGAGGGACGTGTTGCAAACCCCGCCCACAACCCACCGGAAGTTTTGCGGATGCCTCTCCTTAGGTCTGCCAGTTTCCCAAAAGATGACCTCCAATCGGTGGCAGTCTTGTCCGCCAAGCTGAGCTTGACCACCCACCGTTCAGCTAACAAGCCCAACGGCAAGGGTCAGATGTCGGCTGTGAGCCCAGACCTACCAAGTCGTTGTCTCGCAGCAAACGTCGGCCATGGAGTGCCCCCCGCCACAACGATGGCGGAGGGCTGTGCCCTTTAGAGGGCTTTGCGGAAGATCACCTTGTCGTCACCATCGGCCCAAAAGTCGCGGATACGTGCTTCTTCTTCATAGCCATTCTGAGCATAGAACTTGCGCGTCAACGCGAAGGCATCCGTGCCAGACGTTTCCACGATCAAAATACGTTGCCCTTTGTCTTTCAGGTGCTGTTCTGCTGCATGTACCAATGCCGCCCCCAGCCGTTTGCCCTGCAAATCTGGACGCACTGCGAGCGCGCGCATATTCCAGGTGCCATCGGCTAGGTCTTCTGGAACCGTGTAGCACAGACCGACAGGTTCTCCATCGTTGTGGCACGTCAACCAGAAGGCCTCAGTTTCACCCGCCAAGTAAGGAGCCAGCATTTTCGTAAGCATCTCGCTCGGAAAAAGCTCTGTCCTATCCAGTACGGCCTTAAGCCCCGAAATGTCATCGTTCGAAGTGGCTTTGATGATTGGGTTTGTCAATTTCTGTATGTCCCTATCGGTTGTCGTACTGAGGGTTCACGGAACGAATGCCGAGCTTTGTAGCGCGATAGGGTCGTCCGTTTTCAGATTTGATGAACCGCCGTTTCTTCAGACGGTCAAAGAGCTTTAACGTGCAATCGGCCAAAACATGGCCGTCGCGTGTAAAGCAGGAAACTCTGCGCACTTTGCCGTTCGTCATGCGCTCAAAGTGGATGGCTCCGCCTTGCGCCAAAACGTGCAAAACACGCTGTTCGTGTTTTGAGATATTCAATGGAGTGTCTCTTGTGTTTATGCCAGCCGAAAAGGCTCCTGGCATCACGCGCAGAAGTCTTTTGGTTCAGGTCGGTCCAATTAGCTGGACCTTAGCGGTAGGCCGCAATCGCAGACATAAAAACTCCAGCACCCTGCGTCCGTGCAAAGCGTAGCGCAGAACTAGTGAGCCAAGTTTCAGTTGGCAAGCGGACATTTGCACCTCAACGATTAATGACAACTTCGTCCCGCAAAGCTGCCCTTTGATGCCTGTGGGGTGTCCTCACGCCCGACCGCACGGTCAGATGATCGGTTGAGCCCAGACCCTCGATCGTGTCGCGGTGCCGCTGATGTCGGGTTTATAGGGTCTGGGAGGCGCGGTCCCTGATAGCTGCTTAGCAAGATCAAATTGAATGTCCCGCTAGGCAGGGGCGCTCTGCCACGGAGCTGAGCACAATTGTTGTGCGCACCCGTGTGACGGATTGCACTGTATTGATCTGGCTTTCGATGATCTCATTAAGCTCATCCGTGCCTGACGCGCGGATTTTCAGAAGGTAGCAGTCATCTCCGGCAATCTTGTGCAACTCCTCCAGCCCCGACACGCCGGAAAGCGCGGCTGCGGTATTAAACCCGAGGCTTGGTTTGGCATCGGTCACGAACACAAAGGCCAAAAGCGACTTGCCAAGCGCATGGGGGTTCAGCCGCACCTCATACCCCTTGATGACACCATCGGCCTCTAACCTGCGCACCCGCTCGGAAATGGCGGAGGGGGCTAGGCCCACATGCCGGGCGATATCCGCCTTCGAGATGGCTGCATCCTTCAGAAGAAGTGACAGTATTTCTTTGTCTTTTCCGTCAATCATTCGGCAAAATTAACATTCATATGGCGAATCGTCTACAAAATGGTGCATGAGTTAGCGAAACGACGGTGGGGCTTTAGAATTGGATGCGAAAACACTCGATCTGACCGTTGATGGAACGTCGATTCAGCTTGCCTGTCTGCACCGTCCGGGTCCACGCGCGCCGCTGGTGTCGCTGCACGGCTTTGGGTCCACCAAAGAAGACTACGCTGACGTCTCAATGCGCCCCGAGTTTCAAGACCGCTGCCTGTTTTTCTGGGATGCCCCCGGCTTTGGCGCGTCAGACATTGACGACCCGAGCGCCCTGTCGATCCCGTTTTTGGTCAAAGTCGCCCTTGCGGCTTTCGATGCCGTTGGCGTTGATCGCTTCCACTTGACCGGACATTCCATGGGCGGATTGACCGGGTTGCTCTTGGCCAATGAGCACCAGGAACGAGTGCTCAGCTTTATGAATATCGAAGGCAACATCGCGCCAGAGGATTGCTTTTTGTCGCGTCAGATCGTCGAGCATCCCGCCACGAAAGCTGCTGATTTTGTGAAAGGGTTCATTGATCGGGTTCGGCATCGCGCCGAGTACGGCTCTGCGATCTATGCGGCAGCTTTACCTGCAAAGGTGCGTGATACGACGTTTGAGCCGATCTTCACGTCCATGGTGGCCCTTTCTGACGGCGCCCCGCTGATGGAGATGTTCACGGGGCTCACATGCCCGCGCGCGTTCGTCTATGGCGCGCAAAACCGACACCTATCCTATCTAGCCGATCTTCCAGAAAAGGGTGTCGAGGTGCTCGAGATCCCACATTCCGGTCATTTTCCCATGTATTCCAATCCGCCCGCGCTTTGGGCGACGTTGGCCGATTTTCTTGAAAGGCACGACCCGATCCTATGAAACCGTCCGATTTTGCGGCCTTTCCTACCGGCAATCTTTGCAACGCGGACACCAGCGTGCGCGCCGTTGCTCCTGGCATCAAACCCCTACTTCCGGGTAAGCGCATCGCAGGCCCGGCTCTGACCGCGCGGATCACGCCCGGCCAGAACGGCGCCATTCACCGTGCCGTGCACACGGCCGACGCGGGCGACATATTGGTTGTCGATGGCGGTGCGTCAGAACGATTTGGCCCCTTTGGTGACCTACTGGCCGACATGTGCCTGTTGAAAGGAATGGCCGGAGCCGTTTTCGACTGCACCATTCGGGATAACGCCGATATAGCCGCGTTGGGCTTCCAGGTCTTTTGCCGGGGCTTTCATCCCGAAGCCACCGCCAAGACCGATCGGGGCGAGACCGACATTTATGTAATCGTCGGGGGCGTGCTGATCAAACCCGGTGATATTGTTGTCGGCGATGATGATGGCGTTGTTGTGATCCCCAAAGAAGTCGCGACCGACGTATTGTCTAAAGTCGCCGCTGTCGCCGAGCGGGAAGAGGCAATTCGCGCGCGTATCCGCGCCGGTGAAACCACACTCGAGATCTTTGAACTCGATCCGTAGCCACGGGCAACCAGACAGAGGACGGCATGGACAGACCGGACACTTTCTTCAACTTCGCAGATCTGAACGACGGAATTGCCCGCACCCTGGCAGAGGGCATCGAGACGCGCGTCTTCCCCGGTGAACAGGCGATGTTTTCTATCGTGAGCTTTGCGCCCGGTAGCGAAGGGGCGATCCATTCTCATCCGGAAGAGCAATGGGGCGTGCTCTTGGAAGGGAACGGTACACGGATACAAGACGGCGTTCACGTGCCCGTCGGAGCCGGCGACTTCTGGCGTACACCCGGCGGTATCGAACATGGGTTCCGGGCAGGCCCAAACGGCGCCAAGGTACTTGATGTCTTCGCCCCACCCCGCGAAGCCTACCGCAAATCGGGGTCAGGTTTCGCCGCTTAATGCGAGATGCGGCACCCGATGCTATTCGAAAACCGACATGTACTGGCCTGTAGCCTACGGCCGCGTCGTCCCGCAAAGCTGCCGTTTGATGCCGAATGGGTGTCGTCATGCCCGACAGAAACACTAAGACGTCCAGCTTGATCCCAAAGAAGCATTTGGCATCTACCAACTCACGGACGGGTCACTCTTTGAACTTTATGTACCCAACGCACTGCTCTGGCGTTTTCCGCAGGTAATTATGTTCCGCAGACTCTTCCAGACCAGTGAAACCACTGGATTTGAGTGCGTAGTAGACGTCTGGGCGAAAAACGATGTCATTGAAAGTCGGTGAAGACGTCCAGAACGGCAGGGCTTCGACATACTCCTGAAAGCCAGTGTTGTGATACATTTCCCATGTCACGGCTGGTCCCGAGAGTGTTCCCCAAACATGCGGGATCAAAAGGTCTTCGGGCGCGCGCTTTACCGCGGGTTTGAATGAAAGGTAGTTGCGTGGAAGCCAATATCAGAAGTCGGCTTTTCCCTTTGTGCCTTTCCTCGGGTCGACCGTGAAGAAGGGAAAGAACTGGCTTCCGCCCGGAAAAAAACCTTCAACACATTCCTTGAAACGCGCGCTGATCAGTCGCAATGGAGCCCAGCCAAGGGTATCCGGCATGTGTGTCAGCCCTTCCTCCGAGATCGTGCGCGCCGCAGCACGACGCTCAACCTCATTTGCATCAACACTTATCTGGAAGTGGCGCCAGTCTGGCATGGACTTGGGGAGGCTTAGGGAACGGCGATGAACGGCATCTTGTTCCCGGAAAAGGAAACTTGACTGTATCCCTTCACGACGAGTGCTGTTCAATCGAGCGTAAAGGGCTTCGTCCCCTGAGTTCAGGAGAACGTAAAGGTCTGCTTCAACAGTTGTCCTGTTCTCGCTCATCCCGAAAAAGAACCTCTGAACCGGTGGGACACAATCGAGCTACTGCACCATTCCACCTGATATCTCCACAGTTCTGAACTCGAATAGTCGGCCGCGACGTCCCGCAAAGCTGCCGTTTGATGCCGAACGGGTGTCGTCCCGCCCGACAGAAACAGTAAGACGTCCGTTTTGAACCCAAGGCGACGGATGCGGCACTTTGTTTGAATAACGGCATTCCGACCCAAAACAATCAAGGCCACGGGAGGGTTCAAAACTTCGGCCGTGCTGTTGACAGGTCACCGCCGCCTCCAAACATTGAACGCCATCAACGCAGGGAGGCGACCATGACTAAAATGGATGATGTTCTGAACACTGCAGTTTCGGCCGGGGATGTCCCTTTCGTCGTGGCGATGGCAGGCGATGCGGAGGGGATGATTTACTCGGGGGCTGCCGGTCAGGCCGCCGAAGGTCGCGCGGCCGGGGAAGACACGGTGTTTCGCATTTTCTCGATGACCAAAGCGGTCGGATCGGTTGCGGCGATGATCCTGATCGACCGGGGCAAGCTGTCGATGGACACGCCTGTCGCAGATATCTTGCCTGCGTGGAATGAGCTTCAGGTTCTAGATGGCTGGGATGGAGACAAACCAGTCCTACGTTCGCAAAAGACCGTCGCCACCATCCGCAACCTTGCCACACATACCAGCGGGCTAGAGTACGAGTTCTGGAATACCGACATGGCCAAGTATCTGGACGTAACGGGGGCTGCCTCGATCCTGTCCGGCCTGCAAGCGGGACTTATGAACCCATTGATGAGCGATCCCGGCACGCGTTGGGGGTATGGACCCAGCATAGATTGGTTGGGCCAAGTGGTTGAAGCCATTGACGGTCGCTCAATCGATAACTTTTGCCACGAAGAGATATTTGATCCCCTCGGCATGTCTGACACCGCCTTTGAACCAGATGGTCTTGTGGATCGTTTGGCGGATGTCTCCATTCGCGGCGAGGATGGCAAATTTGGACCCTTTGAATTGGCACCGCCGCCAAAGCCCGAGGTCTATGGCATGGGCCATGCGCTTTACTCGACCGCACCGGACTATCTGGGTTTTATTCGTATGGTGCTGAGGAAAGGTGCATTGAACGGGAACCGCATTCTCTCAGAAGATGCCGTCACGCAAATGACCTCTGACCAAATGGGAGGCCTGAAATTCCAGCGTATGATAACCGCAGCACCGCCCCTAACGGCTGACGTAGTGATGCCGGAAGGCACCAGCCATAGCTTTGCGTTTGTCCGGGCTGAGGCGGACGTGCCAGGTGCCCGACGGGCCGGCAGTCAAAGCTGGGCTGGGGTATGCAACACCCATTACTGGATAGACCCATCGGCCAATTTGGCGGCAGTGATCATGACGCAGTCCCTGCCTTTCGTGGAGGACCCATATATGCGCACCTACCGCGCCTATGAAAAAGCACTGTATTCAAGCAGATAAATTCTAGGGATCTTCGTTCCGCTCTCATGGGGCCGCTCGACGGTACTTGCGGCCTCATGAAAGCAGCCATTTTTGGCAAAGCTGCCTTTTGATGCCGACGGGGTGTCGTCACGCCCGGCAGAAACGTTCAGTGGTCCGGTTTGCGCCCAAACCTATCAACGTACTGCGGCAAGGCGAGGGTCGGCTACCGGAGGGATTGGCGTAACGCTCGACTTGCGGGTTGAAGCACATATCCGAGCGCTCATTGCGCTTGGGTTCGTTCTCATTTCACGCAAAAGGCGGATTTTTCTTTACGCAAACTGGCCGTGACGGGTCTCGATGCGATAGTTTTTGTACTGATCGATAAAAAACCTTTGACAACTCAGGACAGGGTTATGTACTAAATGGTATGAAACATGAATCTAAGAATCCCGGTGGACGCCCAAAGTCCTTTGATCGCGAAACGGTGCTCGATGCAGCCGTCCGCGTCTTTTGGGAAAAGGGGTATGAAGGCGCGTCGCTTGACGATTTGACCAAGGCAATGGGCATCAATCGTCCAAGCCTTTACGCCACTTTTGGAAACAAGCATGGGCTCTTTCTCGAAGCGTTGGACCGATACACGGCCGTTCAGGGCAGTGCTCAGGCTGCGCCCCTCAGAGAGGTGTCAGACGTCCGGCAAGCCATCGTAGAATACTATCGCGAGATCATCAGAACCGTCTGCTCTGTGGATGGGCCCTGCGGATGTTTGATTGCTTCGGTTGCTACCGAGGTCGCTGAGCGCGACCCAGGTGTGAAACAAAAAATCTCAACAAACCTAAAGCGCTCCCAAGACGTCTTGGACCGCCGCTTGCAAGACAGCGGCGGCCATCATGGCCACCTCTCCGGAGCTGTCATCCTGTCTGCCGGGATGAGCCTTGCGCAACGCGCCCGGTTGGGAGCGTCAAAACCAGAACTTTCCGCAATCGCCGATGGTTACATCGACCTCTTTTTTCCTGCCCCATAGCGCGCCGCATTAGGAGACCACCATGACTGCCCACGCCGCAACACGTCGCCGTTTGATTGCAGCCCTGATCTTGCTGACCTCCATCCGTTTCATGGTTGTATCCTTCATTCCAAGCCTTGAGATGTTTGGCGGTCCTAACCCCGATGCCTGGATTGGTCCTTGGGGCGCGGATACGGTCCTGGGCGCTTTGGCGCCACTTATGGCCTGGCTCGCTTGGAAAGGGACAGGACTGCGCGTCTGGGGACTTTTGATCGCCTATAACGCCGTGGGCGCCTTTGACTATTCACACGGGCTTCTGACACAATGGCTGGAGCCAACGGTGACCCAGAGTGCGGCATTGACCTACGGGTCCATTGGTATCTCGTTCATCGTTCAACTCGCCGTTCTCCGAATGCTCTTCAGGGGTTCCGTCGCGTCCAGCTTTTTCCAAACGGTCGATGCGAAAGCAGGGGCTCAAATAAAGCACGAGCGTTCCTCGGAAACTGAGCACATGGGCCGCATCGCCATAAACTAGGCTCAGGACCTATTGATTTTCGGTTGGCGGCGTGATTCACGGTTCGAAAACGAGCGGTGAACATGTCTGACCTTTTTTGGCTTACGGATGCGCAGATTGCGCGTCTTGAGCCTTTTTCCCCAAGTCCCACGGCAAGCCTCGTGTCGATGATCGCCGCGTTTTGAGTGGTATTATATTTATTAATCGCAACGGCTTACGTTGGCGCGACGCCCCGGCGGTCTATGGGCCACACAAGACACTGTACAATCGTTGGAAGCGGTGGAGCGACAAAGGTATCTTCGCCCAGATGATGGCTGGTCTGGCCGCAGATCACGGTGAAAAGAAGACTGTGATGATCGACGCTACATACCTGAAGGCACATCGAACAGCGACCAGCATGGGCGTCAAAAAAGGGGGCGTGGACGCCTGATTGGCCGAACCAAAGGCGGCATGAACACGAAGCTTCACGCTATCTGCGATAGTCAGGGACGCCCGCTCAATCTGTTCGTCACCGCCGGTCAGGTCAGCGATTACATCGGTGCGCGGGCATTGCTGAGCAGCCTGCCGGACGTCGATTGGCTGCTTGGCGACCGGGGCTATGACGCAGACTGGTTCAGAGAAGCGTTGAAAGACAAAGGGATACGCGCATGTATCCCAGGTCGGAAGCAGCGCAAGAAACCTGTGAAGTACGACAAGCGACGATACAAACGGCGCAACAGGATCGAGATCATGTTTGGAAGGTTGAAGGATTGGCGGCGTGTTCCAACTCGATACGACAGCTGCCCGAAGGTCTTCCTCTCGGTAATCGCACTCGCCGCCCTTGTCATCTATTGGTTATGAG
>JBCDBR010000026.1:0-61957 GCA_039183205.1 Pseudomonadota bacterium | reverse complement strand
ACTTCATTCCTGAATTGCGGGAGATGGCCGAAAGGCGAGCGCGTGACGGCCTGATCACCCTGCAAGATTTGGTTGAGAGGAAGGAATGGGTCGCCGAACAGGTTGGGGTCGTTCCCGGAGAAGCCAGCAAGACTGAAACGGCTCTGCTCTTTGTCAGATCAGGTGGCGATTTGAGTGCAATGACCGTTGGACGGGATGACGTATTCCGATTGCTGAATGGCCAAAGGCCCGAGGCTGATGCAGTGGTAACCCCTGCCAAGCTCAACCAAGCGATGGACCATGCAAGCTGGCGTGCATAGCGAAGGCAGATTTTCGTTGCGTAAGCAGAATCTTGGAATTTTGGGCTCAGAGCTGCCATTTTTCGCATCGCAGCGAACGTGGATGCTGAGGTTCTAAGAGAGAAATGCGGGTCGCTGCATCTAGGCATCTAAGCCGTCCCGAACCGGCGGGTGGCAAAAGTACCCCGTCATGTCTACCCCATTGCACCGGCCAGCGCCCAAAAAGCAAAAAGACCGCCGAAGCGGTCTCTTGCTAAACAGCTGTTTTCGCAGTGTTAAACTGGAGCGGGCGATGAGATTCGAACTCACGACCCTTACCTTGGCAAGGTAATGCTCTACCCCTGAGCTACGCCCGCTCGTGCGCGTGGTGTTTAGGCTGCACGACCGTGGCCTGCAAGGGGAAAATGGCGCAAAGCGCGGAGTTTTCCCGCGCTTTACCGGTCAGCTGAGATGCTGACATCATCGAGGGCAAAGTACTCATTGTCGAAATCCGCCGATGCGTCGGAGGATACTCCGAAAGTCAAGGATGTACCGGGGTTATCGACCGTAATCGAATAGCTTGCCCGGCTGTCTCCTTGCGCGCCGCCACCGCCATTAGAGCTGGTATATTGCTGATCGACCGACACCGTCACACCAGGCACGCCACCATCGGTTATGCTGATGCTGCCTTCGTCATCGGTATAAAACGAGACCGGAGAACCATTGATCCAGACCGTGGCGACATCGTCTGCATCAAGATCATCGCCGCCGATCAGGTCGAAGTCGATCGTGGCGCTGGTCGCGCCGGACGGGACGTCCAGCGTGATCTCGGCCATTTCGTCCGGTTCGATTTGCAGGATTTCGCCAAAGCCCGCAACCGTTGCGAGAACGCCACCGGTAAACCCGCCGGCACCGTTGGAAAAATCCCCGTCAAAAAGCGATGTGAGCGCAGCAAATCGCGTCTGGATATCGATGCCCGAAAGCTCATCGGAGGTATCGTTCGATAGGCTTTCGACGCCGTTCGATACGACCGCCATAACCGCCAAACACAAGCCAACAAGCGCGCCTGACAGCACAACCCAATCGACCGTGACGGCGCCACGTTCTTCGCTGCGGAACCGCGCAGCACCGGATTTCAGATCAACTCGTACCCGTTCACTCACTAACAACAGAGACGTTGTCCAAGGCATAAAATTCACTACTCGTTGGTTCATCCGCCCCCGAATTCACCCCAAAGGTCAGGTTTGACCCGGGGTTGTCCACCGTGATCGTGTAGGTGGAAATACTGTCGCTCCCGTGGCTACCAGCGCCGATGGGATCGTTGATCGCTTGATGATCGACCTGGACCGAAATGCCCGATGGGGCATCGGCATCAACGGTCACATGTCCGTGGTCGTCACGATAGACCGACACAACTTGGCCGTTGATCATGATCGATGCCGGATCGCCATCAAGGTCGTCGCCGGCAATCAAATCGAAACTGACCGTGGCGCTGGTCGCGCCCGACGGTATGTTGACCGATAGCTCCGACGTTTCGCCGGGGCCGAGTTGCAGGACATCGCCGAACCCGGCGAGCGATACCGCGGTGCCGCCAAACCAGCCGGCCATGCCGTCGGAGAAGTCTCCGCTAAACTGGGTCGCCGCGCGGGCAAAACTTGTGATGATGGACACGCCGCCCAATTCGTTGGTGGTATCCTCAGACAGGCTTTCAACGCCGTTTGACACGACCAATATGACCGCCAAGGCCAAGCCGACGAGCGCGCTTGTCAACACGACCCAATCGACCGTCACGGCGCCGGCTTCGTCGTGCCAAAATGCGGAGGTATGGTGGGCCGTAAACATCATGAGCGCCAAATTCGACGCGAAATCTGGCACATATGTGACGCGATCTAGCCGACGTAATGGTGAACGATCCCTTTACGGAAACAGCTTATCCACACTGCTTCTACACCGAAGGGATCAAAAGACATACGCAATGACCGGGGCGGCGGTGCCGCATCGGGCATGAGATTGTGCCGAACATGGGCGTTTCTCGGATAGCCCGCGATCCCTCAGATGCGTCGCGACCGGACAGGCACCTCATTGGCGATTGCAGGTCCCCATCATTCACCGGTTCTGCCCAAACCGAGACGCGGCCATGTGGCGCAAGCGCTCAGGTCCACGGACCCGTTCGCCAGAATGCCAGAATGCCCGCGCGCGGTTTGCGCAATGCCGTTGACCGAAAGGTGTCCATTTCCGTCGCCCCATGCCGCCGGCATCACGACGCGCAACATCGCCGGCGTAGTCCGGCCATCATCCGTCAAGGCGTGTGTCAAAAGGACTGGCAAGGCGCAGAATGCATCGCCGGTCGCCCGTTTGGTCGTGCCAAGCAGCGTGTGACAATCCCTAAAGTCGGCGCTGCATCGTGGAGGTTTCGCTGAGGCCGCCGCGGGGCCGGCCCCGCTTAGGCGCGATGTATCCGCGGCGCCAAAAAGCGGCGTCACGTGTCCAATTCCACCAGTAAGTCCTTGGCGTCAATCTGCGCGCCCGGGCTGACATGGACGGCCTTAATCACGGCATCACGTTCGGCGTGAATGCCCGTTTCCATCTTCATCGCTTCTATCGTTAGCAGCAAATCGCCTTCCTTGACCTCGCGCCCGGCCACGGCGCCGACCGAGGCAACGACGCCTGGCATCGGCGCACCGACATGGGCTGGGTTGCCAAGTTCCACCTTTTGGCGTTTTGCTGATGTCGCCGCGACCCGTCGGTTTTGCACGCGGATCGTGCGCGGCGCGCCATTGAGTTCGAAAAAGACCCGCGTCTCGCCTTCGTCGTTGGTATCGCCAATGGCCTGCATCCGAATGACCAGACTGACGCCAGGGTCAATCTCGGCCTCGATTTCCGCCCCGGCTTCCATGCCGTAGAAAAAGGTCTTTGTCGGCAAGGATCGGACAGGGCCGTAATCTTTATGCCGCATCGCGTAGTCGGTAAAGACCTTGGGGTACATCAAATAGCCGTTCAGATCGTCATCTTCGATCTCGATGCCTAGCTCTTCGGCCAATCGCGCGCGCGCCGCCTCCAGATCAACCGGTTCGAGATGTGCGCCGGGGCGTTCGAGATTTGGCGCGCCGCCCTTAAGGACCTTGTCCACAATCGCAGGTGGGAACCCGCCCGTGGGTTGCCCCAAATCGCCCTTCATCATTCCCACGACGCTATCGGGAAAGGCGACCTCGCTTTTGGGATCCTCGACCTCTTGCCGCGTGAGACCTTGGCTGACCATCATTAAAGCCATATCACCGACGACTTTCGACGATGGTGTCACCTTTACGATATCGCCGAACATCTCGTTGACATCCGCGTACATCTGCGCGACCTCGTGCCAGCGTTCTTCAAGCCCCAAGGACCGCGCCTGGGCTTTGAGGTTCGTAAACTGACCTCCGGGCATTTCGTGCAAATAGACCTCAGAGGCGGGCGCTTGCAGTCCCGACTCAAAGGCTGCGTAATGGCCGCGGACGGATTCCCAATAGTCACTGATGGCGCGGATCGAGCCGATATCGAGGCCCGTGTCGCGCTCTGTGTGCATCAGCGCCTCAACGACAGTCCCAAGGGTTGCCTGTGATGTATTGCCCGAAAGCGCATCCATCGCACAATCCACCGCATCCACGCCCGCCTCGGCCGCGGCCAAGATGGTGCCGCACGCAATGCCGGCGGTATCGTGGGTGTGAAAGTGGATCGGCAAATCGACCGCGTCCTTCAGCGCGCGGATCAGGACCGTAGCCGCGGCCGGTTTCAACAAACCCGCCATATCCTTCAGTCCCAGGACATGGGCGCCTGCGGCCTCCAGCTCTTTGGCCATGGCGACGTAATACGCCACATCGTATTTTGAACGGTTTGGATCGAGAATATTGCCAGTGTAGCAGATCGTGCCTTCGCAGATTTTGCCGCTCTCGGCTACGGCGTCGAGCGCGACGCGCATATTCTCAACCCAGTTAAGGCTGTCGAAGACGCGGAAAACATCGACCCCCTGCTTTGCCGCCTCTGCAACAAAACTCTCAACGACATTGTCGGGATAATTGGTGTATCCCACGCCGTTTGAGGCGCGCAGCAGCATCTGGGTAAGGATATTGGGCATATTGGCGCGGATATCGCGCAATCTCTGCCACGGGCATTCCTGCAAAAAGCGGTAGGCGACATCGAAGGTGGCGCCGCCCCAGCATTCGACACTGAAGAGCCCAGGCAGCATATGCGCATATGCCGGTGCGACCCGGATCATATCGTAGCTGCGCATACGGGTTGCCAAGAGAGACTGATGGCCGTCGCGCATGGTCGTGTCGGTGATCAGCAGGCGCTTTTCCGATTTCATCCAATCCGCGACCGCCTTGGGCCCCTGCGTCTTGAGCAATTGATAGGTGCCGTCCGCGACCGGTTCATCGGGCAGGATTGGCGGTTTGGGGTCTTTGATTTCCGCCGGTGGGCGCGACCGGCCTTCGGTTTCGGGATGACCGTTGACCGAGATATCGGCGATGTAGCGTAACAGCCGAGTGGCCCGGTCCCGCCGCGGGGCAAAGGCGAACAAGGCCGGCGTCTCATCGATGAATTTGGTGTGGTATTGGTAATTGAGGAATGTCGGGTGCTTCAGCAGGTTCTCGACAAAGGCGATATTGGTCGACACGCCACGGATGCGGAACTCCCGCAGTGCGCGATCCATCCGCGCAATCGCTGCCTCAGGCGTGGGCGCCCAGGCGGTGACCTTTTCCAGAAGGCTATCGTAATAGCGTGTGATGACCGCGCCGGAATAGGCGGTGCCGCCATCTAACCGGATGCCCATACCCGTCGCCCCGCGATAGGCGGTGATCCGGCCATAATCGGGGATGAAATTGTTCATCGGGTCTTCGGTCGTGATACGGCACTGGATCGCGTGACCGTCGAGCTTTACGTCGTACTGGCTCGCAACGCCTGTCGCCTCGATCAGGCTTTTGCCCTCCGCGATCAGGATCTGAGCGCGTACGATATCGATGCCGGTGACCTCCTCGGTCACGGTATGCTCCACCTGCACTCGAGGGTTCACTTCGATGAAGTAAAACGCGCCGGTGTCCATATCCATCAAAAACTCGATGGTCCCGGCGCATTCATAGCCCACATGTTCGGCAATCTTTTTGCCCAACAGGCTGATCTCTTCACGCTGCGTCGCCGATAGATACGGGGCCGGGGCACGCTCAACCACCTTTTGGTTGCGCCGCTGGACCGAGCAATCCCGTTCATACAAATGGTAGATGTTGCCATTGCGATCGCCGAGGATTTGCACCTCGACATGCCGCGCGCGCGTGATCATCTTTTCCAGATAGCCTTCGCCATTGCCAAAGGCGGCCTCTGCCTCGCGTCGGCCCTCGAGCACCTTCGCCTCAAGCTCATCGGGCCCAGCAATGGGGCGCATGCCGCGCCCGCCGCCGCCCCAAGACGCCTTCAACATCAACGGATAGCCGATGCTCTCGGCTTCCTTGGCGATGGCCTTCATGTCATCGCCCAACACATCGGTTGCCGGGATCACCGGGACGCCCGCGGCGATTGCGACCTGCCGAGCGGAGGCTTTGTCGCCCAATTGCCGCATCGTTTCGGCCTTTGGACCGATGAAAACGATACCGGCCGCGGCGCAGGCATCGACCAGTTCGGGGTTTTCACTCAGCAGGCCATAGCCCGGGTGGATCGCATCGGCGCCACAGGCTTTCGCGACACGGATGATTTCTGGGATCGACAGATAAGCCGCGACAGGCCCCATGCCCTCGCCGATCTTATAGGCTTCATCTGCCTTGAACCGGTGCAGGCTCAGTTTGTCCTCTTCCGCGAAAACAGCGACCGTGCGTTTTCCCAGCTCATTGGCCGCGCGCATGACCCGAATGGCAATTTCGCCGCGATTGGCGATCAAAATCTTTTGGAACTCTGCCATGGGCTACCCTTTTTGCACACGCAGCAAAGGTGTACGGCGCTTCGGGCGCAACGACAAGTCGTGCGCTAAAAGCTAGGGCTTAGGGCGCGCGCGCGAAAGGGCGCGGTCATTTGCACGCGCAGCAAAAAGTCTCGGTCAAGGACACGATATTCGACGTCAAGCGCGCGTGCGACAGTGTCGATCTGGTATTCGGTCGCCTCTTCGACGCCATTGGTATCGACAATCACGACCATCGGCGCGCGATCCGTCAGTTCGGCGGCAAAAATCGCTTGGTGCACGCTGTCATGGCTGGATCGGCGGTCATCAAGCCCGATTTCGACCGCATGTGTGTCCGTCAGGCAATCGATCCGGACAAAATGCTCACCCGTTTCAATGGCATAAGGCGTGCGCACTTCGGGCGTACCGCCTAAAACCAGCACGCAGATGATATGCAAGAGGTCGGACTCAAACACTGTTTTTAATCCTGAAACAATGCACCAACAATATATGGCTTTGAAAGCTTCGGCAAGATCAATGTGAGAACATTTTGCGAACAAAGCTTTGCGTCACGTGAAATAAAGCGTAAAAGCAAATAATGAGCAGTTTCGACGATTCCGACGCATTTGAGGCTGCGTCTTTGTCCGCCCGCGCGATCGCCGCGCGACCGATGCCGTATCTCGACGGTCTCAACCCGGCCCAGCGAAGCGCTGTCGAGGCGTTGGACGGCCCGGTTTTGATGCTGGCCGGTGCCGGCACGGGCAAAACCCGTGCATTGACGGCGCGCATTGCCCACTTGCTCGCAACGGGGACGGCGCGCCCGAATGAGATTTTGGCGGTGACGTTCACCAACAAAGCGGCGCGGGAAATGCGCAACCGCATCGGCAGTTTTTTGGGCGAAACGGTTGAGGGCATGCCATGGCTCGGCACATTTCACGCGGTCTGCGTGAAACTGTTGCGCCGACACGCAGAACTCGTCGATCTGAAAACGAATTTTACGATCCTTGATACGGACGACCAGCAACGCTTGATGAAGCAATTGATCTTGGCCGAAGCGATCGACGAAAAGCGCTGGCCCGCGCGGATGCTGGCCGGCATCATCGATGGTTGGAAAAACCGCGCGTGGTCGCCCGAAAAAGTGCCCGAAGCCGAAGCGGGTGCATTCGATCGCAAGGGGCTGCCGCTTTACGCCGCCTATCAGGCCCGCCTGAAGACCCTAAATGCCGTGGATTTCGGCGATCTGCTTTTGCATGTCATCGACATCTTCCAAAAAAACGAAGACGTGCTGAGCCAATATCAGCGCTGGTTCCGCTACATCCTCGTGGACGAATACCAAGACACCAATGTCGCGCAATACCTTTGGCTGCGGCTGCTGGCGCAAGGGCATCAGAATATCTGTTGCGTCGGCGATGATGATCAATCGATCTATGGCTGGCGCGGCGCCGAGGTCGGCAATATCCTTCGGTTCGAAAAGGATTTTCCCGGCGCGCGTGTCGTCCGGCTGGAACAGAATTACCGCTCCACCGGCCATATCCTTGCCGCCGCTTCCGGCGTGATTGCGGCCAATAAAGGCCGGTTGGGAAAGACGCTTTGGACCGATGGCGAGGATGGCGAGAAGGTCCGCCTGATTGGCCATTGGGACGGCGAGGAAGAAGCCCGCTGGATCGGCGAAGAGATCGAAGCGATGGAACGCGGCACACGCGGCATGGCCCCGATCAATCCCAATGGCATGGCCATCCTTGTGCGCGCCAGCCACCAGATGCGCGCCTTTGAGGATCGGTTCCTGACCATCGGTCTGCCCTATCGGGTCATCGGTGGCCCGCGCTTTTACGAGCGAATGGAAATCCGCGATGCCATGGCCTATTTTCGCCTGGTCGTCAGCCCCGATGACGACCTCGCGTTTGAGCGGATCGTCAACACGCCCAAACGCGGTCTGGGCGAAAAGGCGGTCCAGAAAATCCAAATCACCGCCAGGCAACACGGTGTGAGCCTGACCGAAGGCGCTCAGATCCTGCTGGATGACGGCGGGCTTGGCGGCAAGGGCGCGACGGAACTTCAGCGGCTGCTGGACGGGCTTGAGCGATGGGCGCGCATGGCCCATGGACCGCTCCGCCAGGTCGGCCCGAGCGATCTGATCGAAGACGAGGCGCCGGTTGCGGGTGCCGTCAGCCATGTGGAACTGGCTGAGATCATCCTCGACGAAAGCGGCTATACCGGCCATTGGCAGACCGACAAAACACCCGAGGCGCCGGGGCGGCTGGAAAACCTCAAAGAGCTCGTGAAAGCTCTAGAGAGCTTTGATAACCTTCAAGGCTTCTTGGAGCATGTCAGCCTGATCATGGATAACGAACAGGATGATCATGAGCCCAAAGTGACGCTGATGACGCTGCATGCTGCCAAGGGGCTCGAATTCCCGGCGGTGTTCCTGCCAGGTTGGGAAGACGGGCTTTTCCCGAGCCAACGCGCCATGGACGAAGAGGGTGCCCGCGGCGTCGAAGAAGAACGTCGGCTTGCCTATGTCGGCATTACCCGGGCCGAAGAGGTCTGCACGATCAGTTTCGCCGGCAATCGCCGGGTCTATGGTCAATGGCAAAGCCAGATGCCATCGCGTTTCATCGATGAATTGCCCGCAGACCATGTCGACGTTCTGACCCCGCCCGGCCTTTATGGCCATGGCAACGCGATGTCGTCCTCGGCCTCGCCAGTGGATCAGATGCGGCGCGGCTCGGACCTCGAAACCCGCGCAACCAAGGCGGATGTGTATAATTCTCCGGGCTGGCGTCGCCTGCAAGCCAATCAAGGCGCACACCATTTGCGCCAACCGTCAGAGGCGAAAAACATGGTCATCGATGCCGAGGCCATGCCTGCATTTGATGTGGGCACACGGGTTTTTCATCAGAAATTCGGCTACGGGCAGGTGGGTGCCGTCGAAGGGGACAAGGTTCAAGTTGATTTTGAAAAGGCAGGCGTGAAACATATTGTGGGGCGATTCCTCGTACCGGCCGATGCGGCCGGAGATGTACCGTTTTAGGAGGACGGTGCGTCCAGAGGGGGGTGCGTAGCGATCCCGGGCGGTATGCCCGATGCGGAGGAGAACGCACCAATGACGACGCTGATCTTGGAACCTGATCCGTTGCAAGCGCGCCACTGGCTCATGCATTTTGGCGCCGCCTGCACCCGCTGTGATGTCGCCCGAAGCACCGCGCAGGCACGGCTTATGCTAATTGCGACCAGCTATGACCGATTGTGCCTGCGGATGGGCGATATGGGCGGGGCAAGTTACGCCTTGCTGTCGGTGGCCCGGGCGACCAACCCCGATTGCGAGATTGTCGATCTGAATTCCTTGCGCAGTCGGCGCGCGACCGGCCCCATCGACGAAGGCACCGCGTCGTTTCAGCCCAATACCGCCCCGATCATTGGGTAAAGCGAGGCGACCAAGCACAGTGCCATCGTGTAATTGAACACGCGAAGGCGCGCGCGGGTTTGCAGTAAACGCCGGACCTGCACGCCGCCCCAGGCCCAAACCGTGACCGATGGCAGATTGGTTGCCGCAAAGGCCAGCGCAACAAACACCGCGCTCACAACCAAGGGCCCGTCAGGGGCAAAATTGGTCTGAGCATAGATCGACATGTACCACGCCTTGGGGTTGACCCATTGAAAAAGCGCCGCTTGCAGCGCCGTCAGCGGTTTTGCCGAGGCCGGCGCGTCCCCAGGCGGTGCCGCCTGCGCCACCCGCCACGCCAGATAGAAAAGATAAAGGATGCACGGGACCAGCAGGATCGTTTGCACCACGGGAAAGCGTTCAAAGACGCTCAGCAACGCCAGACCGACCAAAGTGACTTGGACGGCGTGCCCGAGCGAGATGCCCAGCATATGCGGGATTGTGCGGCGCAGGCCGAAATTAGCACCTGAGGCCAGCAGCATGATATTGTTGGGACCCGGCGTGATCGAGCTTGCGAAGGCAAACAGCATCAACGGTGGCAGCATCTCGATCATATGGGTGACATTAGCTATGAATAGGCGCAATGTGATTGCATAATGAGCAAAATTTAGAGGATTTGCGCAACTTATGGCGAATATTGATGACAAGGACGGTCATATATTGCGGGAACTTCAGCGCGATGGCCGGATCAGCAATCTCGATCTGGCTGAACGGGTTGCTCTATCGCCATCGGCCACGTTGCGGCGTGTGTCGGCCTTGCGCAAAGCGGGCATCATTGATGGATTTGGCGTGCGGCTCAATCGGGCCGCTTTGGGCATTGGGTTTATCGCCTATGTCGCTGTGGGTTTGGGGGAACACACCAAAGCGGCGCAGTTGAATTTTGAGGCGGCCATGCATGCGGCCGCGGCGGTTGTGGAATGTCACAACATCACCGGCGTCGTTGAATATATGCTGCGCGTCGAGGTCGCCGATCTTGCCAGCTACAAACGCTTTCACACCGACATCTTGGGTGCGCTACCGCAGGTGTCGACGATCACCACCTATGTAGTCATGTCATCGCCAAAAGATGTGAGATAACACTGATCGTTCCGACAAATTTTGTCACTAAAACCACACTAAGGCTTTATTAAACAAAGATAAAAAGGTTAAGCTGACCTTAACGGGCCGGATGGATTGGTTAACGCAAACGATGGCGTGGATCAGGCTGTTGATTTCCTGTGGATATACGCCAATCCTCCGCGGCGGGGGCGACTTGGCAACAGATTCGGCGATTGAATTCGGCGGTTCGTGTCAAGTCAGGGGCGTTAACGTTGCCCGGCAATGTCCGGGTTGGAGGGCGCACCTTGAAGATACTCATTCTTGATCGTGAACCGGCGCGGCTTGCCGCATGGCTGACCCAAATCAGCCGCCCGGGGCGGACCTGCCATTTGGCCAATACGGCCGAACAGGCGCGCTATATGTTAATGTCTGATCCGTATGATCTGGTGTGTCTGGAGCCGTCAGAGGCCCCGGGCAGTGATGATGATTTGTCGCGCGTGGCCGCCATGCGCAACCCGAGTTGCCGGGTTATCGACTTGCCTTACGCGGTTGGGCTCGATGGTTTACGGGCGTCCAATCCCGCAAAGGACCAACAGGAGCCTGCCACCGTGCCGAGCTCCGAGACCGATAAAGGTCGGCCGAAATGGCGCCGCTTGGGCAATTTTTCGGTCCCTGAAACTGCAGCAATGAATGACCCTGACGGCGGTGACATTCGATGGCGCGCGTTCCGCATGAAAAAGCCTGTCCGCCTAGAGCCGGAGGAGCGGTTCAGCCCGGTGCAGGACCGCATCCCGGACCGCGCGACCGATCCTGTTCCTGCGCCGCAAACGGCTAAAGCCGCGCAGATCGACGGCGCAGGGCAAAAACGTCGGGTGCCGGTTGAGGGCCGCCGCGATGAGCCCTTGGCGGAGGCGTTGCACACCGCCATGGCGCTGGCGCATGCCAACGAACGGCCGCAGGATGACAGCCAAACAGCGCAACCGGTTGTGCTGAACACAAAACCAAGCCCTACCGAGGCCATCATCACGGAACCGGTCTTGCCGCAATTCTTGCGGAAACCGCCATCCCGGCCCATCAAACTTGCCGCAGATCGACCAGCGCCACCTGGTTTGGCAGAGCAACACCCGCGCGCAGCGGGGCTCGGCGCCTAGCACGCAATCGCTGAGCGGCGACGTGCCAGTCTGGGGGCACTGCCTGGCGGTGCGCTGGTGTATAAAATGTCGCCTATCGGAGGCGGTTTGCCATTTGGCAAGCCGCCCCAATCCTATTTGAAAAAAAAGCGATGGCACCGAGGGAGGAGTGGTGCCATCGCCTTAGAATTGCGCCCCAGAAGGGAGGAGGAA
Organism: Pseudomonadota bacterium; assembly: GCA_039183205.1. Classification (GTDB taxonomy): domain Bacteria; phylum Pseudomonadota; class Alphaproteobacteria; order Rhodobacterales; family Rhodobacteraceae; genus HKCCE3408. The sequence goes on along the minus strand of JBCDBR010000026.1, from coordinate 49,978 downwards.
GGGGCGCCGACCGGGAAACCCGGTACCTCTTGTCTGGCCCTTTGGCCGGACGTTTATCCTGTGCGGCCCCGCCCTGGGAGGAGGATGGACGGAGCCGCGTAGCCGAAGCGCCCAGGGAGGAGGAGGGCGCAGCGGTGTTCGTTTCGTTACCGCGGCTTGCGTTCGTCGGCCTTTTCGACGGCCGAGGTCCAGGCAACCTGCACCAGCATCGCGCGGGAGATGCCAAGATCGTTGAGTTCGCGGTCGCTCAGTTCCGACAATTCGCGATGCGTCCGGCGGAATTCGCGGTGCAGCTCAATCGCCTCGCTAAAGCTCGCGAAAATCTGCGCCAGCCGGGTGAATAGTGATATGTGGGTTGCCGCTGCGTTGCGGCCGCTTACCGTATAGGCCATGATGACACCTCGTCGTTGTTCCAGGCCGTTTGGGATTGGTTGTCTCCACCCTGGCGACCCATTGGCTCTCGCCCAGTTGAGAATTAAGATACGCCGATGCTGCGCTTGCACAATACCCTCGAAACTCAATGCCGCTATGCGGCGATTGCATGGCTGCTAGCGCAATCAAAACGGCGCCTATTTCCTGGGCCAACCGGATGATCAACGCTTTAAAAAACAAGCAGTTTCAGCTGTATTTCTTCGGCGCGTTTTTCGCCGTCCAGGCGATTTGGATCCAACGCGTAACACTGGCCTGGCTGGCATGGGAACGTTCGGGTTCTGCGGGCTTTGTCGGCGTGGTGGCGGGGCTGAGCTTGGCACCGGCGCTCATTGCCGGGCCGGTCTTTGGCGTGATTGCCGACCGTGTCGATATTCGCCGCGCCGCGCAGGCCTCCACGGGCGCGATGATGGCCACGTTGTTTTGTTTGGCCGCCACCGCGCCGATGATCGGCCCGATTGGCATCGCCGTGGCCGCGACCGTGATCGGATGTGTCTCGTCGGCACATCACCCGGTGCGCATGTCGTTGGGCCCGCGTTTGGTGCCGCAACCCTTAGTTCCCTATGTCGTCGCCGCCCAGGCATTGAATTTCAACATCGCGCGGCTGGTGGCGCCGGCTTTGACTGGGCTCTCGATCGCGGTTCTCGGGGCCGGCACGACGTTGTGGGTCGCTGTGGTGGCCTTGGTGCCGATGCAAACGGTTTTGCTGCGCTTAAAACCCCGTGCGCTGCCTCCGCGGCCGAAGCGATCGATTTCAACGGACATGGCCGAAGCCTTCGCCCATATCCGCGACACGCCCGGCATCCGCTTGGCATTTCTGCTGACCATCATTTTTGGCACGGTCACCCGCGGCGCACTTGAACTCTTGCCGGTTTTGGCGGACGGCGTTTTTGAGCGTGGGGCAACGGGGTTGGGCGTATTGACGGGCGTTGTGGGCGCAGGCGCCGTGGTCACGGCCGCGCTTCGCGCCATCGCAGCCGGGGAGATTTCGGCCGACGTCCCCAACAGTGTGAAAGTTGCCGGTGCCGGTGCGCTGTTGGCGCTTATCGCGATGGGGCTGGCGCCCAGCTGGGGCAGTTTGTTGGTTTTCACCGCCATTGCCGGTGCGATGGCCACGTGGTGCGGCGTCAGCTTGCAGGCGGTGATCCAATCGGGCTTGGCCGATGAAATGCGCGGGCGCGTGATGAGCTTTTGGGTTGTGGTCGGCTTTGGCATGGTTGCTGTAGGCGCGTTTGCCATCGGCGGGCTTGCAGAGGTGGTCGGCATCGGTCCGGCATTGGTCTTGGCTGGGTTTTGCGGCCTTTTGGCCCAACTTTGGGTGCTTTTCGGGGGTGCAGTCCGGCGTGTGACGCCCTAGATGGCGTGTATGGCCATTACCGAAAACGATATCCGGAACGCGCTGCGCCGATTGAATTTGCCCGATGGCGGCGACTTGATCAGCCGTGATTTCGTGCGTGCATTGCGGATTGACGGCGATCAGGTGAGCTTTGTTCTCGAGGCACCGAACCCGCAGGTGGCGGCCCAGATGGGCCCGCTCCGCGACGCCGCAGAGGCGGCCGTGAAGGCCTTGCCGGGTGTTGACCGCGCGATGGTTGCCCTAACCGCGCATGGCCCGGCAGCGAAACCGGCGCCACCGCCAAATCTCAAGCTCGGCGGGCATATGAAGCCGCAAGAGGGCACGATGCGGCCGACGGGCGTGGATCGCATCCTGGCCATTGGATCGGGTAAAGGCGGGGTGGGCAAATCGACAGTTTCGTCGAACTTGGCCGTCGCACTCGCACGTGCCGGGCGGCGCGTTGGATTGTTGGATGCCGATATCTATGGACCGAGCCAGCCGCGCATGATGGGCGTGAACCAACGGCCGGCGAGCCCGGACGGCAAAACCATCATTCCGCTGCACAACCACGGTGTCACGTTGATGTCGCTCGGCTTTATGTTGCCCGAAGAAAAGGCGGTGGTGTGGCGCGGGCCGATGCTGATGGGCGCCTTGCAGCAAATGCTGACCCAAGTAGACTGGGGCAAATTGGATGTGCTGTTGGTCGATTTGCCACCTGGCACCGGCGATGTGGCCATGACGCTTTGCCAACGGTCCGAGGTCACCGGCGCGATCGTGGTCTCCACACCGCAGGATGTTGCGCTGCTTGACGCCCGCAAGGCGCTGAACATGTTTGAGATGCTCAAGACGCCAGTCCTTGGCCTGATTGAGAACATGTCGAGCTATATCTGCCCCGAATGCGGGCATGAGGCGCATATTTTCGGCCAAGATGGCGTTCGCAACGAGGCAGAGCGGCTCAACCTTCCGTTTTTGGGCGCCTTGCCGATTTCACTGGAAACCCGTCTTGCGGGCGATGCCGGTACACCGATTGCCGCTGGCGACGGGCCGATGGCGGCCGCTTATGCCGCCCTTGCTGCGCGGTTTATCGGCGGCGGGATGGCCTAGAAATTGGCTGATTCGGGCGTGTGACGCGCCTTCAATCCGCCATTTGGCAACATATCGCACAAAAATCTGGGAAAAATCTCCACGCGGTTTTCGGAGCTCGTGGCGCAAGATGTTGTGCGCTCTTTGCGCCACAACACAGAATATGCATGAAACTCATCCTGAATCTGGACGGGGCGAGGTGATAACAGGGTTTCAGTGGCGAAAAGTGTCATAAAAAGGGTTTGCGTGGTAAAAAGTGCCGTGGCATAACATCTGCACGGCAAACGAGATGACTTCGGAAGGGCACAGCCCCCGAGGGAAAAATAAAAAGCAGGTTTCATACAGGCACTCTCACTTGCTGAAGAAGAGATCCGGCGCGCAAGCGAGCAGACATCCCCCCAGGTGGCCTGCGCGACCGGACCCCAGAGATGGGACGAGGGCGGCGGATTGGGCAGTGGCAGCTTGCTCGATCCGCCGTTTTCCATGAAGCGGATCAGTATCTTGGGGGTCGAAGTTAACCTCGGCGAAAGGTCGGGAACGTGGAGCGCAGGTTTCAAGGCGAGAGCCTGAACAAAGTGGACGGAAAGGGCCGGGTGTCGATCCCGGTCAAATTTCGTCGCGTGCTCCAAAACTCGGATGCGAAAATGGCGCCCGGCGGGATGCCGCGGCTTTATATCGCCTATGGAAATCCGAACGTCGACTATGTCGAATGTCTGTCTGGCAACGCCTATGACGAAATCGACGCGATGATCCAGTCAGAACAGCGCGGCAGCCAAGTCCGTATTCTGCTGGAACACCTCTATTACGCGAAATGCGAGGAAAACACGGTCGACGATAACGGCCGGCTCGTTGTGCCACCTGCCGCGCGCGACAAGATCGGCTTGGCCGACGAGGCGCTGTTTCAGGGCAAGGGCGACAAATTCCACATCCTCAAGCCGCAAGATGGCGCCGCGGCGGAAGGGGATATTCAGGCAATGCTGGCGGCGCTGGGGCAGGGCAATGACTTTTTCGATCCGCTTTCACTGGTCGGCGCGCGCGGGCCGTCCGGACCAAACGAGGCATGAACGCGCCGCATATCCCGGTGCTCCTGGACGCTATTTTGGGCGCCGTCAGGCCGGTGACGGGCACATGGCTCGACGCAACTTTCGGCGCTGGTGGCTACGCCCGTGGCTTGCTTGACGCCGGCGCCGAGACGGTGATCGCCGTCGATCGCGACCCGCTCGCTTTTGAGCTCGCTGGCGCCTGGGCGCCCGACTATGACGGCCGGCTGCGTTTTGCGCCCGGCACCTTTGACGAGATGGATGTTTTGGCCGGTGACTTGGTTGATGGCGTGGTGATGGATTTGGGCGTGTCGTCGATGCAGCTCGACCGCGCCGAGCGCGGATTTTCCTTTCTTCGCGACGGGCCGATCGACATGCGTATGGGCCAAACCGGGCCAAGTGCGGCGGATCTGGTAAATGGCGCGTCCGAGACGCTGCTGGCCGATGTCATCTACCATTACGGCGAAGAACGCGCGGCCCGCCGCATTGCCCGCGCCATCGTTCGGGAACGACGCGAAAACGCCATTAACACCACATTTCAGCTTGTTGTTATTGTTGAAAAATGCTTGCCACGCGCAAAGCCGGGCCAAAGCCATCCGGCGACCCGGACGTTTCAGGCCCTGCGGATCGCAGTGAATGATGAGTTGCGCCAATTGGTGGCCGGGCTGGGCGCGGCCGAACGGGCGCTGAGACCCGGCGGCGCCTTGGCTGTCGTGACCTTTCATTCCATCGAAGACCGCATCGCAAAACGGTTTTTGGCTGATCGCAGCAGCACCGGCGGCGGTGGTTCGCGCCATGCGCCGGCGGAAACCCCGCGCAAGCCCGCTTTTGACCTGACACCGCGCCGTGCGATCACGCCCGATGCGACAGAGATCGCGGCGAACCCGCGCGCCCGGTCCGCAAAGTTGCGCGTTGCCCGCCGGACCGAAGCGCCGGCCGGCGCGGCGACGATGTCCAAGCTCGGTCTTCCCGCGCTTCCGGAGGTGTTTTGACATGCGTGGACTTGCAAATTGCCTTGCCGCCTGCGCCGTGATCGCCCTGGGCTATTGGGCCTATCATCAAAATATCCAAACCAAATCTACAATCGCTGAGGTCGAGCGCCTGCAACGCCAGATCGGTGTCGCGCGTGAGCGTTTGGCCGTCTTGCAGGACGAATGGGCGTATCTTACGCGTCCTGATCGGCTGCGCGCCTTGGCCGAGCTCGACTTCAGCCGGTTGCAATTGGTGCAAATGACGCCAGAGCATTTTGCCGATGCGACCCAAATCGCCTATCCGCTGAGCCCCGAGCAGCTTGCCGCGCGCGCGGCGGCGGAGCTCTTGCAAGACAGTGCCTCAGGCCCCGAGGGCGCTGAATGACCGCGCGCGTCCCTTTGCGCCCTTTGGCGCGTATCCTGGAGGCGCGTGCGCGGGGCGAAAACCCCGATGCAATCGAACGGGCGAATTTGGCCCGACGCCATGACGCAGCGCGCGACGGCTTGCGGCTGCGCGCCGAGAGCCGGCTTTTGATGCTGGCGATGTGCTTTTTGGCGGCGTTTTTGACCATCGGCCTGCGCATGGCGGCCTTGGCCACATCGGAGGCGGAAGAGCCCGTGGTCGCCACAACCCGGTCCGCCATCCAAAGCGCCCGCGCTGACATCGTGGACCGTAATGGCCGCGTTTTGGCATCGAACCTGACGACACACGCGCTTTATGCCCATCCCCAAGATCTCATTGATCCGGCATTGGCTGCCGAGGCTTTGGTCGAGATCTTTCCGGACCTCGACCCGACCGGGCTTTACGAGGATTTCACATCCGACCGGCGTTTCATCTGGATCCGCCGCAATCTCAGCCCCGAGCAGGAACAAGCGGTCCACGATCTCGGAGAGCCGGGCCTGTTGTTCGGCCCACGCGAAATGCGACTATATCCAAACGGCGCCTTAGCCGCGCATGTGATGGGCGGGGCGCAATTCGGCGAAGAGGATGTGAACGCCGCCGAGATCATCGGCGTCGGCGGCGTTGAGGCGCAATTCGATGATGCGCTGCGGGATCCGGCCCGGGATGGGGCCCCGCTGCGGCTTTCGCTCGATCTTACCATTCAGGCCGCGGTCGAAGAGGTGCTTGCCGGCGGGATGGAGTTGATGAATGCCGAAGGTGCTGCGGCGGTTTTGCTGGAGGTCGCAACGGGCGAGATCCGGGCGCTCGCCAGCCTGCCGGATTTCGACCCCAATGCGCGACCGATTGTCCCTGATGACGTGCTCCCGGAGGACAGCCCGCTGTTTAATCGCGCGGTGCAGGGCGTGTACGAACTTGGCTCTGTCTTTAAGGTCCTGACGACCGCGCAGGCGCTCGACCTAAACCTGGTCGCGCCCAGCACGATGATCGACACGACAGGGCCATTGCGCTTGGGCGGCTTTCCGATCCGCGATTTCCGCGATTACGGCCCGTCGCAATCGGTGCGCGAGGTGTTGGTGAATTCGTCCAATATCGGAACGGCGCGGATTGCAGGGATGATCGGGGCGGAGCGACAGCGCGCCTTTTTGACCGCCCTGGGCATGGCCGAACCTGTGCCTGTCGAAATGATCGAAGCGCGCGGCTCGACGCCACTCTTGCCCGGGCAATGGGGCGATCTGTCGACCGCAACGGTGGCCTATGGTCATGGCATCGCGGTGACGCCCGTGCATTTGGCCGCAGCTTATGCCGCGATCGTCAATGGCGGCACGCAGGTGACGCCGACCTTGCTGGCCGGCGCTGCGCCGCAGACGGGCGCACGGGTTGTCTCTGAGGACACCAGTGCGATCATGCGTGATTTGATGCGCGCGGTCGTGCGCGATGGTACGGCCACTTTGGGCGATGTGGCAGGTTACGATGTCGGCGGCAAAACCGGCACCGCTGATCTGCCATTGCCGGATCGCTCCGGCTATTACGACGATCGTACCCGCACGACCTTTGCAGCGACCTTCCCCGCAGACGACCCGGAATACGTGCTGGTGGTCACGCTCGAACAGCCGTGGATCGTGGCCCTTGGCGAAACCCGGCGCACGGCCGGCTGGACGGCGGTGCCGGTGGGCGCTGAACTGATCCGGCGCGTTGCCCCCTTGATGGGGATGCGGCCAGAGATTGAAGCAGCCACCCATCCCACGCTATCCAGCAGCTCTCAGTAGCAACAGGGCCCGACTCGTCCCATGACCAAGCGCCGCAAAAAACTCTCTTCGCTTGGCCTGACAGCGCTGCGCGGCGCAGATGTGGATATTACCGGGCTGGCCATCGACAATCGCAAGGTCGTGCCGGGCGATTTGTTCGCAGCCTTACCGGGCACGCATGTGCATGGTGCGCAATTCGCCGATGCGGCGGTGGCAGCCGGCGCTGCGGCGGTGTTGACCGATGCCGAGGGCGCGCGGGTCGTGTCGCAGATCGGCGGTGCGGCGCTGGTTGTGGTCGAAGACGCACGCGCCACTTTGGCCCATGCGGCAGCGCTTTGGTTTGGCGCCCAACCGGCCAACGTGGTCGCGGTGACCGGGACCAATGGCAAAACCAGCGTGGCAAGCTTTACCCGCCAGATCTGGCATGCGCTCGGTCACCAGGCGGCCAGCATTGGCACGATCGGCGTGGAAGGCGCGTTTTCCGCCCCGGGCATTCACACCACGCCCGATCCGCTGACGCTGCATCAGCTTTTGGCCGATATGGCCGAAGGCGGCGTGACCCATGTGGCTATGGAGGCCTCAAGCCATGGGTTGGACCAGCGCCGGATGGACGGCGTGCATCTGTCCGCAGCCGCGTTTACCAATCTCAGCCAAGATCACCTCGACTATCACGTCACGATGGACGCCTATGGCGCCGCAAAACTGCGCTTGTTTTCGGAATTGCTGCCACAGGATGCGGCGGTCGTGACCAATACCGGAGACGATACCGGTCTTGCCGCAGCAGATATTGCCGCCGCGCGCGGCCAAACGGTGATCAGCGTGGCCGATCACGCTGCGGGCGCGATGATCGAAATCACCGGCACGCGGCTGCACGAAACGGGTCAAGACGTGTTGTTTCGCTTTGCCGGACAACGCTATCAGGCGCGGCTGGATCTGATCGGCGGGTTCCAGGCGCTCAATGCGCTGCAAGCGGCCGGCCTTGCCATGGCGACCGGCGACGAACCGGAGGCCGTATTTGCCGCATTGCCGCGGCTGACAGGGGTGCGGGGGCGCATGCAATTGGCCGCGCGGCGCAGGTTCGGCGCGCCGGTTTTCGTCGATTATTCGCACACGCCCGCCTCGTTAGAGACCGCGCTTATCGCCTTGCGGCCGCATGTTATGGGCCGGCTTCACGTGGTCTTCGGCGCCGGCGGCGACCGGGATCGCGGCAAACGGCCCTTGATGGGCCGCGCGGCGGCGGCGCATGCCGATCTTGTGGTGGTGACCGATGACAATCCGCGCTCCGAAAGCCCGGCCTTGATCCGTGCGGCGATCCTTGAAGGCTGTCCCGACGCCACCGAGATCGGCGACCGTGCAGAGGCGATTTTGCGCGCTGTTGATGCCCTGGAGCCAGGCGATGCGCTGTTGATCGCGGGCAAAGGACATGAAACCGGACAGGAAATCGGGGACGTCAAATATCCCTTCGACGATCTGGAACAGGCAAGCCTGGCCGTTGCCGTGCTGGAGGGCGCGGCGTGAGCGCGCTTTGGACGGCAGAGGCCGCGGCCGCGGCCACAGGCGGTTTACGCCAAGGCGGCGATTGGGTGGCAACGGGCGTGTCGATCGATACGCGCAGCTTGCGCCCGGGCGATCTGTTTGTCGCCCTGAAGGCCGCGCGCGACGGGCATGATTTCGTCGCCGACGCATTGGCAAAAGGCGCAGCCGCGGCGCTTGTCTCGCAGGTCCCGTCCGGCGCCGAGGACGGAAACTTGTTGGTTGTCGAGGACGTGCAACAGGCGCTGGAGGCCCTCGGCAAGGCCGGACGCGCGCGTAGCTCTGCCAAGGTCATCGCCGTCACCGGGTCGGTTGGCAAGACGACGACGAAAGACATGCTGCGCCTGGCGCTGGCCGGGCAGGGCAGGACGCATGCAAGTGTGGAAAGCTACAACAATCATTGGGGCGTGCCGCTGACGCTGGCGCGGATGCCCGTCGATACCGATTTTGCCGTCATCGAAATCGGCATGAATGCGCCCGGCGAGATTGCCCCGCTGGCGCGCATGGCCGCACCGCATGTCGCCATCGTCACGACGGTTGCGGCCGCCCATCTCGAAGCCTTCGAAAGCGTCGATGGGATCGCCGTGGAAAAGGCCTCAATCTACGAAGGACTGCCCAGAGGCGGCACCGCAATTCTCAATGCAGATCTTGAAACAAGCCCGATCTTGATGGACGCCGCCACGCGTCGGCATGCGCAGATCATCCGCTTTGGCGCGCGGCCCGAGGCAGAGGCCCGGCTGACCCGGCTTGAGGCCACCGAGGCGGCAAGCGTGGCCCAGGCCAGCCTCTTGGGCTCGGCCGTCCTTCTCAAACTCTCCGTCCCGGGCGCGCATCTTGTGATGAACGCGCTGGCTGCACTGGCGGCAGTGGCGGCGGTGGGGGGCGATCCGGCCAAAGCCATCTTGGCGCTGAATGCGTGGTCACCGGTCGCCGGGCGCGGCACGCGGGAGCCGATTGTGCTTAATATCACCGATGGCGACGGCATCGAATTGATCGATGATGCATTCAACGCCAATCCGGCCTCCGTGACCGCAGCGCTCGACGTGCTGGCGGCTGCATCGCCGCGCGGGCGCGGGCGCCGCATCGCGGTGCTGGGCGATATGCTTGAATTGGGGCGCGATGCGGCCCGCCTCCATGCCGATCTCGCCCAGGTCCCGGCCATGGCCGCCATTGACCTGGTGCATTCCGCAGGCGCGTTGATGGCCCATCTCGATGCCGCCTTGCCGCCAAGCAAACGCGGCCTGCACCGCGACAGCGCCGATGATCTGGCCCGTGCAGTGGTCCCCGATCTGCGCCCAGGGGATGTTTTGCTGGTGAAAGGATCGAAAAGCTCGAACATGTCACGCGTGGTTGACGCCTTGCGTAAACTCGGGCAAGCGGTCGCCGATCGAGCCTAAGGAGGGCGCCATCAATGCTGTTTTGGCTGAACGAATGGTCCGATGGCGGGGATATTTTCAACCTTTTCCGATACATCACCTTCCGTGCCGGCGGCGCGTTTTTTACCGCTTTGGTCTTTGGGTTTATCTTCGGCCAACCTTTGATCAATGCGCTCAAGCATCGATACAATGCCGGCCAGCCAATCCGCGAGGACGGGCCCGAAAGCCACATCCTGACCAAAGCTGGCACGCCCACGATGGGCGGGCTTTTGATCCTCGCGGCGCTGACGCTGTCAACGCTCCTATGGGCGCGGCTCGATAACCCCTATGTCTGGTTGGTCTTGTGCGTAACCGTGGCCTTTGGCCTGATCGGTTTTGCCGATGATTGGCAAAAGGTCAGCCGCTCAAGCTCCAAGGGCATCTCGGCACGTATCCGGTTCGGCCTGGGTCTTGCGATCGCGGCCGTGGCCGGGGCGGCGTCGATGTATATCCATCCCCAAGACCTTTCGGGACATCTGGCTTTCCCCTTTTTCAAGGACCTTTTGGTCAATATGGGTTGGGTGTTTGTGCCCTTTGCCATGATCGTCATCGTAGGCTCCGCCAATTCGGTGAACCTGACCGACGGGCTGGATGGTTTGGCGATCATGCCGGTCATGATTGCCGCGGGCACATTGGGTGTGATTGCTTATGCCGTCGGGCGCGTCGACTTTACGCAATACCTGGAGGTCCACTACGTCCCCGGCACCGGGGAATTGTTGATCTTTTCAGCCGGCCTGATCGGCGGCGGACTTGGATTTTTGTGGTACAACGCCCCCCCGGCGGCGGTCTTTATGGGCGATACCGGAAGCCTTGCCTTGGGCGGCGCGCTTGGCGCGATTGCGGTGGCCACCAAGCACGAGATCGTGCTGGCCATCGTGGGCGGCCTTTTTGTGGTCGAGGCGCTTTCGGTCATCATCCAGGTCGCGGTCTATAAAGGCACGGGCAAACGGGTGTTTCTGATGGCCCCGATCCACCACCATTTCGAAAAACAAGGCTGGGCCGAGCCCCAGATCGTGATCCGCTTTTGGATCATATCCTTGATCCTCGCGCTGATTGGGCTGGCGACATTGAAGGTGCGGTAGCGCTGGCATTTCGCCCCGGTCCCGGTAAGCTGCGACGGGATTTGAGGCGGCGCGTCATTGCTCGATTTTTGGAATAATACCGTTTGGCCATTCCTTCTCGTCGAGGGGAACCGCGAAGCGATCGCGACGATCATCGCGGTCCTTGGTGTGCTCGGGGCGATTTGGCTCTATGCTACCGGGCGCTTTAGCGCGCTTCTTTTGAAGCTGGCAGGCGGACACGGCAAAAACGAGTCCCCCAAAGCAGCGGAGAAGCTGACCGTCGAAAGCTTTCTTGCAATCCAGAAGGCGTTAAAGGCGGAACTCGAATCCGAGCTTGCGACCGCCCACTCAGAAGAAAAGGCCCAATTGCAGGCACGGATTGACGCGCTTTCCGAGCGGATCGGCAACCCCGACGCGGCACTGAAGGACGCAAGAAAACGCATCGCGGACCTTGAAGAGCGGTTGGAAAGGGAAGGTAACGACATCGGCGCGGACCGTTTGGCAGAAGCCAAAGCGTCCTTGGAGGTTGGCGATTTCTCCGTTGCAGACGACCTATTCGCCGAGATTGAGGCGCGCGAGGAGCTCGCCGTTAATCGTGCCGCGCGCGCGGCCTTTGGGCGAGGCGAGGTGGCCGAGGCGCAGGTGCGATGGCTCGACGCCGCCGATCACTACGACCGCGCCGCGCGACTGGACCCGCGCTATGAGACGCTGATCAAGGCCGGCACCTTCGCCGGGCTTGCAGGCCGTCACGACGCGGCGATTGTGCACAAAGAGGCGCTGGTTGAAATCGCCCGGCGCGATTACGGTCCCGAGGCCGCAGAAACCGCGACCGCCAAAAACAATTTGGCCAACAGCTACCACGACATGGGACGTTTCGCGGAGGCCGAGCCGCTTTACCGCGAGGCGCTGGAGATCACGCGCGCGGCCTTGGGCGCGACGCATCCTGACTCGGCGATCCGCCTCAACAACCTTGCCGGGGTGCTCCGTGCCACCGGGCGCTATGAGGAGGCCGAGCCGCTTTTCCGCGAGGCGCTGGAGATCCGGCGCGCGGCCTTGGGCGCGGCGCATCCCGGTACCGCAAACGGCCTCAACAACCTCGCCGGCTTGCTCTGGGCCACCGAGCGGTTCGAAGAGGCCGAGCCGCTTTTCCGCGAGGCGCTGGAGATCACGCGCGCGGCCTTGGGTGCGACGCATCCTGACACGGCGATCCGCCTCAACAACCTCGCCGAATTGCTCCGTGCCACCGGGCGCTATGAGGAGGCCGAGCCGCTGTACCGCGAGGCACTGGAAATCACGCGCACGACCTTCGGATCGACACATCCCGATACCGCGAGATACCTCAACAACCTGGCTGTGCTGTTGGCGCAGACGGATCGGTATGACGAGGCCCTACCGATGATGCGGGACGCTATCGCGATCCGTGAGGCCGCGCTGGGGCCCGCGCATCCAAACACGCAATCCTCACGCGCGTCGCTTGCCGAGATGGAGCAGGCTGTGGGCCCTTCCCCCTAACCGCCAAACCGGGTAATTGCGGGGCCCAGGGCGGCAAGGGGACATGCATGGGCTTTCTCATTCGATGGGCGGTGGCCTTCATGCTGCTTGCGGTGATCTACAATCCGACCGGCTTGTCCTATGCCGACTGGGCCGCGGGCAATTGGGAGACACAGACATCGCTTGTCGTGCTCGTTGGTTTGATCCTGCTTGTGGCCATGATCGTCTTTGTAACGGCGGTCCTTCGCGGCATCGGCGGGCTTGGCGCGGGGCTGGTTCTGGCCGTCGTGGCGGCGCTCATTTGGGTGGCCTATGACTTTGACCTGCTCGATCTTCAGGACCCGACCGGCTTGTCCTATGCCGAATGGGCCGCGGGCAATTGGGAGACACAGACATCGCTTGTCGTACTCGTTGGTTTGATCCTGCTTGTGGCCGTGATCGTCTTTGTAACGGCGGTCCTTCGCGGCATCGGCGGGCTTGGCGCGGGGCTGGTTCTGGCCGTCGTGGCGGCGCTCATTTGGGTGGCCTACGACTTTGACCTGCTCGATCTTCAGGACCCGACCGCGATGACATGGGTGGGCCTGTTGGCGGTGTCGTTGGTGCTGGCCGTGGGCATGTATTGGGGCATCCTGTGGCGTCGCATCTCCGGCCAGCTCGAAGTAGATGACGAAACCCAATGAGCGCGCGCCGCATACTTCTGACCGGCTGCCAAGGTGCCGGAAAGACCGCGCTGGTCAGCGAAATGGCGCGGCGCGGCTGGGACGTTGTCAAATCGCCGGCCCAACGGGTGATCCGCGCAGAGCAACGGATGGGCGGCAGCGGTCTGCCGTGGCAGGATGCGGCCCGGTTTCACCGTTTGTGCCTGAAGATGGCCATGGCCGATTGGGAAGGCGTGCGGGTCGGCACGGCAATTTTCGACGGCGGCGTGATCGAGCCGAGCCTCGGCCTTGCCGCGACCGGCGCGGGCGCCAGCCCCAAAGCCGCGCAAAAGACCTACCCCTATGATCGCAGGGTGGTGCTGCTTCCACCTTGGCCCGCGCTCTTTTCCGAAGGCCCGGACCGGCGGGGCAGCCTCGATGCCGCGATGGAGGAATACCAGATGCTAACGGCTGGCCTGACCGAGCTTGGCTACGCGCTTGCCGTCGCGCCGGAGGCCGGTATCGCCGCGCGCGCCGATTGGCTTGAGGATGCGCTTACATCCGGCGCCGCGCAGGAGGTCTAAGCCAGATTTTCCACAGCGCCGCTGCCGCGGCAAGGCCGACAGCGCAGGCCAGCGCCGTTTTTGAGATCACCTCCATCGCGCCTTGGATTTGCAGCGCATGCACGATTGTGCCCACGACCACGACAGCGGCCAGCACATTGTGGACCGCCTTCCAAGATCGTGGCTTAAGTCGCCCGCGCAGGCCAAGCCACACCACGATCGCAACGACGCCCCACATCGCCAAGACGCCGTAAATCGAAAAGGCGGTTGGCGCGGCAAAGGTCAGCGCATCGATTGTATCGGGCGGGCTGGTAACATAAAGCCCCGCGATATGCACCACGACCAAGCCGGTCAGAACCAGGCCCAACCGCCGATGCCATCGCCGCGCGGTTGCGGGTCGGATCGGCAAGAGACGCGCCGCCAAGATCGGTTGCAGTAGCAAAACCGGTAGGGCCAGAATGCCGGCGAACCCGGCGACGATATAGATCGGACTGCGCCAAGCGAGAAACGGGCTCATCGCGGCCAAAACAACCGGGACCATCGCCAGGATGACCAGGCCGGTCCAAACCGCGCGCTGCATGCAGATCAGGCAGGCTGCAAATTGAAATCGGCCGTCAGGCTCGTGTCGCGCGCGCTTGGCATCACCGGGCGGAGAAACACCGTCTGGAACGCGCCGTCATCATAGGCCAGATGGGCGTGCGGCTCACCGAAATTCGGCACGATCTGCATCATCTCCAACCGGTAAGACCCGTCCGATCCTGTCAGAACCGAGCCGTGATTGCGCGGCTCACGCTCCCCCCCGAGCGTGGTTGCGGCCCAGATCTGGATACGAACATTCGATAACGGGGCGCCGCTGCCGGCCAGGCGCACCATGCCGGACATCAAAAACCCGGTTCCTAAGCTCTCCACAAAGGGCGCATTGGGGCTGTAATTGTTGGACCCGCCGCGCATCGTCTGCGTGGGCGCGAACTGGCTTTGCGCCAAGACCGATTGTGAAAAGATCGCCGGCGCGGCTAGGGCAACGGCACCGGTGGCAAGAAGGCGGCGGCGGGACAGGAATGAAGTCGTCATGCGCAGTCCTTTCAATTTGAATGTAACGCAAAGCTACCGCTCCAGTCTGCGAAAGCAAACCTGCGCACGCAATGGTGATCTTGGCGCGTCGGCTTGCACGTCGGGCGCTTTGGCGCGAAGCTGCGCGCAGAACGCGGCGGGGACAGACGATTTATGATACCGGTGACTCACTTTGCAGGCGCACGCGTGGCCGTGCTCGGCTTGGGTAAATCCGGTCTGTCGGCAGCGCGCGCCTTGCGGGCAGGCGGTGCGGAGGTCATCGCCTGGGATGATGGCGCCTTGGCCCGTGCCGCGGCCGATGCCGAGGACATCGCCTTGGTGGACTTCATGGCATCCGACGCGTTTGAGGACGTCGCCGCATTGATCGTCTCGCCCGGCATTCCGCATCTTTATCCCAAACCGCATCCGGCCATTGCCAAGGCCTGGCAAGCGCAGGTGCCGGTCGACAACGATATCGGGCTCTTTTTTGTGGCACTCGGCCGCGCGGATTGGGCGAATTTGGCCACCCCGCCGCGGGTGATCGCGGTGACCGGGTCAAACGGAAAATCGACAACGGCGGCGTTGATCCACCATATCCTGACCCAATCGGGCGTGCCCGTCGCCTTGGGTGGGAATATCGGCCGTGGCGTGCTCGATTTGGACCCACCGGAGGACGGGGCGGTGATCGTCCTGGAATTGTCGAGCTATCAGACCGATCTGGCCCGCGCGCTCACCCCCGATATTGCGGTTTTCACAAACCTCTCGCCGGATCATCTGGACCGGCATGGCGGAATGGGCGGGTATTTCGCGGCCAAGCGTCGGCTTTTCGCCGAAGGCGGGCCGGACCGTGCCGTGATTGGCGTCGATGAGCCGGAGGGTCAGTATTTGGCCAACCAATTGGCCGAAGGCGCCGGGGATGGTCGGTTGATCCGCATCTCTGTCAGCGGGAAATCGGCGGGGCCGGGCTGGTCTGTGACGGCGCGCAAAGGATGGTTGTCGGAGATGCGCAAAGCACGCCAAGTGGCCTCCATCGACCTGCGCGGCTTTGCCGGATTGCCGGGGCGCCACAATCACCAAAACGCTTGCGCCGCCTATGCCGCCGTGCGCGCGCTCGGGCTCGCGCCGCGCAGCATCGAAAGCGCATTGGCCAATTTCGAGGGGTTGCCGCATCGCAGCCAAGTCATCGCAGAGGCGCAGGGTGTGCGGTTTGTCAACGACAGCAAAGCGACCAATGTCGATGCCGCGTTGCATGCCCTTTCGGCCTTTTCGCGCATCCGTTGGATCTGTGGCGGTTTGGAAAAAGACGGCGGCTTGGACCGCCTGGCCCAAGGCGCCGATACGGTCGCAAAGGCCTATGTCATCGGCCGAGAGGCCGAGGCCTTTGCCCGGAAATTGGCGCCCGTACCCGCCGAGGTCTGCGGCACGATGGCCAGAGCCGTCACCCGTGCAATCGCCGAGGCAGAACCCGGCGATACCGTCTTGCTGGCCCCGGCGGCGGCCAGTTTCGACCAATATGACAATTTCGAACGGCGTGGGGAGGATTTTTCCGCTGAGGTTCGGCGCGGATTGGCTTAGGCTCGCATCAGGCTTTTTCGTTCGGAGGCAAAGGCTATGGGCAACGTGTTGGGCATTGGAGGCGTGTTTTTCAAATGCGCCGATCCGGAGGCGACGAAGAATTGGTATATACGTGTTTTGGGCATGACGGCCGAGGATTACGGCGGATTTCACTTCAGCCACGCCCAAAGCGCTGAGGCCAAAGGGCCCGGTGCACTCACGGTTTTTAGCGGCTTTGCCGGCGATACCGACTATTTCTCTCCGTCCGAGGCGCCGTTCATGTTCAACCTCATGGTTGACGATCTCGACGCGGTCTTGGCCCACGCCGCTGCGGAAGGTGTGGAACCGGTTCAACCTGGTGTTGACGAAGAATACGGCCGCTTCGCTTGGATCATGGACCCCGACGGCCGCAAAGTGGAGCTATGGCAGCCGCCGGGTTAATCGACCGGCCGCCAGCCGGTATTGTCTCGACTGAGCTGCAAAACCCGCCGGTGACCGCCGCGCAACCAGGCCAAGACCTCCGGGTCGATCTGCGCATCGATGCTGGGCTCGTCGGTTTGCGCGTCGGTATCAAGATCGAACCGACCGATTTGTATCTCCGGAAATCGCTTTAGGGCAAGCGCGTCAATCGTGCCCAAAAGCGACAGGGCCCAGGGATCGCCCGTCGCAAACTCTGCCTTCAGCCACAACCAGTTGTGCAGCACCGTTTGCGTCTCGCCGGCGACGCGCACGGGGGCATAGTCGCGGCTGCGATGGATAATTGGGCGGATGCCGTTCAACGGCAGCGCCGCGCGGCCAAAACTCGGATAACTCAAACTCAAGACCAAATGGCCCGGTTGCGCGGTTTTGGGATAGCGCGCGAAATCCGTCAGGCGGGCTGCGTCAAAGCCTTGCGGGCTGAGATCGAACCGCACCTCAAGCGCCGTGGTCTCTTCGGCGCTTTTGAGCGGCATCAGCCCCGATGGTTGCATCTGACGCCCGCGATCGGCACCGACGGCGTTAATCAGATCGGCCAAAAGCTGGCGCGCCGTAGCTGCGGTGCTGTCGAGCCGGAGCCGATAAAAACTGGTCGCACCGGATAGATCGTAATCGGCGCTTTCTTCGGGGTCTCGCCAGGGGCCTGGCCCAGTGATCCCGGTCAATTGGCAGCATTGCGGATGACTGATGTAGCCATCAAGCGCGGGCCCAAGGTTAACCTCAAGCAGGAGATCCTGCGTGGGCGTGCCCATATCGGCCGTGACCGAAAGATACCCGCCGCGATAGCGCCCGTAGATCGCCCGTCCGTCGGCGGTCTCACCGCTGAATTGGAGCGGTGCATAGCCGCCACCAGCCAAATTCGGAATATGCAAATTCAGCTTTGGAACTGGCGGCGGGGTATGGATCGTTTTGGCGCGCGGCGTGGTCATGGCAATGTGCAGGCAAGACGTCTTCATTCGGCTCGATAACTGAATTGCAGCAGCGCGGCATTTCTGCAAGGTCGGTTTTTAATCCCGGTCCGGCCGATTTACCGCAAAATCGGCCGTGGCGCTGGACCAAATGGACATTTCGCGGTACGCTTTGGATAGATCCGGAAAACCGGACGATTGAGGCAGACAAGAGCAGGCAGCGCATGACAGAAATGGCGCATGGCACGGTGGTCGTGCAATCGGGCGAGGCAATCCTGCCGCGCTGGTGGCGCACGGTTGATCGCGTGACAATCGGTTGCGTTTTGGCGCTCTTTGCAATTGGGATCCTGTTGGGTTTTGCAGCTTCGCCGCCCTTGGCGCTGCGCAATGACAGCGCGCCGTTTTATTACGTCACGCGCCAGGCATTCTTTGGCGCAGCCGCCCTTGCGGTGATGCTGATCACATCAATGCTGTCGCCGGTGTTGGTGCGGCGGCTGTCAACGCTGGGGTTCGCGTTGGCGTTGTTGGCCCTGACACTTTTGCCCTTTTTCGGCACCGATTACGGCACCGGAGGCATGCGGTGGTTTTCGCTCGGCTTTGCCTCCCTGCAACCGTCGGAATTTCTCAAACCGGTATTTGTTATCGTCGTGGCATGGTTGATGGCGGCAAATCTGGAATTGGCTGGGCCGCCAGGAAAATTCATCTCGTTCATTCTAACCCTTTTCATTGTCGCGCTTTTGGCGATACAGCCCGACTTTGGCCAATCCGCCTTGATCCTATTTGCCTGGTCGGTCATCTACTTCGTGGCCGGCGCGCCGATCGTGATCGTTGTGGCGGTGGGCGGGGCGATTTTAGGGGCCGGTATTCTGGCCTATAATGGCTCGGAACATTTCGCGAGCCGGATCGACGGGTTTTTGACCGCCGAGCTTGACCCCTATTCGCAGTTGGCGCGCGCCGAAAATGCCATCCGTGAGGGCGGCGTGTTCGGCGCCGGGGTCGGGGAGGGCGCGGTGATTTGGGCGCTGCCCGATGCACATACCGATTTCATCGTTGCGGTTGCCGCCGAGGAATACGGGTTGGTGATGGTCTTGATCCTGATCGGGCTCTTTGCCCTGATCGCCATGCGGGCGTTTTTCCGTCTCATGCGCGAACGCGACCCGTTCATCCGGCTCGCCGGGACCGGGCTTGCAAGCCTTTTGGCGCTCCAGTCGATCATCAATTTGGGCGTGGCGGTGCGGCTTTTGCCGGCCAAGGGCATGACATTGCCATTTGTCAGCTATGGCGGGTCCAGCCTTGTTGCCATGGGCATCTTGGTTGGCATGCTGCTCTGTCTGACGCGGCTGAGGCCCCAAGGCGAGATCGGCGATTACCTCATCAGCCGAGGTCGCGGGTGAGTGCGCCGCTTTTGATGATCGCCGCAGGGGGGACCGGCGGACATATGTTCCCCGCCCAAGCTTTGGCCGAAACGATGCTCGAACGCGGCTGGCGCATTGTGCTGTCCACCGATGCGCGGGGCGCGCGCTATACCGGGAATTTTCCAAACGCGGTTGAGGTGCGGCAGGTCGCATCAGCGACCTTTGCCCGTGGCGGAGTGCTGGCCAAGCTTGTCGCTCCGTTTCGTATCGCGGCTGGGATTGTCGCGGCGTTGCGCCAAATGCGTGCCGATCGGCCGGCCATCGTTGTCGGCTTTGGCGGCTATCCGTCAATCCCGGCGATGTCGGCGGCCATTGCGTTGCGCCTGCCGCGAATGATCCATGAACAAAACGGCGTCTTGGGGCGCGTCAATCAGCTCTTTGCCCGGCGCGTGTCTTTGGTTGCCTGCGGAACATGGCCCACCGCATTGCCAAACGGTGCGACCGGAATGCATGTTGGCAATCCGGTGCGCGCGGCTGTGCTGGCCAAAGCCGCCGCGCCCTATATCCCGCCGGGCGACGGGCCGCTGCGCCTTGCCCTGATCGGCGGCAGCCAAGCCGCGCGCATCTTGTCGGACCGGGTCCCGCCTGCGCTGGGGCTGCTTCCCGATGAGATAAAATCGCGTCTGTCGATCATTCATCAAGCGCGTCCCGAAGACGCCGCGCGCACAATAGATGCCTATGCGCAGGCCGGTATCGCCGCCGAGGTGACCGGCTTTGTCGATGTGCCGGATGCCTTTTCGCAAGCTCAGCTTGTGATTGCGCGCTCCGGTGCCTCAAGCGTCGCCGATATCGCCGTGATTGGACGTCCATCGATCTTGGTGCCGTTGGCTGCCGCGATCCGCGACGAACAAACCGCAAATGCACGCGGATTGGTTGACGTTGGGGCGGCAATTCTGATCCCAGAAAGCCGATTGACGCCCGAGGTGCTTTCGGCGCACATTGCCACGGTCTTGAACGACCCACATGGGGCGACACGCATGGCGCATGCTGCGATGTCGGTGGCCGTTCCGGATGCGACGGACCGGTTGGCAAAGCACATAATCCAACTGGCACAAAGGGACAGGGAATGAACGCCGCGACCAAACTGCCCACGGCTTTGGGGCCGATCCATTTCGTTGGGATCGGCGGAATTGGCATGTCCGGCATCGCCGAGGTGCTCTTAAACCATGGCTATACGGTCCAAGGGTCCGATCTAAAGGCGTCGAAGATCACCGACCGCCTGATGGATTTGGGCGCAAAGATTTTTGTCGGCCAACGCGCCGAAAACCTGCAAGAGGCGGAGGTGGTCGTCATCTCCTCGGCGATCAAACCGGGCAATCCCGAATTGGACGCCGCGCGCGCAATGGGTTTGCCGGTGGTCCGGCGCGCCGAGATGCTGGCGGAGCTGATGCGCCTGAGATCGAATATCGCGGTGGGCGGGACGCATGGCAAAACCACCACGACCACGATGGTGTCCGCGCTTTTGGATGCCGGCGGTGTCGATCCGACGGTGATCAATGGCGGGATCATCCATGCCTATGGCTCGAACGCGCGGGTTGGGCAGGGCGAATGGATGGTGGTCGAGGCCGATGAAAGCGATGGCACCTTCAATCGCCTGCCCGCGACGATCGCGATCGTCACCAATATCGACCCCGAACATATGGAACACTGGGGCACGATCGAAAATCTGCGCGCCGGGTTCGATGATTTCGTCTCGAATATCCCGTTCTACGGGCTGGCGGTCTGTTGCACCGATCACCCCGAGGTCCAAGCGCTGGTCGGCCGGATCACCGATCGTCGGGTTCTGACCTTTGGCTTTAACACCCAAGCCGATGTGCGCGCCGTGAACCTGCGCTTTGCCCGCGGTGTGGCGCAGTTCGATATCGCGCTTCAGGCTGAGGGCAAGGTGATCGAGGGTTGCACGTTGCCCATGCCGGGCGATCACAATGTCTCCAATGCGCTCGCGGCGGTGGCGGTGGCACGGCATTTGGGGCTCAAAGCGACCGAAATCCGCGAGGCCCTGGCGCAGTTCAAAGGCGTCAATCGCCGCTTTACCAAAGTCGATGAGGTCGATGGCGTGACCATCATCGACGATTACGGCCACCACCCGGTGGAAATCGCCGCCGTCCTGAAAGCGGCGCGTCAGTCGATTGAACCCGACGCCCGCATTATCGCCGTGCACCAACCGCACCGGTATTCGCGGCTCTCGCATCTCTTTGACGACTTCTGCGCCTGCTTCAACGAAGCCGATGTGGTCGCGATTGCCGAGGTTTTCGCCGCCGGCGAAGCGCCGATTGCAGGGGCCGGTCGGGACGATCTGGTGGCGGGCCTCATTCGGCATGGGCATCGCCATGCCCGAGCGATCCTGGACGAAGACGATCTCGAACGTCTTGTGCGCGAACAGGCGCGTCCGGGCGATATCGTTGTGTGTTTGGGCGCAGGCACAATTTCGTCTTGGGCGGGCGGTTTGCCCGCGCGACTGCGCCAACCCACCCCAAAAGCGGAGGCGTCTTAGGGCTATGTCACTGGTTGAATTGTTAAAAGGTTTACTGCCCAAACCGGCCCCCGCGCCGGTGCCGATCCCGGCGCGGCAGGAGCGGCCGGGGGAGCGCACGACATGAGCTTGTCGATGACATTGGCCTGCCTTTGGGTCGTCGCCGCTGCGGTGGTGGCGATGTTGCCGATGCGGTTGCAATATGGGCCCGGGGTCGCGCTTTTGATCCTATCTTTGCCGCTTATGGCATTTGTCGGCATTCAGCATGGATGGCTGTGGGTGGCTGTGGTGCTTTTTGCGGTTGTGTCGATGTTCCGCCGCCCGCTTTGGTTTCTCAGCCGGCGGGTGTTGGGTTTGGATGAGGCCTCGTGATGCCGCTTTCGCTGACACTTGCCTGTCTTTGGGCCTTGATCGCCTGCCTGGTCGGCCTCGCACCGGAACGGTTCCACTGGCCCGCCGCCTGGGTCCTGATCGCGCTCGGCATCCCGATCACGGGCTTTGTGACTTATGAGATGGGCCCCTGGTGGGGCCTCGCCGTTCTGGTTGGCGGCATGTCCATCCTCCGCTGGCCGGTGTTCTACCTGGGACGATGGGTCAAGCGACAAGTCCGCGGCGGTTGAGTTTGCTAAGCCCTGCGCCATAATGCCCCTATGGCATCGATTGATGGGATTGGGGACGGCAAGAGCCTAGCGGCGTGGTTACGGACCCAGCCGCGCGAAATCGCAGTCGATATCGGTCATCGGGCCGCAATGCGTGTATTGCCGATATACTGGCACTGGGCATCAAGCCAAGAGAACTCCCGAGCATCGCCAATTCTGCGCGCAAGTTTGACCTGCGGAATTGCGCGTCTTGTGCCTGACCCCAAGATCAAAGCGAAGGCCGCTGAGAAGGCTCACATGACCGAAGCCGCCATTTACGATACCGGCAAGGGCGAAATCGCCGCCACCACTGCCAAGACCGCCGCTGCTGCTTCCGCAGAGGCCCTCAGGTCCGAAAGCGTTGCAGTCCAAACTATTGATCTTGCGGCCCTCGCGGCAGAAATCGCCGAATCTGCCTTTGCGACCGACGATTTCACCTGGGGCTTGGTGCGGGCCGACGCCAGATATGCGGAGATGGGGCAGGGCCTTTTGCGGGTCAAGCTCTGGCACGAAGCTGGCAATCCGGTCGACGACCTTTGGGCAGACGTCCAACACCGCCTAAGTTCCAACCGCAGCTGGAGCTTTTGGCTCGCTTGGTACCAAGCCGCCCTCGACGGCAAACCGCTAAACGAAAAACTGCTCATCGAAATTGCATCACAAAACGAAGCCGTTTGGGACGGCCCCGACGCAGAGGTCAACGCCCGTATTTCGGAGATTTTTGCCGATTTTGAGGCCGGGGGTGGCGCAGGCCGTCGAGGCGGGTCCGCAACCTTTTCGCTGTCCGCCCTCCGCCAGCAAATCTCAACGCTGCGCAGCTTCCTGCACCATCACCACATCGCACTTTGCGGTGTGAACGATACAGGTGACGCCGAGAGCGCTGCGCGGATCGACCGACAAATCACGCTGCTGGCCAGCCTGATCGAAGCGACGGACAAGATGGCGCAAGCCTGTGAGGGCGACGAACCCGGCACTGCATTGGCGGTCATCGAAGACCAACTGCCTGTTGTCGTTGCAGGTGCAGATGAGATCGCAAAGTCTGAAGAGACGCCCGACATCAGTGCTGCGGTCATCAGCATGACGCTGACGGTCGAATACCTGACCGGTCGCGGTTGGTCGCAAAAATCCGCAGAGCGCATCGCATTCGCAGAATACATGCGCACAACCTTGCTCGGTTGGCTGAAAGGAAAATAGCCGTTGGATTGTAAACTCGGTGCATTGAGCCCACGCGGCCCGGGACAGAGCCAGCGGCCACCCGTCTCAACGGGGCGTCGCTTTGGGCGTCTCTCGGTACGGCCACATCTATGACCTGAATATCTGACCAGCATAAATCGCGCCCACGGATCACCACAGGCCCGCGCGGCCATCCGCTGGTGAACCCGCATCGGGTTTGGGCGGGACGTCCGCAACGGGCGCGGAATTTTCCAAAAATTCCGGCGCCGAATTCTTGAAAGAATTCGCCACCGCGCAGCGGCGGCCGCGCGACATGGTTAATCGCGCGTGCCGGCGCGGTGGCTATACCCCGCGTCTATACCCGATCTATACCGGAAATATACCGGTTCTATATCCGCGCCCCGCGGCGCCAAATGTTGGAATTTGGAAAGGAGTTTAACGGGCGCCGATCCCGGTTCCTCTGCCCCCTCTCTTGCCATCTTCGCGCCCTCGACATACCCCTCTGCGCCATGGAAAAGCTCCCCGAAACCCGTGGCCGGCTCACGCCGTCGAAAATGATGTCAGAGCTCACGTGGCTCCGTGTCGGCGGGCCAGCCGACTGGCTCTTTCAGCCGGCCGATATCGATGATCTGTCGGCATTTTTGCGCGCCCTTGACCCGTCGATGCCCGTCTTTCCTTTGGGTGTGGGCTCCAACCTGATTGTCCGCGATGGCGGTTTGCCGGGTGTTGTTGTGCGGCTGCCGCGGGCCTTTGGCGATATCGAGATCAGCGGCGATCGGGTCCGTGTTGGGGCCGCGGCATTGGATCGTCATGTGGCGGTCAAGGCGGCCGAAGCGGGGCTCGATCTGACCTTTTTGCGGACGATCCCTGGATCGATCGGCGGTGCGATCAAGATGAATGCGGGCTGCTATGGCACCTATGTGGCCGATTGCTGCACGCAGATTGAGATGGTGTTGCGTGACGGGGCGCGGCGCCACATCGCGGCCCGCGATATCGGCTTTGCCTATCGCCAAACGGCCTTGCCCGAGGGGATCGTAACCGGCGCCGTCTTTCACGCGCCGCGCGAGGCGCCTGAGGTGCTCTTGGCCAAAATGGCCGATCAATTGGCCAAGCGCGATCAAAGCCAGCCCATGCAGGAAAAATCCGCAGGCTCCACATTTCGCAATCCGGCCGGCTTTTCCTCCACCGGACGCGCAGATGACGTGCACGATCTTAAGGCCTGGGCGGTGATCGATGCCGCCGGCATGCGCGGCGCCCGGCGCGGCGGGGCGCAAATGAGCGAAAAGCACGCGAACTTCATGATCAATGTTGGGGATGCGACGGCTGCCGATCTTGAAGGTCTGGGCGAAGAGGTGCGAAAAAGGGTATTCCAACACAGCGGTATCTTGCTAGAATGGGAAATCATGCGCGTGGGCAAGCCCGCGCCCTGATCTGCCGAAAGGCGGTGTGATTTGATCCGAAACGGGCGGCAAAAGCCTGAACGGAGCGAGGCGATTGGTGGTGAGTTCGGGCAGGACTTTCAACCGCGTTGCACTTTTGATGGGCGGCCCCTCGGCAGAGCGCGAGGTGTCGCTATCCTCGGGCCGCGAATGTGCGGCGGGATTGCGCGACGCAGGCTATGACGTGATCGAGGTCGATGCCGGCCCCGACCTGGTGTCAGTGTTGTCTGACATCCGGCCCGATGCCGTCTTCAACGCGCTGCATGGGCGGTGGGGCGAGGATGGTTGTGTCCAGGGCATCCTGGAATGGTTGCGCCTGCCCTATACCCATTCCGGTGTGTTGGCCTCCGCCTTGGCAATGGACAAAACCCGTGCGAAGGACGCTTTTGCTGCGGCCGGCCTGCCGCTGGCGCATAGCCTGCGCGCAAGCCCCGCAGAGATCGTCGCCGGACACGTGATGACACCGCCCTATGTCGCAAAACCCAACCGCGAAGGGTCTTCGGTCGGCATCTATATCGTGCACAAGGATGCAAATGGACCGCCGCAATTGGCGCAGGCGACGCCACAGGACATGATCGTCGAAGCCTATGTGCCTGGTCGCGAACTGACAGTTTCGGTTCTGGGCGATCGCGCGACCGCGGTCACGGAGATCCTAACCGATGGCTGGTATGATTATGATGCCAAATACAAAGCCGGCGGCTCGCGCCACGTCGTGCCGGCCGATATCCCGGATGTGATCCGCGACGAGTGCTTGGCGATGGCGCTGACCGCACATAACGCATTGGGATGTCGCGGCGCGACACGGACGGATTTTCGATGGGATGACCGAAAAGGACGCGACGGGCTCGTCGTGCTCGAGTTGAACACCCAGCCCGGCATGACCCCGACCTCGCTGACGCCGGAGCATGCGCAGGCCGTGGGTCTTGGGTTTTCCGAATTATGTGCCTGGATGGTGGAGGATGCATCATGCGACCGCTGAGTGCCGAAAGCAGGTCAATGGCCAGCCAATCCCCTTTGCCCGATCCCGCCCCGTCGCGGCTGGCCTATCGCATGGAGCGGTTGTGGCTGCGGCCCGCGATCCGAAAATTCTGCCGAATAGGCCTACCAATGATCGCTATTTCCGGCGTTATCGGCACCTGGGCATCCGATCCGGCGAATATCCGCGTGGTCACCGATTGGGCCTCTGAGATACGGCGGCAAATCGAGACACGCCCGGAATTCCAGGTCAATGTGATCGGCGTCGAAGGCGCAAGCCCGGCTTTGGCCGACGAGATCCGCATTGTTTTGGGCATTGATCTGCCGGTGAGTTCCTTTGATCTCGATCTTGATATGCTACGCGCGCGCATCGCGGCGCTGCCGGGCGTTGCCGAGGCTGACCTACGTGTGCGTGGCGGCGGGTATCTTGCGGTCACAATCGCCGAACGCCAACCAGCGCTGGTTTGGCAGACGCGGGGGGGGCCGGTTTTGATCGATGAAACGGGCGCGTTCGTTGCTGCGTTGCAGGACCGGCCCGGCGCGCCTGTATTGCCGCAAGTTGCGGGCGAGGGGGCCGATTTAGCCGCCGAACAAGCGCTGGCGTTGCTACAATCGGCCCAGGCACTGCGCCACGATGTGCGGGGTCTTGTCCGGATCGGTGAGCGGCGATGGGATCTGGTTCTTGACGATGCGCGCCGCATCCAACTGCCCAGTCATGGCGCGGAATCGGCGCTTGACCGGCTGATTGCGTTGGATGTCGCCCAAGATATCTTGGGACGCGACGTGCTTCGCGTGGATATGCGCAATCCCGAACGGCTGAGCCTCCAGCTTCGGCCGCATGCGTTGGAAGAATTGCGCCGCATGCGTGAATTCGAGCTCCAAGGATTGGGGGATCGCCGCGGATGAAAACACTGTATCAATCGCAGCGGGCCATGCGGGCGAAGCGCCTCGAAGCGATCCGCCGCGGCGTTGTTGCTGTGCTCGATATCGGGTCCTTCAAGATATCTGCATTGGTTTTGCATTTTGATGGTACGCCTGAGCTTGGCGAAGGGGTCGGCGCGATGGCCGGTCAAGCGGGGTTTCGTGTGATCGGTGCTGCCGCCACCCGATCCCGCGGCGTTCGCTTTGGCGAGATCGAGACGATCCAAGAGACCGAGCGCGCGATCCGTACGGCCATTCAGGGCGCTCAGAAAATGGCCGGAATGCGGGTTGATCACGTGATTGTTTGTCTGTCGGGCGGGCGGCCGCGCAGCTATGGGCTTGATGGGGATGTGGCGCTGTCTGATACGGTCACCGAGACCGATGTGGCGCGCGCGCTGGCCTCATGCGATGTGCCTGACATCGGCGAGGCGCGCGAGGTTCTGCATGCGCAACCGGTCAACTTTGCCATCGATCACCGCACGGGCCTGTCCGACCCTCGTGGGCAAGTCGGGGCACGGCTGGGCTGCGACATTCATCTTCTGACTGTCGATAGTCCAGCCATTGAACATCTGCTCTATTGTATCAAAAGATGCGATCTGGAACTCGCCGGGCTGGCCTCTGCGCCCTATGCTGCGGGGATTTCGAGCCTTGTTGAAGATGAACAAGAGCTCGGTGCGGCTGCCATCGACATGGGCGGCGGAACCACCGGTCTATCGATCTTCATCAAAAAGCACATGATCTTTGCCGACACGGTGCGGATGGGCGGTGCCCATGTCACGGCCGATATCAGCCAAGCCTTGCATGTTCCGATGGATGCCGCCGAGCGTTTGAAATGTCGCTTTGGCGGCGTGCAGGCCACCGGTATGGATGACCGCGACCTGATTGAGCTCGAAGGCGATACTGGCGACTGGAACCACGATCGCCGCCGCATCAGCCGGTCTGAATTGATCGGTGTGATCCGTCCACGGGTCGAAGAAATTCTAGAAGATGTCCGAGACCGATTGGATGCGGCAGGTTTTGATCACCTGCCAAGCCAACGCATTGTGCTCACGGGTGGGGCCAGCCAAATGCCGGGGCTTGATGGCTTGGCCAGCCGGATTTTAGGCAACCAGGTGCGTTTGGGCCGTCCGTTGCGAGTCCAGGGCCTGCCGCAATCGGCAACGGGCCCCGAATTTTCGGCATCAGTGGGAATGTCGCTGTTTGCTGCGCATCCGCAAGATGAGTGGTGGGATTTCGAAGTTCCAGCAGAACGAACGCCAGCGCGGTCGATCCGCCGCGCCGTGCGCTGGTTTCGAGACAATTGGTGAGGCTTTGCGAATGCACGCCTATTTGGTATACTTATCCACAAGGCGTCTCAAAAAGCCGGCGGAGGCAGAGCAGCACCGCCCATAAACTTAATTTCAGAGGGGGCTTTTGCCTCGGCAATAGTGCTGTGCGGTTTGGTTGCCTCTAAATAGGGTGGCACCAGCAAGATACCGCCCAGGTGCAAAAGTTAACCCCAAGATTTGCCACGAATTCGCCAGTTTTTGGGTGACGCCCCTGGGCGAATTGGGTAAAGTTTGCCGAAATGAGGCAAATGACGGCCGAAGCGGCATCAGACCGGGGGCCAGAACCAAGTACAGGCGGATATTTACGATGACCTTGAATCTGACCATGCCGGATGATCAACCGGATCTGAGCCCGCGCATCACCGTTTTTGGCGTGGGTGGCGCCGGCGGCAATGCGGTCAACAACATGATCGAGCAAAGCCTAGAAGGCTGCGAATTTGTCGTCGCCAACACCGACGCACAGGCCTTGGCGCAATCAAAGGCACATGCGCGCATCCAGATGGGCGCGCGCGTCACCGAAGGGTTGGGCGCCGGCGCGCGTCCGGCCGTGGGCGCCAGCGCGGCAGAGGAATCGATCGAGGACATTATCGATCATCTTGCTGGGGCGCATATGTGTTTCATCACCGCCGGCATGGGCGGCGGAACCGGGACAGGGGCAGCCCCGATCATCGCCCAGGCGGCGCGTGAATTGGGCGTGTTGACCGTTGGTGTCGTGACCAAACCTTTCCAGTTCGAAGGCGTCAAACGCATGCGCCAGGCAGATGCCGGGATCGAGGCGCTGCAAAAGGTGGTCGATACGCTGATCATCATCCCAAACCAAAACTTGTTTCGCCTGGCCAATGAAAAAACGACCTTTACCGAGGCGTTTTCGATGGCAGATGACGTCCTTTACCAAGGTGTGAAAGGCGTCACCGACCTGATGGTGCGGCCCGGTCTTATCAATCTCGATTTCGCCGATGTCCGCTCTGTCATGAATGAAATGGGCAAGGCGATGATGGGCACCGGCGAAGCCGAAGGCGAGGCGCGTGCTGTCCAGGCGGCCGACAAAGCGATTGCCAACCCGCTCTTGGATGAAATCAGCCTAAAGGGCGCGCGCGGCGTGCTAATCAATATCACCGGTGGCTATGACCTCACGCTCTTTGAGCTGGACGAGGCGGCCAACCGTATCCGCGAAGAAGTCGATGTCGAGGCCAATATCATCGTAGGTTCCACGCTGGATACCAATATGGAAGGCAAGATGCGCGTAAGCGTTGTGGCAACCGGTATCGATTTGGCCGAGCCCGAGATGGATGTGCCGGCCGATCCGGCCCATGCTGCGGTTGCCATTGCCGATCCCGCCGCGCCGGAGCCAATGCCCGTACCGGCCTATGACCCACATTTGCAGGCCGAAAACGCCGAAGAGCCGAGCCTGTTTGAAGGTTTCGAGACCGCACCTCCACCCGCGCCAGAGGCCGCGGACGTGCCGGCGCCTGCCTACCGGCCAGAGCCTGAAGCGGTCGCTGCCGCGCCAACAGCCGTCAACCCGGCGCGGACTGCGGCGGAAGCGGCGGGCCCAGGATTTGCCGGTACTTCGGTTGCAGCCCCGCCCGCGCGACATTCGCCCGAAAGCCTCGCTCGATTGCGGGCCGCGATCCAAAAGGCACCGCCGAGTCCCAACACAGGCCAACGCGAAGAGCCGCAAGCGAAGGGCAGCCGGTTTGGGATCAACACCCTGATCAACCGCATGACCGGCCATGGCGATGAAACCGCGCCGGTCCAGCAAGCCGAGCGCCGCGTTCCACCTATGGCCACTGCCGCGCCGCCGCCAGTGATGGATGAGCAAGCGGTCGACCCAGAGCAGGAGCGGATTGAAATCCCTGCCTTTCTGCGGCGTCAAGCGAACTGATCGGCAGGAGATTGCCGATGCAAAGATCGGCCCGCGCGGCCGATCTTTTTTCGTTTTAAAACAGTCCTCTATATAAAGATTATTTGGACTTTCTCCACCTTTCGCGAAATCCCGCGCGCATTGTTGCAATTCGTTGCAAAGGTTGAATTGTCAGCATTGCTGACATTGCGTATCGCAGGTTGAGGGCATCCGTTGTGGCCATAGCGAAGGTAAACCTCCCTAGGTCGGAACGGAATACAAAGATTGGGTGACCTGCGTGCAGACAACACTAAGAACAGAGGCAAGTTTTGCGGGCGTCGGCCTGCATACAGGTCGTCCTGTGCGCATGGCCATCCGACCGGCAGCCGCGCATTTCGGCATTTGGTTTCGTAGGCTTGACGTCGCAGATGCCGATCCGCTGATCGCGGCGCGTTACGATCAAGTGCCGGAAACGCGTCTATGTACGCGATTGCGCAACGAACACGGCGTTGAGGTCTCTACGGTGGAACATGTGATGGCTGCGCTTTCGGGCTGCGGCGTCCACAACGCGCTGATTGAGCTCGACGGCCCCGAAGTGCCGATCCTTGATGGATCCGCCGCGCCGTTCGTGCGCGCCATATTGGCCCGTGGCGTCGTTCGCCAAGATGCGCCGGTCATGGCCTTTGAAGTGCGCCAAACGATACGCGTGGACAGCGGCGATGCATGGGCGGAGCTTCGGCCCGCCGCAGGCCTCAGCATGACCTTTACGATTGAATTCGATGACGCGGCGATTGGGCAGCAGACGCGGAAGGCCGATCTGGCAAACGGACGCTTTGTGCGCGATCTGTGCGACAGCCGCACCTTTTGCCGGGCGCGCGATGTCGATGCCATGCAACAGGCCGGCCTGGCGCTTGGTGGGACATACGACAACGCGGTGATCGTCGATGGAGACCGGGTTCTGACCCCAGGCGGTTTGCGCCATGCCGACGAGGCAGTGCGTCACAAGATGCTTGATGCGATGGGGGACCTGGCCCTGGCCGGAGCACCTCTTCTTGCGCATTACGAAGGCCACCGCGCCGGTCATGCGCTGACGAACAAGCTTTTGCGCAAGCTATTTGCGACGCCGGGCGCGGTTCGCCTGGTGCCGTGCGATACTGCGCAAATGACCCGATTGCCCGGGACAGATGTGGGCGTGAACGACTTGGCCAACGTCGCCTGAGAACCTGCCGCGCCGTCCGGGACCAAAACGAAGGTTTTGCCCGCCTTAAAGAATGTGTTAAGCCCAGCTTCGGCGAGAGATGACGCGCCCGGTTATCGGCGCAACAATAGGGGGTCGTCTTTATGGCATCGATGCCACGCGGTGTGCGTTTTGCGTTGATCACGGTGCTTTTGGGCAGTCTTGCGGCCTGTTCAGGTAGTCGAGACAACGGTGAAGGCGGCTTTTTGTCGTTTCTTACGCGCACGGCCGAAGACCCGCTGGCCAATCTCGATGCCGAGACGATTTACCGTCAGGGCGAGGCAGAGCTCGAAGCCGGGCGGGCCGAAGACGCGGCCGAGCTTTTTTCAGAGGTTGAGCGGCTCCACCCCTATTCCGAATGGGCGCGCCGCGGCCTGATCATGGCCGCGTTCAGCTACCATTCCGGTCGAGACTACGAAAACAGTCGCATTTCGGCACAACGGTTCCTGGATTTCTATCCCGGTGACGAAGATGCAGCCTATGCGCAGTATTTGTTGGCGCTGAGCTATTACGATCAGATCGACCAGGTTGGCCGCGATCAGGGCCTGACCTTTCAAGCGCTCCAGGCGTTGCGGGAAGTGATCGAGATTTATCCCGAAAGTCCGTACGCATCGTCCGCAATCCTAAAGTTTGAGCTGGCGTTCGATCAGCTCGCTGGCAAGGAAATGGAAATCGGTCGCTACTATTTGAGGCGCGGGCATTATACGGCGGCCATCAACAGATTTCGCGTGGTTGTGGAGGAGTTTCAGACAACCTCGCACACACCTGAGGCGCTGATGCGTTTGGTCGAGGCCTATCTGTCGCTCGGTCTGACCGACGATGCGCAAACGGCTGGCGCGATCCTAGGCTTCAATTTCGAAGGCTCGCCTTTCTACGATGACGCCTTTCGGCAGCTGACAGGTCAGGGTTTGTCGGATGAGGCAACCGGCGACGGCTGGTTGCGCGATATCTGGCTGCAGACTGTGCGGGGCGAATGGCTTTAGGCCGCCAATGCTGCGCACGCTGGATATCCGGGACATTTTGATCATCGATCGGTTGGAGTTGGATTTCCAACCCGGGCTCAATGTGTTGACCGGCGAAACCGGTGCCGGAAAATCGATCCTACTGGATGCGTTGGGCTTTGTTTTGGGCTGGCGGGGCCGGGCGGAACTTGTCCGCCAAGGTGCCGCACAAGGCGAGGTGGTCGCGATCTTCGATCTGCCCTCGGGCCATCCGGGACGCGCAGTTTTAGAAGATGCGGGCCTGCCCTTTGAGGACGAGTTGATCCTGCGCAGGGTCAATAACCGCGATGGCCGCAAAACCGCATGGATCAACGACCGGCGGGTCTCGGGCGACGTCTTGCGCGCCTTATCCGACACGCTGGTCGAATTGCATGGCCAACAGGATGATCGCGGCCTATTGGACCCGCGCGGGCATCGCGCCATGCTCGATGCCTTTGGCCGGTGCGATGCGCTGCGCGATGTTGTCAGCAAGGCCTGGACTGCGCAGCGATCCGCCCATCAGGCCCGCGCAGACGCCCAAGCCGCTCAATCGGTTCTGCGCGAAGAAGAGGATTTCCTGCGCCACGCTGTCGCTGAGCTCATTGCGCTTGATCCCCAACCTGGCGAGGAGGCCCAGCTCGATGCCCGTAGACGCGTTATGCAAGGTGCGGAACGGATGCGCCTGGATGTTGCCCGCGCGCTGACGGGGCTTGGCGTGGATGGCGCCGAAGGCGCCGCGGGCGAGGCGATGCGGTGGCTTCAGGGCATTCAAGGCGAAGCGGAGGGCGCGCTCGACGCGGCGCTGGCTGCGATCGAACGGGCCTTGGTTGAATTGGGGGAAGCGCAAAACGGCGTTTCCGATTTTGCCCGCATGTTGGATTTCGATTCCAGCGAACTGGAACAGATTGAGGAAAGGTTGTTTGAGATTAGGGGCTTGGCGCGCAAACACCAGGTGCTTCCGGATGACCTGACGACCTTTTCGGACACCCTGCGCGGCCGGCTTGCCGCAATTGATGCTGGATCGGACGAGATGGCCGCGCTGGACACGGCGGTCGCGGATGCTGAGGCCGCGTATCGGGCCGCTGCGGTAAATCTGACGGCCGCGCGGCGGGCGGCCGCGGCCAAGCTCGATGCCGCAATGGCGCTCGAATTACCGCCACTCAAGCTCGACCGGGCGGTTTTTACGACCCAGCTTGCGGCGGCCGAACCCGGCCCGACCGGCTGTGACGCGGTGACCTTTGAGGTTGCCACCAATCCTGGCGCACCGGCCGGTGCGCTGAACAAAATCGCATCCGGGGGGGAACTGTCGCGCTTTCTTTTGGCGCTCAAGGTTTGCCTGACAGGCGAGGGGACTGGCCAGACGATGATCTTTGATGAGATCGATCGTGGCGTCGGCGGCGCGACCGCGGATGCTGTTGGGCGTCGGCTCAAGTCCCTGGCCGATGGTGGGCAAGTTCTGGTCGTCACACATTCCCCGCAGGTCGCCGCGCGGGGCGGACATCACTGGCAGGTTGTCAAACAGTCGGACCAGACCGAGACGCTGTCGCGGGTCCAAGCGCTCTCGGCGGACGAACGGATCGACGAATTGGCGCGCATGTTGTCGGGCGACCGGATTACCGATGCCGCACGTGATGCGGCGCGGGCCTTGCTTTCGGACGGGTAGCCCAAGGCAGGGCGGCGGGTTCTCGCCGAATGCGCGTCGGTCGTGATGACTTGGCTGACACAACTTCGATCAAGCTGGCGTGAAACGACTTTCACCTGTGCCATGAGAGGTTTACGCTTTGATTACTGCGGCGGTAGACGCCAAGTTACCCTAGCTTCTGTCAACAGGATGGCCCGGTGTTCGAACATCAAAGCGGTTGGTTGAAGGCCCGATACGACATCGGACTTCGTCAGCTGCGTGAGGCCTGGGTTGTCTTGCGAGAACAAGGCCCAAGCGCGATCCAATTTTGGTTCATCGCCTTGCTCATTGGGATTTTGGCGGGGTTTGCAACGCTCTTGTTCCGCCGGGGCGTCGAAATTCTCCAGCGCACGTTATATGGCGTCGAAGACATTCGCATGCTGCATACCTTCGCCGAGGGCTTGCCGTGGTATTTGGTGCTGACGATACCGGTTGCAGGCGGTCTGGTGGTCGGCTTGATCTTGCACCGGTTCACGCCAGATGCGCGGGCCCGATCAGTGGCCGATGTGATCGAGGGCGCGGCACTGAATGAGGGCCGGGTCGAAGGGCGGGCCGGGCTTGCATCGGCCGCAGCGTCGCTCATCACACTTGGCAGTGGGGGTTCATCCGGCCGAGAAGGTCCCGTCGTGCACTTAGCAGCCGTCATTTCCTCTAAGATTTCCAATTGGATGCAAGCCGACGGTATCACGGGCAGAGACCTTTTGGGATGTGCCGTGGCGGCTGCGGTTTCGGCGTCGTTCAATGCGCCCATCGCCGGTGCGCTTTTTGCGTTGGAGGTTGTTTTACGGCACTTTGCCGTCCACGCCTTTGCCCCGATTGTGATTGCCAGCGTCGCAGGCACAGTGGTCAATCGGCTGCAATTCGGTGATGTGACCGAATACACCTTGGGTACGGGCGGCGCCTTGGCGTTTTACCAAGAGCTTCCGGCATTCCTGATTTTGGGGCTTCTTTCGGGCCTCGTCGCCGTTGCCTTGATGCGCGCGATTTTTTGGACCGAGAGCACCGCAGGCCGCTTGATGCGCCGAACCGGGTTGCCACGCTGGCTGCGGCCGGCCATTGCCGGGCTTTTTCTCGGCGCGATCGCGATCTGGTTTCCCCATATTATCGGCGTCGGATATGAGACCACCAGCGCAGCCTTGACCGGTCAAATCGGTTTGATGACCGCGATCACGTTTGTCATCGTCAAGGCCGCGGCCACAGCGATCACGCTTGGCGGCCGCATGGGCGGCGGCGTGTTTTCGCCCGCGCTGATGGTCGGTGCGCTAACGGGGCTAGCTTTCGGGCTTGTCGCAACCAGCATCTTTCCCGATGTCTCCGGCTCCGAGACGCTTTACGCCCTGGCCGGGATGGGTGCTGTGGCCTCAGCGGTGCTTGGCGCGCCGATTTCAACGACGCTCATCGTGTTCGAACTGACCGGGGACTGGCAAACCGGGATCGCCGTGATGGTCGCGGTTTCGATGGCAACGGCGCTGGCCTCAAAACTCGTCGATCGGTCGTTTTTCCTTACGCAGCTTGAACGCCGGAACATCCATCTGGCCGCCGGCCCGCAAGCGTATCTTTTGTCGATGTTCCGCGTCCGCCGTGTGATGCGCCCGATGGATCACGACGAGGCCGCGTCGGTCGAGGACCTGCTGACTTTGATCGAGCAAGGCATCTTCACCGATGTTAACGCAACGCTTGAACGCGCTTTGCCAATTTTCGAACGCACGGGGTTGTCCTTTATCCCGGTTGTGACGCGCGCGCCCAATGACGGCCCCCCGGCGCTTGAAGGGGCACTGTTTCATGTCGATGCGCTCAAAGCCTATAACCGAGCTTTGGCGGCGACCGCGGCGGAAGAACACAGTTGATGCGGGGTTTGGCATTTCTTTTATGCACGGCCGTTTTTCCGGTGATGGCGGTGGCGCAAGACCGCGCGGCTCTGATCCTTGACCTCTTTGCGGATTTAGCCTTGCCGCAAACCGGTGCGGGCCTGATTGAGCTTAGCTATGGCGCGCCTGGCGACATCCGCGCATTGGCGCAGGGATTGTCGCCGGACCAAGCTGCATTCATGGCATCGGCGCGCACATTGCCGCCCTCGATCGCGCAAACGGCGGCGGTGGCGGTGCAAGCGGGCACCCGTCCGACCGGCATCGATCTTGCCGCGATTGAGCGTGTCGCCACGATGACCCGCGGCCCAGAGGCCGCCATGGTGCTCGATCTGTCGGGCGGCGCGATGGGCAGTCTGGCGTCGGGGTTGCGCGCCGCGGGCTATGCCGAAGATGACCGGCTGGGCACGATAATTTGGGCGCGAGGCGCCGATGATACGCGTGACCCCGCGGCGCGGAGTGATCTTTTTGGCGGCGGTATCGGTCGTGCGTCCCGCATCCGCATTCTGGGCGACCGCGTCCAACAGGCATCCTCTTGGGCACTGATCGAAGCCCCGCAGACCGCCGGCATGCGGGGCGATCTTAGCGCTCTCGTCGCCGCGCTTGATGGCGATGGAATGCCGCCGGGCACGTTGGCGCAGGCGCAGTTCTTTCTCGATCTTCCCGAGGGCGCGCCGATCCAAGCGGTTGCGGTGGCCGACATGGTCGATGGCGGCCAAGATGTCGGGCTTCTGGTTGGTATCACCACATCGCTCAGCGCCGCCGATGCCATGGCCGACGCCGCCCGTTTAGCCTGGGACACCGAGCCGGCCGGTCCTGCGGGGGAAAGCTATCAAGACCTCTTCGGCGCGCAAGTGATCGCCGAAAGCCTACGAGTTGATGGGGCCGCTATGCTGGTTCTTCAATCGGCGGCAGAACACGTGCCGAACCATCCGCCTTGGCGGAATATCCACCGTGAGCGGTTTTTGCAGATTTTGCAAAGCGGCGCGTTTTGGACGCTGATCGATTAGAGTTTTTCGACGCTGACCCGGCTTGTGTAAAACGCGATATGGTCCTTGATTTTCGACATATCGTCCTTGGGGGCCTCATAGCTCCAGGCTGCATCGGGCAGGGTCTCGCTTGGCGTCGAAATCGCGTAATAGGTCGCATCGCCTTTCCACGGGCAATGCGTTGACGTGTCGGTTTTTTCCAAAAACGCCATCGCGACGTCGTCGCGCGGAAAATAAATGACCGCGGGGTAATCCCCTTCGCTCAGCTCCAGGGCATTTTGGCTTTCGCCAATCACCGCGCCGCTGGCACGGACAACCCATGTCGCGGCGCTTTTGCGAATGTTAATATGATCGGCCATCGGTGCCTCCCCCCAAATGGAATGAATGATGGTGCAGTATCGCTGGCAGGGCCAAGCCCGGCAGGCCAGCACCGCAATCTGTCCTCAAAGCGGTGCGGTCGCCTGTGATAACCAAGCTGCGGCGTCAGCGTCAAGCTGCGGGCCGATTTTGTCCGCAACCTGGGCGTGATAGGCATCGATCCAGGCACGTTCTGCCGGGCTCAGCGCTGCGCGGTCAATCAAATGACGGTCAATCGGTGCAAAGGTCAGCGTTTCAAAGGCATACATGTCCCGGTGGGCGTCGCCACCCGCAACGCCTGGCGCCTCGATCACCGTGATCAGGTTCTCGATGCGGATGCCAAAAGACCCCTCGCGGTAATAGCCCGGTTCGTTGGACAAGATCATGCCGGGTTCAAGCGGGGTCGTAGAGGCCCGCGAAAGCCGCTGCGGACCTTCATGTACACCCAGATAAACGCCGACGCCGTGGCCGGTCCCATGATCGTAATCGCGTCCGGCCTGCCACAGGGCCATGCGGGCCAAAGCGTCAAGTTCCCGCCCGGATAGGCCCTTGGGAAACCGCGCAAGGTGGATCGCGATCATGCCTTTGAGCACTTGGGTGAATGCGGCTTTTTCCTCAGGCCCGGGATCGCCCACGGCCAAAGTGCGCGTGATATCGGTCGTGCCGTCCTGATATTGCGCGCCGCTATCAATCAAAAAAAGCTCCCCGGGATTGAGGGTGCGATTGGTGTCTTCGGTCACGCGGTAATGCACGATCGCCCCGTTCGGGCCGCTGCCGGCAATTGTGGGAAAGCTCACATCCAGGAGCCCGCCGGTATCAGAACGGAAATTTTCAAGGGCGCGAACGCAATCGATCTCGGTGATGCCGGTGGTGCAGTGGTGATCGAACCAAACCAAAAACCGGGTCACCGCCGCACCGTCCCTGAGATGGGCCGCGCGGGTCGCTGCGATTTCCGCCGGTGACTTCGCCGCTTTGGAGATCGCACAGGGATCGGCGCCTTTGGCGATGGCGATTTTTGCCGCAATCAGTGCTTGGGCGATGGCAATTGCCGTTGTAGACGGGTCCAGCCGGACGGGTCCACGGAGATCGGCCAGCGCGGTTTCGAAGGTCGCAGGATCATGAAGTGTGACCCCATCCGGCAGGTCGACGCCGTCAAATTTGGCCGGATCGGCGAAGAGATCGAGCGTCGCATCGGCATGCATGATCGCAAAGCCTTGGACCAACGGTGTGTGGTGCACATCGCCACCTCGGATATTGAGCAGCCAGCACAGGCTATCGGGTTGGGTGATGACAAACGCGCTTTGCGCCGCTTTGGTCAGGGTCGCGGCAATGCGCGAAAGTTTTTCAGACGCGCTTTGACCGGCCAGCGTTTCTGGCCACGTTCGCACCTTGGCGGATGGCGGTATGGGTTGGTCCGCCCAAATCGCATCGATGAGATTGGGGGTCGGTTGCAAACGGATCTGGTAGTGTGTCAGTTTTGACGACAACCGTTTTTCCTCATCCATGGTGTGAAGCCAAGGGTCATAGGCCACGGTGCCGCCACCTTTTAGTGCGTCGATCAGCCAGTCTTCGGGCTTTGTTTGTGGAAAGGCCACTGTTTCAAAGCTGTCTGGCGCCGTTTGCGCCCGCACTTGCAACGTATAGCGGCCATCGACAAAGACCGCCGCCCGCGCCTGTGAAACCGCAGCACTGCCGGCAGAGCCGGTGAACCCCGTCAGCCAGGCAAGGCGTTCATCGCGCGCGGCCACGTATTCGCCCTGATGCGCATCAGCGCGCGGTACGAGGACCGCGTCGACGTTCTGCGCCGCCATTTCTGCGCGCAACTCCGCAAGCCGTGGAGGGCCTTGGTCGGGATGGGTCGTGGCGGCGAAAGATTGGAAGCGCGTGGGAGAGGTATCGGTCATGGGCGGACGGTGCCTTCTTGGCGGCCTGTTGTCTAGCGGCGGCGCGTGCCGCGCCATTTTTGGTCTCCCCATCCGAGGCGGATGGGGCCCGAGGCGTCCCGGAAAAGGTCCAGTGGACCTTTTCAGCCGTGGGCGGGCGGAGCCCCGGGGGTGGTGCTTTTCCCAAGAGGGTGTTGGTAAAGAGGAGATTTGGGTCTTTTGCTGAGAGGCCGCGAGGGCGGACGTGTCGAGTGTATCCCTCTTTTCGCGCCGTCAAGGACACGCCGCGCGGGGCGCGCGGCGGCTGCGCCATCCGTGACCGCGCCAAAAGAGGGGGTGTCAGAGGGCGTAGTGGTGCCAAAGTATCGTGCCATCGTATGCGAAGAAGACATACGGAACGCCGCCAAGAACACCTTCATGAATTTCGGTCGTATAGATAAAGAAGTCGCGGCAATAGAGCACGATGTGAACAGAATTGGCGAACACGGTGTGTCCCTGTTCCGTGAGATAGGCTTCTGCCAATCTAGTGGCTTCTTCGATAACCGCTTCGTCTTCTACGGTTTCACAGATTGGGTCAGCGAGCGCGACGCTCGGAGCGAGCAGACCTGTGACCATTAAGAAAATGAACCGCATCAAGAGGCACGTTTCATGCCCATCACGCGCGCGCGGGCGCGCGGGTCGGTGTCGAAGAGGGATGCCAATTGCTCGGTCATCGCACCGGCGAGTTGTTCGACATCCGTGATGGTCACGGCCCGGTCGTAGTAGCGGGTCACGTCATGGCCGATGCCGATGGCCAAAAGTTCCACCGCTTTGCGCTTTTCGACCATGGCGATCACGTCGCGGAGGTGTTTTTCCAAGAAATTCGCGGGGTTAACGGACAAAGTCGAGTCGTCCACCGGCGCGCCGTCGGAGATCACCATCAGAATTTTTCGGGCCTCGCGCCGCGCGACCATGCGCCGGTGCGCCCATTCGAGCGCCTCGCCGTCGATGTTTTCCTTCAAAAGACCTTCCTTCATCATCAGCCCGAGATTGTCGCGCACCCGGCGCCACGGGGCATCGGCGGATTTATAGATGATATGGCGCAGGTCGTTCAGGCGCCCCGGGGCCAGGGGGCGGCCTTCGGCCAGCCATTCTTCGCGCGCGCGCCCACCTTTCCAGGCGCGGGTGGTGAAACCCAAGATCTCGACCTTGACCTGGCAACGTTCCAGTGTCCGGGCCAAAACATCGGCGCAGATCGCCGCGATGGAAATCGGACGCCCGCGCATCGAGCCGGAATTGTCCAAAAGCAGCGTCACAACCGTGTCGCGAAATTCCGTGTCTTTCTCAACCTTAAAGCTCAGGGGCGTTGTGGGATTGGCCACGATCCGGGCCAGACGGCCAGCATCCAAAATGCCTTCGTCGCGATCAAATTCCCAGGATCGGTTCTGTTGCGCCTGCAATCGGCGCTGAAGCTTGTTGGCCAACCGGCTCACCGCGCCTTTGAGCGGTTCAAGCTGTTGGTCGAGATAGGCGCGCAGACGTTCAAGCTCCTGCGCTTCGGCCAAATCCTCGGCAAAAATCTCTTCGTCATAAGAGGTTGAATAAACGCTGTAATTTGGGTCCGCATCTGAGTGGGTCTGGCTCGGCGGTGGTTCGAGCGGCGCTTCGCCCTCCGGCAATTCCTGCTCCTCGGCGTCGTCCATGTCGCCTTGGTCGTCCATCTGCAATTCGGCTTGCGCGGCGTCTTGGCTTTCCTCCTGGCTGCGTTCCGGGGCGGCTTCGCTGTCTTCTTCTTCGGCGCTGTCCTCTTGACCTGTGCTGTCGGGCTCGTCTTCCTCGTCCGCTGCGCTGTCCTCGTCGCTTTCATCTTCGAGATCGTCAGGATCGTCGCCCAGTTGGTCCCCATAGCCCAAATCATCGATGAGCTGGCGGGCCAATTTCGCAAAGGTTGTTTGGTCAAAAAGACTGTCATCTAAGGCGGCCAGCGTCGCGCCACAGCGTTCATCGATAAAATCGCGCCAAAGTTCGAGCACGTTGGCTGCTTCGGCCGGCAGGCTGCGTCCGGTGGCTTTTTCGCGGATCATGTAGCCCGCGGCGGTGGCCAGCGGCGCATCGGCGGCTTCACGCATTTCGCCATAGCCCTTGCGCCGCGCATCCGCACCGATCTTTGCCTCAATATTGGATGCGGTGCCCGGCATCGTGCGGGCGCCCACGGCCTCGCAGCGCGCCGTTTCCATCGCGTCCATCAGATCGCGCGCCATCCCGCCGGCCGGTTGGTAGCGCGCTGCGGTGCCCGCGTCGTGATAGCGGTGCCGAAGCGCGAGCGCATCGGCGGTGCCGCGCGCCATCAACACCTCATCCCGGGTCATACGGCGGCTAACCTGCGGCAGCCGCAACCCGTCGTTTGACGAGCCCGGCGGATCGACGGTGTAGCTCACGCCGAGGTCCCGGTCATCGGCCAGCGTACGGGTCGCTTCGGCCAAGGCTTTCTTAAACGGCTCGGCCGGATTGTCGCTTGGGTTCTTCATGGCGGCCAATATGGGCTCAGTCGTGGATGGGGGCAATGCGGGAAGGTCGAGATTCAGCACGCCTTAAACCCTTTTGGGGTAACACGGCGCGGGTTTGCCGAGGGGTAAGGAAGTTGTGCATGCGTCTTCCCGCCCGCATTGTGGCTGTCGCGGCCACGACCGTTCTACCGGTGGCAGCTGAGGCCAATGAGGCCTGCAGCGCATTGGGTCACCTTGCGCTCGCCGCTGATTTGATGCGCGTGTCGAGTGACACGAATATGGACCTCGCCACAGGCTACGGCCCGTCGATCGAGGCGAGCCTGCTTGCAACCGCGAGCGCAGTGTTGGAACTGCGCCCGGCACAGCCGCGCGCGGCCGATCAACTCCAAACTCTGCGCCGGAACGCATTGGATGCCGTTGCCGCCAAGGCGACCGGGCGATTGCCGGCCTCCGAATTTGCCGCCACCGCCGACACGCTTGGCCGTGAAATCAGGCAGCTGCAAACCGCGTGGCAATGCCAAGATGTCGATGGCGAGACCAACGAAACGGCGCAAACCACGGACGAGGCAGTTACGCCACGACAGGGCAGGCGAGAGCTTTCAGCATCTGGCCTGGCCACTTTGCGCGTCGCCTTTAGCCGCATAAATCGCGAAAATCGGATCGAACGGGCCGCCCTTTTGGGATGTGCAACGACCTCTGCGATCTTGCTGCCATACCTGTTGATCCGGGATTTGCGGCGTAAGCGGCGGGCAATGCGCTATGTATTCGTCAGCTCCACCATCGTGGAGGCAGAAGGAGAACGATTGGCTGCCCGGTTCTTCGATGTCTCGGTGTCCGGGGCCAAACTGATGGTGCCGCGCCGCTTGCCGCCTCAAACCGCGATCAAGCTTGAACTTGGCGGCGCATCACGCCCCGCAACGGTTGCGCGTTCCGGTAAAGGCTTTGCAGGCGTGAGTTTTGATGAACCCCTAGCGGAAGAAGAATTGCGCGCCCTCTTGGCCAGCGACGGAGAGAAAGCCGCCTAAATCCGCGCAACTAGGGTGTGAAGAACCACCCGGTCTCCGCATTGCCGCCGCACAGCAAGACCCC
Organism: Pseudomonadota bacterium; assembly: GCA_039183205.1. Taxonomy (GTDB): domain Bacteria; phylum Pseudomonadota; class Alphaproteobacteria; order Rhodobacterales; family Rhodobacteraceae; genus HKCCE3408. The sequence goes on along the minus strand of JBCDBR010000026.1, from coordinate 7,512 downwards.
GACACGTTCGTCCGGTTCCGGCTTGTAGGCGCCAGAGGTCAGGGCTGCCATCGCCGTTGCCGCGCCGGGTTCGACGACAAGCCGGGTTTTTTGCCAAAGCTGAAGACCAGCATCAAATACCGCCGCATCCGGCAAGACGATTGCGTCCGCAACATGTTGTTTTGCCAGTTGGTAGGGCAACGCGCCCAAGCGTGGACCACCGAGCGATCCTGCGGAGATACCGCTGGCCGAGACCTCAATGTCTGGCCCCTCTTCCAAAGAACGCGACAGGGTATTGGTGCCCTCCGTTTCAACCGACACAACGCGCACCCGATCCCGAAACCAGGCCATGATGCCGCCAATCAAACCGCCGCCACCCACCGCGATTAAAACAGTATCGAGGCCATCGATGGCAGCCTCCATTTCGGCCGCGACCGTCCCTTGCCCGGCCAAAGTCCATTCGGTGTCATAGGGATGAACAGCAAGGGCACCTGTGGTTTCGGAATGCAGCTCGTATCGGTCCATGCAGTCCGCGACGGAGCCTTCGGTCAGGATCACCTCGCCCCCAAAGAGCCGCATCCGCTCAAGCTTTTCCTGTTTGGCGATTGATCGCGGCACAAAAATCACCGAACGCAACCCCAAAGCCGTGGCGGCATAGGCAACTGCTGCGCCGTGATTGCCGCCCGACGCGGCCACGACGCCGGCCTCTGTGGCTTGGCGCGTCAAAAGGTTGTTGAAGGCGCCACGCACCTTAAACGAGCCGGTGACCTGCAAATGTTCGAGTTTGAGCGCCACGGGATGGCCAAATACCCCTGCCGGCAATTGCATTACAGGGGTCGCACGTATCCGGCCGCGCAATCGTTTGGCGGCGGCCTCGATATCGTCTGGCGAAGGGCTCAACATGGCGGCGAAGCTCGCAGAGCGCCGGGCTGCCGTCAATGCGCCAATGGTGTCCGGTCTGTTGCCAAATTCGCAAGTTTCGCGACATGGGCATCCAGCGCATCAAGGACCGGGTAAGGGACCTCGGCGTGGTCGAATACAAGCCCCAGATCGGTGCCCGCAAGAACCACGACCTCAGCGCCCGCATCCATCAGGCCCTGGCCGGCCGCAAAAAAGAGCGCTGTGTCCGCCTCGGTCGCCGCGCCTCGAAGAGCCATGTCTTCGTAGGCCCGACCCAGTCCGGCAACGTCCTCTGGCACGATGGCCGGGGATTGAAGCAGCCCGTAAAGCTGTGTGTGCATCGCACTTTGGGTGCCAAGCAAACCCAGTTTCGCCATTCCCATCGCATGCGCCGCATCGTTGAGCGCTTCGATGCCCGACACCAGGGGCAATGCTGACATGGCCTTTGTTTCGGCGAAGCAAAAATGTCCACCGAGGGACGTGATCGCCGCACACTCCGCGCCCGCCGCTGCAAGCCGGTCGATCAATGCGCAATAGATCTTTGCTTGCGCGGTGCGGTCATCGGTGCGGTTATTGGCCAAAAGCGTGGCGGCATCGGCGTGCACGATGGTGATGTCGGGCACCGCGCCGGCGCTTTGGATCGCTGCGGTTAGGCGCTGGTAATAGGCGAGCGTTGCGGCAACGCCGATGCCGCCGATCAATCCAATATGCATGCCAGGGTCTCCCTATGGTCTAGGGGATTTAGGCCACCGGACTGATCGCTTCGTCAAATCAGGAAACGTGATCGGCATGATCGCCGATCTTGGTTCTATCGCGCCGGCGCAAAGGCGGCTGTTGCCGCGATATCGGGCGTGTTTGGCTCGGCCGGGGCCGGTGCGGTGGGGCCCAGAAGGAAGGCGGCGCAATGATTGATGTGCGCGGTTGCGCGCTCCGCGGCCCAACCATCGTCCTGAAACGACGCGCGGCTCAGCAAGGCGCTATGCGCCGTGCGTGCTTGCAGCCGCCAGTTTAAAACCTCGCGTCCCGCGCCGTCGGGGGTCAAGCTCGCCACGATCTCCAACAAAGCCGCGCGCAGTGCTTCGATATCATCGGCGGTTGGGTCGGACATCATCCAGCGGTGCGACAGCTCCGCCGAAAACCGGCCAGCACAATCAGCGAAAAAACGCAAAGGATCGCCGGGCGTGTCCGCGCCCACCTGTGGGGCGGCGACCGTCGCCGCAATAAGGGCGGCTGGAAGGATATGTCTCCGCTTACCCATAGATATCGTAAATACCCAGAAATTGTTCACAGGCTGTGAACAAAGGGGCAACGATTTGTTAATTATCTGCCGAGACCGTGGCGCCGCGGTGCAGCTATGCTGCCTTGCCTGCGCGCGAGATGCGCTATGCCTGGCAGGCTTTGGACCAGTTCAAGACCGTGTCCAAACCGGCAATCGCCTGCGTCGGCGGGTTTGCCTGGTCGGCTTGATCCTTTGCCGGGTATTCCGCAAATTGTCCGGGACAACGTCTTTGTTCAGCATCGCGTTTCAAGGGAGCAACCGCCCTCGGCCGTCTGGACCATTCGGTCGATCTTGGCCTCGCTTCGGCGCGCCGCCAGCGTCAAATCGCACCGCCGCAAAGCCCGCCTGCGGAGGAGCGCGTCAGGTTCACCCCAAACTCATGCTTGCGGCACTTTCCGGCAGCTCTTCATCAAAACAGCGCTGGTAGAACTCGGCTACGGTTTGACGCTCCAACTCATCGCATTTGTTGAGGAAAGTCAGTCGGAAAGCGTAGCCAACATCGCGGAAAATCTCGTTGTTTTCCGCCCAATTGATGACCGTCCGCGGCGACATGACCGTGGACAATTCGCCGTTCATGAAGGCCGTGCGGGTCAGCGCGGCAACAGCGACCATTTGGCTGATCGTGTTGCGGCCCTTTTCAGTATTGTAGTGCGGCGATTTCGACAGAACGATCTGTGTTTCCGCGTCATGGCTGAGGTAGTTAAGCGTGGCAACCAGCGACCAGCGGTCCATCTGCGCTTGGTTGATCTGCTGGACACCGTGGTAAAGCCCGGTCGTGTCGCCCAATCCCACCGTATTGGCCGTGGCAAACAGCCGAAAGGACGGGTGCGGCGTAATGATCTCGTTCTGGTCCAGCAGCGTCAGTTTGCCATCATGTTCCAGAACGCGCTGGATCACGAACATCACATCGGGCCGTCCGGCATCATATTCGTCAAAGACAATCGCGACCGGATTGCGCAGCGCCCAGGGCAAGATGCCTTCGTGAAATTCGGTCACCTGGACGCCGTCGCGCAGCTTGATGGCGTCTTTGCCGATGAGGTCGATCCGGCTGATATGGCTGTCGAGATTGACCCGCACCGCCGGCCAGTTGAGCCGCGCGGCGACTTGTTCGATATGGGTCGACTTGCCGGTACCGTGATAGCCCTGAATCATCACGCGGCGATTGCTGCGAAAGCCCGCAAGGATGGCCAATGTCGTGTCGGGATCGAATTTGTAGGTCGAATCGATGACCGGCACCCGATCAGACGCCCCGGCAAAGCCCATCACCTCCATATCGCTATCAATGCCAAAGACTTCGCGGACCGACACGCGCTGATCTGGTTTTTCCGATGTCATCGTGCCGTCCGCCATTGCCGCCTCGTGATGATAAACCACGCCGAGTGGTGCAACATAATGCGCGGGCCTGCAAGGGGAACAGCGCGCGCATGGTACCTCCTTGAGCCGCTTTCGGGGTGCGGCCGTGATCGCGAGTACGGTGGCGGTTGACCCGGCCGATGATGGCCTTCGGGAACCGCCCTGCGCGCGCGGTTCTGGAATGAAGTGCGCAATTGCCTCCGGCTGTGCGCAAGGCCCGACACCTTCGGGCGGGGCAAAGCGCAAATGCATAGAATGCGCGTGTCTTCATGCTGGTCCGCCGTGGCAATACTGCTAAAGTGTTGGCCGGAGGAGGACATCACCCGTGACGCAAGTCCTAGAGGATATGCCAGAACGCGCCTTGGCGTGGCACCGGGCCGGGCGCGGCGCCGTGCTGGCCACGGTCGTGGCAACCTGGGGGTCCGCTCCGAGGCCTGTGGGCAGCCAATTGGTCGTCGCCGGAGACGGCGAAATGGCCGGATCGGTGTCGGGCGGTTGCGTCGAAGGCGCTGTGGTCACATCCGCAATGGATGCGATTGTCACCGGTGCGTCGGAGCTTCTGGAATTCGGCGTCTCGGATGATGAGGCCTTTGCCGTGGGTCTGGCCTGCGGCGGCACGATCAAAGTGCTGATTGAACCCGTGGGGGCGGCGATCCCTGAGGACGTTTTGGAACACCTCGTGGCGGCCCGCGCGGCGCGCGAACCTGTCGGCTATCAGGTCAATATTGCGGGTCCGACGGCGCAGAACGGGCGCCCCGCTGTTCTGCGCAGCAGCGAGGCTCCGGATCTCGCCGAGCGGCTGCGACGCGACCAGTCCGGGCTCGACGGGGATGTATTTACGGCCGTTCACAATCCGCCGCTGCGGTTGGTTGTCGTCGGGGCCGTCCATATCGCGCAAGCCCTTATTCCGATGGCGCGGCTGGCGGGTTTCGACATCGCCATTGTCGATCCGCGCCCGGCCTTTGGGGCGGCGGCACGGTTTCCGGGCGAGAGGATCACCGAAGATTGGCCTGACGAGGCCCTTGACGAGATCGGTCTGGATCCGCGCACGGCGATCGTCACCTTGACCCATGACCCCAAGCTCGATGATCCCGCGATCAAGGCGGCGCTCCGATCGGACGTCTTTTACCTTGGATGCTTGGGCTCTTCGCGGACCCATGCCAGGCGTGTCGCACGGTTGACCGAGGCCGGGTTCTCCGCGGCCGATATCGCTCGCATCCATGGCCCGGTCGGTCTGCGCATTGGCGCGGTCGGACCGGGTGAGATCGCCGTGTCGATCCTAGCTGAGATCATCGAGAGGTTGCGCAAGCCATGAAATTCGGGCCGGTGCCACTCGCCGATGCCGAAGGCAGCGTGCTGGCCCATGCCCAGCCGGTCGATGGGCGCAAGCTTCGTAAGGGCCATATTCTGGACGCCGCGGATATTGCCTCGATGAAGGCTGCGGGCGTCCAGGAGGTCATTGTCGCCCAGTTGAGCCCGGGGGATGTGTCGGAAAACGCCGCAGCTGTAGAGGTATCCCAGGCGATACTGTCGGCGCCTGAGCCTGGCCTGACCGCAGATGCCGCGTTTACCGGACGGGTCAATCTGCGGGCCCAGCAGGCCGGAATTCTCCGTGTAGATGAAACGGCGGTGGCAAAGTTGAACGCTATAAATCCGGGGATTACGATTGCGACGTTGCCCCCGTGGCAGCGCGTGACCAGAGGCATGATGGTGGCCACCATCAAGATCATTCCATACGCCGTGGCCGCGGAGCATGTAGCGGCCGCATCCGAGGCCGCGCGCGGCGCGCTGGAACTCTGCGCGCCCGTCCTTAGCCATGCCAGTTTGGTGGTCACCCAATTGCGCAGCGATGCCTCCGAAGACAAAGCGGTCGCCGCGCTTCGGAGCCGGCTTGCCGCGCTGGACGTTACGCTCGAAACAGTTGAAACGGTTCCGCACCAAGCCGCCTATATTGCCGCATGTCTGCGCCGCATCGAGGGGGATTTGATCCTGATCCTGACCGCATCTGCCACATCGGATGTCATGGATGTCGGGCCTGTTGGTTTGCAGCAAGCCGGGGGTCATCTGACGCGGTTCGGTATGCCGGTCGATCCGGGCAATTTGCTGTTTTTGGGCAGCCATGCCGGGCGCGCCGTGATCGGGTTGCCCGGTTGTGCGAGATCGCCTGCGCTCAATGGCGCGGACTGGGTGATGGAACGTGTCATTTGCGGCGTTCCGCCAAGCGCAGAGGATATTGCCGGTATGGGGGTCGGCGGTTTGCTGAAAGAAATACCAACCCGGCCGCAACCGCGGGAGCGGCGCCGTTGATGTCGGCAAAGCCGGCCGCATCCGCATCCGCGCTTTGCCTATACGACGTGCCTTTGGCGTCGCTCGGCCGCGACAGGGCAATTTATGATCAAGATGCACATCCGCGTAGATGAGGGCTGACTTTGCCAAAGCGCATGCCGCGCAGAAAACCGCCGCGGCGATCCAGGAACCGACCGCCAAGACCTGGCTTTGCGTGCGGCATTGATCTGAGCCTGATCGCTGTGATTGGCAAGGGATCTTCTATGGTTTTGCTCCGCCAAACCGCGATGCCGTAATGCCACCCCCAAGGCCAGCAAGACCTGCCAGTGTCGGCGGGGCCGTCCTGAGGCTGGCCGCGATACGGGCCAAAAGCCAGGTAAAGGGCCCTGCACGTGCGCCCATCTCCGATGCGGGTTTTGCACGGCAGCGGACGTCTGGCTGGGCGCACCGACGGCACGATCAATGGCATCTTGCGCAACACGGATCTGCTCGCATGTTGCCCAACCGCGGCCTTTGGCATTGGTGCAAGTATCCGACTGCTGGGCCGCGACGTTGCCGGTCGCGTAATTTCACAGGCGCATCCGTGACACTGCTGAAAGAGAGAGAACTTATAACAGAAGTCCCCAAATACCGGCCAATTGCGGGCAAATACGCGCGATTTTCGCAAACAGCGGCGAGATTCACACTAGTCGGCGTATTCTTTGCTCGTTACAAGACCGGGGTGCGTGTTGCAGCGACCGATGCGCCGCAGGATGGGTTTGAGATGGAGAGAGGCCGAACGGGCTCTTGACAGTGATAGGCCGCATCCATGCTTGACGAATTGGTTGCGGCATCGGATGGTGTTAAGTCTCACATGCACGGCCCGGCATATGACCGGGCGCACTTGGCTAAGGTCCTGACCGGGCGCTCTGACAAACTTTGTCTGACGCGCTTAACCGACCGGACCAGACCGTCGGGGCAAGGGAGGGCCCCGACGGTTTTTCCATTTTATGGGGCGGCGCCGGGATAGAACAATTGTTGGCCTTCGATCCGATGGCCCGATATCGCGGCCTGCCCAGACGCCGACAACAGCCAATCGACCAAGGCCCGGGCACCGGCTGAATTCACATTTGGGCAATGCGCGGGACTGACGGGGATCACACCATAGGGGTTGTGCAAAGCCGGGTCACCGTCAAAAACTATCCGGTGCTGGCCCGGATTGGCAAAGGTCAACCACGTCGCCCGATCACTGAGTGTATAGGCCCCCATCCCGACGGCGAGGTTCAGTGTCGCGCCCATGCCCGACCCGGTTTCTCGATACCAGGTCCCAGAGACGGCTGCGACATCGGCAATGCCGGTCCAAAGCGCGACTTCGGCCTGATGGGTGCCGCTATCGTCTCCGCGCGAGGCAAAGGCCGCCTCAGCGCGCGCGATGGCAGTGAATGCCTCACGCACATTTGCCGCGCCGGAAACGTCGGCGGGATCGGTGGCGGGGCCGACCAAGACAAAATCATTGTACATTAAATCATAGCGCGCGGTCCCGTAGCCTTGGGCCACGAAGGCATCTTCTGCGGCGCGGGCATGCACAATCGCCAGATCGCCATCGCAGCGGGCTGCGTTTTGCAACGCTTGTCCTGTGCCCACCGCGACCACGCGAATGTCCAGACCCAACTCGGCCTCCGCCAACGGCAGCATGACATCAAAAAGTCCCGCATTCTGCGTGGACGTCGTGGATT
>JBCDBR010000025.1:0-65781 GCA_039183205.1 Pseudomonadota bacterium | reverse complement strand
CGCAACAGGATCGAGATCATGTTTGGAAGGTTGAAGGATTGGCGGCGTGTTCCAACTCGATACGACAGCTGCCCGAAGGTCTTCCTCTCGGTAATCGCACTCGCCGCCCTTGTCATCTATTGGTTATGAGTCCTGACCCTAGAAACTGGAATTGGTCGCTATCGCCTGTGTTTTCGAATGCGTATTCGTATGTGAAACCAAGACCACTCACGTTGTCAGAAGAGGGATATCGGATACTATTTTGCCCATCGATCAGCGTTGCAACGTCATGGGAGAAAGGTTGCCAGGCCTCGGTATAGCTCTCGTACGCTCCAAAATTACCTACCTCAAAGGAGATTCGCTGATGCTCGTGATCGCCCGATTCCAAAACATCAAACTGCTGGGAATGAGTTCGATCCCGGACCAGCGTGAACCCGCCTCGCCCTTCGGATGAAAGTATGCGGTTCTCAGTTCTGGAAACGCAAAACTCAGACTGTTCCAAATTGTATCCGCCAGACGCGTAAAACGGATAGATATAGTGCACGATACCCCAATCACCGCCGCAATGTTCGGTCAAAAAATGGTAGATGTATCCATCAATAACCTCTGTTTGCAAACCTGGGTTTGATGACTGCGGTGGGCTTGAAGTTTCAGCGGCGGACGGTGCTGGTGTAGCGGCTTGGCGGCTCGCAACTTCAAGCTCCATCGCCTGAAGCCCGGCAAAATCCATGCCGCCGGTTTCGGCCAAGCCCCGGTCTCTTTGGAAGGCATGGATCGCGTTGTGTGTCGCCTGATCAACCACACCGTCGATTGCTCCTGGTTGGTATCCTAGTTGTGCCAGAGCCGTCTCCAGTCGAATGACAAGGTCGTTGGCAAACGCTGGAGTGGAACAAAGTAATCCACACGCCAAAAACACAGGGACCCTCAACATGTAAATCTCCGAAATCTGAAGGCCATTCTTTTGCTTTTTGCAGAGCATCATCACCGCGCAGTCGCAAGATATGCCAGCATATTGCTCTCAAGTTGAGCCAGCAGTGAGCTGTCACAGCCGCCTGCAGCGCGCAGGAAGGCAATCACATCACCACGCCATTGCCGTACCTCGCCCATAGGAGACGTTTCACGTAGCGCGCCTGCCCATTGTTCCGGCACGGTAAACTCATAGACCAGTGGTTCGATCTCCCGTCGCGACGAAACCTCAATCCCATATTGATCGACCCACACCTCGTAGCGCTCCTGTTCTACGCGTAAATCCGTGCCGGGGGCGCCGCATAGCCCAAGTGCATTGCTTTTGGTCAGTATGTAATGAGTGAAGACGCCTCGTCCACGTGATGCCTCGAATGCGTCGCGGAAATCATCATATGCGCCAAAAAGGCGCGTGACAGTTAGAACCGAATTCCCGGCAATCTGATCAAAGATGTACATTTGGAGAGGTTCGGCTGCCTCAAAATCGCCAAGGTAGATGTAGGTATAAAACTGGCGGATGGCAGGCGGAAGTAGTTCAAAAACCGCTCTCTCGCCATCTTCGAGTTGGAGCTCGGAAAAAACCTCGCCACGGCGGATTGCCGGAAGAGGGTAAGATTGTTCTTGCCCGTTGCGGACAAAACGGAAATTTAGGGGGCCGTAGCCCACGTTGCGTTCCAAGCGCTCTGAAGCCCATTGTAGAATTTCCGCACGCGTCCAGGTCGACGGAACACCACCGTTGCCGATGCGACCTCCGAAGACGTCGCCTGGCTCGATGCCTGCAATGTCAGCTGGCGAATTCGGAATGATCTCGGTAACCACGAGGGCTTCGTTTAAATCAAAGCCGAGATGATCAACGAAAATCTGTTGTGGATTGGCAGTGGTGACGTTGTTGGCCAGCAAGATTGAGCCGGTGGCCTCGTCCGACCTCATATCACGCCGGTTTGCGACGCGGTGTTGGTATAATTGGAATGCCGGTACGACTGAGATGTTCACGTAATGCTCCGGATCGCGAAGGACCTCCAAATAGAGTTCAAAGATGGCTGATATGGTTTCCGGGGTCTCGGCGATCGAAGTGTGATTAACGCTCAGTGAAATGAAATTATCAATGAACGGTCGCCTCGTACTGTCTGCGTCGATCACCACATATTCGTCCTGCAAGCCCCAGTCTTCCGCGATGCTGCCTGGCGCGATTCGATGAAACATGAAGTAGTAGTATTTTCTGCCCTGCCCGCTGGTTAGCTCGAGAAATCCGGGAGAAATACCGAATTCGCTCTCAAGAGCCTGGGCAGCAGCGTTGGTTTCAGACGGGAGGATGATGGTCGGGATAATATCCCAGTTTTCTTGCGCACTCGCAGCACCAAAGGTTAATCCTAAAACCAAGGCTCCCCAAAAAAGCCTGAACAGTACAAATGAAAACAATTTCTCTATCATTCGGGCGCACCTTTCGAAACCAAAGATAACACTCAACTGCAGTACTCGAGTATCCAGAGAACCAGCAGTAAGCTCCTTTGTAAAGCTGCACAGTTCCGTGCCGGCGATATGCTTTGCTACTCAAATCCTTGCCGTCGAGGTGATGATCGCAATGGTGCTTCTGCCGCATATCCCTCCGCGCGGAGTTCTTGGGATCGTGAACACCTTCGCCGCGCTCTTCACAACCGCGCTTGTTCTGTTCACACCGCCGATTGACCCTGATGACGTGTTCTTCCTCGTCATCGTGTTGGCGACACTTCTGGCGATTCTCTGCTTCGGATGGACAAAGTTTGCCCTTTCGGCTTCTCCCGACCGACGACCGACGACCGACGACTAGCCACGCATAAACTGCAAGGCCTGCGGTTCTTATCGATCGCAGGCGTGCACCCACCGTCTTCGCAGACCACTTCCCATGACCTTGGCAACCTTTAATCCGGATTTGACCGGCCTCTACGATCGTTTGGCCCCTGACTATGACCGTTTGCACCGGCGCTGTTTGAGGCACGCAGGAGGCGAAGCCCAAGCGGCGCTCAAGGCAACCGTCCCGGCCGTGGCAACGCCTGAAATGGAGCTGCTTGACGCTGGTTGTGGCACCGGAGCATTCGCCAGACGCCATACCTTTGAGGGCCAGGCAGGCCACGGATCACGCTGCTCGATCCGTCCAAGGCGATGTTGGACCGCTGCGCCGATATTCAGGCCCAAAGGGGTAAAAGGCAGGCTGGAGCAACTTCCGTTTCAAAGCGGGCTTGTGGACGTCCAGAAATGCACATATCGGCTCAGTCGTCAGCTCGGACGGACCAAGCAAACTTTGTGGTCATTTGGTTCTGGAGCTTTGCCGTCGCAAATAGGTGTCGTACGTGAAGCGGCGATCACGCTGAAATGCAGCCTCCTTCACAAGCGCAGGAAATGACAGGCAACTTCGAACGTCTTGCCCGAACTGTACTTTCGCCGCATGGTGGTCGTACCGTAAAGGCACCGGACGGCACTGTCGTCGATCGGCAGAATGTGAGTACGAGAAAGAGCGAGCAGCGTCGCAAAAAGATGATGGGCGGTTGAGGGTGTGACAGCGTCTGACTTTCTTGGTTGGTACAACAAGGCGCATTCATTGCTACCGCGAATGGTTTCTGACTACGATCTTTATGAACTAACCCCAGATATGCTTCCGGACATACCAGAACAGGCAGAATTCCCGGATTTCGCGATCCGGCGTGGTCTACATGAATATGAGGAAACTATTCGGGTCGATTTCTTACAAATTTCAGCCACAAAAACAGGTTATCTATCACTCGGTCTTGCCGTTATCGCCGCCGCCTTTCAGGCAAAAGACGTCTTACTAAAATTGACGAGCGAAAGGACCGAGTATCGGGTGTTGTCGATCTTGGGTTCAGCGATGAATTCCGTTGGCCGCACGGACAACCAGGTTGTTTTGAAGGAGTTTCGTTATTCACCACGTCAACGTTCAAGACATCCATTTTACGGTGAGCGATTGGCTGAGTTTCCAGCGTTTCTCCTTAGGTGCAGTGGCGAAGAAACACCGTCAACTGATAGCTGGGGCGCCCGAGACACCGTTGAGGGCTTTGGGCGACTTGAACCTTCGTTGCTACTTGCGGAACTGCTCCTCGACATCGCGAGGCCCTCTACATCTGAAAACGAGTTTGTATTGGAGGGGCCGGCCGGCTTCCAAGGGGTTGACCCTCTTAGCGCTGAAGTGCGCTTTTGGTTGCCCGGATCAATAGGATACAGCCTTTGATGCTTTGATCTTGAAGCCGAAATTTGGATGCTGCCACGAATTCACAGGGGACCCCACCTGGTAAAACGCACGAAATCCCGGTCGGGCATCTCAGGCGAAGAACGGTCGGAGCAGCCTGTCGCCGTCGGTCAAACGTTCGTCTGTTTTGTGCATTTTTGAGCGTTTTCGGGCTTCGAAACCAATATGGTGCATGGCGTCGACGATCCCAAAAAAACCTCCATGAAGGTGATCCATTGCTACCGCTCTGACATCCGAGACCTTCGGTACCGCTGGCTGCCCTATTTCCTTTGTATTTCCTTGGGCTGGCTTTCTGTTGTAAGCGAAGAAAGTTCGTGAAGGAGTTTTGGATAAGAAGGCTTCACTTGCCAGCTCGTAAAACTACAAAGGGACAAACCAATAATGTCAGGCCTGAGAAGGGCGCTTTCCCTTGCGACCATCGTTTTCTTTTTGATCTCGCTTGCTGTCGGAGGTGTTTGGGTGCTTATTCGCTTCGGAGAACCCATCGAGAACGCTGAGCCGCCGTGTGAGCAGGAGAACTGCGGCTTTAAGGTCCTCTCGCGTAACCGCTTAGGCAATCAAAATATTTGGATTTACGGCGAAAATGATGATGGTTACTATTATTGGTTTCAGAACGACCTTTCGGACCCGCACCCCTCCATCTCAAGAGAACTCGCGTCGAATTGCCAATCATTCGATCCGCTTGATGTGCTGACTTGGGCAGATTGTGGTGCAGACATTCGCTCAGACTGCGAGTTCGTTACAGATGCAATGCAAGTTTATGAATACAATTCAACCGCAAGCGAGCATGCTGATCGTTATTCGATCGAACCCTATAGTGACCCTATTTGTTAGGCCAAATACAGATCAGGGCTAGTTCTCCAAGCCTTCAAAGGTCTGCTCGGCGCCATCCGCTGCATAAAAAGATGGCAAATTTCTCAGCGTCTAAACGCCGGTAGTTTATCACGCATTAAATGAATGGGGGATTTCCCCCAATTCTGCTGCTCAAAACTTGGTGCTACGTCTCCGTTGGATCACTTTCGGTGTGTGACTGCAGGGAGTTCCCACAGTGCTTTGGACCAAATCAGGGCGAAGTAAATGCAGAGCCACGGGTATTTCGGCGCCGGCTTTATGCGTCGCGCTGTCAATGATTTCAGCGCCTGCCGATGCCCAGCATGCGCAAGAGGTTTTGTTCATTCTGGACGCATCGAATTCCATGTGGGGCCAGATCAATGGCGAGCCGAAGTTTGACACCGCCCGTCGGCTTTTGGCTAGGGCCGTGTCGGATTTGCCCGAGGACGCACAGGTCGGGCTGGTCGCCTATGGCCATCAGTTCAATCGAGAACTTGGCCGCTGCGACGACATCGAGCTTGTCATGCCAATGACCGACGCACGATCAGGTGCGCTTGAAAGCGCCATCAATAGCATCTCGCCCCAGGGACAAACACCCATTGCGGAGGCGTTGCTGCGCAGCGCAAATTGGCTCGACACGCAAAGCAACGGCAACGCGACACTTGTCTTGATCACTGACGGGCAGGAGACCTGCGGCGGCGATCCGTGTGCCGCGGCCAACATCCTTGCCGAGGCGAACGCGCAGCTTACACTTCACACGATTGGGTACGACCTTGATGCGGAGGTCCGCGACCGTTTGTTGTGCATCGCCGAAAACGGACGCGGGCAGTACTTTGATGCCTCCGACGGCGCATCCCTACAGACAGCTCTCTCCACCATCTCCGAAGAGATAACGGTCGCTGTTCGTCCCGCGTCGACCGAGACCATTGTGTTTGCCGAGAGCTTTGAAAGTGCCGAACGGCCTACAGGATGGACGATCCTGAACCCGCGTGCGGACGACTATGTTTTCACCCAAGGTGCCTTAACGTTCATTGCCAGCGATTTGCGCGGGTTGCATCTGCAAGACAGTGGAAATGTTTTCACGCTGGACCAAGGCCTGCCGCAAGGTGATTGGGATTTGCACTTTGACTTAACGCTGACGATGGAAAGCGGGCGCAGCATGGTCGAGTTTGGCTTGTTCAGCGACGAAAATAACCACGTTGCCGTTCAGCTTTGGAGTGCATTAGGCGAATGGTGCCAGGAAATAGGGTTTGGGTTGTTGCTGCGAAACGATGGCGCAGCGACCACCGCATACCAAGACATTGCCGCCAGCAGCGTCCATTGTGGCGCAACCCAGGATCCAGAACTGGTCGCACCCATTCTGGAAACGTTAGCCTATGAGGGTGCTCGGCTTACCTTGTCGCGTCGCGGGCAAGACTATAACGCGGCTCTGACCCTGCCGGGGTTAACAATCGGCAACTCTCCTTTAGAATTCGTCTCCCCAGGCCTTCCGTCGCTTCGCGTGCGCGGCGCTATCGCGTTTAGCGGCGGATTGTTCGACGATAGTATCTCAGGGAATTTGCTGGCCGCCGTCCACCGGATTGAACTGGTGGACGTTAATTGAGAGACGCGCATGCCCGAGGTTTTAGGGGGCTCGCCGTGCGTTTGGCGTTGGGCATTGCCCTGTCTTCGCTGGCGGTCGGGTCGGTCCTCGGGCAAGAACAAGATGCGTTCCGTTTCACCTTCGAAGAATGGGGCGAAGCGCAGATTGACTTCGGTGGACCCGCGCTCACCAGTGCAGGTTGGGTGACCAACAGGTCCTGGTCCGCGGTCGGCCCCGTGCAGACATCGATCATCTTAGAACATGTCTCACTAAACCATCCGCCCGGTTGGTTCAGCGCGGATGCGAGCGATCTATGGCGTGCAAGATTGGACACGCTTTGGGCGGTCATCAATCGTGATGAAACCTTGCTAGATCAATACAATTTGTTCAGCCGCGCTGACCCTGAGGCACGGCTGCCTGATGGTCGGACCTATCGGGGCGCCGCCGAAGCCCTGCGGGATGAGATTGACCAAAACGTGGCGGTTCACGAGGCCGCAAGTGAGATAATCGCACACATTCAGGCGCTTGAACGCATCCTAAGCTCTCTTGAGCTTTACCAGCATGTCGATGCTCCGGTGACGCAGCTGTCCAACGGCGCGGATTGGTATGCACGCTTCCGCGAGACAGACCAATTTGGAAGCATCACGTTGGAAACCGAAGCTTCGGCCGATCCAGTGAACCGAAGCCATGCTATCGCCGGACAGGGCTCAGACCTGGCGAATTTTGCGTCATCTACGCGGTTGTTTGTGCTGCGCTACGCGCCCGAGGATATGGCATTGGCAGCGGAACTGTGGGCGCGATGGGCAGATGTTTCGGCGGCTTTCGCAGGAAATGACGGCGCTGAAGCAGCTTGGTTTACGATGTCATTAGCCGACGGCTTGATCGCGCTCGACCACGTAATATTGACCATGTCGCCGGTTGCATCGGGCGACCGGCCACGGCCGCAACCACCGGCACCGCCGCAGTTCAGCGATGGCGGCGGCCGCTTTCCAACAATCGAGATACCCATGGCTGAACTAGGCTCGCCCGAAGGCCTTCCCGAAACGCCTTTTCAGCCCCAGCAACAAGCGGATCTCGACCCGTTTCGACCGAACCAAAGCACGGTCCCGCCCTTGAGCGCGATTTTCCCGCGCCAAGGCGTCTTGATGCGATTGGATATGCCTTGGAACCCGCATCAGGAGTTTATGTTTGAGGTGACTGGACGTCGCTTGCAATTCGGAGCGGCCGGCACGGCGACGACGCCCATCTTTGGGCTCTTCGGCGCGTGGGATGATATTTTGGGGTTGCAGATACCCCTTGGCCCTGAGCCGTTCAGTGCCAGCGAGCCCGTTTTGGAAATGACGTCTGGGCGCGGCGATACCGCGACGAGCTTTACCCATGACTTCCTGGCGCGGCCAGATGGGCTAGCCTTACGCGGCGATGTTCCAATCCCGGAAATGACAGGCCAGATCGTGTCGATTAGTCCAGGCTTGTCGCGCGGCGAAACGTTTCGCAGCGGCATTGCTTGGGACATCGCGCCTGTATCCCTTTCGCCGCCTCCAACCCCCGAAAGGATGGAACTGCGCTTGGTCCGGTTTGATGAAGGCCGGTATGTGCCCATCGACGGGCCCCGCGAATATGGCGACCACTTCATCGTTGAAGGGCGGCTCGAGGACCCGGCTTCGCGCGAATTCTATGTTGTTGACCTCTCCTTCGGTGGCGAAGTCGAGCAAAGAATTCTTATGGAACCGACGCCCGATGATCGGCGCGTTCTACGCAGCGAATTCCACTATTTTATTTGGGAAACCGATCCCACCACAACGCGGGAATAAGGACATGATTGCTCGTTTTGCTTTGGCCGTGCTGGGTAGCATCCTGTCATTGGGTGCCGTGCCCGCCGCGGCCCAAGACGCACCTGTTCCAATCAGCGGTGAGTGGCAGGTGGGCTATGCCGATCACGAATTGGGTTTGGTATCCGGCCGCGCCGTGATCGATGCATCGGAAACATCTGCGACCGTCACCTTGGCCCACCCCGATACGGGTGCGTCTTACGTCTTGACCTCGTCGTCCTTTGTGCGAAGCGGCAATACGCTTCAGATGGTCCTGGAAGGCCAGTCGCCGCACTCCCTCCAAGAAACCGGCCTTGACGAGCCGTTCTCAGAAATCGCGGTACCCGAGCCCCTGCGCGACGTCACCTTTAGCTATGGGTCTTCCGAACTGGTTACGCAAATCGCACCCCGGTTCGAAAGTGATCTCAACCGAATAGACCTCACGCTCGTGATCACGGGCGACACGATGTCCGGGCATTGGCGTTATAGCGCGGATCCGGTCACATTGCGCGACCAGCAAGGTTATGGACGTGTCGGATTTCACGCCGCGGCGGATGACGGAGGTGTCATCCAGAGCGGTGTTGAAACCTGGACCCGCCCAATACCGGTAATTTACGGCGTGATCCCAATCGAGAGCCAATTGGCGATCGCCGTTGATGAACCAGCCCATCCCTATCCGTTCACAGCCGACGCACCGAATGCATCCGACCGGCGCTTTCTGTTTGTCTTTGGAGAAGACCTACCGCAAGGGCCCGGCGACCGGCTCGAGTTGCGCGACGATCATTCTCAGATCAGCTATCAACGCGCCTATTTTGC
Organism: Pseudomonadota bacterium; assembly: GCA_039183205.1. Lineage (GTDB taxonomy): Bacteria > Pseudomonadota > Alphaproteobacteria > Rhodobacterales > Rhodobacteraceae > HKCCE3408. The sequence goes on along the minus strand of JBCDBR010000025.1, from coordinate 56,564 downwards.
CGCCAGCGATGGCGTTGGTGGATTTGGCAGTGATCTCATAGCCCGCGGGCGCCAGAAGCTCCTTGAAAGTTTGCCGCCAAGCGAACATGCGGCTGCGTTAGAACTCGACTTCATCGTGCTTGAGGCCACGCTCAGGCCCGGCGTTCTGCCCGGCCATCACCGGTTCTTTCTCAATGATGTTGCCGGCGGTTGGTTGCTGCAATTCGGCGACAACTTTGCCGAGCTTGCCTTTGTTCGTCAGGTGACCGAGCCCTCGACGCCCGGCAACTTTACCCCGGCGCCATTTGGGCCCAGCCACCGTTACCTCTCGCCGGATGGCTATGAAACGACGGACGCGCTCTATCTGCGCGAAACGATCGCATTAGAGCTGCGGACCAATGCCGTTCTGCCGATTGACGAAATCCCCTTGCTGGTCAGCCACAACGGTGAATTTGCGGTCATCGGCGGCGGGCTCAGCATACAGGCTCACCGGACCGACGATCCGCGCGTCTACCGCACCGAAGCCATTCAATTGGTGCACCCCACGGACGCGTCCGTTCCGCTTGGCTCGGCCTTCGTTTTTCCAACCACACCAGGCAGCCAGTTTTCAGCGCGCGTCGGCATTCCAGATTTGATCTCGATCCCAGCCGCGACACCGGTTGCGCGCGTCCAACGCCGAGAGATCGCGGATGACACATTGTGGCATGAAGCGTTGAGCCAGGCCGCGCAATGTGCCGGTGTCGAAAGCCGTGATTGGGCGTCATTGGCAATCGAAACGGCGGCAACGATCAGCAACCGGATCATTATCAGCACCAGTCCGTTTGAACGGCTCGACCTCCGCGTAACACTGGCGGACCACGCCGCTATGATACTGCTACGGGCGCGTTTCCTCGAAATGATGCGCCACCAGGATCGTGAGATTAACAGCTTCCAATCGGATGACGAATTGCGCGTATTTCGCGCCCTGATCGAACCCGCGGTACGGTCCCATCAACTGCCCATAAGCCGGTTCGAAGTGACCTTCCCTGACGGGGAGCGCGACTGGTTCCAACGCACCTACGATGCCTATGCAGTTGCACAGTACTATCGCCAAACAAGTCATGAGGCCGAAGCTTGGGTGCTTGATGCGACCCGCGAAGTCATCGCGGAGTTTCGCCGCGCGATCGCTTTTTCGATCAGCTACGCCGAAGCCACCGATCCTTGTGACGTAGAAGACATGTTGGACCTCACAGGTCTTGGCTACGAAGCGGTTGTCACATCACTCTTGCCTCGGTTGATGACGCCGTTTTCACCGGGCGGAAATGGTGTCATCGCCTACGAATGGCGGCCGGATCGGCTTGCGCGGGCTGCGGTATTCGGCGTTGGCGTTTTGGCTGAAGCCGCGCGCGCCCAGGCCGCTTATTCCGAGTTGGACACCAATTTGGTGCGCACCGCCGCAATCGTCGCCACGCTGCCGCTTACGATGGGCGGTTCGTGGGTCGGCTCAGGCATCAACTTTGTTCTCGACAGCGTTGATCTGGCCTATGTGACGTTTCAAGAGATTCCGACAACCTGGCGCAGCCACCGCGAATATGCATTCGCGCGCGGGGCATCCGCAGTCCTTGGCACCTATCGTTTTGAACTTGCCGAGCAAGGTCGGCGCAGCGTGGTCATGACGGCCGTGTCGTTTATCGGAAGCAGCGTGTCCATTGTTAGCAGCCTGCGCGAGCTTCCGTCAGCCTACCATCGGTTTCAATCGTCGCTTGCCGCAGCACGCATCGCAGCCGGAAGGGAAATCCTCTGGTCGGGTGACGCCCCAATAACGGCAGGTATCGCTTTGCCGGCAACTCAGGTCGTTCCGCCATCTGCGGCCTCCGGCGTACCAGAGGCTACACTTCCAACATCTGATGTTCTGCCAACGCCTTTGTCATCAAGCGTCGATGACCTCACGCTGGAAAGCCAATTCGACAATTTGCCCGGACTGCACAGCAGCGACGACTTGTTGGGGTCGGGTGAGCCGGAGGCCTGGCTGGACGACGTGTTCGATGAGATCGCACAAGATCGCGCAGAAGACGTAGCTACGGCCTTACGCAATGTTGAAGACATCCAGGGATTAGCTCCGTCATCTTCGGGGTTGGAATTGTCCTTTTCGGGGCAGCTCGATCTCTCTGCCGCGCGTCCGGGCTGGGCGACGGACCTGTCAGAGGAGACTTGGTCCGCGCTAGGACGGCACTTGCATCGCCCCGATATTCAAGCTTTCATCGCAAGCGATCCGGACGGCTTTGCCGCGCTCTTGAGCCGCGACCCCGTAAGTGCGTTTGCCGTATTGCACTCAGACCCCAGACCGACTTTCCAAGATTTTGAAACCGCGGTCGCAGCTTTTTCGCGACGGCAATCGGGGTCTCAAGGCGCGGCCTTCTTCGACGCAACGCATGGCAATAATCAAACTCAAGCCGACCGGTTGCTGGCCAATCACGGCATTAGCATTGAAGGGGATATCGAATATTTAGATGAGGTCGCGGCAGGCCTCCACCAAGATGGCGGATCATTCACATTGTGGTTTGTAGAAATTCAAGGCGCAACAGATACCAATGCTAAATTCACGCGCACCTACGACCGTACTACAGGGTCTCTCACTCTTGCCAACGCCGAAATCAACACAATGCGCCGGTGGATGCCCGAGATGGACATTCCATTCGTTGACGGGCGCGGCACGCCTACGACGCTCTATGCAAATCTGCGCAGTATGAATGCATTTGGCATTGGCTATGCCGGAAGCGGTGCACCTTTGAACCAGGTCATTATGTCGACGGTGGTCAATCCAAGAACGACGACGCAGTTGGCCTGGCTGCGCCAGACATATCCAGATTTACCGGATAGCGAACTGATCCGGCACACCTTTTCCTATCAATACGCAGAGACAGCAATCAGAAATGCCGGCTACCGAATTACTGATGCCCGGATTGATGGAGGCGATTTCACTAGCCTTGGTATCTTTGAGGCCTATTATGCCGGCCGCGAAGATTGGGCGTCGTTCATTCAGCGGCATGGATTGACGAGCCAAAGCCGGGTCCAGGCCGGATTTGAAATCTACCTGAACGTGGCACCGGCCCCGTAGTCCGAAGTCACAACTCCAAAAGTTCCAAAGCAATTGCCCGAGCAATCGCTTGGTTAGTGGTCCGGGCAGCGAGTTTTCGCCGCGCATTGGCAAGCTGCTTTTCAACCGTTTTAATCTGCGTTCCCATTTTATCGGCCACAGCGTCGAGCCGTCGTCCAGATGCAAGCCAAATAAGGCACTCCCGTTCTCTTGCGGAGAGTTGTCGGTTTTCAGGCAAAAGGCTTGGCCGATGCAGCAACGAATGAAAAGCCTCCACCAAGATCTCCAGATGAGGAAATATATTCTCAATATGTTTTGCGAAAGTCGCATCGTTGAAGGCGCTGTCCGCCACCAATGACGTACCGCCAAGTGCAAAGGGATTACGCGTCCGACAAGGAATGGCGATACCGTGAAACATTCCCAAATCCAAAGAAACTGAGTGGTTCCTTTTTTGTGCGTCCGTGAGTTCGCTGCCTCTGAGCTTGCTGTAAAGCTCGCCGAATTGAAGGGGGACAGATCTCGAAATTAAGTGTTGAACCACATAATCTTCGCTGGGCCAGTCGATAGTTCGGTTGTAACTCTCCCACTCATCAGAAAATTGGCCAAACAACACAATGTCCGCAAGACGAGGGGCCTTTGGGGACGCCGTTACCAACCCGTATTTCGCATACGTGAATCCGTAATCAGCCAATGCCAACGCACATTCATCCCAAAGCTCCGTATTGGTCTTGGAGGCACCGAATCTTGCGAGCCGCTCTAAAATTGAGGAATCCATGCAGGGAGCATACACGACTTACCTCAAGTACCTTAAGGCTTTTTGCATTAACGAAAAATTCGCGCGGGACATGAAGGCCTCGACCCAAGCCCAGCCCAACGAGTTCACGAGAATACAATTGAGCGGACAGCGGGCCTGAGTTTGCAGCGAACGCAATTCCGGACTGGCTTCGACCGGTCGACGTCCCCATATTTCTGCAACTACGCGCGCTGTTGAACTTGGCCCTTTAAAATGAACGTGCCGATTTGCGCGCGGCAAGGCCGTGTCATCACCTACATAAAGTCCGTGCTAACGATGCGTTCCATATCCGCGCGGATCCTTGCGCGATATTCACGAAGTTCGCGCCACATCGTGTTTCTTGGCTCAAAACGTCCCGCGCGTCGATCCGCCAAGAATTCATGCGTTTCTTCGGCACTTCTGTTTACAAATTCCGCAACATGACACAGCGCCGCAACATTCCGATTGCGAAGATCGGCGACCCGTTCGGCAAGATCGTAACGTTCGGCCTGACGCCTTGCTTCGCTGGTTTCCTTTTTGGACAACCGTTCACGGTTGTAGCGGCCAATTGTTGGAAGTCGGCAGCTCATGTCTTTAACCTTTCTCAACGCATTTGCCGTTCAGATAGCAGCGAAGCGTTAAGCACGGGTTTTGCATCAAGCTTTTCATCCGCAACTCGGTAAATCCAAATTTAGACTGCGGCCGCATGTGTCGCGTTCCCGCTCTCCCGCAGGTGGGGGCGGTGTTCTTTATACATTCTCACGCGCTGCCGCGCTTGGGTTCAACCGGCGAGGCCGATAGAGCTTACACCACCGATGAGACGTCTGCCTTTAACGCCGATCTGGTGCATTGCTTCGTCAGACGTAGAAATTTTTTCCATTTAAAATAACGACTTGACGTATATACGGTCCAATCTCTTGCGGCTTTTCTCGTTTTCCAGCCAGTTCTGATCCTGCAATTTGCAGGACCATCCATCCCAATCGGTGGACCACTTTCAGCGGCTCTAACCAAAGGGTTGAAGTGGCGGTGTTCTATACGTTGGAAGGCGATGAAAATCCTGCTAACGTTCGCGGGCTTGCAGCACTTGCTGACTTTGTGGTGAACCAGGGAGCGTACCGACCGATCTCTATGGACGACCAGCTCTCTTCGGACGCACGGCAACGCGTCTTTAACGCAGCAAAGCGGAACGGGCCGCGCGGCGAATTGCCGATAGGAACGGACGAAACCCTCAGACGTTCGAGAGAACGTGCTGGCGAAGATCGACATGAACGAAAGGATGCGGGCGGCATAAAGATGCTTGCTGATATCGACAGAAAATCGGGCGTCGCAGCGCCGGAGGATTGCTTTGGTGGCGGGCGGGACCTGAGCGGAACCAAGGCACGCGGGCTCATAGCATCCGCATGCCAAATTGAGTGGCCGGCCCAGCCGATCGAGACGTCATATCTCGAGGTCGCGCGCCCTCATCAGGAGGCGATATAGTGTCAAACGTACCAATGGACTATCTAGAATTTATAGTCACTTACGTCACAGATCATCGATGGGCGATCAGGTGTTTGCCTGATGTCTGAAGTTCTTACCATCCCGGACTTTATCACCTTCACTATCGGAATGATTGTGTACTTTTGTGGCGCATGGTTGACCAAACGCGTGCGGTTTTTGCGGGATTTCAACATTCCCGAACCCGTTGTCGGCGGGTTGGCGGCAGCCCTGTTGGTCTGGTTATTCTTCGCGTTCACACTACGGGAAGTGACGTTCGAGCTCGACACACGGGACCACTTGCTCGTAATCTTCTTTACGACGATCGGACTGAATGCGCGGGTCTCCGATCTCGTGCGCGGTGGTCGGCCATTGGCGATACTTTTGGCACTGACCATCCTATTTATGGTACTCCAGAACCTCGTCGCACTCGCAGGTGTTTCATTCTTTGATTTGCCTGCTGCGGCGTCCGTTTTGGTCGGCTCTGCGGCTCTGATCGGCGGGCATGGCACAGCAATTGCATGGGGGCCCGAGATTGCAGCCCTTGGTGTCGACGGCGCCGTCGAGATCGGCGTGGCCGCTGCGACGCTGGGCTTGGTCTGTGCGGCACTTATTGGCGGACCGATTGCACGTGTACTCATCGAACGCAATCACCTCGAACCGCGCGATCCAGACGCCGATCCGGTTGTGGGCGTTGCCTTTGGATCAAACGCACAGGCTGGCCTGGACTATGTGGGCTTTATGCAAGCCATGGTCATGGTCCACATCGCGATCATTTTAGGCTACGGCCTCCACCAGATCATTCTCGAAATTGGCATTCGATTGCCGCTTTTTGTCCCATGCCTCATCATTGGTATTTTGATTGCCAACCTGCAACCGGTGCTGTTTCCAAAACTGCCGGAGGTGCGCGGCACGCCTGTGCTCGCATTGATTTCAGAGTTTTCCCTCAGCGTTTTTCTGGCGATTTCGCTTATGAGCATGCAGCTCTGGACACTCGCTGGATTGGCCGGACCGCTCTTTCTTGTGATGGCATTGCAAGTCATCCTGACACTCGTTTTCTGCATATTTGTACTGTTTGTCGCCATGGGCAGAAACTACAGAGCCGCCGTGCTGGCGGCCGGATTTGGCGGCTTTGCATTGGGCGCGACACCTACGGCGATTGCCAACATGACTGCGGTGACAAAGCGCTACGGTCCGTCGCCGCTCGCATTTGTGATCTTGCCGCTCGTATCGGCGTTCTTTGTTGATCTGGCCAACGCGCTGATCATCCAGTTCTTTGTTGGTCTTTAAAGAAGCCGCAGAGAGCAGCCCATCGGTCAGATTGGTTCGGCCTATCACAAGACCTTTGACAGCATCCAAATGGCCATCCCGACCATCATCAGATTTTCAGTCAGCGACACGAAGCCGAGCGGGACTTTGCTGTCCCCGCCGACGCAGGCGCATTTTAGCTCTCTGCGGTCGATATAGACAGCCTTAAAGACGCTTACGGCACCAATTCCCGCAACGATCAAGGCCGCCGGCGCAGAAAGCCAGGTGAGCACGCCTGCCATCATCAAAAGCCCGGCGCCAGTTTCTACAAAAGGATAGATGTATCCGTATCGCACCCAACGCTGTGCTAATAGATCATAGCTCAAGAACATTGTTGCAAACCGCTCAATATCCTGGAGCTTTTGCAGACCCAGTAGGACCATCGAAATCGAAATGAACAATTCAACCGTGCGTCCCGCCAAGATCGTTCCGGTGCTCAGCCACGACACCGCCAGCGCCATCAGAGCCGCCACAGAAAACAACGCGATTACGGGTTTATAGGTGGTTGCGTCGGGTTCGGTCACGGGCTGCCCGAGATAGGCGCTCAGGTCAGAAAACCCGCCGATGCGGTCGCCATCGATGAAAATCTGCGGCGTGGTTTTGACGCCGTATTGAGCCTTGAGTGCATCGACCTCGTCTCGGCTTTTAAGATGCTTGTCTTCCACGACAAAACCGTGTCGTTCGAGCAAATCCTTCGCCTTCAAGCCATAGGGGCACATGTGATCGGTCATCACCATCCGGTGCAGCGTGGCCGTTTTGTGCGCTGTGTCCTTGGGCATTGCCGTCGTCCTTGTTTTTGAAACGCGGGGCGTTTCAGATCGCACTCAAAGATGTCGTAAGCCAAGTAATCCCGCGAAGGTCAACCGCCTTGGCATATATTGCGCGGCGACCATCCAGCATTAAGGCGCTGAAAGCGCTTTTGGGACCTTGTAGTTGCCCAAGCCGACCCTCATATCACGCACATCGATCACCGCATTGAAAAGGATAGACTATGCCGCTTATCAGTTCTCCAATCGATGGCTCCCCGATGCGAGAAATTGAACGTTACGGCGTGAAGATCGATATCTGTCAAACGTCCGGTGGCATCTGGCTCGATAAGGGTGAGCTGGAAAAGATCATCATGATGATCCGCGAAGAGGCGCTTCAGGATAGCGGCATGCACGGCTCCTATGCAGCCGAGCATGACGAGGATGAAGCCTATGATGACAACCGCGCGACCCAGCAGCGGCGCCCGAAACACCGCAAGCGCGACAGCGTGTTCGAAAACTTGATGGACATCTTCGACTTTTAGGACTGTCAAACTCCAAGCCCGCTTTACGCGCGTAAGCTTTACGAAGGCGGGCCGCTCAGGGCGTGTGGCCGCTCAAATCTTCGCAAAACCTGCACGGGAATGTCGGAACTTGGCGGGCGTATTCGCCACGCCACGCCAGTTTTGAATCGGAGAAATTAGGGCGGTGGTCCGACCCGGCTATCGTGTGTGAACAGTCTGGGGACTTTGCGGCAATGCGAAATCTGGCACGGGACCGCAGCCTCTATTTCGGCATCTTCTTGATTGTCGCAACGGCCCTGACGATCTCGGTTCAGGACCTTGTATTCAAGCTTTTCAGCAGCGATTTGACTTTGTGGCAGATCTTCACGCTGCGCGGTTTCATCGCCATCGCGATGCTTGTCGCTGTTGCGGCCCTGCGCGGGCAATTCAGGTCGGTTCTGCCGGCCGCCTTCACGCTCTGGTCTCTGTTGCGAGGCCTTTGTTTGACGATCACCTTTCTTGCCTTTTACGCCGCCTTACCTTTTCTCAGCCTGTCCACGGTGGGCGCTGCGAATTACGTTGCACCAATTTTCGTGGCCATCTTGTCGGCCTTTGTCATCGGCGAGCGGGTCACACCGCTTGGCTGGGTCGGTGTTTTGATTGGGTTTGTCGGCGTGATCACGCTGTTACAGCCCGGGACAGATGCGTTTTCTGCATTCGCCGTGCTGCCTGTCATGGGCGCCGCATTTTACGCCGTGGGGCACATCATCACGCGAACTCGGGCCCAAGCTTTGCCGACCGCCGCACTTGCCCTGTCTTTAAACGCAATGATGTGTGTCGCGGGCTCTCTGATCAGCATTGGCTTGGTTTTTTGGCACCCCAATCCGGCATTGGTTGCTGATTACCCCTATCTGATCGGCGGATGGACGGCGCTCGTGCCGGCCGATTGGCTGTTTCTGGGCATCCTCGCGGCCTTCGCAGTTGCAATCGGCATGATGCTCTCGGCAGCCTACCAAATCGCCCCACCCGCAACGGTCGCGACATTCGAGTACAGCTATCTGGTGTTTGTTGCTTTGTGGGACGCTTTGATCTTTGGGGAGGTGCCAACATACGTCTCGGTCGCCGGAATGGTTCTCATCGTGATCTCAGGTCTATTGGCTATGCACCGGAGGGTTTAGGCGCGAAGCGGGCGCAACGTTCATCCATCGACAGACGGCAACCAGGTCAGTGACGAATGATGCAGGGAGATCAACACCCGCCCGGCAAGCTTGTGATATGCAAAGGTATAATCCGCCCTGGTTGCATTTCCGTCGCCATCGACGAAAGTGTAATGCCCCATATCTTTGTATCCCAAACCGCCGGCTTTCAGGATCGGACCGACCGCGCTTTGGAATTCGACCGTTTTCCAACCGCGCTTTAAGAAGCCTTGGTCCTGGGGATAATTCGGATCGTCGCCAATGAAATATGCGCGCGCGCCCTCTTCGTCGAGACGGATGACATCGGCAAGAGTGGGCTTGAACAGAACCGGCGCGTCCGGATCGCCGAAATCATAGAGTTCAAGCAAGCTGTCGACATCCTGTTCGGTGACGCATTTCGCCCATATCCGCTGCGCGGCGATGACCTCCGCTTTGGTCATAGGTTCGAACTTACGATCCGAAATGGTCCAACATCCTCTGGCTCCGACAACTCTTGGCGAGACGTCTAATCAGGCTGCGCAAAAGCACGCGCTATCTTGCGAGGACGGCGACAATAGTTGCAACCGTAATTCCGTAAAGCGGTCGCAAAACACGCGTCTCTGATACTTGAGAACGTCAATTTTGGTCTTGCAGCGACCTAACAGGTCGGTTCCGCGATCTTTTCGCCGCGCTGGCCTGTTTAAACACTGGGCTCAACATAGGAGCCGCGGGTCACTGGGAACCAAATTCCTGCATGGGCTCAGCGCAGAAATCGAGAACGTATGATGCAGACATTCAATATTGGTCAGGTACCATCCATGACGTTTGGTGCGGGACGTGTCGCGAAGCTTCCGCGGCTTGTGACCGCATTGGGCGGTGGGCCCGTGCTGATCGTTGCAGATGCCATTCTCGCTGAATTGGGTGTGACCGACCGGCTGGCGAAAAGCTTGGCCGCCAAGAACATGGCCGTTGACGTGGCCGCTGATGTCTCGGGAGAGCCGAAAGAGGCCTTGGTCGACCAACTGAGCGCGCGCGCGCGTGATTGCGGGGCAAAGGTTGTCGTTGCTGTGGGTGGAGGCGCGGCAATGGACGCGGCCAAAGTGGTTGCCGCGATCGCCCCGGCCAACCAACCGGCAAGCGATTTCGCCCTCGCGGCGCAGCCTTTGCCGGCAACCGGCCTGCCCGCAATAGCCATTCCAACAACGGCCGGCACCGGCTCGGAGGTGACGCGCACGGCGGTGATCTCCAAAGACGACGGATGGAAAACCTGGTTCTGGGGCGAAGAGCTGATGTTCGCTCAGGCCATCCTGGACCCGGAGCTAACGACCAGCCTGCCGCCCCACCTGACGGCCTGGACGGGTGTCGACGCGGTCGCGCATGCGCTTGAAGGTTCGACCGCCCGAACCACAAGCCCGGCAGGACAGCTTTTTGGGCTAGAGGCCCTTCGGATATTGTCAGAAGCACTACCGCGGGCGGTTGCGGATGGCGCCGACCTCGAGGCGCGGAGCCGCGTCCTTTGGGCCAGCACCGTCGCGGGCCTGGCCCTACATAACTGCAACACGCATATGGGCCATAATGTGAGCCACGCCATGGGCTCACTGGTGCGGGTCCATCACGGCCTGGCCACCGGCCTTGCCCTCGAAGCGAGCCTGCCCTTCCTCGTCACGCGTCCCGATGGCGCACAGAATTACGCGCGCGCGGCACACGCGCTTGGTGGCGCGGCGACGGCTGAGGCGCTGCCATCGACCCTGTCGGGTCTTTTGCGGGCCTGCCACATTCCGGCGGAACTTCCGGCGGAATGCGCCAGCGTGACACCTGCGGCGCTTGCAAAGGAAATGAAGAACGAAGCCAATATCGGAATGGCGCAAAACGCGGCCTGCGAAATGGCCGATGCCGATATTGAGGCCGTTGCGGGCCTGATGATGCGGTTTCCCATTGCGACCGCGGCCGCATAGCATGGCCTGATCCTTAGCCGGGATCGGGATCATTCGGGGTGCTTTAGGCAGCTTTGCGCGTATCTCCGCGCCGGGCAGGAAACTCTGACCCAACACCGGGCATCGATGAGACCCGCGCACCGAGCCACGAGTGTCCCGCCTTTTCTAGCCAGCCGTAATGCTTCGATGGCGACGGGTTCAAAAACCTCGGGCACGGCCTGACCATCCGGACCGGCTGGCGCTCTGACACGAATGCCCAGGCTCGCGCGTGGACCGATTTAGGATGCCATCGGCCCTTGGTTGATGGATGCCTCGCCGTTGGTCCATCCATGATCTGTTGCCCGCCACACGCGCCGCGTTGATTGTCGAAACCCCGCAACATCCGGGCGGGACGGGTGGTTCTTGCCGTTTGATCGCCCTAGTATTGTGGCGCGGTCTGGACGGCCGACGAGTGTTACGTCGGTGGCGTGGTCATTGCCCTCGCCACATTGAGGGGCGAAGAGATGACCGTTGACAGGCCGCTTTGGCAATGGAGTGCCACTGACATCGCAGCCGCGACACGAGATGGGTCGATCTCGGTTCGCGACGTCGTGGATGCGGCACTTGCGCGGATGGAAGCCGTAAACCCCGCGCTGAACGCCGTTGTTGAGAGCCTCGCGGATGAGGCTCGGGCCGATGCCGACGCGCTCGATAAGAACGACGCGCCGAAAGGCCCGTTGCACGGCGTACCGGTCACCATCAAGATCAATGTGGACCAGAAAGGGCACGCAACCTCGAACGGCGTCCAAGCCTTCAAAGATCTCATCGCATCGGACGATGCCCCGGTTGTGCGCAATTTGAAGGCCGCCGGCGCCATCGTAATCGGACGCACAAACACGCCAGAGTTTTCCTTTCGCGCCGACACCGACAATCCGCTTTACGGCAGGACGCATAACCCATGGGGACGGCACGTCTCTGCTGGCGGGTCATCGGGCGGCGCTGGCGCTGCGGTCATGGCCGGGATCGGTGCCTTGGCGCATGGCAATGATATTGGCGGATCGCTCCGCTTTCCGGCATCCGCAAACGGCGCTGTCACGGTTAAGCCTGGGCTCGGCCGCGTGCCTGCCTTCAACCCAAGCCAAAAGGTTGAACGTGGCCTTCTTGCACAATCGATGTCGGTCCAAGGTGTGCTGGCACGCAACGCGGCCGATCTGCACACATCCATGCCAACGCTGATCGCACCCGACGCCCGCGACCCCTTCCATGTGCCGATGCCTTGGCACGGCGCGCCAGTGAATGGGTCCATACGCGTCGCCGTCACACGCGATGACTTTGGTTTTGGCCACCATCCAGCGGTGGCGACCGCGCTTGATAGCGCGGCATCTGCGTTGTCGGATGCGGGCTATGCCGTCGATGAGGTGGAGCCTCCCCTGGCGCGCGAGACCGCAGAGATCGGATACCGCGCTCTTTTGGGCGAGGTCAACGTGCTGCTTGGCGATGATATCCGGCGTCACGGGTCGGCCGAACTCAATGCGATCTTTGACGAATACTACCGCCAATTCCCGCCCTTTGAGGGCGCTGAGCTTCTGGCCATGTTGGCACAGCGTAGCCACTACGCTCGTCTGTGGACAGCCTTTTTAGAAGACTACCCTCTGATCTTGACACCTTTCCTGCTAAGACCCTTTTTTGCCCCTGCGCGCGATATGGAGGGTGCAGACGGCGTGCGCGATGCGCTTGGACAATCCCATTGGTCATTCATCATGAACTTCACCGGATTGCCGGCCGGAAATTTGCCGACGCATATCGCCGATTTGCCCGACGGCCCGCAGCCTATTGGCGTACAAATTGCCGGGCGTCGGTGGCGAGAGGACCTGATCGTAGATGCAATGCAGGCGATCGAAGCGCGCCTTCCGCCAGCCTGCGACAGACTTTGGGATCGCGTTTTGTGACGCCCTTTCGCGCGCGCGGCGCGCCCGGAGATTAGCGCTGTTCAAGCGCTGGTTCTTATGTGATGTTACTTTGTAACAAATTTTCTATCGCGTTAAGCGTTTAAGGTCTGCAAGGGAAACCTCACGTTGGGCACAAAGGACGACCGCATACCCATCACCGTGCTGACCGGGTTTCTTGGGGCGGGCAAGACAACGCTTCTCAACCATTTGATCCGCGACCCCGAAGCCGGGCGCATTGCTGTGATCATAAACGAGTTTGGCGATGTCGGTCTTGATCATGATCTGATCGAAGACACGCCCGAAGAGACCATTCTGATGCCGTCGGGGTGCGTGTGCTGCTCCATCCGCGGCGATCTATTGAAGACTTTGGGCAAATTGATTGCCCGGCGGAAGGCGGGTGCGATCACGTTCGACCGGGTCGTCCTGGAAACCACCGGGATCGCGGATCCCGGCCCGATCCTGCATAGCCTGATTGTAGATGGAATCGTCGCGCCGTTTTTCCGAATGGACGGCGTTGTCACGGTTGTCGATGCCGCAACGGGCCCACGCACGATCGCGAAGGAATTTGAAGCCGCCCATCAGATCGCGATGGCGGACCTCCTTGTATTCAGCAAAACGGACCTGGTGACGCCGTCTGATCTGATACGCTTTGAGGCGCAGATCGCCGCGATTAACGACACCGCGCAACGTGTCGTGGCGGTTCAAGGCCGTGTGCCGCCAGGGTGCCTTTTCGGATTATCTGCGATGCGTGCGAATGTGTCGCCAGCCCTGGTCGCAGACTGGCTAGGCGCGGCGACACCGGCCCCCGATCCTTTGGCCGCGCTATCGGGGCTGCCGCCACCGCAAAAGACGCGGCACTCGATGCCGGTGTTCCCAGACGGCCCGCCGGCGCCGCATAACCATCGTATCGGTTCCGCCGCGATCGAAGTGCCACGCCCAATTCCAGCGGATGTATTCGATTTTTGGCTCGATACGCTTATGGCGCTCAAAGGCCCCAACATCCTGCGGATTAAAGGAATTGTACATGTGGAAGACGTTGGTTGGCCGTTTGTGTTTCATGGCGTGCAACACGTCTTCGATGCACCTGTACCGCTTGAAAGTTGGACGGGCACGGACACAAAGAGCCGCGTGGTCGTGATCGCACGCGATATGACCCGCAAAGAGATTGGGGCCAGTCTAGAAACCTTGCTTATGCAATCCGCACCGAATGCTCTGTCGGCGCACACGTCTCCCTGACACGCGGTTTGACCGACCGGTAGCGCGGCGCGGCTGTCGGTCCAAACGGCCCGCTAAAGGCTACGCGGATCAACCGGATCGGTGCCGTCGCGCAATTCGAACGGATCGATGATGCCGTCGCCGTCACTATCGGCTTTGTACGGGAACGTACCGGCCTCCTCCTCCAACGTGTTGGACAGCCCATCGCCGTCGATATCTGAATCGACCGCGTCCTCAAGCCCATCTCGGTCGGTGTCTTCCCACCGCGCCGGGTCATCGGGAAATCCGTCGAACGTATCGTCGACACCATCACCGTCCCGATCGATCGCGAGGGGCACGGTGATACCGACCCATTCGGAGGCAAAGTCAAATTCCTCGCCCGAGAAAAAAGCCGCAGCACCGGCCGCGCCGACCTCAGACATGAAATATCGGCGCTGCTCTTGCGGAAGACCCAAATGACCACCTGGGTGCCAGCCGGTTTGCGTCAAATTTCGCAACGCCCAGGCCATGCTGAGCCTGTCGGTAACGGTGATGTTTGATTGCTGCCCGACAGAAAGCCGGCCAGCGGCCAAAAGTGTCATCATCAATTCCTGAATTTCGCGGTCTGCAAAATGGCGCCGGAGCGCTTCGATATGGGCCGCCGTCGTGCGCGTGGGCAAGGTACCGGCATCACGGGCAAAGCGGAACGCGGCGCGCTCGGCCTCGGTGAAAAGATCCGATTGCTCGAAGTCGAAAAGGTCATAAAGCTGGCGCATGGCAGTGTCTCGTTCTGCCGCGGGGATTACGCCATCGGGGAAATCGTCTTCGATATAGGCCAGCAGCGAATAGGACCCGTGGACCTGGCAATGGATACAGCCAGAGGTGAGCTGATAGACGATAAAGACCTGCCACATGAGCTTGGCCGGCAGGGCCCGATCACCGGCGGCAAAATAGCCCTCAATCCTGGACGTGCCCATCGCGTCTTGTCGCGTCCATTCGGTATCGAAATATATCCGATCACTCAGCGGGTAATTCGTCTCGGGCACGGGACCGGGCTGGAAATAATCGAACGCATAGGCCGCAGCGTCGAATGCCGGTGTTGAAGGATCAGGCAGATTGCGTTCGGAACGGTCAGGATCGGCCCATCTCGCGTCATCCAATGGAAATTGGTCGAATGGGTCCTCAACGCCGTCCGCATCGGCATCAAAGATCACGCGCGGGACGTCATACCCGGTGAGGATTTCGATCCAGTCGGAGGCGAAACTGGGGTCTTCGGCGGTCACATCGTCGCGCTCCCAAGCCTCCAAGATCTCGGCGCGCGCGCGCGCGATCAACGGCCCGGCAAAGGCCGCGGCGCGCTGTTCTTCCGGGCTTTGGCTCGCGTTGTGCCCAGGCGTCCAGCCGACCGCCGCCAGGTTCTCTGACGCCCATTCGAGCAACGCCGGATCCGTGGGGATCGGCAAGATATTGTCATGCAGCGCATTGGACGCGTTGTAAGAAGTGACCTCAATCAATTCCGCAATCTGACGGTCGATGAAATGCTGGCGCAGCATGGCATGGGTGTCGGCGGTGACACGCGTCGGCAAGGTGCCGGCAGCCTCGACGTAGCGGAACGCCGCTTGCAAGCGCGGGTCGTCGATCTCGTCGACAAAGCCGGGCGACCAAACCGCCAAGATCTCAGGGATAGGCACGCCCAGATAAGCAAGTTGATAAGCGGTGCGAGCTTGGAAATGGCCGCTCTCTGACAGGATCATCTGAAACAGCGCCAAGCGCCATTTATCGATCTCGCTGAACATGCCGGGTCCATGTAGCATGGCTTCGGCCATCAAGGAGCCTTCGTAGAAATAGCGCAGATTGCTGATATCGATCCGGTGACGATCATAATACGGCATGGCGAGATCGGCGGCCGGCGGTTCAGGCGGTGTCGCCTGCGCGGTGGCTTGGGACAGCGCGGCCACCGCACCAATGACGGGCGTCACAAGAGCACAGAGCGTTTTGCGCATGTCAAATTCCTTGAATGATTGCGAAGGAAAAAAGCTTAGGTCTCGACGCCTTTCCCGCCCGCGCGCAACGGACGGACCGTCGTCCCGCCTCGGTTTGACCAGCCGCAGCGGCCCAGAGGCTCGGATTTGACCGTCGTTGCAGCGCTAAGCTGCTTGGCCATGTGCAATCGGTACGACAATCCGCAGGCGCGTAGGAGTGATCGAGACGCGCATACCCTGCGCCTGATATGCCAAATCGAAGATCGTTGGCCGCGCACCATTCGTGTTTAGCTCAAGAACTCCAACAGCGCCTGCACCTTGGGCGAGCGGTGCAGATCGACATGGGTGACCACCCACAAGTTGACCTCAAAGACGTCGCTAGGCGGCATAATTTCCACCACGCAATTCAGAAACGACGTTTCCTGATCGTCAATGAAGCCAAGGCCCATACCGTGACAAATTGCCGTGCGGCGAACCATATAATCATTGGTTTTCAGGGCAAAGGCCGACGGTGGGACATTTTCGGCGAGCCAATTGGTATAAGGCGTGGCACCTGTTCCTTTTGACGGCACAATGAACTGGTGTTTGGACAGATCGTTAAAGTCCGGCATGCCGTGCCGATCGATATAGGACTGGCTGGCGTAAAGCCCGAACCGGATGGGCCTGTAGGGGCGGACGACATAATCCAGCTCTGTTGGTTTGGGTCCTGCGCGAAAGGCGACATGCGCTTCGCCATATTCCAGCCGCGCCAACCGGTGTTCGGCAACATATTCGATTTCGATCGATGGATGGGCCTTATTGAACTCCGTGATGGCCCGCATGATGCTTGGCGCGATGCCGGCGAGCGCGGAGACGGTCAGTTTGCCGGAGACCTGGCTCGCCCTGGATTTGCTCCGGCCTTCGAGCTCGCTGAACATTTCATCGGCGCGCGAGGCAACCTCCAAAAGGTCTTGGCCCGCCTCGGTCAACGCGTAGCCGCGGGCATGGCGCTGAAATAGCGGGCCACCAAAGGCGCTTTCGAGCGTATCGACATGTCGGTTCACGGTGGCTCGGTGTATGCTCAGCTCAACGGCCGTTGCGCTGACGGTCCCAAGGCGCGCGAGGGTCAGCGCTGTCCGCATCTCTGTCCAGTACTTCATGCAAGTTCCTGAGGTTTAAGTTCCGATAGCCTTTGGCCTTGGCGCCGGCAACGCGCATCAGATGCCATTATGAGTGCATTGTCGAACGGGGCCATGCGATGCAACCTGAAGGCGCGGCCGCTTCGACCTTAGAAAAAGGATCTTGAAATGCGCAGAACGCGACTGACCGTTTCGATTTCATGCCTCGCGCTGATGGCCAGCGCAGCTCAGGCCGATACCCTGCGTCAAGCTGGGCTTTTGGAGTTTGGACTGGACGACACGCTGTTTGTCGCGGATTCCGTGGCGGGCATGATCCATGCCTACGACCTGCCGAATGTCGGCAGCGCACCGGCCGAAGATGCGGCCTATAACCTGTTGGATGTCGATAGCCTCATTGTCGATCTGATCGGCGCGACACGCGGGACAATTCGGTTTAACGACCTGGCCGTGCATCCGGTCACCCGCGATGCCTATGTGTCGCTAACCGCGATGGTCGACGGCGCGGAGGTTTCGACGGTGGTTACGATCACCCGGGACGGCACGGCAAGCGAGGTCGATCTGACCGCGGGCAATGCCAGCAGCTTCACCTTGGCCGATCAGGCCGACGAAGCGGTCTCGTTCTGGCGCGACATTCCGGCACCGACTTTGACAGTGACCGATCTTGACTATGTCAACGGGGAGCTGTTCGTCTCCGGCCTTTCAACAGGCGAATTTGCCTCGACCTTGCGTCGGGTGCCCTACCCGTTTTCAGAGCCCGCAAGTGCGACAGGCATTGAGATTTACCACGCCGCCCATGGTCAAACCGAAACCCGCGCGCCGATCCGGGCGATGTCGGTGGTCGATCTGGACGGCGCACCAACCGTGATCGCGGCCTATACCTGCACGCCGCTTGTCACAATCCCGGTCACCGAGCTTGACGATGGCGCCAATATTTCGGGCACGACAATCGCGGAGCTTGGATATGGCAACACGCCGCTTGACGTCATCCCCTTCTCCACCGCGAATATGGAGGGTGGAACGGATCGCTACGTCTTGGTTGTGAACCGCGAAATGGATGCAGACCTCATCACCTATGAGGCTCTGGCCGATGCCGCGGCCGGTCCCGGCCTGAGGGAGCCGATACCCTATCTTGGTGCGACCGCGGGTGTCACCACGACGCCCTTGCCGCTGTCGGGCGTCGTGCATGCGGCCGATCAAGACAATCAATTCATCCTGGCTATGCGGCGCAATCTTGATACCGGAGCGATGGAATTGGTGTCGTTCCGCAAGGGCGCGTTCTTCCGGCTCAGCGATTTCGTCAGCGAATACAACTTCCCCGATTACGAATACGCCGATATCCAAGTCGCCCAATCGATCCGCATGTTCCAAAACATGCTGAAGGCGGATGAGGGCTTTGTAGACCAAATGCGCTAAACTGATCGATGCAAACGATCGCAATCTCCGCCCCTATCGCGCGCCCTCTGGCCGTTTTGCATGCCGGACCCAATGCCCCAAGGCGGAGATTGACGCCCGCCCAGCGGAGGACGTCGTGCCGGCGAACCGCTAGAGCCCTTGCAAGTTCTGCCCCTGAGCTCCGCCGGCATGCGGAACACTTGATCATGTCGCGTTGCTTGATGATACCCGCCATGCCACAGACGGGGTGTCGTTGTCGTACCGTCACGACACGTGGTCCACGGTTGGGCCGCGCGCTAGAGAAGGCACCGCACTTTGGGTTCGATTGGGCCGGAATTTCGCCCGATGCCCGCAGATGCGTGATCGGCGTCGATCACAACCATCCGTTTGTTGCTGGACTTGCCGACCGCGATCCACCCTCGCCGTCCGAACGGGCCATGGCGCTTCCACGCTCGGAAGGTGTCGCTGGCGCGCATGCCGCGGTGTGTTTCGGACGCTGCCAAGGGTTTCGAAGACCGGTTTGGCGCAGCGGGCAGGACATGAGTCGCCACAAGATGGTCCGCGCGTTTCATGGAGACCTTAATGCCGATGGCGGGATCACAATTCCAAGGCTCGCCCTTGACCTCTGTGACAAGCGGATGGTCTTCTCAAAAAGCATCTCCACACCACTCCGCGCGCAGGAGGGCATTTCGACATCTCACCATCCGATGAAAATACGACCGCGCCGAACGGGATTGCGTTAGGCTGCCTTGTCCTGGCATTCGCGATGCTTTGGCTGCCATTTGGCCAGCATGCCTTCTTGCTTGTTCATTGGATGAAGGTCGGGACCTTCATGGCCCCCTTCCTGCTCCTGGTGGCGTTCAGCTTACGCGCCGAAACGGCGCCTTCCTCCGACCCGCGAACATTGGCCTTGGTTCTTCTGGTTGCCTATATCGTGCATCAATTCGAAGAGCATTGGATTGACCTTTTCGGGCGCGTCTTTGCCTTCAAACCCTATTTGAACAATTTTCTGTCAGGGGTTACGGGCCAATCATCGGGCACAGAAATCGTGTCCGACGCCGCGGTTTTCGTGATCAACACGTCACTGGTCTGGT
Organism: Pseudomonadota bacterium; assembly: GCA_039183205.1. GTDB lineage: Bacteria > Pseudomonadota > Alphaproteobacteria > Rhodobacterales > Rhodobacteraceae > HKCCE3408. Next base: position 36,887 of record JBCDBR010000025.1, on the reverse strand, counting down.
TGGTGGCCGCGCTGGCGATCTGGCGCGGTGCTGCGCGCATTTTCGCGACGCTTTGCATGGCCGCAATCGTGGTCGTGAACGCCATCAGCCATATCGCGGCGGGTGTCGTCTCAAGCGGCTACAACCCGGGATTATTAACGGCCGTCTTGGTGTTCTTGCCCGTTGGCGGTTTTGTCTATGCAACCCTGCTTCGGACCGGCAGGGCGAGTGTGCGTTTGGTTCTTTTGAGCCTCCTTTGGGGTGTCTTGGCCCATGTAATCATGATCGGCGGCTTCCTCTTGCTCAATCGCTTCGATCAGCTGCCTGAATTGGCCTATTTCGCCATCCTCGTTTTATGGTCGATAATACCCGCGGTCACGCTCGGTGGCGCAACCGTTGGAACCCAAAGCGTAACCTAAACCCTCCGCCGTTGCGTCACCCTGACATATGCGCCGCGAATGCCTCCGCATAATCGGGGTGCCAACGGCTAAGCGCGGGACGGTTCTCGATGATATCGCCCACCGCCCAAGCCATGCGTTTTTCGTCAAGCGCGCGGGGAACGTCGTTATCGGGGCAGAGGATGTAAAAATCCCCGCGATTGACACTTTCAATAAAAAACGTCGCCGTTTGCTCAGCGGTCCAGGCGGCGGGTGGCTTTTCACCACTGCCCGTCATGCCGGTATGGACAAAGCCAGGGATCAACAGATGCGCGGTGATCTGCGCGCCCTCGGTGGATCGAAGCTCGTGCGAGAGCGCCTCTGTGAAAGCCTTCAGACCGGCCTTAGAGACATTATAGGCGGGGTTGCCGGGTGGCGTTGTTATGCCCTGCTTCGACCCCGTATTCACGATGGCGCCTGGCCGGCCCCGCGCGATCATGCGCGGCGCAAAAACTTGCGTGCAGTGGATCGGGCCCCAAAGGTTCACCCCTAACGTGCCCTCCCAAGCATCAAGCGCGCCCATTGATGATGAGGCCACCCCGATCCCGGCATTGTTCATCAAGATATCGGTGCCGCCAAAGCGCTCAGCGATCGCCGCTTCGAGCGTCGCGACCTCTTCACGGTCAGCAACATCGCTGGATGCGGTCATCACGTCGGCCGCACCCGCACTGCGAACGGTCTCTGCGGCCGAGACAAGCTTGTCCGCGGCGCGATCGACCAGAACCACGCGCATGCCCATACGCGCATATGTCGTGGCAACCGCGAGGCCAATCCCCGACGCGCCGCCTGTGACAACAGCAACGGAGTCGGATGTGAAGGCGGGATGGGTCATGGTGCGATCTCCTGATCTGTCAAAGGCTTCTAGGCGCGGCTGGCCGACGCAGTCACCGGCCAGCGCTTGGGTCTAGGCGGCGTTGGGCGCGTTCACCTTGAGTGTGAGCATGTCCGCCATTCCTAAGTTTGTGAATAGCCCTTCGGTCGCTTCTCCCAATTGCACATTCATCGGGTTAACCAGATCACCCATGCCGACCTGGTCGACCACGGTCCGAAATGGCCGCGTGCCGGGGGCTGCGCTGACAACCGCCAATACGGCGTCGGACACAAGCTGCGGGGCTTGTTGCGGATTGGCCTCAAGGAATTCGGCAAACCCCTCCAAGGATGCCTGCGGGGCCGCCGCCATCTCACCGTACCCCGCATCTCGGTCGCGCGATCCAGGATGCATCAGGTTCCCGATGAAGGCCGTTGGGAAGCCGCCGGGTTCGATCACTGCGACATCAACGCCGAATTGGCTCAGCTCGACGCGGTAATTCTCGCTCAATGCCTCCACGGCCCATTTGGTCGCGTTGTAGGGGCCGTAAAACGGCAGCACGATCCGCCCCAAGAGGCTGGAGATATTGAGGATCAGACCCGATCCGCGTGCCCGCATCTCGGGCAGCACAGCGCGGCTCATCCGCTGCACACCAAAGACGTTGATGTCGAACAGGTTGCGAAACTCATCGGCCGTAAAATTTTCTTGCAGACCGTGGGCGCCGATACCGGCATTGTTGATCAAGACGTCGATGCTGCCCATCTGCGATTGCGCTTGCGACACGCCGGCCTCAACTGATGCATCATCAGTCACATCGATTTCGACGATTTCCGCACCGGCTTGCCGAAGGGCTGCAACGGCCTCGGCGTTGCGGCCGTCTGGGTCTCGGACGCTGCCGACGACCCGGTGCCCTGCCTTAAGAAGATCGGTGGCCATCAAAGTTCCGAAACCACTGCTGGCGGCTGTGATGAGAATGTTCATGTCTCTTACTCCGATTAGGTGCCCAGGGACTGGAGCTTTCGTTGTGACGCAGACTTATAGGTTGCCAATAAATCGGAACAGTGAGATAAAATCGAACTCATGGTTCAAGATTTTGGAACGATTGGCGTGCCCGCCTTACGCAGCTTCAGCGCTGTGGCAAGACACGGCGGGATCAGCGCAGCAGCCCGGCGGATGGGTATGGCAAAATCGGGCGTCAGCCGACACATTGCCCTACTGGAGACGCATTTTGGCGTGCGGCTTCTCGAACGCGGGGCACGGTCGGTCAAACTGACCCCGGTGGGCGCGCGGCTTGATCTCCGCATTCGCTCTATCCTGGCTGAAATCGATTTGCTTGACGACATTGCGCGCGAGGAAAGCGTGGGCATTTCAGGTCAGGTCAACATCGCCGCAACCCCTGAATTTGGCGGCCTCGTGGCGACGACCCTTTTTCCGATCGTCCAGGCCGAGCATCCAGATGTCCGATTTGTCTTGCGCACGGGATACGCCTTTGAAGACATGCAGGATCCGAGCACCGATATCGCCTTTCGTGTGGGCACGTTTAACGACGACCGGCTTGTCGCCCGACAGCTTGGCGCGTTCCGAGTTTGGCCCGTTGCTGCACCGGGTTTCTTGCGGGTGCATCCCGTAAAATCGCCCATGGATTTGTCCCAGGTGCCTTGTCTTGTGTTCCGCGGTGATCGCACGACAACACGCTGGAGGCTCGAAAACGGCACGGACAACATCGCGGTCGACGTCTCTGGTCCGATGGCTGTGCGGAGTTTTACCATTCTTTTCGAATTGGCCGTCGCCGGTCACGGCGTTGCCTTTCTGCCCGACTTTATGTTGCAGGATGCGCTGCGCGCGGGCGTGCTGGAACGGTGCGTTCCCGGATATACCTCGTTCCCGTTACCGGTCTATCTCAGCTATCGCCCCGGCGCCCGGCGCATCGCACGGCTCGATGCAACCATTGACTTAGCAGAACGGCATGTGCCCTGTCTTCTTTCGGCGTAACGAGACGCGCGACCGAACGTGCCGTGGAAAAGAGGTGGCCCAAGCCATATCGCAGGCGGAAGCTACATGGCTGTGGCCCGCGACAGTGCGGGCGCATCTATCGACCTTATATCGCAAGCTCGACGTCGCCTCGAAAGTCGCGCTGGACAAGATCGTGCCCAATGGCCGAGCCCCACCTTCCCAACCGTGAGCGTCGCGTAAGCCCCCGCGTGCTAACCGGCGGCTCAATCCAATAGCATTGCCGCCCCGAATGCATGCACGGATTTTCGCAAGCCAGCGGCGATGTTCGGGGTCGTTAATGCGTTGGCAGCGTCGTCGAAGTGCTTCGCAAAACTGCCCACGTTATAACTCGCAACGACATTGCCACCGAAAAAGGGCAGCGTTTCAGTTGCGGCCTTAAACACCAATGCAGCGCCCCGACTGCCAGGTGATGCCGAGAGCACAAGCAACGGCCTGTCCTGATAGACCTTCATGTCGATCCTGCTGGACCAATCGAACACGTTTTTGTACGCCACGGCATAGCTGCCATTGTGTTCGGCGAAGGACACGATGACCCCGTCTGCCTGGGTGATCTGGTCAAAGAATTGCCGTGCGCGTTCGGGAATGCCGAGCGTGGCCTGACGCTCCGGGCTGTAGATCGGCATCTCATAATCATTGAGGTCGAGCGGCGCGAGTTCAAAGTCATCGTCAAAGATCCCGCAAAGCACATTGCCCGCATGGTGTGCGAGTTTTCGATTGATCGATACTTGGCTGTTGCTGGCGGCGAAAACGAGGACGTGGCGTTTGGTCACTTGTTCGATGTTCCCGGATGCGTCCAGTTGCGGAGTGGTCGTGCAGGACAAGGTGGGGTTGGAGAGCTATGAAGCGGTCGATACCTCCGGCACGGCCAACGTCCGGTACTGGCCGCCGAAAAACACCAGCGGAGGCTTGTCTGCGCCGCGTGTAAGCGCGCATACCTGCCCAAGCGCGATATCATGATCGCCGGCTTCGAAGGTTGTGTGCAGCGTGCAATCCAACCACGCCAAGGCACCCGCTAAATGGGGTGTCCCATGCTTCGATTGGTGCCAATCCACACCGTCGAATTTTTGATCTGACGTCCGCGCAAAAGCACTGCACAGCGCCCGCTGGTCATCGGCCAAAACATTGATCGTGAAGCTCCCGGCGGTTCTGATCTTGGGCCAAGTTTTAGAGCTTTTTGCCGGCAAGAACCCAACCAGCGGCGGGTCCAATGAGACCGAAGTAAACGCGCCGATTGTCATGCCTTCGGGCTGCCCATCAAGCAGGGTCGAGACGATAACGACGCCGGTTGGAAAGGTGCCAAGGACCGCGCGGAACTGTGTGTTGTCAAAAGCGCTGCTCATCGACGCGGCCTTCCTTCAGTTTTGCCAGCGAAGTAGGCGCTGTTCCAGCAACAGCATGACACCGTTCATCGCAACGCCCATAAGCGACAAAAGCAGCAAGACCGCAAGAACGCCGCCCGTGCGGTAGGTACCCGAAAAAAGGCTCACCATCTGGCCAAGCCCCGCTTCGGCGGCGACCATCTCGCCCACAACGGTACCGAGCAACGAGTAAATCACGCCGAGCCGAACGCCTGCAAAAATCGCCGGCACCGCCCCGGGCAGAACGATTTTCATGAAAATCTGGCGCTGTGTGGCGCCCATGACTTGCGACAAGCGCAACAATTCGCGGTCGGCAGATTTCACACCGGCTTCGGTGTTTATCAGAATAATAAAGAAAACAAGGCTCCAGACGAGCACAATCTTGGACTCGATCCCAACGCCGAACCAAAGAATGAAAATGGGTGCAAGCGCCACACGAGGCAGCGCGTTCAAAGCCGCCAGATACGGTGCGCAGATCCGGTCAAGAAGCGGAAACCGCGCAAGCAGCAATCCAAACGGAATGGCTGTGACGATCGCCAAAGAGAACCCGATCAGGGTCGATTGCAACGTTGCACCAATATGCCGCCAAACCGAACCATCGCCGAACATCTGGACCAAAAAGCTCCAGACATCGGTGGGCTGGCTAAAGAAAAACGTGTCGATCATTTCTGCCCGCGCAGCGTATTCCCAAGCAAGAAGGAACGCTGCACCCAGACCGATCCGGAATACCCAGGTTATAAACCCGTCGCGAATGGCATCCTGCCGCAGCCGGCGCAGATACTCTGTCTGGGTTTCGGCCACCGAGCTCGGCGTCGTCCTGTCCGGCGCACTGCGCGCTGGAACAATCGTATTTGGGTGGTCAGATGATGTCATGTCGCGCTCCACAGCAGGGCTTCTGACAAGGCCGATTGTAGCCTCCCGAAACCGGGAAGACAGCGCGCAATTGCACGCTGCTCCATCCCGTCTCGATGTGCCGGTTTCATAGCCAAAAGCTATTCGATAATGATGCCTTGGGATACCCCGGCAACGATATCATTGCAGCTTTGGGCTTGGTCGGCGAGTTCCTGGGCAAATTGCCCCGAAGCCACCAGATAGTCCAAAACGTTCTGATAGCCTTGGCAATCAAACACGTTCTGCCAAACACTCGTGTAGCGCGAGACGATCGCGGTTGCGATCTCCATCGGCTGACCGCTTGCCTCAGCAAAGATTGCTGCGACCTCCGATACGTTCGCCGGATCGGAGATGAATGCGATGACCTCGTCATGCGCTGTCAGATAGGCTTCGAACAGCTCGGGGTTTTCTTGCACGTGAGACCGAAGCGCAATGCGCGAGACCCCGGGATAGGTGCGGAACAGTTCCGGCCCTTCACCCGATGGAAGATCGATCAGCATCTCGCCCGTGCCGCGGGCGGTTAGAATGGTTTGCACTGGCTCCATCGTGATGATGATATCCACCTGCTCGGCTTCAAAAGCGGCGACGGCGGTCTGACCGAAGCCCACAGGCACCCAGGTCACTTCGGTTTCAGGGTCGATGCCGGCATCCGACAACAGCACACGCGTAAAGAGCTCGGTCTCTGTGCCGCGGCCGGCCACACCGATCCGCGCGCCGCGAAAGCCGGATAGATTGCCCGGATAGTCGACATCCAAGCCCGACATTTCGTAACCAGGTTGCCGCATCCAAGAAAAGAGCGGCGCATTCCAGGCATTTGCGACCAGCACCAGGTCCTGGCCCTGGCCATTTGCCAGCAGCGTGTTGCCGAGTGAGTTTGAAACAGCATCGGCGCTGCCGCTGGCCGCACCGGCAATTGAATCCGGCCCCGTGCGCAGCGGCAAGAGGTCCACATTGAGCCCATTTCGTTCGTAGATGCCGGCGGCCGCACCGACATATTCAGGCAAACTAACCAATGATCCCGGATAGACTTGCAGCGTCATATCCATGCTTTGGCCCAATGCCGCAATCGGCGCGAACGCCGCGATCGTCCCGGCGAGCAAGCTTGTCCGCGCCGTTCCGTATACCGTTTTCAAGTCCACTTGAATTCCTCCCGTTTTGTTGCTGTGGGCCTATCTCCCAGGCCCGTTTGCTTAGTTCCCGTATTCCTCCTTCAACTTGCTCCAAACTTGTTCAGCCAGATGCTGGAATTCGTCCGTAAACCGCAAATCCGCAATGTTGCGCGGGCGCGCGAGCGGGATTTCGATTTCGGCTTTGATGCTGCCCGGGCGGCCGGACATCACAAGCACGCGATCCGAAAGGGCGATCGCCTCTTGAAGATCATGGGTGACGAGCAAGACCGTCTTTTTCAGACGGTGCCACATATGCGAAAACTCGTGTTGCAGGTTGACGCGGGTTTCCGCATCAAGCGCGGCAAAGGGTTCGTCCAGCAGGATGACGTTCGGATCAATCGCCAAGGTGCGTGCGACGGCAAGACGTTGCCGCATACCCTGAGACAGCTCCTTGGGATAGGCCGCCTCAAAGCCTTCAAGGCCAACACGCTTCATCAGGCTGAGCGCCACTTCGCTGCGCCGTGCCCGTGGCAAGCCCCGAATTTCCAGCCCGAACTCAATGTTCTTTTTAGCCGTGCGCCAGGGGATCAACGCGTCGCGCGCGAACATATAGCCCACATCCCGGCGCGGCGCAGTGCATTCGACCCCATTAAGATGCACGGTGCCACCGGTAGGGTTCACGACACCCGCGATCATGTTCATCACCGTCGTCTTCCCGCAGCCGCTCGGTCCGACAATGGAAACGAATTCGCCGGGGTGAACGTCGAGCGAGACATGTTCAATCGCCTGAACCGCTTTGCCCGTTGGTGTAACAAAGACATGGCTAACGTCGCGGATGCGAATGCCGCCCACGGACGTTGTGTCCTCTGCTGCCTTCAGTTGAGCGTCGACCACTTGGTCCTCCCCCCTGGTCTCGCGCACATGGCGCATCGGTTTTACGCCGCCTCCAATGCGCTCCGCAGCGCGGGCATCAGCTTGCCGAATTCTTCTACATCATCACGGTAGTTGAAGACGGACATGGCAACGCCATCGAGGCCAGCTTGCTTCAGGCCAACCATCGCGTCGATGATATCCTGATACGATCCGATCAGCTCCGGCGCCCGCAAGCCAAGTGCAATCGTCCGGGCCAGAGAATTATCCATCGATCCCGATCCGTAATCCGCCATGGATTGTTTTGGATCCGATAGCGAATGGCCGATAAACCCTTCCGCTGCCGCGATATCGATATGCGCGCGCACGTGCTCAGCGACGCGCTCTGCCGCTTCCCGTGTCTCGCGCACGATCACGTAAATCGGTGCCAGACAGCGGATCTCCCGTCCGTGGTGTGCGGCGCGGTCTTTGACCTTCTTGATCTGCTCGGTCGTCTTTGCCAGATCGTTCGGGTTCGCAGCCATGAAAAGATATTCACAATTCTTCGTGGCGAAATCGATCCCGGCCGGCGATTGGCCTGCATTCACAAAAGGTGGACGCGGTCCAGCGGCAGGTTTGGGCGACAGAAACGCGCCCTTGGATTTGAAAAACCGACCGTCGAAGTCAAACGGCTCTTCTGCTGACCACGCCGCCTTGAGGTATGTCACGAACTCATCGGCCATCTCGTATTTAAGGTCATGTTCGGGGTGGTGTTCCGGGCTAAACAGATCCATCTCTTCTGGATACCAGCCGGTCACAACATTGAGGCCCCATCGACCCTGACTAATCTGGTCGATGCAGGCGCCCATTTTTGCGACCTGCATGGGATGGATCCCGTAGGTCACGTGGGTTGTGCCGAAAAGGTTGATGCTGCGCGTCACCGCGCCGAGCGCCGCACAGGTCGTGGTCACATCCATGGATGTGTCGTTGAATGCAATCTCACCGCCGTGGCCAATCCAACGCCCAAATGGCAGCGCAAAGTCGAGCCCGATCCGTTCGGCCAATTGCACATGGTGCTCCATATTCGGCCATTTCCAAATGTCGCGCGATCCATCCGGGTCGTCATTGACAGCGGTTGACATCGTGGCGCCGCTGGAGACGTTGAATGCAAAAAGCCCGATCTGGAATTCCCCTTCCGGCGGCAAAGGAGGCTGGCCGCCCGGATCATAAGGCCCACAAATCGGTACGTTGTTGCCCGACATATTATTCATAGCGTCCTCCCAAACATCTTTTTTGCGTTGCGCCCTAGCCGGCCGCGTCACTCTCCGAAATAGTCGTAGACAACCTTGACCTCGGTGAATTCCTCCACGCCCCACGGTCCGCCTTCGCGCCCCAGGCCGCTGTCTTTCGCACCGCCGAACGGCACCAGGGCCGTCCGCATCCGTGATGCGTTATTGATCACCACACCGCCGGACCGGAGCCTGCGGGTGGCATCGCGCGCCACTTTGAGGCTGGAGGTAAAAATCGCCGATTGAAGGCCGTATTTCGATGCGTTGGCCTCGGCAATGGCGGCATCCAAGTCCCGGTAGGTCGACAGTGACAAGACGGGGCCAAAGATCTCTTCGCATGAGATGAGATCATCCGATTTGACGTTCGCAACGACCGTCGGGGCAACATAGCACCCCTCACGCGTACCGCCGGTGAGAACCTTTGCCCCAGCCTTTTCGGCTTGCCCGACCCAATCGACGATGCGCGCCGCAGACTCCTCGGTCCGAACGGGACCCATATCGGTTTCGGGGTCGCGCGGATCGCCGACCTTCATTGCCGCAATACGCTCCAAGAGCGCCGCAGCGAAAGCGTCAAACGCGTCTTCGTGCACCAAGACCCTCTGCGGGCGCATGCAGACCTGACCAGCAATCGCAAACCCAGAGGACGCAATGGCCCGGGCTGCAAGACCAAGATCGGCGTCGCTATGCACGATATTTGGGGCGTTCGATCCCAGCTCTAGCAGCGAACGCCGCAAACCAACCGACCGAACCAAGATGTCGCCGACCGTGCGGCTGCCGGTAAAGGCGTAGCGGGCAAATTGCGGACTTTCAAAGAGCGCTTGGCCGACCTCCGCGCCGCCGGTCACCAAATTAATCCAGCCCGCGGGCATCCCTGCCTCGACCAGCAGATCGACCGCGCGCGACGTGACCATGGGTGTAAAGGGCGATGGCTTGATCACCACCGGGCATCCGGCCGCAAACGCCATTCCGACCTTATAGCAAACCTGGTTGAGCGGCGCATTAAATGCAGTCAGCGCGCAGACCGGCCCGGCGGCTTCGCGAATGACGGAAATGTTGAAATCCTTGGTCGGCGCCGTGGCATCTCCATCCAGCGTGACCCCGCGAATGCGCAATGCCTCGCCTGCCATTGCAACAAATGCATCGGATGCCGTTCTCACCTCTCCCCGCGTTTCGCGGAGCGTTTTACCGACCTCAAGGGTGATCAGATTGGCAAGCTGTTCGCCATGCTCGCGCAGCAGATTTGCAGCCCGCAGCATAATCTCTGATCTTTCGAGCGCGGTGATGCGATGCCGATCAAAGGCCTGCTCTGCGGCCCCGACCGCGCGCGCCACATCATCACGGCTCGCGACGGCAACCTGCGCCAAGGTGTCAGACATAACGGGCCCAGTGAACGCCTCGTAGGTCCCGCCGGACGGCGGCACGCGTTGGCCGTCGATAAACAGATCGACCTTCACGAATTCTGCCCCTTCTCGGCCTGGGTCAGCGGCAGCGGTGTCGGTTTGCTTGCCGGCCTCGGCGCGTCCTTTTTGCCGGAGCGCGGCGTTCCAACGAGATCGAAATACGGTCGGACCCGTGTCATGTAGTCGTAGTGAATATTTGGCAAGGGCCAATTGGTGACGTTATAGCCGGCCTCGTTCATGTAGTAGTTGTTGCAATTGGCGATCATCGCCGACCCGGCCGTCCGGAATTTCTCGTCAAGCCACTTCAGATAATTGTCGAGCGCCTTTTGAGGCGTATCGATGCGCGCCCATCCGCGTTTCTTCATCTTGCGAACGGCGCGGGCGGCGACGCGCGCGGCGCATTCCAATTGCGCAATGACGGAATAGCCCCCGTGCGTGTTGGGGCCGTAGAGGATGAAAAAGTTGGGAAATCGCGGCACGGTCACTCCGACAAGTGCTGCCGCACGCGTCTTCCAAGCTTCCTTCAGCGGCAGCGCGTTCTCGCCGTAAACATCGATTGACGACAGGTAATTGGTCGTCTCAAACCCGGTGGCAAGGATGATGACATCGACCGGGTGCCGGTTGCCCTCAACATCGATAATCGCATCTTCGGTCAACTCAGAGACAGCGCGCGGCACAAGCTTGACGTTCGGCCGATTGAAGGTTGGATAAAATTCCGAGCTTTCGATCTGTCGCTTGCATCCCCAGGGATATTCCGGAGTGAGCAAGTTGCGGGTTTCCGGGTCATCGACATTTGAGTTGATGTTGTTGACGCAGATTTCCTTATTGGCCTGTTGGCGATTGCTGGTCTCATCAAACCCGCGATTGCGAATCGTCGCGCGCGTGAAGGCGCGGATGCGACTGAGACGTGTCATCCCCGGGACGTTGTCATAAAGAAACTGTTCAAAGGGCGAGTAATTGCGCGCGTTTTTCGGCGCGACATAGCCAGGTTCACGCTGGAACACCAAAAGCTCGCCCACCTTCGAGGCAATACCCGGCACCACTTGAGCCGAGGTCGAACCGGTGCCGACAACCGCGACCCTTTTTCCTGAAAGATCGACGTCGTGATCCCAGCGCGATGTATGCATCATCGTGCCTTTGAACGCATCCATACCTGGCCATGTCGGGTATTTCGGGTTGATCAGGAAGCCGACGGCGCTGATGACCACTTCGAATTCCTTGACCGTACCGTCCCCCAGCGTGACGTGATAGAGATCACGATCATCGTCCCAACGCACTTCCGACACGGATGTGTTGAACTGGATCTTGTCGCGAAGGCCAAAGGCGTCACAGGTATCTTCGGCGTATTGCTGAAGCTCGTCCCGCGTTGCGTGAGTTCGCTTCCAATTATACTTCATGAAGGAATACGAATAAGCGTGCGAGTGGATATCCACACTGCACCCAGGATAGGTGTTGTCCCACCAGACCCCGCCTGGCCGCTCCGATCTTTCGAATATCTCGAAGTCGGAATGACCATATCGAATAAGATGAACGGCCGCGCTTAGCCCACCGAGCCCTGCGCCAATGATACCCACGCGCATCCGCCCAGTGCTTTGATCATGTAAATCCAATGGCTCCTCCCTGGCATCAGATTTATATGTATGCTGCATGCAGTCTCTGTAATATGCAAGCTATTTATTCGTGATGGGTTTGTGGTGTAGGCGAAAGTCGGCGCGAGACGACGTCACTTTGACACAACGCAAGCAGGTTCGTGAACTTCACGTTTGAGCACACGAAGAAAAGGGAATAAAGCTTGCCCGACGGCTTGTGCAGCGGCTTTGAGGTATATTTTGGCCCGCCCAATGAGTGAAGAATCGATCACGTCAAATTCGGAACAGGACAGTTTTTCCGAATTGGACCGTGGTCTGATGCGCCTGCGCCGACTTTGGTTGCAACAGGGTCGCAGACGCCGGCTGATCGATCAAATCGGCAGTCCAATCGCGATGTCCGTGTTGCGTACAATCTTTGCGATCGACGCGCTGAATTCGGATCGGACAAGCGTCAGCGACGTCGCGGCAGAATTAGAGGTGGACGCATCGACGGCAAGCCGTCTTGTCGAAAGCGCCGTGTCCAACGGCTATGCAGAACGCAACCCAAGTTCAGTTGATCGGCGTAAATCCGTCCTGAAACTAACGGCAAACGGTCGGGACATGCTGGCCAAAGCGCGCGCAGGTCGCGAAAGCCTCTTGGCTGAGGTCACGACAAATTGGACCGATGACGAGATTGGATTGCTGGCCGCCCTTCTCAACCGCCTGCACGACGATTTCGAAGTCGTCGATACGTCCGCAGACAGCCAAACCAAGCGCTAGTCCCCACCATGACGGTTGAACACGTCTTGCGTGAAATTTATATGCATGCTACATGCACATGATAGGCGATTTGGGGAGGACAAGTCACCATGAACTGCTTGGCGACACGCCAATCTTATACCGATTGGCAAGCTATGATCTCTCCTATTGAAGACATAATCGACGATGCGCGCGCCGGACGCATGTTCATACTCGTCGACCACGAGGATCGCGAGAATGAGGGCGATCTCGTCATTCCCGCACAAATGGCAACGCCGGACGTCGTGAATTTCATGGCCACACATGGCCGCGGACTTGTCTGCCTCAGCCTCACGCGAGAACGGGTGAGCGCACTGGGTCTGTCGATGATGTCTTCAAATAACTCATCGCGAAACGAAACGGCGTTCACGGTCTCGATTGAGGCACGCGAGGGGATTACAACCGGCATTTCTGCTTTTGACCGCGCGCGCACGGTCGCTGTGGCGATTGATGACACGAAAGGCCCCGCGGATATTGCCACGCCCGGCCACGTTTTTCCGCTATGCGCCCGAGAAGGTGGCGTTTTGGTCCGCGCAGGTCATACTGAGGCATCTGTTGATATCGCGCGGCTTGCAGGCCTGAAACCGGCCGGTTTGATATGTGAGATTATGAAAGACGACGGCACGATGGCGCGTCTTCCCGATCTTGTCGAGTTCGCGCGCCAACATGATCTCAAGATCGGCTCAATCAGCGACCTGATCGCCTTCCGCCGCCGAAACGACAATCTGGTGACCATCAGTGACCGCAGAACGGTTCACAGCGTCCATGGTGGCCAATGGGAGTTGAACGTATTTACTGACCAGATCAACGGCGCTGAGCACCTTGCTTTGGTCAAAGGCGATGTGTCCGGTGATCGCCCCGTCCTGACCCGCATCCATGCGCTCGACCCCTATCGTGATGTGCTTGGCCTACAGGGCAGAGACGGGATTGATGAGACCGGCAGGTCGATGGAAATCGTGGCCGCCGAGGGGCGCGGCGTTGTTGTTCTTTTGCGCGATCTGTCGATGAAGATGGGGGGGCGAAGCGATGACGCCCCACGCACATTGCGCGACTATGGCCTCGGGGCTCAGGTCCTGACCCGCCTTGGCTTGTCAAAGCTGTTGTTGTTGACCAATTCAAAACGGCTCAATCCAATCGGACTAGACGCCTACGGTCTCGAGATCGTCGGCACCCGCCCGATCCTCGACGCAGCGGCCAAAGCCTCGCCGCAAATCGCACGTTAACGCTCGGAAAGACAAGTTGCATGTTTGAACCTCTAAAGGGCGTCAAGATCATTGACCTCAGCCAAGTGCTCGCCGGTCCCTTCGCCACCTACCAGCTTGGCCTGCTCGGCGCCGATGTCATCAAAGTTGAAAACCCGAATGGCGGGGATTGGACGCGCATAGGGGATTGGGTTCCGGACCTTGCCGAAAAACAAATGGGCATGGCGTATGTCGTTCAGAACTCGAACAAAAAATCCGTGGTTATCAACCTAAAGTCGCCCGAAGGCGTCGCCGCGTTGAAACGGCTGATCGCCGGTGTCGATGTTTTCGTGGAAAATTTCAAACCCGGAGTGGCGGAACGTCTGGGCCTGGGATTTGAGGCATTGCGCGAGGTAAATCCAAAGATTGTCTATTGCTCTGTGTCTGCGTTCGGACAAGACGGCCCGTTCAGCAACCGGCCGTCCTACGACCACATCGTCCAAGGCATGAGTGGCATAATGCTCACCACGGGCCAGAAGGGATCGGGGCCGACAAAGGTTGGCTCGCCTTATGTGGACTACGCCACCGGCATCAACGCAGCGATGGCTGTTCTGGCCGGCCTGCACGAGGTTAAACGTACGGGTGCCGCGGTGCATTTGGATGTTGCGATGCTGGACACGGCCTTGATGCTCATGACAGCCCTGATGTCGCGAACGTTGTCGACGGACTGGGTCGCCGGACCGAGCGGCAACGAAGCTTGGAGCGCAAGCCCCTCTTCCGGTTCCTTCGATACAGCGGACGGGACGCTGATGCTGGCGGCCAACAACGCTCCGCAATTTACGCGAATGTGCAAGGCAATGGGCCGCGAAGACATTCTTCAAGACGACAGATGGTCTACCCTTGAGGGCCGCAAAACAAATTCGCAAGCGCTCCGCTCGGAACTCGTCGCGGCGTTCAAAACGCGCACGGCCGCGGAATGGGAGGATGTGCTGAGCGCAGCCTCCGTTCCAGCCGGCCGTCTGAGGTCAATCGAAGAAATCCTGGCCGAAGAACACATCGCCGTACGCGGCCTGACAAGCGAAATTGAGATCGAGGAATACGACCGACCGATCCACGTTCCCGCAATGACGTTCAAGGCCAACGGCCAGAACCATCCAAACACGCAAACGCCGTCTCATCTTGGCCAAGACACTGTAGACGTGCTGCGCGAAGCCGGTTTTAGCGAAGAACAGGTGCAGGCGTTGCGCGCCGCTGGCGCGATTTGACGCCTGAAGAAATTGTGCAACCGCGCATGAAAATCATACAACACGGAGCCACGCGATGACCGACTTTCTTTTGTGGGAGCAGAAGGAAGGGATCCTGACGCTCACGATGAACCGGCCCGAAGAACGCAACGCCTTGTCGAGCGCAGACATCTTTGACGCTTTCGAAGACGCCTTCGACCGCGCCGCCAAAGACCTCTCCATCAAGGCAGTGATCCTAACCGGTGCAGGCACCGCGTTTTGTGCTGGCGGTAACGTCAAACAAATGCATCAAAAAGAAGGCATTGCAGCGGGCACATCCGCCGACATTCGCGCCACTTACAAACACGGTCTTTTGCGCTTGCCAAAGGCGATGTGGGACCTTGAAGTACCCATTATCGCCGCCGTCAACGGGCCGGCCATCGGCGCCGGCTGCGACTTGGCCATGATGTGCGACATTCGCCTGGCTTCGGATACTGCGCGCTTTGCGACCAGCTTTGTGAAATTGGGCATTGTTCCGGCCGATGGTGGCGCTTGGATGCTGCCGCGATTGGTCGGTCCGGCCAAGGCAGCTGAGCTGATTTTCACCGGTGATGCGATCCTAGCCCAAGAGGCGAAGGATATAGGGCTGGTCTCGCGCGTGGTCGCGGTCGAAGATTTAATGACCGAAGCACGTGCACTTGCCAGCCGCATTGCGGCCAATCCGCCGCAGGCAGTGCGCATGTCCAAGCGGCTCCTGCGGGAGGCCACGACCAGCAGCTTTTCCGCCGCGCTAGAGCTGTCGGCCGCCTTACAATCGATTGCGCATCACACGGCCGATCACGATGAGGCGGTCTCTGCCTTCATCGAAAAACGCAAGCCGGTTTTTAAAGGTCGCTGACGGTGCAGACCGATCCAGTCATTCGACCAAAAATCGTCGGCACAGGACGCAAACAGGTAGGATGTAGATTTGCCAAAAATCGTCTCGGCCGGGCGGCTGCGAAAGTCGCCATTTTACCAGTCCACGGTCCAGGAAGGCGCCGAAACCCTTCTGACCTACAACAACATGCTTATTCCACGCGGCTATGGCGACCGTGAGGCCGAGTATTGGCGCCTGATAAACGGCGTCTCGATGTGGGACGTCGCCGTTCAGCGACAGGTCCAAATCAAAGGCCCCGACGCCGCAAACTTGGCTCAGATCCTCTGTGCGCGCGATTTATCCAAACAGGCGGTCGGCCAAGGCAAATACGTGGCTCTCTGCGATCACCGTGGTGTTTTGATCAACGATCCGATCGCGCTGAAAGTGGCGGAGGATTGCTATTGGCTGTCCATCGGCAATAGCGACATTTGGTTTTGGGCGCGATGCGTCGCCGGCGAACGCGGGTTAGATGTCGAGGTGAGTGAGCCGGACGTCTCACCCATGGCGGTACAAGGCCCGAAGGCCGAAGACGTGGTGGCCAATTTGCTTGGCGATTGGGTGCGAGAGCTGAAGTATTTTTGGTTTCGTGATGCCGACGTGGGCGGCATCCCCCTTAAGGTTGTTCGCGCAGGCTGGTCAAAGCAAGGCGGGTTTGAGTTGTTCCTGATGGACGGAAAAAAGGGCGACCGGCTTTGGCAGCTGGTCAAAGAG
Organism: Pseudomonadota bacterium; assembly: GCA_039183205.1. Classification (GTDB taxonomy): domain Bacteria; phylum Pseudomonadota; class Alphaproteobacteria; order Rhodobacterales; family Rhodobacteraceae; genus HKCCE3408. Next base: position 20,357 of record JBCDBR010000025.1, on the reverse strand, counting down.
GCTGGGCGGCAATTCGACATCGGCCCTGGCTACCCAAATCCGTCCGAACGGACCGAAAGCGGATTGCTAAACTGGGGGATAGATACCGATGAGTCGACAAATCCGTTCGAGGTCCGGTTGGGCCGGTTCGTCGATTTGGATGTGCCGGACGATGTGATCGGCGTCGCGGCGTTGCGGCGCATCAAAGCGCGCGGGATCACCCGGCATCAATTGGGCATCCTGCTTGGCGACGTCGAAGAGCATGAAGACCAATCCATCTGGAATACTCTCGAAAAGAACGGCCGGCGCATCGGCTTTGTCACCCACAAAGCGTGGTCCTACAGATTGCGGCGCATGATTGGCTATGCCTTGGTCAATATCGACGCGCAGCCCGGCGACGCCGTCGAGATGGTGTCGGGCCAAGCGCGCATCGGCGGTCTGCTTTGTGAGCTGCCGATCATTTCCTAAATCTGGGATGGGAGCCGCGTGCCGTCAGGAGGCAGGTTCTTCGACGCTAGGGTCCCGCGCACGCAGCAGCAGTCGCAACGTCTTAACCTCATAATTCGCAAGTTCGAACGACACTTGGCCGTCTGCCAAGTCGAGCGGCTGGTTTTGATTTTCCAGCAGGCCACAGAGCTCGACCGCGACAATTGCAGGATTGAGCGAAAGGGCCAGGCGCCCCCGCGTGTTATGCGCATCGAAAAGCCGCAAGATAATCCCGTTCCCATCCTCTGCCGGTTTGATCGTCTCGATCACTGCACGGGGGTCATCGCAATGCGCAATCGGGCCCACGGGCTCCACGGCGCGCCCCTTTCCAGGGAACAAGCGCGGTGGACGGTTCAGCGCATAGGCTTCCTGCCGAACGTCCTGAAGCGTGCGACCGACATGTGGAAGTAGCGCATAGGTGAACCGATGCAGGCCTTGATCGGCAGTGGCATCGGGCATCGTTGCCGATTTGATCAGCGACAGCCGGAGCACATCGCTGCGCACGTCATAGCCGTACTTACAATCGTTTAGCAGTGCGACACCAAAATCGCCCTCGCTCAGATCCGCCCATTTCTGGGCCGGCACCTCGAATTGAGCCGCGTCCCAGCTTGTATTTCGATGGGTCGGGCGATCGATTTGGCCCCATTGGATGTCAAACTCCGCCCGCGCGGCACGCACCGCAACGGGAAAGGCCGCTTTCAACAACAAGTGGGTTTCGTGCCAATCGACCTCGGTATCAAAATCAATGCGAGCCGAAGCGCGCGTCAGGCTGACACGCTGTGTCAGGGTTGAGCGACGAAACGCCCGCTTGATCTCAACCGCGACCCTGAGCGGGCCGGTTTCGATAATCTCTAGACTGTTGAGTGCGGTGACAACTTCGCCCCTGTCTTCGAAGAAGATGTCGATATCCCAGGCGTCCCAGCTCACCGGTCGGTCCTCGAATAGCTCTAGCTTGTTGCCGAACATTCCCGGCTTCAAAACCTCGCGCCCTGCGCGTTTGTCGTAAACAGAGGTCAGCATGCCATGCACACCGATCACAACACGCAGGTGGTCGTTTTCAAGGATCGCGCCGCCATCCTCTGTTCTGAAGGCCCGCGCGCCGCGATCAACGCGGCCGGGCAATTCAGCCGGATAGAGCGGGCGCACCGAAAGCCCCTGCCCTTCCGGTAGCTCCACCAGCACGCCATCTGACACGATCTGCATCGGCAGTGCGACGCCGTTTTCGGCGACGGCGCCCGCGCCTGGCTCCAACAGGGCATAACGGATGCCGGGCAGCGGCGCGGCATCAAGGATCATGTGCACCGCATCTTGCGTCCGAAGCGCATCCATCCCGTGCGCCAAAACAGCCTCAGCCTTTTGTGTGATCTCAGCGAAATCGCGGCGGGCATCGACGAACACTTCGGGCACAGACGTGCCGGTTAGAATGTCGTGGAATTGCATCGTGCACAGCATCCGCCAGACATCTGTCAGATCCTGCGGCGGCTGCCCGGCCAACATGGCCAAGGACATCGCTAGTTCGGCTTCGTTCAACAACCGTTCGGCCATGCGGTTCGCGCGCTTCATCCAACCATTGCCGGTCAGGACCCCGCGATGCCCTTCGAGGTAAAACTCGCCCCGCCAACTGGGCAAGCTGGCCGCACGCGCCTCAAGCTGCGTGAAAAAACGCCGGACGGTTGAGGGCTCGACCTGCGGGGCGCCGGGCAGCGCCCGATACGCCACCGCTTTACGGATCAGCGCATCTGTAGGCCCACCACCGCCATCGCCATAGCCATAAGCGATCAAAAGATCGCGTACCCGATCCTTCATCGTGTTGCGGCCCCAGGTTCCCACGACTTCCGCCGCTGTAAGGTCGGATTTGTAGTTCGTCGGAAAGGGCAAGTGCTGAACCGCCCGCGGCGTCGTCATGAATTGCGCCAGAACCCGCGACCCGTCGATCCCTTCCCACCATGTGGTCGAGGCCGGCATCTGATTATATTGGTTCCAATTAACTTTGTTGGTGACGAACCACTTCAGCCCTGCTTGGACCATCAGCTGGGGCAAGCAGGCAGGAAAGCCGAACGTGTCGGGCAGCCACAAAACAGGGCATTCGGCATCCTCACCGAAGGTGGCATCGCAATAGCCCCGCGCGAGCAAAATCTGCCGCACAAGCGCCTCGGGGCCTGGCATATTGGCGTCCGGCTCCACCCACATGCCACCCAAAACCTCCCATCGGCCTTCCGCCACACGGGCGCGGATTTGCTCAAAAATCTCCGGGTAGTCTTGCTCGGTCCAGGCGTAAAGCTGGGGTTGGGAATGGGAAAAATGAAACTCTGGATGCCGCTCCATCAGGCGCAGCACGTTGGAATAGGTGCGTGCGTTTTTTTGCCTGATCTGCGCGATGGGCCAAAGATAGGCCACATCCATATGCGCGTGGCCCGCGGCATGGAGTGTGACATCGAGCGGCGGGCCTGCCGCGCCGAGCCCATGTTTCAGCCGCGCCATCGCCGGACCGACTGAGGCTCGGAACGCATCGTCCAGCGGATCGCGCGTATCGAGCACCAAAAAGGCAGCATCAAGCGCGGACAGAATGGCATGTTTTTCCGGGCGCTCCTCGGGCATCTCGCCCTGCAGATCAAGCGCTGTCTCTGCTAGCGTGATAAAGGCCTCAAGATCGCGCGCAATGTCGATCACCGCGCATTCCCGCAGCAAAAGCTGACGGCTGTCCGTTGCATCGGGTGGCCATCCGGTCAGCCCGGTCCAGCCATGCAGCAACAGCTCATGTAATTCACCGTCGACGAAGCCGGCCGGCACATCGATGGTGTGATGATACCGATCAGCAGACGCAACCGGTTGCCCGTTGATGTAAAGCAGCGCCTCGGGATGCGTAAAGATATCGCCGGCCACTCCCAGCGGCAGATGCAGGGCCGGGTTATCCCAGCTTTTAGGCACCGCAAACCGTGAGCGCAGCACGAAATGCACGTTCTGACCGCCCCAATGGTTGTCCCAGTCCAAGACCTTCCCCGTCTTGGTTGCGTTTAGGTCCGGTGGCGTTTCTGCATCCGGCAGCAATTCCAGCGTGAACCGTTCAATAGGAATACGCCGCCGCGCGGTGAGCGGTTCGATCAGCTTTATACGTTTGGCAATCTTTTGCGCCGTCATACGCTGGCGATGGGACATCGCCGCTACCCGACCATGAGCGAAAAGCCCGGAACGGTCCCGCGCAAGATCGTGTCCGTTTGCGCCCTGCGCTCCAACGCGGCAAGCCCGTCTTGACCATCCTGCGCCGAGCCCCAATTGCGGTCTAGGTCCGGCCATGGGATCGAAGAGATCAAAAGCTGCGTGTAAGCGTGCTGAGGATCGCCGATGACCTCGGCCGGCGGCCCGGCCTCCACAATACGGCCCTTATACAGCACCATCACATAGTCTGAGACATGATACGCCGTCGCCAGATCGTGGGTGATATAGAGGATTGAAATACCGTGACGGTCCTTCAAATCGTGGATGTTCTTCAGGATTGTCGCGCGTAGGGACGCATCGACCATCGAAACAGGCTCATCGGCGACCAAGAGCTTCGGGCTAAGCATCAGCGCACGCGCCACGATCAGACGCTGGCGCTGCCCGCCGGATAGCTGGTGGGGATAGCGGCCCAGCACTGTGTCCGGCGCCAAACCGACCGCGTTGCATGCGTCCTCCATGGCCGTTTGCGTGTGGTCGGCCCCTTCGCTCAAGCCAAACCGCTCAAACGGAAATTTGAGCGCATGATTGACCCGGTAAAACGGGTTGAAACAGGCGTAGGGGTCCTGAAAAACCGCCTGCACGTCTTTGCGAAAACTCAGCGCTTCACCCGCCGATTGCCGATTGATATCGCGGCCCTTGAACAGAACCTCGCCGGAAGTGGGCGGGTTAAAGCCGAGCATGAGGCTGCCCATAGTGGATTTGCCCGAACCCGATTGGCCCACGATTGAGATGATCTGCGGCACCGCCCCATCCAATGTAAAGCTCATCGGGTGGAGTGCCGTGACCGAGCCATAAACCTTTGAGACGTCCCGTAGCTCCAATAGCGGCGTACCATCTGCGCTGTGCTCACCGCTGGCGGGCACGGCCGGGGCCGGGTCAAGAAAGCTCTTGCCGCCAACCAAAGGCACCGATGATATCAGCTCGCGCGTATAGGGGTGGTTTGGGTTTTCGATGATTTGCCGCACCGGGCCGAATTCAACCAATTCGCCCTTTTTCAGCACGCAGATTTCATCGACCGAATGCGCCATCAGCCCCATGTCATGGCCGATCAGAATAAGCCCCGCTCCGATCTTGCCTTGAACGTCGCGCAGGGTCTGCATGACATGGCGTTGCGTGATCACGTCAAGCGCGCTTGTCGGCTCATCGGCGATGATGAGATCGGGGTTCAGACACACACCGATGGCGATGCAGACCCGCTGTTTCATTCCGCCCGACAGCTCGTGCGGATAAAGTGGCGCGACAATTTCGGGATCAAGCCCGACGCTGGAAAGCGCCGCATCCGAACGCGCCTTAAGTGCGTCCTGCGACACGTCTGCCTCATGCGCGATGACCCCGTCCCAAATCTGATGCTCGATCCGCATCACCGGGTTTAACGAATTCATCGCACCTTGCGGAATGTAGCTGATCTTTCTCAGCCGCACGCGGCGCATTTCCTCGTCGCTCAAGGACAAAAGGTCGGGGTTGTCGAGCGAGTTCAGATGGATCGCGCCGGCCGCCACGAAACCGGGGCTTGCCAGCATGCGCATGGCCGAAAGCGCCGTTGTGGTTTTGCCCGAACCGCTCTCGCCGATAAAGCCCACGCGCCGGCCTTGGCCCACAGACAGCGTCACATCGGTCACCGCGTGGACAACGCCCTTGGACGTCGGGAAATCGATCGAGACGTTCTTAAGATCGAGGATCGTCATGACGCTCTTCCCTGGGCGTGCAGGCCGGTCTGGAACACCCGACATTGCGACCGGCTCGGGCAGCGTCCGAGCCCGCCCTTGGCCGGGCGCTGGCCTTTGTTCCGCACAGCCATCATAGCCTCCTCAACCGCGGGTTCGATACTTCGTCGAGCCCCAGATTGACCAACAAAAGCCCAATGAACATCACAGCCAATAGAAGCGTCGGAATGCCCCACCACCACCAAAGGTTTTGGATCAGCGCACCGGAATTGATCGCGTCATAGATCACCCGGCCAAGCGTGGGCACGCGTTGCGGTCCGAGACCGAGCACCTCCAAGCCGACCGCGGTCACGATGGAGGTTGTCACGTTCGCGATGAACGAGCCGAAAAGGTAAGGTACCAAATTGGGCAGCATCTCTCGGAACATGATGTGGCTTGTCGATGCGCCCGAGAGCCGCGCCATCTGCACATAGCCGCTTGTCCGCATGGACAGGACCTGCGCGCGGATCAGTCGCGTTGGCGATTGCCACACGAAACAGGCGATCAAGATCGCCATGATTGTTAGGGAAATATCGCCATAGGCGGCTTGGAAAACCACCAGGATGAGAAGCGGCGGAATGGTGATCATCACGTCCGAGCCAACGCGGATCACGTCGTCGGTGCGGCCACCGATAAAGCCCGCAGAAAAGCCCAGAAAAATGCCAATCGACATCCCAATCAGGGAGGCCAGCATTCCGACATATAGCGTGTTTGGGGCACCCACAATCAACAATGCAAGGATATCCTTGCCGGTCACATCCGTGCCCAGCGGATGCGCCCAAGACCCAATCTGGCCGCGCATATTCTCAATGCCGATAGGGGCCTGGCGCGGCATGCCTGCGCCGGTAAAGACCAAATCGGTATCCCATAAGAATCGGCCCAACACCCCAAGTGCAATGATCGCCAACAAAAGCCCAATTCCCCAGATAAGCTTGGGATTGCGCCAAGGATTGTCGAACCGCTTCATGCGCCGAAGCTGGGCTCGGGTCAGACCGGATGCGTCGGCTTCGACGGTTTCGGGGGCGGCGGCGTGTTGGTCGGTCATGCCCCCGCTCCATGTCGAATTCGCGGATCTATAAAGGGATAGACCAGATCAACAAAGAACACGGCCAGAGCCGTCATTAAGATGATCACGAAACTCACGCCCTGTATGACAGGGTAGTCCTGCGTGAGGATCGCGTCGTAAAGAAGCTTGCCCATGCCAGGATAGGCAAAGATGCGTTCCACGAGCACTTGGCCCGCAACCAGCATCCCGATCTTGAGCGCAAAGGCGGTGATCTGAGGCAGGATCGCGTTGCGGATCATGTAGCGGTAAAGAATGTAGCGCGGGCGCAAGCCCTTGGCCTTGGCCAGCGTCGTATAATCCTCACCCTGGACCGTGATCATCAGCCCGCGCATGCCAAGCGCCCAAAAGCCAAAGGTGACCACCACAATGCTCATCGCCGGCAGGAACCCGTGATAGAGCACTGAGCTTGCGAAATCCAACGTCCAGCCCGGCTCTACATTTAGGCCGTAAGGGCCCGAGAGAGGGAGCCACCTGAGCTGGGTCGAAAAGACATACATCAGCAAAAGGCCCGAAAGAATGGGCGGGATCGAAGTGAAGACCATCGCAGCCGGGATCGCCGCCTTCCACAGACGCGGTGTGTGCTCCCACACCATCAGGGCACCCAGAAGGTTGCCGATGATGAAGGTGATGATCAGGGAGATCAACATCAGCCCAATCGTCCAGGGCAATGCGCCGCCGATCATGGCGGCCACCGGGGTCGGGAAACTGGCCGTCGACAGGCCGAAATCAAGCGTCAGGGTGTTTTTGACGTAAAGGAGGTATTGCACAAGAAGCGGCTGATCGAGTCCAAAGCTCGACCTTAATTGCGCGAGGATCTCATCGGCATTGGCCACCGAGCCGCCGCCCGCGGCCATTCTGCCAAGTGCGGCCGAGGCCGGATCAAGACCCGATAAACGCGGGATGATCCAGATCAGCGTAGCTGCGATCAACACCGTCAGAAACAGCGTCACAAGCCGGTTCACTAGGTAGTCGGCAGGAATGCGCCCCATGGTTACGTCCTCCCATCCATTGTTCACCCGGGGCCGCGTCTGTCGGCGGCCCTCGGGCGCTGGGCGCGCGCTATTCAGCGCGGGTCAGATTGTGGATGATCTGATGGCCCGAATTCCAGTGGAAGAATGGGTGATTGTAGTAATTCTCGTCCGACGGCCATCCCTCCCAATAGGTTGTGTTGAAGGGCATCAGCTTAAAGGCTTGGACCAGCGGGATAAACGGCATCTCGGCGTCCAAGTATTGGTAAGCCTCAGCGACCATTCCTGGGATCGCCGGATCGCCAAGCGCCATACCTTCCATCTGATCGACAAGGGCCGAATAGGACGCCGCAGCGTCGCTGTCCCACCGCGAGGTGTTGTTAAAGCCAGGGCTTCGTTCGCCGACCGGGACGACGTCTGCGACCGTATACCGGCCCATCGATGCCCAAGGTTCGTTGACCGAGCCGCAGGACAGCCAAGAATAGCTCATCGTATAGGCACCGAACGGCAGCACCTCGCCCCAGAAAACACCGTTCTCTACCGGGACCGACCGGGCGTCGATCCCCGCACGCTGGAGCTGCTCGACCACCATGTCGATGGTCCGCGTATATTCAGTTGAGGCGGAATTGACATGGATTTCGACGGCAAGCGTCTCTCCGTCCTTTTCGTAATAATCGCCATTGCGGCTCCAACCCTCGGCCTCAAGGATCGCTTGCGCGCCTTCTACATCGGCGGTTGCGGGTAGGCCGTATCCAGCATCGACAACCGCGTCGATGAAGGGCGACATGGAGCCGAATTGCGCAAACATTGTCTGGCTTGGCGTTGTCGCACCCTCCGCTGCGATGTTCACAATCTGCGTCCGGTCGATGATCATCGCCACGGCCTGACGCATTGCGGCGCTGTCCCAAGGTGCAACGGTTGTGTTGATCTCAAGCTGGCGTGCACACGGGTCGGCCACCGCATAGGGGTAACCCGAATACCACGCCATAGCGTTTGGATTTTGCGCTTGGATCGCCTCAAACGTGCCGACGCTGAGGTTTTGCGCCGCATCAAGCTGATCGGTGGCCATCAACTGAGCCCGGCTTTCTTCACCGCCCGATTCCAAGAACACAACCCGCAGCGGCTCCGGCAAGTCTTGGAACCCCGTCGCCGCACCCCACCACGCGTCATTGCGATCCCAGATCGCCCGGTTCGACGCCGCTGACGTAAAGGTATAGGGCCCGGTGCCAATCGGCGGGTTAAAGGTGAAGGTCGCGGGATTGTCCGCCGCAGACCACACATGTTCCGGCATGATCAGGAACGAGCCAAAAATCCGCACGCCGAAGTTTTCCACAACGAAGCGTGGGTTCGGCGCATTGAGGGTAAACCGCACCGTCAGGTCATCGACCTTCTCAACCGACGCAACCTGGCTGCGCAGAGTGGCAACTTCGCGGGCCGTCAACTCCTCGTTGCCCATCGCCATTTCCGCGGTAAAGACCACGTCGTCTGCATCGAACACTTCGCCATCGGACCAGGTGACCCCATCGCGCAACGAGATCGTGAATTCGGTGCCATCGGCATTGCTTTCAAAGTCCGTTGCCAGCCAAGGATCAAGCTCGCCAGTGCCGTAATTCAGAATGAAAAGCGGCTCCCACATGGCCTGGTGCGCCCCGTGCATCCGCCGGATACCCGTGCCATCCGTCATCCAATTGAAGTTCTCGGGGTCTTGGATCGTCCGGTCGAGATCGAAAATCACCGTGTCTTCGCGCGCGACATCCTGCGCCAAAGCAGCGCCGGTCAGCACCAGTGCCGTAGCCGCCGAAACCAGCAAAATCTTGCGAGTGCGTTTCATGTAAGTCCTCCCTGGGGTCTTTCATCGGTTGCCGCGGCGTCCCGCGGGGTCGTAAACGAAAGCTACGCCTCCGGGGCAGCCATCGTCATCTTAGGTAATCCATCACCAAAACCCGCGTGTTGTTGGGCAAGGTATCCTTTGTGATCTGAGCGGTATGGGCACACGCGAAGTCGATATCCTCGTCTTTGAAATGCGCCAGAAAGCTCTCGATCCACATCGTATTGCGCGGCTTGTATGTGAGTGTACGGAAATGCATCGGAATTACGAGCTTTGGTTGCGCGATTTGGATCATCCGCATCAAATCCGGCAACTCGATTGTCAAATAGCCACCGGCCAGCGCGAGCAATACGTCGCAATCCTCAAAGAAGGCGATCTGGGCGTCGCTCAGAGGGTTTCCGACATCCCCCATATGTGCGACCTTGATGCCATCAAGCTCAAACCTGTACATCCCGTTTTGGCCCGGCACAACGCGGTCGGGATGGTGATCCCATTCCGCGGCCTCGATTGCTCTGACGCTCAGGCCAGCCGCGGCCTTGGTGCCGCCGTTCTGCGCGACACTCAGCGCGTTGAGAACCGTCGGCGCGCCAGGAATGAGATCTGCGCGGCAATGGGCGTCATCGTCATCGGACGAAATGATGACAAGCTCTGCTGTGGTCTTGATTGGCGGATAACCCACCCCGTCTGGCGTGTAGGGATCAGTGATGACCGAAAATCCGGTCTCATCCTCCAATTTGAAGGCGGCATGACCAAACCAGGTGATCAGCATCGCATAGCGCCTGCGTTCCGACCGCGTGGGCGCGGGCTCAAATCTGAAAGATGGGGGCTGTACCGCATTGATCTTCAGTTGTTCCCAACCACATGCGGGCTCTCGGTGCGGGTGATATCGTCGTTATCGGGGCGCGGGTGGTGGCGCCAATGACCGCTTGTATCTGCACCACGGGCCACGATTGCCTCAACCCCGCGCGCCCAATCGCGGTCGGTCATGCGGACATCCGGCGGGCAATAACGAAGCGTCAGCCCACAACGCCGACGCATCGAATGGTTGGGCTCCGAGCCGTGGATCAGCATGTCGGCATGCATCGAGATCTGCCCCGCTTTGAGCGCGTTGGTCACCGGCACACCAAATCGGTCCACATCCGAGATGCCTTTGTGGAACACCGATTTCTCGCCCATGTCGGATGTTGCAATTGGGCCTTTGTTATGGGTCCCCGGTATAAACCGCATGGCGGCGTTGTCGTCATCGACATCGTCGATTGCGAGCCAGACAGTCACCGTGCGCGCCGGGCTAAGCTGCCAAAACGAGGCATCTTGATGCCAGGGCACACGCTTTGGATCGCCGGCCTTTTTTGACAGAATGGCGCTGGCCCAGCACAGGATGTTCTCGCCAATGATATCTTGCACATGGTCAAGAATGCGCGGATGCGTCGCGATATCCCAAATGCCGGCCATTCGGGCCTGATAGCAATTAATCCCATAAGCGCCCTTTGGGCCAAGGTCTTTCATCAGCCGATCAAAATAGCCGCGGATGCGCCGTATCTCGGCGGCGGTGAAAATATCGAACGGTTGGACATAACCAAGCCGGTTATACTGGTCGATCTCGGCATCGGTCAGCACCCCCTTGCGGCCCAAGGGCACGGGCCGAAATCTCAGATCAATCTCTTCGGATACGTCCATCGGTGCTGTCTCCGCTGCCCCCAGTTCCGGCAAGGCTAGAGACCTGTTTCAACCATTTGGAGACCCGCGTTTGACAAAAACATGTATTATATTGATCTATAAACATCTGCATTGAGCCGATTGTTGGAAGCTTTTCATGCGTCTGCCTCAGAAACTGTTCAAGATTGATACCTATCTCGGCCGGGGAGAGGCCTTTCATTTCGTCCGCAAAGAACTGCCGCAGCATCCGCCGCTCATTGAGCATTACCACGACTTCTTCGAGCTTCTTTTGATCGAGCAGGGCGAAGCGTTCCACTGGGTCAACGGCGTGGAAGAGGTCCTGCGCCCTGGCCAGATGGTGTTTGTCCGCCCCTCCGACAGTCACGCTTTGCAGGCGGTGGCTGGCACCGCTGCGCGTATTTTGAATGTAATGTTTCGAGCCGAAACGGCGGCCCATCTATTGGCACGCTACCAAGAAGATATGGCAGGTCGTTTTTTTTGGCGGCGCGGTCATCTTCCGGCGACGCTTCGGCTCCACGGCTCTCAGCGGGAACGTGCGATCAATGCGCTTTTGACGCTGCATACCAGCCACCGCAGCCTCGCGCGGATCGAGCATTTCTTGTTGTCGGTGATGACCCATGTCCTTGACGCCAGCGATGTGGTCGATCACCGCGCGCCGTCTTGGCTCGTGGCGGCCTGCCGCGCGGTGCGTGAGCCTCGGGTGTTCCGCCAAGGCGCGCTTGGGTTTCTTGATGCCGCCGGGCGCAGTCAGGAACATGTTTGCCGGCAGGCGCGGCGCTATCTCGGCCTCAGTCCGACACAATACGTCAACCGCATTCGCATCCAACACGCCGCCATGCTGTTGTCGGGAACTGACCGCGCACTTGCCGATATCGCCAGTGATTGCGGTTTCGAGAACCTCAGCTATTTCCACCGTCTTTTTCGCGAGCAATACGGCACGACGCCCAACAAGTATCGCATGCGCCACCGAAGGCTCTCCGACCCTGGAGACGCAACCGGCTAGCTGCCGAATATAAGTGAACAGGCGCGCGCAAGGCCGAACGGGTGCGTAAATTACGGCCCCTTCATCCATGTCTTAGGTCCCAGAAGCCCTTGGCGGCACGAAAAGACAAGTCTCGGGTTTTTTGACATCGCTGCCGTCCCTCTCACAGGGCGCTTTGCATTCGCTATGGCTGCCAAACGTCAGCGCGTAAGCGCGTGCTGGCGTCTTGGTTGGTCCCGCGACCACGTGCTCTAAGACGATATCTTTGAACCGAGCTATCTGGTGAACACCGGTCGTGTCTAGGACACCCGCGCGTTGTTTTATCTCGGCATCAAGCCTGTTCTTCTTCGCAAGTTCCGGAGGATGACGACGGCCCATGTCACTGAGCCCGACCAAGCCGTTGGTTGAGCAACTTCAACGCGATTGCACCTGCGCACAAGTCTTGCCGCGCAGCGCCGATGACAAGCGCACCGCAATATGTGAAACATGGCCATGATGCGATCCTACATGATTTGCACCGTGCCGCGCAGTGGCAGCACGATGCTTTGCAAGCTCTTGGAGGCTACAGGGATTGCAGGCCGACCCAACTCTCATTTTCATGTGCCATCCTTGGACAGATGGCTCGAGGATTACGGGTTGGTTGGCGCGGATTTTTCATCGCAACGAGAAGCACTTTACGCGGTTTTTGAGGCCGCAATCGCGCGTGGCAAAAATGGCTCAGACGTCTTTGGCCTGCGCATGCAACGCGCAAGTTTCAGTTATTTTATGGATCAGCTGGCGATCCTCCATCCCGGAGACTTGACGGATGCAGAACGGATCGAGGCGGCGCTCGGGCCCACGCTCTTCGTTCACTTGTCGCGTGAGGATCGTCTGGGCCAAGCGATATCGCGACTGCGCGCAGAACAGACCGGCCTTTGGCATCTGCATGCCGACGGAACAGAATTGGAGCGACAAAGGCCGCAACGTGCAGATGGCTATGACCGCGCGGCTATCTTAGCTCATATGCGCATGCACATGCAGCTCGACGCAGCTTGGAAAGCGTGGTTCGAACGCGAACGCATTGCCCATCTCACGGTTTCCTACAAGGCGCTGACCGCCAACCCGCATGCTGTGTTGGCCGACATCTTATCGGCGCTGGGATTAGATGCCTCTGTCGCCCAAAACGTGGCCCCACAGACAACAAAGCTCGCCGACGAAACAAGCCGACGCTGGCGCGCGCGGTTCGAAGCAGAAACTGGACGGCCGACCTGAAAATGCCGTATCCGCGTCCGTGGCCGCATACCAAATCGCCCCCGCACGCGTTGGGTTATGGCGGCTCAATCAGGTTTTGATCGCCACGGCCGCACCCCGCGATAAAACGCTCGTTGCGCCGCGGCCTGCGGCATACATGTTGTCCGGCGTTGCATTGGCGCGCAAAAGCGCCGAGATGCCGACAACCGAATTGACAAAATGCGCCGCCAAATCGTCGAGATCGGCATTGACGGCGACATCGCCATCGGCTTGGGCATTGGCCAGAGCGTTGCGGAACCCCGCAGTCAGCCGCGCGAGATACGCATCAACGTACCGGGCGCTTGCGGGGTCGAGCGCGGCGCGTTCGACCGCGGTATTTGCCATCAGGCAGCCCAGACCCTTGAACCGAGTTTCACTGGCCGATGCATAGCCCAGGAACGCGTCCATAATCGATTGCGCGTTGGCATCGGGCGCCTCAATCGGGGCCAGCACCCGTGTCAAGTTGATCGCGCTATAGCGTTCAAGCGCGGCTTCGAACAAGTGCTGCTTCGACCCAAATTCCGCATACATGCTTTTACGGTTGATCCCGAGCACCTCGACCAATTCCGCCGTGCTTGTGCCACCATAGCCGTAGCGGCGAAACACTTCGATGGCGCGATCGAGAATATCTTCGCGTTTGTATCTTTTTGGACTGGGCACCGGGACCTCAAATTTTTCTGTTGACTCTATGGTAACTGATCAGTTACCCCTGTCAAGGTAAACGATCAGTTACCTCATTTGTATCTGCCCAACGACAACCAACCAAGTCGGAGAGAAACCATGGAAACCAACGCAATCACCGTCGTCTATAAATGGACCGCAAACCCGGGCAAACTGTCCGAACTCAAGGACATATACGATGGCGTGACGGCCGCGATGGAGACTAACGAACCGGGCGCCTTGGAGGTCCAAGTCTACGCCTCCGAGGACGAAAACGCCCTTTATGTTCGCGATGTCTTTGCAGATGCCGGCGCGTTGGGCTTTCATCTCAGCCAAACTGCCGCGCCGCATTTTCCAAACCTGCTCGACATCGCAACGCCAGGCACGTTTTACTTCTTCGGCGATGTGCCGCCAGAGATGCAAGACGCGGCGAAATCGATGGGGCTTGCCGCCGAATTCGCAGGCCACAGAACCGGCTTTTACCGCCACTAGTCACACGCCCGACACGAAATACCGGCCGGGACGAAGCATCCGTGCACTCTGGTTTCAACGGCCCGCGACGCCGCAGGGACATTCAAAGATAGCGAATGCCAAGCTTGGCCAGAACTTCCGTTAGTAACTTGCGCGCTCGAACGCGGTGCCCTTTGTGGATTTCATGCGCCCGATCGACATCGCCGGACAAGATCGCATTGTAGAGCGCACTGTGATCTTCGTTCGACGTCGTAGGTAGCGGACGCGCATAGAGGGTCGTATTTCGGGCGCGGCGCACCTGGTCGTTGAACATACTGACAATCTCTGCAACCCGTGAGTTGCCGCCAAGGCGCACAAGTTCGGTGTGGAAATCCTCATCCGCTTTGGCCCAAGCGTCGCGATCCTCAGAGCCAAGCGCGTATTCCATGCGGTCGATCGTGTCCGACAACACTGCCAGATCGTCGCGACCATAACCAAGTCCTGCCGCGCGCGCCGCAGCCAAACTCTCAAGTTCTGTGAGGACCTCATACACCTCATTCATGTCTTCGACGGTCACGGGGCGTATCCGTACCCCCTTCCGCGGCCGCACTTCCAAAAGCCCCATGCTTTGCAAAACAAGCGTGGCCTCGCGAACGGGTGTGCGGGACATGCCCAAACGTTCGGCAAGTTCGCTTTCGAGGTGGTCAGAGCGGGCCGAAAGCTCTCCCGATACGATCATATCTTTGAGCCGCTCTACAGCCAATGCGGTCGTCGATTTCGAGCGAGCTTCATGGTTCATGTCAAAGCGATCTTGCTGCCGGTTTCTGCTGACCGATACGCCGCGATTTCTGTCTTGCGGACGCTCAGATAATCATCCGCCAGATTTTCCAGCGGACCGTCGTCGAGCAAAGCCGCAACCACATGCAATTGCAACTGGTAAACACAATCCCCGCCAAAACCTTGCCAATCATATGCCGGCAACAGCCACTCAGCATTGCGGGACCCAAACGCACGGAAGGTAACCGCGCCATCGCCACTGAGGCTCAACGTGCCGTCCGACCCTTCGATGCAAGCTTCTCCCAAGGTTAGACGCGGGTGAGCTGCATTGTGGTCCAGCAGCCGGTTGCCATCAAAAAGCGCCCGTGCGCCGGTCTCAAAATCAAGGATCATATGGCCGGCATCTTCGCCCGCAATAACCGGGTTCAGCTTGCGGAGATCTGCATAAACGGCTGTCGGCTCTGCCCCCATCAAAAAGCGGAATACATCGATCCAGTGCACACCGGTTTCGTGGATCAGCAAGCGCGGCATCGTCTGGAAATAGGGCTGGCGATCCAAATAAGCCTGCGGGCCCTGCCCGTCGCCGGTGCGCAATCGAAAGGTCAGGTTCTGCGGCGGACCAATCCGGCCCTGAAGGATCGCTTCTCGCATAACGCGATACCAGGGTTGCCAACGGAAATTTTCGTGGATCACAAGCCGCGCGCCGGCTGCTTTGGCGTCTTTTGTCATCTGGCGCGCCTGATCCAGGGACGCACAGAACGGTTTTTGGCAGATAATCGTGCCGATCCCAGCGTCTATTCCGGCCGTGATGGCGTGGGCATGTCCATCCGGCGGGACGGCAATATCCAAGATGTCAGGACGGGTGGCATCGAGTAACGCATCGAGGCTCGCATAGGCTTCTGCGTCATATTTTGCCGCAGCCAATTCGGCCTTTACGTGATCGAGATCGAATATCCCGACTAGGTCCACCCGCGCCATCCGGGACCAAGCTTCCAACTGAAACTGCGCGAAATATCCCGCCCCGAGGCTTGCGACGCGCAGCGTCATACGGCCGCCCGAAGATGCTCAACGATCCCGCGCGACGCCTGCTGCGTGGTTGCATGTCCGCCAAGATCGGCGGTCAAATTCCGGCGCTCCACGATGGCCTCGTCTACCGCATCTTGAATAAGCCGCGCATCGGCCTGCATCTGCGGTAGTTTTTCGCGCGACCCAAGCCAGTCTAGCATCATCGCGGCGGATAGGATCATCGCAAACGGGTTCGCCCGTCCTTGGCCGGCAATATCTGGCGCGGAGCCATGGCAAGGTTGGAAGACCGCATGCCGATGTCCAATATCGGCGGACGGTGCAAGCCCAAGCCCGCCCATCAAACCGGCGCCAAGGTCGGAAAGGATGTCGCCAAACATGTTCTCGGTCACCATCACATCAAAAACCCATGGCTTTTGCACCATCCAAAGGGCCGCTGCGTCGACATAGGCGTGATCGGCGTCGAGATCACTGGCCCGCGCCATTTCCGCATCGAAGATGCTACGAAAAAAGGCGAACGCGCGAAAGACGTTGGCCTTGTCGATACAAGTGACTTTGCCTGCACCGACCCCTTTGCCACGGCGCCCGCGGGCAAGTTCCACCGCAAAGCGCACCAATTGCTCTGTTTTATCGCGGGTAATGCGCAAGGTTTCCTCGGCCGCGTCTTCCATCACCGCGCCGGTGCCTTTGGTAAAGAAGAGCCCTTCGGTGCTTTCACGCAGCAAGACGAAATCGACATGCTTGCCCTTTGGCAATTTCAGCGGCGTGATGGCGCCGGCAGGGATACGAACCGGACGCACACCGGCAAAAAGGTCCAGCTCCATCCGCAGGTCGATCTGCGGCACAACCTCGGTTCCATCGGGATAGCGCACCGAAGGATCGCCCATGGCCGACAGCAAAATCGCGTCCGCCGCGCGCGCCTTGTCGATTGAGGAGCGCGGCAAAGCTGTGCCGGTTTCGGCAAAATGCGACGCCCCGGCCGGAAGCAGATTGAACCTCAAAGCGTATTCGGAGGATCGTGCGCTTAGCAAATCCAAGACTTCGAGTGTCGGCCTGATGATCTCTGGCCCGATGCCGTCGCCGTCAAACACGGCAATCTCAAATTTTCGCGGCATCAAGCTTCCCCTCGGACGATCTGTGCACACAGCGCGCAAAGTCATTTCAATTGACAGTGCCAAGTTTAATGTATACGTAAAGAAATACAACAAGCAATGCGTTCGGGAGGACATAACGTGAAAAAATTACTCGCAACCGCAACGATTATGGCGACTTTTTCGGCCGGAGGCGCCGCATTGGCGCAGGACTACCCGTTCCGTGACATCACCACGGTCGTGGTGTGGGGCGCCGGTGGCGGTACCGATTCGATTAACCGCATGATCATGTCGGAGATGGAGGCGCATTTACCGGTTGGCATTTCGGTCACAAATGTGACCGGGGGCGTGGCCGGCTCAAACGGAATGGTCCATGTGATGAACCAGGCCGATGATGGTTATACGCTTGTGGGCCTGAGTGAATCGAATGTGACCGCCGCCGTCCAGGGCGGCTGGGACCAGCGGTTCGAATACTGGTATCCGTTCATTGTCGGCGGCTCGCCAGACTTGATTTCTGTCCCTGCCGACAGTGAATTCACCACAATCGAGGCGTTGATCAACGCCGCAGCAGCGGCCCCGGGCAGCATTCCCGCAGCGGCCTCTGGCGCGGGCTCGATCCACCACCTTAACCTCTTGGCACTCGAAAACGGGACCGGGGCGACCTTTAATTTCATTCCCTATTCGGGCTCCGCGCCCAGCCAGGAAGCCGCGCTCGCCGGCGAAGTCCAGGCGGTTGTGACATCGCTTGCCGAGCAGGCCGCGCTGATCGAAGGCGGTGAATTGCGTCCGCTCGCGATGCTTGTGCCGGATGGCTCGGAAATCGCTGGGATGACGGTCCCGTCTGCCTTCGACATCTACGACGGTCTGGATCAATATTTGCCGTTGAGCCAGTCCATCGGGTTCGCCGTCCATGCTAGTGCGGGCGACGACGTCAAGGACGCCTTGGTCAACGCATTCGAGGCGGCCATGGAAGGTGACACTGTCACCACGTGGGCAGCCGAAAACAATTACGTGCTTTCTGGGTTGTCGGGCGATGCGGCCTCTGACGTTTTCACGACGCTAGAGCAGACCTTCGCCTGGACACTCTATGATCTTGGCGCAACGGAAGTTGATCCCGCCTCCCTAGGGATCGAGCGGCCCTAGGGCCGAACCAAGGGGCCCGGCGGATAGAGCGACGCCGGGCCCCGCTGCGCACAGAAGGGCACATGAATGGATAGCGATGAAAAAACCGTGCTGCGTGCGCGTGACTTCTGGACCGCCTTGGTTCTTATGGCCTTGGCGGTCTTTTTCCTGGCGAAAACCGCCGAGATACCGTTCTTTAACACAGCCAATGCCGGTGTCCGCAGCGCACAGTGGTTTAACTCGGCAGCTCTTGTGCCGTTTGGCCTTTTTGGCGCCCTGTTTCTGTGTGGGGTCGGGCTTTTGGCGATTTCAATCCGAGACGGCGGCGCAGCGCGCGCGCTCAGCGCCACTGGGCTGAGGATAGACCGCAGTGAAGTTGCCAGGATCGGCGCCATAGCACTCTGCCTTTTGGCCTATGTCGCGGGTCTTGTGCCGCGCGTCGATTTCATCATCGCCAGCGCATTGGTGCTTTCAGCACTGTTTTGGGGCTTTCATCGTGGCGATGTATCGGCGCGGTGGAAAGCCACGGCAATCATCTCCGCAGCGGGGATTTACGCAGCCGTTATGCATTTGCCGCAAGCGGAATGGCGCGCAACCGACGATGATTGGGTCGCATTGGGCGCCTGGGCCTTGCTGGTCATTTTGATGTTGCGCGATGCGCGCCAATGGCCCGAAGGACGCAAGTTAGCGGCGATCGTCGCCGGCCTTTCAGTGCTTGTTCCGCTATGCTTGATCATGGCCATGGCCTTTGGCTTTCGCCAAAACGTGCCGGCGCGATCCGGCGTGATCTTCTCTAAGATCGAACTGAGCTATTATACCCAAGTCCGCCCCTGGTGGCGCGAAACCTTCGGCGAGACCCCTTGATGGACTTCATGCTGGCCCAATTGTCCGGCTTTGGAGACGCGCTTTTGCACTTAGCCAGCGATCCGCTGACCTATGTGTATTTGGTCGCGAGCGTTTTTTTGGGGATCGTTTTCGGTGCGCTTCCCGGGCTGACCGCTACGCTTGCCGTCACGATCCTAACCGGCTTTTTTGGCAACCGTGTGCCGCTTGACCAGTCGCTTATCGCGCTCATCGGGGCCTATGTCGGCGCGATCTATGGCGGCTCATACCCATCGATATTGCTGAATATCCCCGGTACGGCAGCGAGTGCGGCAACCGCAATGGATGGCTATCCGTTGGCCAAAAAGGGCCGTGGCGGCGAAGCGCTTGGCCTTACAACCACAGCGAGCTTTCTTGGCACGCTTTTCGGGACGCTCTTTCTGTTGCTCTTCGTTTGGCTTTTGTTGGCCATCTCACGCAACATCGCGAGCCCCGAAAAGGCGCTCTTGGCCCTCTTTGGCGTATTGCTCTCTGGCACGTTGATGTCTGAGGATATTCCGCTCAAAGGCTGGATATCCGGTCTTGTCGGACTTTCGATGGCGATGGTGGGACTTGATCCGATATTGTCGGAAAACCGATTTACCTTCGGATGGTCCTATTTATTGTCTGGGTTTCAAGTGGTTCCGGTGCTGATGGGCGCCTTTGCCATTCCCCAGATCATCGACGGGCTACGTGCGACGACCCTCATCCGAGCCACGCCAAAAGTTGGCCGAATTGTCCCGTCGATCCGAGAGATCTTGCGCCGATTGCCCGTGATCGGACGGTCCGGCGTGATCGGCACGGGCATCGGCGCGCTGCCAGGCGTCGGCGAAGATGTCGCCGGTTGGGTGAGCTATGGCGTCGGCAAGGCCTCCTCGCGCGATGGGGCCAATTTTGGCAAAGGCAGCATGAGCGGACTAATCTCCGCAGAGGCCGCCAATAACGCAGCAATTGGCGGCGCGCTCATCCCGCTATTGGTCCTTGGCATTCCGGGCTCTCCTCCGGCGGCCGCATTATTGGGCGCACTTAAGATCAACAACGTCATTCCCGGGCCCACGATCGACCCGGCCTTGATCCTGCACATCGTGGCCATCTTGGTGATGGCGTCGTTCACGATGATGCTCATGGGGATTTTCACCGCGCGGGTCTTCATCCTGGTGCTGCGGATCCCGCGCACCGTGTTTCTACCGATCGTTTTG
>JBCDBR010000024.1:0-66633 GCA_039183205.1 Pseudomonadota bacterium | reverse complement strand
CCTCCCGAACCGGATACCCGCGCAATACGATCTGATGCACCGCATCGCGCTTGAACTCGTCGCTGTAATTGCTTGTCCCCATCTCGGCCTCCTAGCCTCAAAGTTAGGGGGCAAAGCGTCTACAAATCTAGGGGCACCTCAGTTTCCAGTCTCAATTTCATTACAAATTCCTCCGGCGTGAGATTGCCGAGGGATGAGTGGGGTCTGTGTCGGTTGTAGTCTTCCTTCCATGCGGTGATCTTCTCGCGGACCTCGGCCAGTGAGGAGAACAGGGTTTCGTTCAAAAGCTCATCCCGGAAGCTGCGGTTGAATGACCCGACGAAGGCGGCCTGCATCAGTTTGCTCGGCGCAATGCAATGCCAGTCGATCTGCATCTCCTGGCACCATCTGAGCACCGTCATAAAGGTCAGTTCTGTCCCATTACCGCTGAAAATGGTCTTTGGACGTCCCCTTCACGCCATAATCTCGGTCAACTCGCGGGTCTCACGCAGCCCGGAAGCGAAGTGTCCGCAACCAAGGCCAGGCATTCCCGGGTGAAGTCGTCCATGATGGACAGGAAGCGGAACCTTCGTCCGTCCGTGAAGGCACCCGATACGAAATCCAAGCTCCAGCGTTCATTCAGCGGTTCTGGCATCAGCACTCGCTTGCTTTTGCCAAGGGCCCGCTATCGGCCCGTTCCGCTGAGGACAAAGGGTGAAAGCGGTGAATGTGAGTCGGTGAACGTGGCGCGCGCGCCTTTCTAGTCAGGCTTTCTGCGACCGACCCGCTGCAAAGGTCTGAAGATTTGGTATCGGCTCCAATCGCTCGGCCAGTTGCGCGGAACGCAGATTTCTTGGTGTCCGTCGTCGTCAGTCGCGCCCCACGGCACTGCCCCACCCGCCGCCAGAAGCGGTGTCGATGTCGATCACATCACCAGGCGCGAGTTCTAGGCCGCTGACAAAGGCGTGGTCCTCTTTCAGGCCGTTGCCGCGGGTCACGCGCAGTGCATTGCGCCCGCCGCACGCGCCGCCTTCGGCGCCCCAAACCGGTTCGCGATTGCGCGAAAAGCCCGCGGAGAGGATCGCCTTGCCGCGCATCCGGTAACGCGTAGCCACGCCGCGCCCGCCGCTCTGCGCGCCATCTCCGGGCGGCTGGTCAGAGAGCCGTTTATGCGCGACCTCCAGACCGTAGCGCGCCTCGGCGATTTCGACCGGTGTGTTGAAGGTTTCGCCGTGCGAGCAGGAGTACATCGCATGCAGCCCATCGCGATCCCGTGTTGCCCCCCAACCGCCCATCTGCGGCTCCACCATGGTCACCCAACGGCCAGTATCGGGATGGACGCCGGCAAGGACGGTGCCACAGATTGAGGCAAAGTGGCCGGCCGGCAGGCGCTCGGGCATCGCGCGGGAAAGGCAGCGCCAGAGCAAGTCGTAAAGCCTGATGCGGGTTTCGAAATAATAGCCATGGGGCGACGGCGACACGGCGTGAAAAATCGTGCCTTCGCGGGTCAGCACCCTCAGAGGCCGGAAACTGCCGGCATTGGCGGACAGCGTCGGGTCGCTGAGCGCCTTAAAAATCATCTGTGCCGAAATTACGGCGCCATCGCGGGAGGTGTTGTAAGGTGCGGCGCGCTGATCCGGCGCTGCGCGGAGATCAACGGTGAAGGCCTCCGGTTCGATCTCCACGGTTGCGTGCCAGATCGCGCCGTCGTCCTGGCGTTCGGCGATCTCGAACCGGCCCGAAGGAAGCAGGGCCAAGCCCGCACGTGCCCGAGCCTCGGCGGTATCGAAGCTGTCTGCCAATGCTGCATGATAGGCGTCCACGCCGTAGCGTCCAACAAGCGCCGCGATCCGCTGCGCCGCGATCCGCGACGCTGCAACTTGTGCCCAGAGGTCGCCGCGCACCACATCGGGTTGCCGGGAATTGGCCGTGATAATATCGAAAATCGAAGCAATGGCCCGGTCGCGGTCAAACAGCTTTACCGCTGGAAGACGCAAGCCTTCTTGGTAAATCTCTGAGGCATCGGTTGACATGCTGCCCGGCGTCATTCCGCCAATATCGTTCCAATGGGCGATGCTGGCGGTCCAGGCGACCAACCGATCGGCGCAAAAGACGGGTTGGGCGATCACCACATCCGACAGGTGCGTGACCCCGCCGAAATAGGGATCATTGGTGACGAAAATATCGCCGGGCCAAATCGAATTGGCCGGGTGAAGCTCCAGGATCCGCGTCACCGCCTTGTCGAGCACGCCGACAAAAGTCGGGATACCTGCCCCTGAACTGACCAGCTGGCCGCCCGCATCGGTGATCCCGGTCCCTACGTCGAGCACTTCGTAGATGATTGGGCTCATCGCGGTCTTGCGCAGGGTCGCGAACATTTCGTCGGCGGCGGCAACAAGCCCTGCTTGGATCACAGACAATGTGACCGGGTCGCTCATCCGATTACGCGCAGACCACGCGGGAGCTTTGAGAGGACCTCGGGTCCATCGTCATGCAGGATCACGATCTCTTCCAGGCGGATACCGAACCTGCCTTGGAGGTAGATGCCCGGCTCGATGGAAAACACCATCCCAGATTTGAGGATCGTCTCCGAGGTCGCCGTAATCCAGGGCGGCTCGTGCCCTTCCAGCCCCATGCCATGGCCAGTGCGATGGACAAAGGCCTCGCCATAGCCGGCCTTGGTGATAACCTGCCGCGCCGCTTGATCGACGGCGCTGGCCGGCACACCCGGCTTTGCCGCGGCAAGGGCAGCCTGAACGGCCGCCTCAACGACGGCATGCACCTCGGCATATCCGTCGGGCGCCGCGCCAATCGCCGCCATGCGCGTGATGTCGGACGAGAAATCGCCTTTTCGCGCCCCAATATCCAGAACCACCGCATCCCCTTCTTTGAGAACTGTTTCGCCCGTCGCATGATGCGGAAATGCGCCGTTCGATCCGGCCCCGACGATGCCAAAGAGCGGCATGGCGCCGTGTGCGGCGAAGACGTCGCGCGCCAGCGCCGCGACCTCTTTTTCTGTCATGCCGGGTTGCGCGCCGGCAAAAATCGCGTCCATCGCCGCATCGCCGATCCCGGCATTCATGCGTAGCGCGTCCATCTCAGCTTCGTCCTTGCACATGCGCAAGGCCCCAAGGGTGTCGGCCGCCACCGACGGACGTGCCTCCGGCAACGCGCCCAGCAGAAGCAGGCAGAAATCCGTGCGCATCGTCTCATCGAGAGCCACGGTTTTGGTCGAGGCCGCACCAAGACCTGTGAGAGCCGCCTGCAAGGCGGCGTCGGGCCCGTCCGCATCGGCCCAAAGCCACATCGGCAAATCGGTATGTTGCTGCGCTTCTGCCGCGTTTAAGGCTGGCATCAGCCAACCTGCACCCTGGGCCGTCACCATCAAAAGGCATGGACGCTCATCCGGGTGGGGGTGGAACCCCGCCAGCCAATGCATATTCGGTCCCGGCCCAAGCGCCACCAACGCGGTGCCCGCCCCATCCATCGCCTCTTGCAACATTGCGATCCGATCCGGCATAGCCATACCTCCCCGTTAAGCCGCCACGACAATTCTGTTGCCGAACGGCGCGTTCACGTCGAACCCTCCAATGGCTGCCATCTCCTCCTCAGGCGGGGCCTCGCAAGACCATTTGCGCGAGGGTACCCAACCGCAATCGCGTCGGAGCGTTGCGGCATATTCTGCGCGTTTGAACGCGGCCAACGACGGGTCGATAACCGGAACACCGAGGACATCTTCGAGCTTTTTGTGAAATCCGATCTCAAGCGTGCATCCCAGGATCAGCGCCTCGGCATAATCCTCATCCACCGCGCGCCGCCCGGCATCCAGCAGCCGGCGTTCGGTTTCCGCGTGATCGGCTTGAAATTCCGTCACGCCAAGCTCCACGTGGTAGAACCCAGCCAACCGGTCGCCATAGCCATAAGCATGGACCGTGCCCTGCATCTGGCCCACCCATTTGCGGCGCCCGACGATCACCCCGAAGCGATTGGCCAGCGAGGTTGCGATCTCGCACGACGCGATACAAGGCCCGGTCACGGCCATCTGGCCCGAGAGTTCGCGCGCCTCGTGCAGCGCGGTGTCGTAAAAACAGCCGATCACAAAGGCATCGAACCCTTCGCGCGCGGCCGCACGGGTCGCGCGTAGGATACCCGCCATCACCCGGCCTTCATAGGCGCGGTATTCGATGTGGGTAAAGGCCCCATCGGCGGGGGGCAGCGATGTCACGTGCACCTCCGTGCCCGGTGCGGCGTTCTGTGCCAGCACCTCAGCGAACAGATTGTCATAGGTGTCGCAGCCCACCGGGTTGTGGAACATGATGCGCAAGGGTCGTGCCATGTCTTATCCTCCCCATCCATAAATCTCACGCGCCCGCTCGGCGCTGAGCAATCCGTTTTTGACGTCTAAGGCAACCGCTTCGGGGTCTCGCGCTTTTGGGTCACCGTACCCACCGCCGTTGCCGGTGATCACCCGGATCACGTCGCCTGGCTGGGTCGAGAGGCCTGAGACAAAGCTGTATTGCTGTATCTCGCCTTCGACGGGATGGAATTCCACGATATTGCTGGAACCTTCGAGACCGCCTTGCATGGACCAGGCTGGGAATTTGGAACGGGTAAAGCCTGCGGTGAGATAGCCGTTTTCCGCGCGCACCCGGTAATCCATCACGATGCCACGACCTCCGGTAAACTCCCCTTCGCCCCCGGGGCCCGTATTAAGCGCGAATTGGTCCACGATCACGCCATTGCGCGCCTCGTTGATTTCGGCGGGGCAATTATAGGTCTCACCGTGGAAGCCCGAAAAGATGGCGGAGTTTCCATCGGCACCATCGCGCGCGCCCCAGCCGCCAAGCTGCGGCTCAATGATGGTGTATTGCCGACCCGTGTCCGGATGAATGCCGCCGATAAATGTCCCGCAGATTGATGCAAAGTGCCCCGCCGCAAACCGGTCGGGGATATGCGGGGCGAGGCAGCGCCACATCAAGTCATAGACCCTGAGTTCGATCTCGAAATAGAAACCGAGCGGTGCAGGCTCTTGCGCGTGAAATACGCTGCCTTCCCGCGTCAGTAGCCGGATCGGGCGGAACGAGCCTTCATTGGCGGGAGAGTAGGGGTCGGTTAGGGATTTGAAGATCATTTGTGAGGCCACCATCACCCCATCGCGAGAGGTGTTGACCGGGCTGGTGACCTGGTCTGGATTGTCACGCAAATCGACTTCGAACACGTCGTCCGTGATGCTGATCTTGACGTTATAGATTGTGCCGTCATCCTGTTCTTCGGTCAGCTCGAACGTCCCTTTCGGCAGGTCCGCCATCGCCTTTCGGCTGACCGTTTCGCCGTAATCCATAAAGTGGCTCATGGCGCGGGCAAAGACCTGTTCGCCGTATTTCTGCACAAGATCGGTCAAACGCATGGCCCCGATCCGCACGCTGGCGATCGCTGCCCATACGTCGCCCTCAAGCACGTCGGGCATGCGGGAATTGACGGTGATGATCTCAAAGACGCCGGCGATGGGCTCACCCTGGTCTATGATCTTGATCGCAGGAAGCCGCAGCCCTTCTTGAAAGATCTCGGTGGCATCGCCGGTAAGCGAGCCCGGCGCCATGCCGCCGACATCGGAATTATGCGCGATATTGGCGGTCCACGCGACCAATTGGTCGCCGGCAAAGACCGGCATCATGACGACGATGTCGTTAAGATGCGTGACCCCGCCATAATAGGGATCGTTCGTTGCGAAAACATCGCCCGGCCTGATCTCGGCGGCATCAAATTTCTCGACGATCACCTTCACCGATTTGTCGAGCACGCCAACAAAGGCCGGGATGCCCGCCCCAGAACAGGCCAACTCACCGCGGTGGTCCAAGATGCCCGTGCCCATGTCCAGCACCTCGTAGATGATCGAAGACATCGCCGTTTTGCGCATCGCCGCGAACATCTCGTCGGCGGTGGCTTGCAGGGAATTTTGAATAATCTCTTGGGTGATGGGGTCCATTTCGGTCATCGTTCAGCCCTCCGCAAGCGTGATGTGAAGGTTTCGGTATCCGTCCATCTCGGCAAAGTTGCCCGGGTGGATCACGGTCGTCGTTCCGCTATCTTCGATCACCGCAGGGCCCTCAAACCGCATCCCCGGCATGAGCTTGTCGCCATCGTAGATCGTGGCCTCGTGGACGCCGTCTAAGGCATAATCGACGGACCGCATGTTTTTGATCGCAGCGGCGGCATCGGGCGCCCCCATCGCTTGTTCGACCATTTCAAGCTTTCCCACCTCGGCTGTGGCAATGATGTGCAATCCCACCATTTCGACCGGGGCCTTAAGCCGATAGGTGTACTCTTTTTCGTAGGCCTCGTGGAAAGCGGCGGAAATCTGGGCCAGGCTTGCATCCGTAACCGGCCCGTCGTCGAGTGGAATTTCGACTGTATGTTCTTGGTTTTGGTACCGGAACTTTCCCATCCGCCTTAGCGTCAGCTTCTCTGCCGCAATGCCTTCGGCCTTGAATTGCGCATGTGCCTCGGCCTCCGACGCGGCAAAAGCCGCTTCCATCCCGGCTGCTGATCCTGGCGCTAACTCTGCCAGCCGGGTCACGAAATAGTCGCGGCGCAGATCCGACATCATCATGCCCCAGGCCGAAAAGACCGCCGCGCCAAAGGGCACGACGACCTTTTTCACACCGAGTTCTGCGGCCAGGGCAACCGCATGCATGCCGCCGCCGCCGCCGAAGGCAACAAGGGTAAAGTCGCGTGGGTCGTGACCGCGGTTAAGCGATACAAGCTTGAGCGCGTTGACCATGTTGTTGTTGGCGATGCGCACGATCCCTTCGGCGGCGACATCAGGCGTAACGCCGAGCTTCTCGGCCAGTGCCAAGATGGCGGCTTCGGCGGCCGCCATATCCGCGTCGATGGACCCACCGCAGAAATAGTCACGGTTGATCCGACCAAGCCAGAGATTTGCATCCGTGGTGGTTGCTTCGGTTCCGCCCTTTCCGTAGGCCGCAGGTCCCGGAACGGCGCCGGCCGATTGCGGGCCGACATGGAGCTTGCCAAAATCGTCAACCCAAGCGATCGAGCCGCCGCCATTTCCGATCTCAACCAAATCGACGACGGGCACCATGATCGGATAGCCCGCCGAGGTTCTGTCGCGCTCAATCCAGTAATCGGTCATGATCTTCACCTGACCGCCTTCAATAAGCGAGCACTTCGCGGTCGTGCCGCCGATATCGAGCGCCAGGACGTTCGGCTCTCCGATCAGTTTGCCAAGCTCGGCGGCACCCCAAAAGCCCGAAGCCGGGCCACTCTCGACCATCGTAATCGGTATGCGCGACGTCGCCGAAAGACTGTCGACCCCGCAATTGGATTGCATGATGTAGGGTGCCCCGGTCATGCCGCGCGATTTCAACCCTTCGTCGAGCCGTTGCAGATACCGCTCAGCCGCGGGCTGCACATAGGCCGACAACACGGCGGTGTTGGTGCGTTCGTATTCCCGCCATTCTCGTGCGATCTGATGCGCCGCCACGGCTGCGACCTCAGGCCAAAGCCGTTTCAGCTCGGCCAGGGCTGCCGCTTCGTGGCTTGGATTGGCATAAGCATGCAAAAAGGAAACAGCGACAGCCTCCACGCCCTCGGCCTTGAAATCAGCCACAATCTCGGCCAACGGCGAAAGATCGAGCGGCGTCATGACCTCGCCCTTATAATTCATCCGCTCCGGCACCTCTCGGCGGAGGTATCGTGGCACAAAGACTTTGGGTTTCTCATAGAAGAGATTAAAGAAATCCGGCCGGTTGCCGCGCGCGATTTCGAGGTTGTCGCGGAACCCTTTCGTTGTGATCAGTCCGACCTTCGCGCCCTTTCGCTCGGTCAGCGCGTTGATCACAACCGTTGTTCCATGGGCGAGAAAGTCGATCTCGGCGGCCGAAATACCGCCCTTGTCGAGCACGTTCAGCACGCCGTCCTCAAAATTCGGCGGCGTCGTGTCGGATTTGGCGGTCCGGATCGTGGTTTCCCCGTCCGCGCCGATCTCGAAGGCAACAAGGTCGGTGAAAGTGCCGCCCACATCGGTGGCCACGCGCAGGGTCTTCGTCATCATGCGCCCTTTCTCAAAGCGTTGTTCAGTGGAGATGTGAAATCGCCTCGCGCCATAAGCGTGGCGTCAAAGGGGTCGAGGCATCGTGGTGCAAAGTCGCCTGCCAAATCGAGCTTGCTGACGCAGCCGCGCATCCGGCCAAAGGCAATGAGCGCCAAGTTTACACGGGCTTTGCGATCATGGGATCGCCTCGATCCATGGTCGGCGACCATCACTTGCAGCGCCGTGCGGCGATTGCCAAATAGGCTCGGGTGGCAATCGACCAGGAGCTTTGTCCAGATGGGCACCCCGATCTCTTTGCGGCCGGAAATCGGGTAGTTCTGCGGGTCCGAACAGCAGGTTCGGCGCGCCTCGCGGGTCGCACTGTCAAAGGCTATCTCAGCGACGAGCTTTGCGTCCGAGAACCGACGCGCCAGCGTTCTACATGCAGCGACGGCGCCTGCAATTTGCTTGCCGCTGTCGGTGAGCGCGCTGAGAGCGGTCATTGCGCGGCCTCCGGGGGCCAGGCAAGTCGGTCGCGCACAGTTTTCTCCTCTTCGGTGATCACTGGCACCGCGGATATCAAGCGGCGTGTATAGTGATGCGCGGGGGCGTTGAAGATGTCTTCGGTCAACCCCAGTTCGACCATTCGGCCGCGCTCAAAAACTGCGACACGCGTGGCAATGTTACGCACAACAGCCAAATCATGCGTAATGAAGAGGTATGTCAGACCCTGCTGCGCCTTGAGATCGGCCAGCAGACGAAGAACCTGCGCCTGCACCAGAACATCGAGGGCCGAGGTCGGCTCATCCAACACGATCAAGCGCGCTTCGCAAGCGAGCGCCCGGGCAATTGCCACGCGCTGTCTCTGACCGCCTGAAAGCGCACGGGGCGACCGGTTGGCGAAATCGGCGGGTAAGTCAACATCGCGCAAGAGCCGCGCCACCTGTGCGCCCCGATCCGCACGCTCTCCGATCTGATGCACATCCAACGCCAAGCGGAGCGACGCGCCAATTGAGCGCCGCGGGTTCAACGCGGAAGCTGGGTTTTGCTGGACCAGCTGGATCGCGCGGCGGTGTTCGAGACGGCGCCTGGCCGGCAGTATCGATCCGTCGAACACTAGGCTGCCTGACGTCTGCGGGAAGAGCCCCAAAACCAGATTTGCCAAGGTTGATTTTCCCGACCCGCTCTCCCCGACAACGGCGAGGCACTCGCCTTGTTCCACGGTCAAAGACACATCGACCAGCGCCTTAACGGACGTCGCACCGTTGCCGAATGTCTTGCCCAAACCCTTTATCTGCAAGAGGCTCATGATGCCTCCCCGTGGATCTCGGCCGGTTCTAGGAACGCGTCGCTGCGATCAAGAATTTCCGGGACCCCGCCGCCGGTGATCCTGGGCTGCGCCGCCATGAGCGCGCGAGTATATGCGTGGCGCGGGCGACGAAAGACGGCCGCGGTGGGGCCCGCTTCGACGATACGGCCGCGATAGATGACGTATATCCTGTCGGCAAATTCGCGCACGACGCCAAGGTTGTGTGAGATAAACAAAACGGCGGTCTTGTGGTCGATGACCAGGCGCCGCATCAGGTCGAGCGTCTGGGCCTGCACGGTCACATCAAGGGCCGTCCCCGGCTCGTCGGCCAAAAGCAGCGCGGGCTGGTTGGCAAGGGCCATCGCAATCATCACCCGCTGGTTCATCCCCCCTGAAAGCTGGAATGGATAGGCGTCGAGCACCCGCGCGCTATCGTCGATTGCCACCTCTTCAAGTGACGCCGCCGCGCGGGCGCGTGCGTCTTCGAACGACAATCCTGGCGCTGCGCGTAAGAGCACGTCATGGAATTGCCGCGCGATGGGGAAGACCGGGTTCAGCGACGATGTCGGGTCTTGGAAGATCATTGACATGGCCGTACCGCGCAGAGCGTGACGTGCCTTGCGCGACAGGCGCGCGATATCCTTGCCCTGGAACAGGACCTCGCCGGTGATCTTTGCGTTTCGGTGTTCCTGCAATAATCCTAAGATGATCCGTGCGGTCACCGATTTGCCCGAGCCGCTTTCACCGACCAAGGCCACGCGTTCGCCCCGCGCAACACAGAGCGATATACCGTGAAGTGCGGGTACCACGCCGGAATATAGCTTGAACGAAAGCGTCAGGTTGCGGATGTCGAGGACATTCATCCATCCGCCCCCAGAATGTCGCGCAGCCCGTCACCCAACAGGTTAAACCCAAAAACGGCGATCAGGATGGCCAGGCCGGGAAAGACGGCAAGCCACCAACTGTCCGGGAGATAGCGCGCGCCTTCGGCAACCATTGATCCCAGGTCCGGTGTGGGCGGCTGCACGCCGAGGCCAAGAAAGCTCAACGACGACACGATCAGGATTACGAAGCCTGCATCGAGCGTCATTTTGGTCACGATGGCGGGGATGCAATTGGGCAGGATTTCCCGGAACATGATATGCGTGCGCGAGGCGCCGATGACCTCGGCCGCTAACACATATCCTTCAACTTTTTCTCCGCGTGTGATGTTGTAGACCAGCCGCGTGTACCACGGCCACCACATCGCGGTGACGGCTAGCATACCGTTCAGAAGTGTTGGTTCCAGCACACCCATGATCGAAATCGCAAGGACCAATGGCGGGATCGACAAGAACACGTCGGTAAGCCGCATGATGCCGTATTCCCATCGGCCGCCAATATAGCCTGCAACCAGCCCAAGCGTGACCCCGATGGGGACTGCGATCATGAGAACCAAAACCGCCAGCAGCAGCGATATCCGGTACGCATAGAGAATGCGGGAGAACATGTCCCGCCCGACAAGGTCGGTGCCCATCAGATAGTCCCGGTCGGGTGGTTTGTTGAAGTTCACGAAATCCACGACCGCGCCACGATGTTCTGGAAACGGTGCGAGAAGGGGTGCAAACACTGCCGCGGCCAGGACAAATACAATCAGCACGAGGCCAAAAAGCGTCAGCGGATTGGCCGCGAGAATGCGCATCGACCGTATCATGGCTTGCCACGCTCGGCGTAGCGAATGCGCGGATTCAAGAGCACGGTCAGCACGTCGACGATGATGTTCACGATGATGAACATCGCGGCGATAATCAGGACGGTGCCGACGATGGCATTAAGGTCCTTGCGGAGGATCACCTGCACGCCGTAGCGCGACAGGCCGGGCCAGCCAAAGACGGCCTCAACGAGAAAGGCGTTGCCCAGGAGCGCGGCGAGATCGAGGCCGATGATTGTCATCGACGGAATAAGCGAGGGCCGAAACGCGTAGCGCGCGGCGATGCGACGCTCGGGGAACCCGTAGGCTTCGGCCATCTCGATATACGGCGCCTCATAGGTTTCGATCATGTTCGCGCGCGTCAGCCGCGCAGCCTGACCGATCCCGGAAAAGGCGAGCGCGAAAGACGGCAAGGCCAGATGCGCGAGCGTATCGAGGAACGCGGCGGCGTTGCCCGCCAGAAGCGTATCAAGTGTCAAAAATCCGGTGACGCGCACGATGTCGAAACTGTCGTCGATCCGGCCTGCGATCGGCAACCAGCCCAAATAAAAGGAAAAGATGAGCATCAGCCCAATGGCCCAGACAAAACTTGGCGCTGACACCCCAAGCAACGAAAAGACCCGGATCGCGTGATCGGGCCATCGCCCCCGATATCGGGCGGCCAAAATACCAAGCGGCAGGCCAATTCCAATCATCATAATTGCGGCGACAAAGATCAATTCGAGCGTCGCGGGCAGAAATTCGGCGATATCGGTGGTCACGGGGCGGTTGGTGAAAAGCGACTGGCCCAGATCGCCTTGCAAAAGGTTGCCAAGAAAGTGCGCATATTGGATGACAATGGGCTGATCGAGCAAAAGCTCGGCGCGTAGGTTTTCCACCGCCTCCTGCGAGGCGTTCGGCCCCAACGCGACCCGCGCCGGGTCGCCGGGGATAACACGCGCAATTCCGAAAATCAGCACCGACACGCCCAAAAGCACCAGAAGCGATGTGAGGATCCGCTTGGCAGCACGTTGCAGGGCGGCGGGCATGGGGCAGGGACCTATCAGTGAGGGGTGCGAAGGACGGGGCGCGCCACGTAAGCTCGCGGCGCGCCGAGGATGGTGCGGGTGTTAGCCCCCCATATCCATCAGCCGGAACGTGAAGCCGATGCTATCGAGACCAAATGCGGCCGCCGGGTCGCTCAGTGCGGGAACCGAGATATCGGCGTTCGCGGCGAAAACCGAGTTGCGGTCATAGCCATAGATCGTCGGCGCCAGCGCCATCAAACGATCGTTAAGGGCGGCATACGCCTCTTGCCGCTCATCCTCGCTTGCCGCTGTCCTGCCGGCCTCCAAGAGGGCGTCAACCTCAGGGTCCGACAGGTTTTCCGGTGACTGCCAGGTGCCCGAAGCGGAAGAATGATACATGGGATAAAGCAGCGTATCCGGATCGCCCGTGACCGCGTTCACGAAGACTTGGCTGATATGGGGCGTGCTCTCTGGCGTCGTGACCCGCTCGGTGAAAAGAACCCAAGGCACCCGCACAATTTCGCTGTCGAAGCCGAGTTCGGAGAAATTGGACTGCATCAAAAGCGCGAAACGTTCCTCGATCGGGACCTCGGCAACCCAAGTGATTTCCAAAGTGTGCTCGGCGGGATCGTAGGCGCAGTTTTCCAGATGGGCCATCGCCGCGTCCATGTCCTGCGACAGCGTCATCTCCGGCCCGTTGGCACCAAACATGCCACCTGGGATCGCGCCGGTCGATGGAACGCCACCGGACACTTCGGGCGTGATCTGGGTGATCGCCAGTGCCGTGCTGTAGTCGAAGGCCGATGCGAGCGCGAGCCGGCAATTGACATCGTCAAGCGGCGGCAATGTGGTGTTGAGCTTGATGTAGAAAGCGCCCGTCCCGCTTTCGCCAAGAAGCTGGGCACCGTCATCGGCCAGCGCTCGCAAAACCTCCGGCGGTAGCCATTGTGACGTGATGTCGTGCTCTCCTTGTGTGACCAACGCACGCACGGTGGCGGCCTCTAGCCCGTATCGCATACGCACCTCGTCCGGCGCGCCCGCATCGATCGACAGGAAGTAGTCGGGGTTCTTGACGAGCACCGTCTGTTCCTGTGGGTTGTGGCTTTCGACGATATATGCGCCGGTTCCGGCGGAGTTTGCCGACAAAAACGCCGCACCCATGTCTCCATCGGTCTCATTGGCCATCACGGTCACGCTGTCGATTATGGGCAGACGTGTCAGCGAGGCGACGAAGGGCGCATAAGGCTCGCTTAATGTGAAGCGGACGGTCGTGTCGTCGACGGCTTCGACGGCCTCGACGATCGTGAATAGGAACGACAATCCTTGCTCCAACGCTTGCATCCGTTCGACCGAGTAGACGACATCTGCGGCCGTCATCGGGTTGCCCGAATGAAAGCTAACGTCATCACGCAAGGTAAAGGTGAAGGTGCTTCCTTCGGCCTCCCAAGCGGTTGCCAGATGCGGAACATGGCCCGGCGCGCCCTGGGCAGGCATCACCAGAGTATCATAGGTGTTAAACATCAGCACGCTGTCGGCATAATCGCTGGCCTTGGCCGGGTCGAGTTCACCCACGGGCACCTCATCGAGGCGTAGAACAGATTGCGCCGAGGCGACCCCAGTAAGCAGCACGGCAAGGGCGAGGCCAGAGGCCGCGCCTTTCAGAATTGACGTCATGGCAGGTTCCCCATTGGTTGGTTGGCATAGTGATCGGCGAGGTCAGTCGCATCGTCCGGCTCGCCCTGGTCGTGGAGATGCCGCCGTTCAGGTGCGGCGTCTCCGAACACGTCCATCGTGCAGGTATGCAGGATGGTCGTTGTGGTTTCGGTATGGTTCCAGCTGGAATGCACGCGGGTTGACGCAAAGTGGATGGAATCCCCGGTTTCCAGCAGGTGCGTCGTGCCGTCCACTTCCACAGTCAATTCGCCCGACAGAATGAAAAAGAGCTCTTCACCTTCGTGGCGGATCGGCTCGGATCTAT
Source organism: Pseudomonadota bacterium (assembly GCA_039183205.1). GTDB lineage: Bacteria > Pseudomonadota > Alphaproteobacteria > Rhodobacterales > Rhodobacteraceae > HKCCE3408. Next base: position 52,617 of record JBCDBR010000024.1, on the reverse strand, counting down.
GGCCGGGCGGTTCGTGAATGATCATCGATCGAAGGACATTGCCATTGAAACTCGACGTGAGCCGTTCGTACCGCAGGGGGCCTTGTGCGATCCTATAGCGGGGACGGTCGCCCGACCGCGTCAACGGACCCGGCGTCGGCGGCTGTTGAAACAGCTCGGACGGGTGGACGGCAAGCACCTTAGAAATCGCCGAGAGCGAAGAAATCGACGGTGCGGCCAAGCCCCGTTCCACCTGGCTGATAAAACCTGGCGTTAGGCCGGCATCGTTCGCCACGGATTGTAACGTCAAACCAAGCGCTTTGCGGCGCGCCCGAATGCGTCCGCCGATGTCGTTCCTGGGATTGGCAGCGGGTGCATCCTGTATCGTTGGATCGGCAGCATCGGAGGACATATCGGGTCTGTTTTTTAGTGCGACTATAATTGTAGTCAGATTAAAAATGCGAATTGGGTCAAGTCTTTTCCCAAGTCATAGCGGCACCGAGGGAACGTCCTGCTCAAAATCGAGCAAACGCCTAAATCTGTCGCAGATGCTTCGCGCCGTTGAACATTGACGGACCTGCCGGGGTCACCCAAAGCGTCCATGACGCATGTCGGTTGCGTGTTCTCCGCATCGCCCGGCTTCGCATCGGGATAGGTGCAGCAGCTACGGTTTGCATCTTTCGGCTCGGCCGATGCCCCGAGCACGAAGAGACGCAAAAGCGATGTTTACCGTATGATCCAGCCACATTTCTGATTGCGGTCAACGGGCCCGCCCTGACGGGTATGAACACCCACCGAAGACACGCCTTGGGCGTCTATCAGGGTGGTTCGGCGGCGACGACGCGTATCAATTCCATATATGCCATCAACCTTGGACACCGGCGCGAAGTACTTCGCGCAACCCCAGAGCGCATTCAGGGCGATGAAAGTGGTTTACGCGTTTTGCAGGCTCGACTTGGCAAGCGCAGTCATGCGCGATTTACAATCGGTCTGAGGCGTGACGTGCCGCCCAAAATAGGCGCGGCGACAAACGATCACGGCCATCGGCACAACTGGCTCGCCGATCTCATCGCGCCCGCGGCGCTCAGCAGGTACGTTCGCGCCTAGGATTTTGGCCCCAATTGTTCGCCCACGAGCACCCAACCGTTCGCTTCGCGCGCCAGGACCGCCGTGCCGCGCCCGGACCCGGATGCGGCCTGGCCCTCGACCCACCCGGTCCAGTGGAAATCAAACATGTAGGCCGCAAAACTTGGTGTTTCTGCCAACCAAAGAACATTGTCTACACGGTAGTCTTCATTCTTGATCGTGGTGAAATTACGCATATAGGCGGCCTTGATCGCGTCTTTGCCAACGTGCACGGCGCCGTTCGAAAAGACTACGCGGGCGTTATCGCTGATCAAGGGCGCGACCTCAGCCCAATCCTGGGTTCGAAGGGCGGCTTTATAGCGTTCTATGAACTCTCTGGCCGACATATCGCTCCTCCAACTTGGACGGCTGACGCGCTGCACGGGGACACCAGCATGAGGCTAAAAAACCGCATGTACCCATTGCCCGGCCAACCGCAAAGCCCGCTGTGGTGGCCGCTCGCATTTAGACCGCCACCTTTATGGCACAAGTAATATGGCCCCCGAAGCGAATCCCGAAAGATGGCTGCACTAATTTCAATGCGCGTGTCTGTGTTTTGAAACCTTTCGGTCAACGCCGATCCGCAAGGATCGGTTCCGATAGCTCAGCTTGGCAGCGTTGACCTGCCACAAACGCCAATCCTCAGGTGGACCCACACCCTACGTGTCCCCGCGCTTCTTGGTGGCGTTGCTTTAGCGGGTGGACGTTGCGGCAGCTTCGCGATGGGCTGCATCTGAGTGCCGTAGACCCTTGGTTTTGCAATCCCAACGGAGGCGCTGCCCAAGCCGGGAGCCGTGCGCGGTTATCTCAACTCGCAGCACCGGGCCGATTTCGGTGTGGTAGGCGATGCTGTGCGAAGCCCTACGAAGGGATGTGCCAGCCAACATAGCCGTCATGGCGCGGTGGAATGGGACGATTGGACAATGACGGCCTTCCCGCTCCAGGTGCCACATCTCGGCCGTGTCGCTATGCGAAAAATTCCCCCATGCCCTTGGATTGGATGCACTTTCTGAGAATGCGTGTGATCCTGTGGAAAAGATACATCTTCCGCGTAGACCCCAAAAACGCGTAGCATGCCAAGGTGAGGCTGCGAAGGATCGGCCCCATATCGAATTGGAGGGAGTGGCATGAAGATCGGATTGATCCGAGGCTCTTTGCCCAGATATCTGCCGGAAAAACACAACGTATGGGACCGGGCGGAAGCGGCCTTGGCCGGCCTGTGCGACGCAGAAAATGCGACGCTCTTCATTGCGCCGGACACGCCTATGAATGGGCAAGATACGTTGGTGGCGTTAGATCAATGCCGAGCGGAGGGCGTGGATTTCGTTCTCCTGCTTCATGGCGGGTTCACCATGGGCGATGTCGCGCGTACCATTGCCGCTTCGGAATTTCGCGCGGGCTTTTGGGCGGTGCCGGAGCCGACGCTGTCAGGGGACATCCAGCTCAACAGCTTTGTCTCGCTCAACATGTCCCTTTCCATTGCGCGGCAGGTTCGCGATCGTGCAGTCCGGCCGGTGCAGTGGTACCACGGGGCGCCCGATAGCCCCGCATTGCAAGTGCGGCTGCGCCACACCATTCGGGCAATCAAGGCGGCCAAATCGCTGTTTGGGGCGCGCATTGGCGTTGTTGGCGGGCTTGCCATGACGTTCTACAACATGGAGGTGTCGACCTCGGAGTTGCGCGCGCGGCTGGGTGTCGAAGTGGCCCATCATGACATCCATGAACTGACCGCGCGTATGGCCGCCCAGGACGCCGGTCGTGTCGCTGCTGAAATTGACGCCATGGGCCAGGCCGCAGAGATTTCCGGCGTATCGGAGGCGCAATTGGCCCTGACAGCCCAGGCGGCTTTGTCACTGAAGGATTTGGCGCTGGATGGCGCATACGCCGCGCTTGCGGTGGCAGATTGGTCCGCCTTGCAGGACGATCCCGGGATGCATCCTGGCGCAGCATTCTCTTGGCTGGAAGAGGCCAGTCATCTTCCCGTTGCTGCCGAAGGCGACGTCTTGGGTGCCGTCACGCAACTTGTGGCGAAGTCGCTGACCGGACGGGTTGGCTATCTGTTGGACATGGCTGAGCCCGATTTGGAGACCGAAAAATTGCTCATGTGGCATGCCGGCGGCGGCCCGCTTTATCTTGCTGATGACGCAGGTGCCCGGTGGATCAATCACCCCACGATTACGCGCGGCGATCCCGAACCGCGCGATGTGGGCACAATCAGCGATTTGGTGTTTCGCGATGGGCCGGCATCGGTCTTTCGCGTCACCCGCAATGCGCATGCGCTGTTTGCGATGGAAGGCGACATCGTCGCACGCGCAAAAACCGGCTATATCGGATGTCGCGGCTGGATGGATCAGTTCCGTATTGCAGGGTGCGATGTGTCCATGGGCGACGTTGTCTCATCTGTTATGGCGCATGGAATTGAGCATCATTTTGTGCTGGTGCCCGGCCGCATCGGCGCCACCCTGACAGAGTTTTGCAGTTGGGCCGGGATGGAGTTGCTGGGTGCCGTCCCGATGCGAGATCACCTAAACAGCTCCGACATGAGTTAACGTCAATCGGCTCGGCACAGGTCGCAAAATTGGTATGTACAAATTAGCTGTTGCAATTCAGCCGCCTCCACCTAGGCTGGCAAATTAGGAGGGGTTGGGAAAGATCTGCGCCGCGGGCCGGGCGCAATACATAATCCAACATGACACTACGAGTTTCATCGCAAAGCCTGAGGACTTTACGACTAGAAATTCGACGCAAGGGAGGACGCTACAGATGACAACATTCCGCAAATTCACGCAGGCAAGCCTTGTCGGCGCGGCCTGCGCGCTCAGCGCGCCCGTCGGAGCCCAGGACCTACCCGGCTTCGACAGTTGGGACCAGGTGCTTGAGGAAGCCCGCGGCCAGACCGTGTTTTGGTACATGTGGGGTGGCTCGGACGCCATCAATGGCTTTGTCGATACGTTCTACGGAGAGCCGTTGCTGGAGGAATACGGCATAACGCTGGAACGTGTGCCGATTGCCGACACCGTCGACGCGGTCAACCAGGTGATCAGCGAGCAAGAGGCCGGTGCCGATGGCGACCGGGGATCGATCGATATGATCTGGATCAACGGCGAGAATTTCGCCACGCTTCAGCAGGCCGATTTGCTTTATGGACCTTGGTCCGAGGCGGTTCCGAACGCGGCCCTTGTGGATTGGAGCAATCCGGCCATCAGCTTGGATTTTGGCCGACCGGTTGACGGGATGGAAAGCCCATGGTCGAGCGCGCAGTTTCATTTAATGTATGACAGCGCGCGCATGGACGAGGCTGAATTGCCCCGTTCGTATGCCGATCTGTCGGCCTGGATTGCTGAAAATCCGGGCCAGTTCACGTATGTGGCCCCGGGGCCCGGCGCCTTCATCGGGACGCGTTTTGTCAAACAGTTGATGTTTGAACTCAGTGGCGATCATGACCAATGGGTCGGCCCGTTCAACGAAGAGCTTTATAATGAATGGAGTGTGGCCACCTGGCGCGAATTGCTGTCGTGGGAGGAAAACCTCTGGCGTGGCGGTGAGACCTATCCGTCCAGTGATGCAGATATGAAATCGCTCTTTGCCAATGGTGAGATCGAGTTTGCCTTCACCCAATCGCCATCTGGTGCTGCACCAGATATCAGTGCGGGCGTGGTCCCCCCGACGGCACGTGCCTTCGCGTTCGACAATTTCATGATCGGTGATTTCAATTACCTTGCGATCCCGTTCAACGCGCCGAACAAGGCCGCCGCGCTTGTGACCGCCAACTTGGTGCTGCGCCCGGACCGCCAGGCTGCACAGGTGCAGCCGCAAAACGGGTTCTGCTGCGGCTGGGCAATTGACGTCAATAGGGTGACCGATGCCGACCAAGTCGCCGCCATCCAAGAGGCGATGCAGAACTTGGGCGATGCTGCTGCCGATCCCGGACGCTTGGCCGGCGCTCTCGTGGCCGATATCGATGCTGAATACCAGGCGCGGATTGAAGCCGATTGGCAGCGTTACGTGCTCCGCGGTGAGCCGCTGCCGGAATAAGCTACAGACGGGGCCGGCGGGTCTGGTTTCTTCGCCGCCGCCGGTCCCGATATTTCGCGCGAAAGAGACCCCTGGATGTCCTGGGAAAAGTTACGCATCCCGATCATGCTTGCGCCGACCATGGTGATTATCACCGTGCTCTTTTTCGGGAGCCTCGGCTACGGCCTGCTCCAAAGCCTCGGATACCAGCCCAACATCGGCACAACTCAGATCAGCCTCGACGCATATCGGTCAGTTTTGTTCGGGGCCGATGTGGCTTCGCGGTTTTGGCCGGGGCTTTGGCTCAGCCTTTGGGTCGCTTTGGTCAGCACCTTCGTCTCGGCCGCCATCGCGATCGCGGTTGCGCTTTTGCTGCGGCGCACATTCGTCGGCAAAAAACTCGCCGTTTTCTTCTTTCAGCTCAATCTACCGATCCCCCATTTGGTGATCGCGGTGGGCATGCTGATGCTGTTCTCGCAAAGCGGGCTGACGTCACGTCTGTTGGGAGAGCTTGGTCTTGTCTCCTCGCCGCGGGATTTCCCGGCGCTCACCCGCGACCCCTACGGCATCGGGATCATTTTGGCCTATATCTGGAAAGAGGTCGCGTTTTTTGGCATCATCGTGCTGGCAATCCTGCAATCGCTCGGCGAAGATTACGAAGCGGTTGCCCAAAGCCTTGGTGCCAATCGGTGGCAGCGGTTCCGCACAGTGACCTTGCCGTTGATCATGCCGGGCCTTCTATCGGCCTCCATCATCGTTTTTGCTTTTACGTTCGGCACTTATGAGGTGCCGCGCATATTGGGCGTGCAGCATCCCAAAATGCTTCCTGTCCTCGCGCTCGACTTCTTCCTTAACCCCGATCTCAACGCCCGTGCCGAGGGCATGGCGCTGAGCATGATCATCGCGGTCATCGTCTTCGTTCTGGTCTTCATTTACATGGGGATCACGGCACGTACCGTGCGAAAGGACTGATCGAATGCAGCGGGGCGTCTTCTACCTCACGGTCGGATTTGTCAGCCTCATGTTGGTGGCGCCGGTGATCGCGTTTATGATCAACGCCTTTGCCTTCCGCTGGTTCTACCCGCAGCTCGTGCCGGAGGAATGGAGCCTGCAAGCATGGGAACGCCTACAATTGATCCCACCGCAGGGCGAACGGACCTTCGCCGGCTTCATTGAACTTTGGGCAAGCGTCCCGGATGTGATCAGCGCACTTTGGCTCAGCCTGGCCATCGGCGCCACGGTGACCGGGCTTTCGGTGATCATCGGCCTGCCTGCGGCGCGCGCGCTCGGACTTTATAAGTTTCGCGGGAAACGCATTGTCGAGTTCATGATCATCACGCCCACAATCCTACCACCGATCGCCTTCAGCCTCGGCCTCAATATCAATTTCATCCGTTGGGATCTGGCGTTGCAGGATATGGGCATTCCGATCGATTTGGCCGGCAGCGTCTTTGGTGTCAGCATCGTACATCTGGTGCCGGTGATGCCCTATGTGGTCCTGACGTTGAGTGGTGTTTTCGCCAATTACAATCCGGACTTTGAGGCCCAGGCGCGCTGCCTTGGGGCAAAGCCGCTGCGCATCTTTTGGGATGTCACGCTCCCGGCGATCCTGCCAGGCCTGTTTGTCGCCGCACTCTTTGCATTCTTGGTCTCGTGGAGCCAGTACCTTCTGACCTTCCTGATCGGGCAGGGCAGGGTGGTTACGCTGCCCATGCTGCTTTTCTCGGCCGCCGGCACCGGAAACAATGCGATGATTGCTGCGTTGTCGCTGGTATTCATCGCCCCGGCGATCCTGATCCTTCTGATCACCTCGCGCTTCTTGTCAGGGGAATCGAGCGCGGTTGGCGGGTTTGGCCGCGTATGATCGGGCCAGTCCATAACCGCAGAGGGCGCCTTCAATGAGCGACGAAACACTCAAGGCCGCAATCCATATCGATCCAAGTCAGAGCTGCGGTGACGTGCACGACCACCTCTACGGCGCAAACCTCGAACATATCGGCCGCTCCGTCTATCAGGGTCATTGGGCGGAGATGCTGCGCAACCGCAAATTCCTCGGCCATGATAAGATGTTCGTCGGCATGAGCGAAGGGCTGAGCCATCAGAACCCGAGCTATGGCGTTGTCACACCTTGGACGGCCTTGTCACCTGATTATCACGGCGTCCTATATGTCCATGACAACACGACTTTTTTCACCGGAAATCAGTCGCAGCGCATCACCATCCGCCGCGCCGATGGCGCGATGCACGGTGTGCAGCAAGACGGGCTAAACTTGGTGGCGGGGCGCGCCTACCACGTGCGCCTGACACTGAAAGGGCAGGGGCAAAGGGTGGAGGTTCGGCTTGGAACTGCGCTCTGGGACATTGTCGAAGTTGGGGCCGACTGGCAGGATTACGAAACGATCCTGAGTGTAAGCAGCGATGCCGAAAATGCCGCGTTTTCCGTCGCCCACGCAGCAGAGGGCGATCTATGGATCGGCTGCGCTTCGGTTATGCCTGCACAAACGCTCGATGGCCATCGGCCGGACGTCGTTGCAGCGCTGCGCGATTGGGGCCCGACCTTCTTGCGCTGGCCCGGGGGCAATTTCGCCTCTGCTTATCACTGGCAGGATGGTGTGGGCCCGCGCGACCAACGCCCCGGTTACCTGGACCCAGCCTGGAATACGTGGGAGCCGCACGACGTTGGCACGGACGAATTTCTGGCCCTGTGCCGCCATGTGGAGACCGAGCCGATCCTGACCATCAACATGGGCAACGGAACGCCGGACGAGGCCGCGGCCTGGGTGGAATATTGCAATGGCGGCACCGACACAAAGATGGGACAGTGGCGCGCCCGTAACGGCCATCCTGAACCTTACAACGTGAAGACATGGTTCGTCGGCAATGAACAATTTGGCAATTGGCAGGTCGGCACATGCGATGCCGAAACCTATGGCCGGCGCTACCGAGAATTTGCCGCAGCCATGCTCGCGGCCGATCCGAGCCTTGACTTGATCGCTGTCGGCGCGCCAACGGACCTTTACGGTCACTGGAATGAACTGGTGCTGAAAACGGCACCTGAAATTACGAAACTCAGCGTGCATTACTACTCGATCCGGACCGAGAAATGGACCACCCCGCCCCCGGCGCACGAACTTTATTGGCCCAAAGTCGCCGCGGCCCACGAAGTGACCGAGATGCTGGACCACACCTGGGACATCGTGCGTGCGCATGCCGATCCGCCCCCGGCGATCATCTTTGACGAATGGAACACTTATGTGGAGGCCAAGACGCCGGATTTCTTTGAAGACTACGGCATGGCGGATGCGCTTTATGCCGGCGCTCTGATGAATGCCTGCCTGGCGCGCGCCGATTGGATCAAGATGTCAGCCAGCTTCAATCTGATCAATGTGATGGGCAATATCCGGGTCTCTCAAACGCATGTCTGGAAGACGCCCACATTCTTGGTGCTTGAGCTGTTCACAAAGCATCGCGGCAGCCATTCGGTGGCCTGTCGGGTCGAGGTCGACAGCATGGCAACACCTGCGGCAGGCAATCTGCCTGCCTATGATGCGGTGCCGCTGGTCGATGCTGCCGCCACACGCAGCGCCGATGGTGGCATGCTCTTTTTGTCGGTGGTCAATCGCGACCCCGAACGCGCCGCTGAAATTAGCCTCTCTGGACTGACCCGCACGGGTTCGGGCCGCATCCACTTCGTCGCGGGTCCGGGCCCGCAATCGCTAAACACCGAATACGACCCCGACGCGGTTGGGATCGAAGAAGCCGCTTGGCCAGATGCAACCCAGCTCACCATCCCGGCCCACGCCGTTGCGCTTGTTGAGGTCCCGCTTGAGGGGGCCGCATGACCAGCCTGTCGATCCGTGGCCTGACAAAGCTCTATCCCGGCATGGATAAGCCGGCCATTGATGACCTTAATCTAGAGGTCGCTTCTGGCAGCCTTCTTGCGCTCTTGGGTCCCTCGGGATGCGGTAAGACCACAACGATGAAAATGATCGCCGGTCTGCTACAGCCGACATCGGGTGACATCCTATTTGGCAACCAGTCCATCATGAAAATCCCGCCGGAAAAGCGCGGCGCGGTCATGGTGTTCCAAAACTACCTGCTGTTTCCCTATATGACCGTGGCGCAAAACGTGGGCTATGGGCTGAAGATGCGCAAAGTCGATCAAGCGACGATTGACCGCCGTGTCGATGAGATGTTGGAGTTGGTCAAGCTACCCGGCATGGGCGCGCGAAAACCAAAGGAACTGTCCGGCGGTCAACAGCAACGGATTGCGCTGGCCCGTGCGCTCATCGTCAACCCCAACCTGTTGTTGCTCGACGAACCGCTCAGCAACCTTGATACGCATCTGCGCTTTGAGATGCGCGATCTTATCCGCGAGATCCAGAAATCCATGGGCATCACCACGGTCTTCGTGACCCATGACCAAGAAGAAGCCGCCGTTTTGGCCGACAAGATCGCGTTGATCCTGCACGGCACCTTGCAGCAATACGACACCCCAATGGCGCTTTATGACGAACCGACCTCGCGCGAGATTGCTGGCTTTTTCGGCGGCGTCAATTTCCTGCCGGGCCGACGGCAAAATGGCACGTTTAGCACCGCGCTTGGCCAATTCGACGCCCCCCGTGCCGCGGCCGGAGTGCGCGATGCCGGCATCCTGACGATCCGACCCGAGGACATAGAGATCGCCGACACGCAGGGCCCGAATGCGGTGGCCGGTAAGGTTACCTCTTCGGTCTATGTCGGAACGCATTCGCGCCTCAAGGTCGCGGTCGGCGATGATCTGATCCATGTTGTGGCGGATGCCGCGGCGATCCGAAGCTACGGCGAAGGCCAGGATATCATTTTGGAATTCCCGCGACAAAAGCTCTGGATCCTGCCACCGGAGGAACGCGCGTGAAATTCGGCATCCATACAGGGCTATGGCTGGCGCGCTGGACGGACGATTTGGTCCCTGCGATCCGATCGGCTGCGGAATTGGGCTTTGATGGTGTTGAAATCTCACTCCTGGGTATGAGCGATGAGAAAGCGACGGCCCTTGGGCAAACCATCCGCGATCATGGGCTAGAGGTCACATGTTCCGACGGCCTCGCCCTCGATAAAGATATTACATCAGCCGATGGTGAGGTTCGCGCTGCGGGCGTGGCCTACCTTGACTGGGCAATTGAGATTGCCGCGAAACTTGGTGCGCGCGGCCTGGCGGGTGTGCTTTTTGCCCCGTGGGGCCAATTCGACCCAGACAATCGCGTCGTGCGGCTAGAACGCTCTGCGGAAGCCTTGGCGCAGGTGGACGTCGCGCTGGAGCGCCATGGCGTGACCTTGGGCCTTGAGGCTCTGAACAGATTTGAAACCGATCTTTTGAACACAGCCAAAGATGCCACCGATCTCGCCCGCGCCACCGGCTCGCCGCGGATCGGCGCGCTGTTGGATACGTTCCACCTCAATATCGAAGAAAAGGACATAGCACGTGCGATTGCCCTGTCGGCGGGAAAACTGGTGCATGTCCATGTCTCGGATAATGACCGGGGCGTGCCGGGATCGGGCCATGTGCCTTGGGACGCGGTGCGCACGGGCCTGGAACGTGCCAAGTATGACGGATGGATCGTGGCCGAGATGTTCGTGATCGCGGGCAACCCGACCAGCGCCGATCTGAATATCTGGCGCGATATCGAACCCAATGACACCGAGGCCGCGCGGCAGGCATTGGCGTTCATGCAAAGGACGTTCGCATGACAGATGTTTTGGCCGCATGTGTCGCTCGGTTCGAGGCTTTGGAGGACACGCTCAATGCCCTCGATGCGGCAATCGGCGACGGCGACCATGGATCGACGATCTTAAAGGGTCTGCGTGCCGCTGCCTCTGACCCAAACGCCGCCGAAATGGCCTTTCGCAAAGCCGCCGGTGGCGCGTCTGGGGCACTCTTTGCATATGTGATCGCAGCGTTGCGGCGCATCGAAGATGGTGCGCCGGTGGGACACACGCTGCAACATGCCGCCGACCGGATTGCTGCGCTGGGCCAGGCGAAAGAAGGCGACAAAACGATGCTTGATGCACTCTTGCCAGCCGCCGGTGCGGATACGCTCCAAGCCGCCGCACGGGCGGCCGATATGGGCCGCGCGGCCACTGCCAATATGGCTGCTAAGCGTGGGCGGGCGCGCTACGTCGAGGGTGCGGGCGAAGGCCATGTGGATGCTGGCGCAACCTCGGTTGCGGAGCTTTTGGCGGTTTGGGCCGGGGCACAACACATGACAGATCGCGAAGCGCCATGAAGAAGCTCATCAATTCTAAAGACACCATGGTCGATGACATGATCGCCGGTTTCGTGGCGGCCTGGCCCGATTTGGTGACAACTGGCAGCACCGGACGCGTCATCCGTCGCCGCCAACTTCGGACGAAAGGAACGGGCGGCAAAGTTGCGCTTCTTATCGGCAACGGTTCGGGGCATGAGCCGATTGCCATGGGGTTCGTCGGCGAGGGATTGTTGGATGCCAATGCGGTCGGCGATGTCTTCACGGCACCGTCGGCCGATGACATCCTAGAGGCTGTCGAGGACGTAACCGGGGAGGCTGGTGCGATCCTTTTGATCTCACGCCATGAGGGCGATGTGATCAACGGAAATGGCGCGGCACTTATGGCCCAAGATAACGGTCTCGATGTGCGACCATTGCTCATGTACGATGACATTTCCTCCGCGCCAAAAGGCCAGGAAGAAGATCGCCGTGGCGCGGCCGGCACTATATTCATATATAAGATTTTGGGTGCGGCCGCAGAGCAAGGCATGGCGCTCGCCGATCTGATGGCCTTAGGCGAAGCCGTGCGCGGTGCGACCCGGACGCTCGGTGCGGCCTTGCGACCTGGCACGTCGCCCCTGTCGGGTGCGCCTATGTTTGAGCTGCCGAACGACGAAGTCGCCATCGGCATGGGCGTGCATGGCGAACGCGGCGCTGGTCGCAGGCCGATGGGACCAGCACGCGATCTGGTCCGACACATGGTCGATGCCTTGCTAGAGGACCGTCCGATCGCGCCGGGTACGGAGGCTATAGCCTTGATCAACGGTGCGGGCGGGACCACGATGATGGAATTGTTGACGGTTTACGGCGAGGTTGCGTCTTATCTTCGCGAAACCGATATCGGTCTGACCTCTCCGATGATTGGGTCCTATTCCACAACCCAAGAGATGGGCGGGTTCTCCATCTCGATTTTGGTGCCAACGCCGCAGATGCTGGAACTCTGGCGTGCGCCCCATGGCGCCCCACAATTCCCGGCGATCCACGCGCAGGGCGACTGAGCGATGGCGGGCGCGATACATGGCGTGGCGGTGGATGCAGGCAGCGGCCTGGCTGCGGCGATTGCTCAGGCCCGGGGCGCACAGGCCGAAGACGGCGATCTCTTGACCTTCAAACGGAGTGTGGTGGAGACGCTCGGCCCCGATGCCAGCACGGTCCTAGTGGACGCGGCCTGCGGGCGCGATCTGCTGCCGTCCTTCCCGATGGGCTGTGCGCCGATGCTGGCCTTTGAGGCGGATGTCTACCATATCTCTGACGCCGACCGGATCACTGTTTTGCCGGACAATTTGAACGTTGAAGACTACCCTGGTCTCGGCGTGAAGGACCTGAAGTTTTTCATGTATTACGCGCCGGACGACGATGCGGAGCTCAACGCGCGAAAGCAGACCCTGGTTGCCGATATAGGCGCACGGTGCCGGGCTGCGGGTATCCGGTATCTGATGGAGCCGCTCGTTTATCATCCCACGTTGCAACCTGGCACAGCCGCCTATGCCGCAGCCAAACCGGACCTCGTGCGCCGCGCCACCGAAGTCTTTGCCGATCCCCGTTTTGCAGTGGATGTTCTGAAAGTGGAAATCCCCGTAGATTTGGGCTTTGTCGAGGGGTTCGGGCAGCCAGAGATGAGCGTGAGCGACGCGCACAGTGCCTTCCGTGCCGCAGCGGCGCCGGCGAAAGGCATCGACCTCGTTTATCTGAGTGCTGGCGTCGCATTTGAGGCGTTTGAGGCGTCTCTTTGCATGGCCCGCGAGGCCGGTGTTGCGTTTGACGGTTTTATGTGTGGCCGGGCGATTTGGTCGGATGCTGTGGCCATTTTTGGCGCGCGGGGGGAGCGCGGGCTTCGGGACTGGCTGGGGGAAGAGGGCCGCGCCCGGCTGGCCCGTTTGGTTGCTGCCGTCCGTTAATTAGCGCGCGCGCCCGATCAGATAGATGAGCGGCAGCGTGCCCAAACTCGCCACCAAAGCCAGCGCGAAACCGGGTGCGAAGCTTCCAAAGATATCATGCAGCCGCCCAGCAAGCCACGGGGCGATGAAACCGGCCAAACCCCACGCGGTGAAGATGATACCGAAGGCCGATTGAAACCGGTCAACGCCAAAGATGTATGTCGTGGCCAAGGGCACAGTGGCGGCCATCAGCCCGTAGCCCAAAGCGACGACGATCAGCGATATACCGAGCCACAGGGGCACCGCACTGGTCAGCGCGACGATCAGGCCGAAGGCGCTTAAGGTGACGGATATGTATAATCCCATTTTCGGCGTGGCAGCCCCTGTGACGGCGCCCGCTAGGCGTCCGACCGTGTTGCCCGCGGCCACCCCGGCCAGGACGGCGCCGGTCCACGCGATCTCTGCGTTTGTGTGCTCCATGATCGAACCGGCGAGGCCCAAGACCAAAAGGCCAGGAAAGGATCCCAGGGCGAAAACGCCCCATAAAAGGCTGACCATCCTGCGCGATCGTGGCGGTGCGGTGGTACCGGTGCCGATTGCGGCCTTGCCCATCAAGCCACCACCCTGCCGGTCTGCCAGGCAATAGATTGCCACCAGGATGAGCGCCGCTGCCAGGACTGCCAGCGCATTGATGCCCCAACCCTGTGCCACAAGCGCGGTCCAACCTGCGCTGAACGCCACGCCACCCAATCCGAATGCCGCGACCATGATCGGTGTCGCCAGCCAGGGCCGGTCGGTGGCGGCACCAATGCGCAAGACGGTGCTGTAAATCGCGCCGGCGGCGAACGCGAAACCGAGACTGAAAAACGCCAAAAACCAGGTGAAACTCGCGGCCATCGCGGCCAGGCCGACCGAGATCGCGGCCACGCCCGCGCTGGTGCCCAAAATGACGTGTCCAGTGCGCCAGCGACCCAGGTGCGGAGCGACCAGCACAGCCGCCGTAAAACTCACGATTGCCAGCGAAAAGACGAGCCCGACATCTGCCGTGCTGGTGTCGAACCGTGCCTGAAGGGAGGATGCAAGGGCGCTCCAACCATAAAGCGCGCCGGCGCAAAAACAGGCCAGAAATGGCTTGGAAAGGCTCTGGACGTCAGCGCTGATGGCGGTCAAGCTCCGTGCCGTTCGGCGTGCGCTTGGCCCCGAATTTCAAGCAGTGGCCCGCCGGTCCACCGAACTTGTAAATACAAATACATGATGTCAATACTCGTTGAGCCTGGATCAGGTGAGGGCAGGGCGCTTGGCAAGCATTGTGGACAGAAAGGTCGTCGTCACCGGCGCTGCGCAGACCAAATTCAATCGCCGCAAAGACGACAGCAGTTTTCGCGATTGGGCGGCGCAGGCATTCGATGACGCCCTTGAGATGTCGGGTATCGAACGGGCTGAGATCGATGCTCTTTTCATTGCCTCCGAAAGCGATTTCTTTTCGCTTCAATTGAACCCCGTTGCCCTTTTTGCGTCCGAGTTGGGCCTGACTGGTGCTGCGGGGATGCGCTGTGAGGCAGGTGGGGCTTCGGGCCAGGCGGCCGTGCAAGCCGCGGCAATGGCAGTTCTCAGCGGCCAGGCGCGGCATGTGGCCGTTATCGGTGTCGATCCCTCCGCCTCTAGCCTGTCGGGTGACACGATCCGCAGGCTTTATGGATTTTCCTTCGATGCGATGACAGATGGGTTCAGCCGGGTGACCGCCACGGCCCTTTACGCGCTGTCCTGGCAAATATTCGCGTCCGATCAGGGTTTGGGAGATGCGGAATTGGCGCTGGTGACGCAACAAAACCGGGCCAATGCGCGCGCCAACCCGGATGCCCACCTGCCGCGCGAACATTCCCTGCAAGAGATTACCGGGAGCCCCTTGATCGCCGCGCCCTATCGGCGGCTGCATTGCGCGCCTTTATCGGACGGCGCTGCGGCGCTGATCCTGTCGGCGGCAGAATGCGCGCCGGAAGCGCGCAAGAGAGCCCCGCGGATCGCGGGGATGGGGGCAGCAACCGACCATATGCATTTGGGTGCGCGCGATGCGCCGGGCGACTTTTCCGCCAAACAGAAGGCGATGCAGCGTGCGTGTCAAAACGCGGACGTCACCCCGATCGAGATCGGCCTGGCCGAACTCTACGATAGCTATGCCGGTGCGCAGCTCCAAGGGCTTGCCGCTTTAGGCCTGAGCGATGCGCCGGGGGCGGATTTGGACGCCGGTGCCTTTGCGCCTGACGGTCGCTGTCCGGTCAATCTCTCCGGCGGTCTGATGGGCCAAGGCGCCCCAGTTGGCGCCATAGGTGTCGCGCAAGTGGCAAGCTGCGCGCGCATGCTCGAAGGGGTTTATCATGATCGTCTACAGCCGAACGCCCCGCCTGCCTACGCCCTTGCCGATACCCATGGAGCGATCTGCACCACGGCAGCCGTTACGATCCTTCAAAACGGGGGGGCGGCATGATCCCCTATCGGATGGAACTGGATTATGCACTTCGGCCAGGTTGGCTCGGCCCGTTCTTGGTTGGGCTCTGCGATGGCGAAGCGGTGGCCCGGAAGTGCCGGGACTGTGCTGCTGTTAGCTATCCCCCGCTGCGCATGTGCCGTTGCGGTGGGCGCAATGGCGACTGGGTGCGCCTATCGGGTCGAGCGGAGGTGATCTGCCGCACTGGAGGGGCCGACGGCGCGTTCGCATTGGCGCGGTTTGACGGGGCGGACGGGATGGCCGTCGTGCAATTGCAGGATTTTCCGGAGGAGGCGCGGGTTGGACAACTTGCCATAGCCGATCCGGACCTGCCGTGTATATCCCTCGTCCCGCTTGGCGGAGGTGCTGCGTGACCGCACCGTTGGATATCCCCGAAGACGCGCTGAGTGGTCTGAACCTGACGCAGACAGGCGCAGGATACAAAATCACCTGGGCGGAAGACGCCAACATCTTCGCTATGACATTGGGCAAGCATCTGGGGCCAGAGAGCCGGAACTTGCCTGCCATGATCTACGAGGATCCAGCCGGCCAGACACATATGCAAAGTTTCGCAGAGGTCGACCGTGCGGCCACGGCCCTTGCAGCCCGCTTGCGTGAGCTTGGCTATGGGCGCGGCGCGTTGATCGGGCTCCATACCGGCCAACATCCCGACACGGCCATTGCCCATATGGCGGTCTGCAAAATTGGCGCCATAGCGGTGACCCTGTCGCAGCTTTATGGACCGGACACGCTGAAACACGCACTCAATGACTGCCAATTGCCGGTGATCTTGACGTCCGACGCGGCGTGGTCGGCGCAACGTGCATCTGCCGCTGCGGATTTTCCGCACCTCCAGCATGTGTTCTGCCGCAGCCCGAAGGGCAATGAGGTTGATTTGGGCAAGGCCATGGTGGGAGAGGTGACGACCTTTGTGCCCGACTATACCGGCGCCGACGATCCGGCCTTGCTGATGTACACCTCGGGCTCCACTGGCAAACCAAAGGGCATCCTGCACGGGCACCGCGTTTTGGCCTCCTATACTCCGTCGATCAACCTGTTTTTCGACTTGTCGATGGAGCAGGCCGACGCGGTCTATTGGTCGCCATCGGATTGGGCATGGGTCGGTGGTCTTCTCGACATGCTGTTCCCGGCTTGGATGGCGGGTCGTCCGATCGCCACGTCTCTGGACCGCTTCAGCGCCGATTACGCTTATGCATTCATGGCCCGCCACAAGGTAACCCATACGTTTCTGGCCCCGACAGCGATTAAACGCTTGGCTCAAACCCCGTATCCTCGCCGCGATCACGACTTGGCGCTCAAGGTCATCTGTACCGGTGGCGAGGCTCTGGCGGCGGAGACACTGACCTGGGCAGAAGATCGCCTTGGCGTTGTGTGCAACGAATTCTACGGCATGACCGAAGTGAACCATTTGATCGGCAATTGCGCGGCGCTTTATCCCCGCCGTGCCGGCTCTATGGGACGGGCCTATCCCGGCCATGATGTGCGTTTGGTCGATGAAAACGGCCAGGACGTGGCCGAAGGCGAAGAGGGCGAAATCGTCACACCAAAGACGGCGCCAACCCGGTTCATTGGTTACCTAAACAATCCCGACAAAGAGGTGGAGATGGAGCTTGGCCTGTTCCTGCGCACACGCGACATGGCCGTGCGCGATGCCGATGGCTATTTTTGGTATAAGGGCCGCTCGGACGATCTGATCAAGTCGTCCGGTTTCCGCATCGGCCCGGCGGAGATTGAGGAATGCCTGATGGCCCATAACGATGTTGCCGAGGCTGCCGTGATCGGCAAGCCCGACGCCGATCGAGGATCGATCGTGAAGGCCCTGGTTATGACCCGGCCCGGGGTGACCGGCAGTGCAGCACTTGCGGAGCAATTGCAGGACCATGTCCGCACCCGTCTGGCCCGGTACAAAGCCCCACGCGAAGTTGCATTTGTCGATCGTTTCCCGATGACATCATCGGGAAAGATCAACCGGCGCGCCCTGCGCGATGCAGAGATCGCCGCGCAATTGGGGGACGGATGAGCCAGATCACGCTCTTGCCCGACGTGGCGGATTTCGTCGCCAATGCGCAGCCTCTGCGGATCGGCGGTGGGATGGCGGACAGCGCGGCGGAATTGGAGGTTATCAACCCCTCCACCGGTGCCAAATTTGCCGCGGTCGCGCGGGCGCAAGCCAAGGATGTCGATCAGGCTGTAGCCGCGGCGCAGATGGCGTTCGAGGATGGCCGGTGGACCGGCCTCACGCCCCATGATCGCGGGCGCATCCTTTGGCGGCTGGCCGACCTGATCGAGGAGAGGGCGGCGATTTTTGGGCAATTGGACGCGCTCGACAATGGCAAGCCGTTTGCCGTGGCGCGCGATGTCGATGCGTTCTGGTCCGCCCGTCACTTCCGGTACTTCGCCGGTTGGCCCGACAAGATCGAGGGCGCCACGATCCCCGTCAGCACGCCGGACCGGTTGAACTACACCCGCATCGAACCCGTTGGCGTTTGTGGCCTGATCACGCCGTGGAATTACCCGCTTTTGATGGCGGCTTGGAAACTCGCGCCATGCCTGGCGGCCGGCAATACCGTGGTCTTGAAACCGTCCGAAGAAACCCCGCTCTCGGCGCTTTACCTCGCCGATCTGGCCTTGGAGGCAGGGCTGCCTCTGGGCGTTCTGAACGTGATCCCGGGGCTCGGCCGCGAGGCAGGCGCGGCCCTTGCGGCCCATTCTGGCGTCGCCAAGATCGGTTTCACTGGCAGCACCCGCACGGGTCAATCCATCGTCGCCGCCTCCGCCGGAAATCTCAAAAAGCTCTCGCTGGAATTGGGAGGCAAAGCCGCCAATATCCTGTTTGCTGATGCCGATCTCGACCGGGCCATATCCGGCGCCTTCTGGGCCAATTTCGGCAATAACGGGCAAAGCTGCACCGCGGGTGCGCGACTTTATGTGCATGAAAGCCTTTATCAAAATGTCCTGGAGGCGCTGGTTCAGATGGCCGATGGATTGGATATCGGTCCAGGTCTTGACGATCCCGCCCACGATCTCGGCCCGGTTATCTCGGAACGACAGATGGGCATGATCCTTGGCCATATCGATGGCGCCCGCGATCAAGGTGCGACCGTTTTGGCCGGTGGGCGGCGCCAAGGCGAAACCGGCTGGTTCATCCGCCCCACGATCCTGACCGCCCAAGACCACATGACGGTGACGCAACAGGAGGTCTTCGGCCCGGTTTTGGCCGTTTTGCCGTTTTCGGACGAGGCGGACGTTCTCGACCGCGCCAATGCCACCGCCTTTGGTCTGGCCGCTGGGCTGTGGTCGCAAGATGTCACCCGCATTCGCCGGTTCGCGGATCGACTGAAAGCGGGGACCATCTGGGTCAATTGCTGGGGTGAGACCGACGCGGCATCGCCGTTTGGCGGGGTGAAAATGTCCGGCTATGGGCGCGAAATGGGCAAGGACGCAATCGCGCTTTACAGCCAAACAAAGAGTGTTTGGGTGGCCTGACCGGGCCCCCGCGCAAAGGGAACAGGATGCAGAGGAAAGCCAAACGCAAGGCCGATCGCGGCCCGAGCCAATCCCGCCAACCCGGTCGAGAGGTGCCGAAATACGAACACGCCTATCGGACCATGCTTCGCCACATAAAAGAGGGGCGCTACCCCGTTGGCGGCCGCGTGCCGACGGAGGTAGAACTGGCCAGTCAATTCTCTGTCAGCCGCGTGACGATCCGACGGGCGCTCGATCTTTTGGTACAAGATGGATATGTTGAAAGCCGCCAAGGCAGTGGCTACAGGGTGGTCACGCTGTCGCCGGCCTCCGACACCTGTTTGACGTCGTTTACCGACGCGATGCTGCGCGCCGGGCGGGAGCCACGATCGCGGTTTTTATCTCTTGACCATTTCCCAGCTGGCGCCGCGGCACTGCACGAGTTGCCATCTGAGATGTGCAACCAACCGATCACCCGCATCGTCCGCCTGCGGATGGTCGACGACGACCCTTTCATGTTGGTCCAAACTTATGCGCCATCGCATCTGATCGCGGATCCGAAGCCCGGCGATTTCCCCGAAACTGGCCCAAATCAATCGATCCTGCGGATCCTCAGCGGCCGTTTTGGCCTGCAATGGTCGGCGGCTTGTGAAGATATTTCGCCCATTTTGGCCGATGCGCAATCGGCGGCCCTGTTTGACATCGCACCCGGCGTGCCACTTTTGAAACAAGCCTGCTCCGCCTTTGATGAACACGGCATCATCGTGTTTCATGAGGAGGTTTTCCGCCGGGGTTCGGTCCGCTTTAACCTGTCGCAATCCGCTCGCACACCGCGCCATATCTGACATTGAGGTGAGACGATGACTGAACTGCCGCAAATGTCCGACGCTGCGCTTCGTGCGTTGTTGGAGCCACCTTCCCGAACGCCCGTGCGGCTTTTGATCGATACTGACGCTGCCAATGAGATCGACGATCAGTTTGCTTTGGCCTGGGCGCTTCTGTCGCCAGCGCAGATGAACGTCGTGGCGGTCACGGCAGAGCCGTTTTCCTTCGCCCATCATCGTCCCGGGTTGCTGGCCGCGGAACAGGCCATCGAGATGGGCAAACGCATTGATCAGCACCTTGTGGGCGGCTTTCAGGGATGGGTGGAACGGCTGCATGCGCAAGGCCGCCGCGCCGCGGAACTTGAATTTACAATGCCACCAGAGGGAATGGAACTCAGCTATCAAGAGATCCTCACGATCTACGACAAGCTTGGCGTCGGCAGCTCCGGGAAGGTCCATCGCGGTGCCACCCGCTACATGACCCATGCCGAAGATGTCGTCGATTCCGACGCGGTCGAAACGATTATCCAACTGGCGCGCTCCGGCGATACGCCGCTTTATGTTGCGGCCATGGGCTGTGTGACCAACATCGCCTCGGCCATCCTAAAAGCGCCCGATATTCTCGACCGAATCGTGATCATCTGGACATCTGCCTATCCCTCCAGCGCGCCCCATTGCAACCGTCCGTCGCTGAACTTGGTCCAGGATGTCCATGCATCGCGCCTGATCTTCGACAGTGGCGCTGCGCATGTCTATCTGCCCGGCTATCATGTCGGCGCGCAACTGAAGATCTCTCACAGTGAAATGCGCGACTTCGTGAAGGGGCGCGGCGCGATCGGCGATTACCTCTACCACCTTTTTACCCACAACCCGCTGCACGAGATGTTTGCCATCACCGATACCGCGCGTCGCACCTGGGTGATCTGGGATATCATCAACATCGCCTGGCTGATCAACCCGGACTGGGTCCCCACCTATCTCACGAGCAGCCCGATTTTGGATGACGCGCTTTTTTGGCGACCGCGCGCGAATGCCCATACCATGCGAGAAGCGCATGACGTGCAACGCGACGCGATTTTCCTCGATTTCTACGACAAGTTGGCCGCCGCATCGGATTAACGTTGGACACGCGCGCTGGATGTTCGCATGCAGCCCTTTGCCTGATGCTCCGGCCTTGGCCGCATGCGGTCGCAGGCGCTATACCTAATCCCCTTCGAAGATCGACGGTCTCAGGAGGTCGCGCAGAACCCATGAGCGCTTTCACCGCCAGCGAAGTCGGCCGGGAGAGCGTCTTCTGGACGGGATTGGGGCGAGACCGGCACATTGGGGCAGAGACATATCAGGGCGCGCGCTGGTCATTCATCGACGGGAAACCAACAGCCATCTCGGCCTTACCATCGTCACGGTTTCAACCGAATTTTACCTTAACTTCGTACTTTTATTATTTAAAATGTTTAGATAATTTTAATCCTTGACCCTGGTAGTTTGATCGCAACCCGGCGCCATATAGGCGGGCCGGGATCGCGGCCATCTGTTCATAGATCAGACGGCCTACAATTTGGCCGTGTTCGAGCACAAAGGGCGCTTCGTGACATCGGACTTCCAGAACGCCGCGTGCGCCTTTGCCGTCCGCGCTGGCATGGCCAAATCCCGGGTCGAAGAAGCCAGCATAATGCACCCGAAACTCTCCAACCATGGCAAGATAAGGCGCCATTTCGGCGGCATAGCTGGGTGGGATTGTGACCGCCTCGCGGCTGACCAAGATGTAGAAGGCGCCTGGATCAAGGATGATGCGCCCGGTGTCGCTGCGCACTTCTTCCCAATAATCAGCAGGCCGATGCCCGGCAATATTGGCCAAGTTAACGAGGCCGGTATGAGGTTTGGCGCGGTAGCCCACGAGCGTGCCGTCCTTGGGGCGCAGGTCCACGGAAAAGCCAAGACCGCCATCGATATGCGCCACGCCGTCGACCAACGGGTCATTAGCATGCAAGTCCGCCAGCGCGGCGTCATCTAAGGCTGCATGGCCTTGGCGAAACCGAATTTGGTTGAGCCGTTGGCCGGCCTGCGCCAATACGCTGAACGATCGGGGGCAAATCTCAGCATAAAGCGGGCCAGAATAGCCTGGACCGATGCGGTCAAATTCCTCGCCGCCATCGGAAATCGTGCGGGTGAGCAGATCCAGTCGACCGGTCGAGCTTTTGGCGTTGGCAACCGCACTTATGCCGGCCGGCAGCGCCAAGCGCTCCATTAACGGAACCACGTAAACGCAGCCTTTTTCCAGAACCGCGCCGTCGGTTAAGTCGATGCGGTGCATCTCAAATTCGGGCAAACGGTCCGCCAAAGCTTGGCCTTGACCGGCCAGGAAGGATGCGCGGACACGGATCGCGACGCGGCCCAATCGAAGATCCAGGCTGGCCGGTTGCAATTGGTCTGCGTCAATCGGCAGATCGGCGGCGATCGCGCCCAGATCGATCAAGGCACGCAGCGCGGTATCGGGCAGAACGCCGGGATTTTCGGGCAGGTTCGTCATCACACCAGCACACCGCAGCACGCCGCTAGGTGCAAGATACAAAAAGAAAACGTAGCGGTGATGGTCGGGCTAGCAGGACTCGAACCTGCGACCTTCCGTCCCCCAGACGGACGCGCTACCAGGCTGCGCCATAGCCCGACGTTTCGCCGTTCTAGCGATTTTGGTCCGGGGCGCAAGGGTCAGCGCGATACCGGTGCCATCCGGGCCGCCAACGCCGCGCAGCGATCGAGTATCGGGGCCAATTGCGGGCCCGCTCCCGTCGGACGCGCCGGCAACGCTGCGGTCAGCTCCGCAAACGCGGCCATCAAAATCGGCATATCGGGTCCTGAACCTGACGCCGCGTCGTCCTGCGATGCAGGCCCGGGACCTTCAAATGCGGCGATCTGTTCGGGCGCGCCGATTTGGTCGGGCTCTTCTGCGATGGTCTCGGGCCGATCAAGTTCTGGATCGGCGGTATCGTGCGCAGCCGCTCCGGTATCGTTGGGAATTTCCGGCCCGGTGTCGGTCTGGATATCTGCGCCAACGGCCGTGGTTTCCTCTGCTGATTCTCCGGCCTCCTCAGGGACCGGCAATGACGCGTCTTCGCTGGCCGCGGTGGTGTCCATCGCGACGCTGACATCGGTTTCGTCCTGGGGGCTCACATCCAATGGCGGCTCCAATGGCAATTCTGGAACCGGACTTTGATCCGCGTCGCGCGCGCCTTCTG
Organism: Pseudomonadota bacterium; assembly: GCA_039183205.1. GTDB lineage: Bacteria > Pseudomonadota > Alphaproteobacteria > Rhodobacterales > Rhodobacteraceae > HKCCE3408. The sequence continues at coordinate 29,304 of JBCDBR010000024.1, read as the reverse complement.
TTGCAGCGGCGGGCAGGTCGGCTGCGACCGCGCCCGCAATGGTTTCTTGGGCTTCGATGATCGCGCTGTCCGCGATATCCGCAACAGGGTCTGGCGGTGCCGCATCCAGGATCTCCGCATCGTCGATCCCGTCTGTGCTGTCATCATTTAAATCAAGGTCCCAAGCTGCAAGCTCATCGGCTGGGGCCTCTTCAAAGCTCAATGTGTCGATGGGCGGCGAAAGCGCGGCGACATGGGCCGTCCCCTCGCTGCGGATCAGGTTTTGGACGCCCTTGATCGTCATGCCCTGTTCGTGCAGCAACACTTTGATCCCGCCGACTAATTCCATGTCGCCAGGTCGGTAATAGCGCCGGCCGCCAGCGCGCTTGACCGGCTTGATCTGCGGGAATTTCGATTCCCAAAACCGCAGCACATGCGCCTTCACATCCAGCCAATCCGACACCTCGCGGATCGTGCGGAACGCCTGGGAGGATTTCGACACGTCCCTAGCCTCGGTTTCCCTCAGCCACCCGATCCTTCATCAAATGGCTTGGTCGGAAGGTCAGGACACGGCGCGGAAGAATGGGGACCTCTTCGCCGGTTTTCGGATTGCGACCGACCCGGGCGGTTTTCGACCGAACCGAGAAGGTGCCAAATGAGGAAATTTTCACTTGGCCACTTTCGACCAACGAATCTGACATCATTTCCAATACGCGTTCGACGAGCAGCGCGCTTTCATTGCGTGAAAGCCCCACTTCACGGAACACCGCATCGCTCAGATCCATACGGGTCAGCGTCTTCACGGACATCGGCGTCTCCTTAAGTTGATAATTGCAGAATGGGCTAAGGGTTTTCTTGTGTCAATGTAAGGGTTTGCGGCGCGCAGTTCGCGAGCAATTACCAGCGCATCACAACCGATCCCCAAGCCAATCCGCCCCCGATCGCTTCGGCGACAAGCAGATGGCCCGGTTTGATCTGGCCTGAGGCCGCGCCCACCGAGAGGGCCAATGGGATCGACGCGGCCGAGGTATTGCCGTGGTCTTGCACCGTGACGATGACCCGGTCCATCGACACACCCATTTTCTGGGCCGTGCGGGTTATGATCCGCAAATTCGCCTGATGCGGCACGATCCAATCGACATCTGTGGGGGACAGGTCGGCACGCTCCAAGGCGGTATGCGCGGTTTGGGCCAGCTTTTCGACGGCATGGCGGAAGACCTCTTTGCCTTCCATCCGCAAAACGCCGGTCGTCTGGGTTGTCGATACGCCCCCATCCACGAACAGCAAGTCTTTGAATTGCCCATCCGAATGCAGATCGGTGGCCAAGATGCCCCGATCATCTGAGCCACCCGATAGCGTTTGCGCCTCTAATACAAGCGCGCCCGCGCCATCGCCGAATAAGACGCATGTGCTGCGATCTTGCCAATCCATGATCCGGCTGAAGGTTTCGGCGCCGATGACCAAAAGACGCCGGGCCTGACCGCTGGCGATATAGGCCTGCGCCGTTGAAAGCGCAAAAATGAACCCCGCACACACCGCTTGGACATCGAAGGCAAAGCCTGATTTCATGCCGAGGCCGGCCTGGATCATCGTGGCCGCGGACGGGAATGTGAGATCGGGCGTAGAGGTCGCGACAATCAGCCCGTCGATATCTTGCACGCGCAGCCCCGCATCGGTGAGCGCCCGCTCAGCGGCTGCAATCGCCATGCTCGAGGTTGTTTCGCCATCTTCGGCAAAGTGCCGCCGCTCAATGCCAGAGCGCGCCCGGATCCATTCATCCGAAGTGTCCAAGAATTCGGTGAACCAAGCGTTCTCGACCACGCGGCCGGGGAGGTAGTGCCCAATGCCCACGGGAACGGCGCGAAGGGTCATGAACGCGATTCCTCTTGCGCTTGTATCGCGGCACCTGCGGCCTGTTCCGCGGTGGCAATCCGCGCGGCCAGCCGTTCGCTAAAGCCGGCACTGGCAAGGCGGGCTGCGAGCTTTATCGCCGCGGCAATCCCGGTCGGGTCGGCCGATCCGTGCGATTTGACGACCGTGCCGTTCAGGCCAAGAAACACCCCGCCATTCGCGCGGCGGCTGTCGATCCGCTTGGACAGACGGCGTAGGGAGGTATAGGCAAGCAAAGACGCAATCCGGCTGAGCGGTGAGTAATTGAAGGCCTCGCGCAAAAGTTCCCGGATTAAGGTCGCGGTGCCTTCGCCGGTTTTCAAAGCGATATTCCCGGTGAACCCGTCGGTGACGATGACATCGACCTCGGCGGATGGCAGATCGCCCCCTTCACTGAAGCCCACGAAATCGAAATCCGCCGCAGGCGCTGCTTGCGCGATAAGATCGGCCGCGACCTTTAGCTCTGCCCGCCCTTTATGTTCTTCGGTTCCGACATTAAGCAAACCAACCCGCGGGCGCGCCAATTCAAAGGCATTGCGCGCATAGCTTGCGCCCATCAACGCATATTGCAGCAGGTCCTCGGCATCGGCGCGCACATCTGCGCCGCAATCCAAAAGCACGTTAAAGCCTTGCGTATTGCGCGACGGCCAAAAGGCGGCAATGGCCGGGCGGTTGACCCCCTCGATCTTGCGCAAACGCACCATCGACACCGCCATCAGCGCCCCGGTATTGCCGCACGATACAGCGACCGTGGCCTCTCCGTTGCGGACCGCGTCAATGGCAGACCACATGGACGTTTTCTTGCCGTTGCGCATGACGTGGGACGGTCTGTCCGCCATCCGGACGACGTCTTCGGCATGACGTATCTCGCATTGCCGGGCAAGGGCTGGCTTACGCCCGACCAGAGCCGATAATTCTGCCTCGGGTCCGTGGAGGATAAAGCGAAGGTCAGGGTTTTTTGCCGCGGCCTTTTCGAGGCCAGCCACAACTATCTTCGGTCCGAAATCCCCCCCCATAGCATCCACTGAAACGACGGTGCGCGGCACCCGGTATTCGGTGGGGGAAGTGGTTTCGGTCATCCCAAAGCGGCAGGTTATGCCGCGTCGTCGTCGAGATCGATCTCGTCGGCCTGCGCGATCACTTCACGGTCGGCATAGTGGCCGCAGGATGGGCAAATGTGATGCGGCCGCTTCAACTCACCGCAATTGCTGCATTCGTTCGGGTTTGCTGCGGAAAGTGCATCATGCGAACGGCGGTTATTGCGGCGGGACCGCGTAACGCGATTCTGGGGGACGGCCATGTCTCAACCTCGGATTTGGTCCAGGGGCGGTCGAGCCCCGACTATCAAACGGAATGCCTTGGTCACGCCGCAGGAGGCGGCGGATCGTGTGAGGGGCGGAAAATACTCAAATCCCGGCGCCGCGCAAGCCAAAAATTAAGGTGTCTCAGTCGTCCGATCCAGAGGCCTCTGGAAGGTCCGACTTCAAGGCCTCGAGACCAGCAAACGGCTTGGTGTCTTCATCGGTCATCGGGGTTGCATCATCGCCGGTGAAAATGGTCTGGCCCAGCTCTGCGCCGGCCGCGCGCGGGTATAGCGGCAGGTTTAGCGATAAAGCCTCCGCTAAGACCTCCGCCAAATCAATGACGGGACCGAGTGCTTCTAGGCTATCGTCTTGGGGTATTTCGGCCTCGTCCCCCGCGGGTACGGGCAGGTTGTCGAGATAGGTTCGGCGCACCGGCGCCTCAATCCGTGTCTGGACGGGCTCCAGTGTCACCACGCATGGCTGCACGACCGTTGCGCCGAATTGGGCCGTCAGCACCAAACCACCATCAATCACAGCGATTTGGCCCGCCAGCCGGACCTTGCGCAGGGCGGTCAGGTTCATAGACGCCTGAAGCGATGCGCGCCATGCCGCATCGGGCAGGATCTGCACATCAAGGCCCGCCGCCCGGAAAATTGCCGGCGCCGGCACCCGGGCCTGGCTTTGATCCGTGATCTCTCTCGGCGCGGTCATCTTGCCTCAATTCCAGCTCTCGGTTATGGCGATAGAAAGGAATACTGGCCGTGGCAAGGCGCCATTTGGCCTGGAGGATGTGATGAGCTGGGCAGCGACAGCGATGCGATGGGGGGCCGTGCTGGCACTGACGTTGGCGCTTTCGTCGTGTTCTGCGACCTACCGAAACCATGGCTTTGTCCCGCCCGATGATGAGATCGAGGCTATCCTGCCAGGGGTTGATACCCGCGACAGCCTGGCCTTGAGCGTGGGGCGACCTTCGACTTCGGGCGTGATCCGCGAAGATGCGTGGTTCTACGCCTCCTATCGCATCCGCAGCTTTGCATACCAAGCCCCCGAGGTCATTGAGCGCGATGTGCTGGCCATTACATTCGACGATGATGGCGTGGTCCGAAACATCGAACGCTTTGGCCTTGAGGACGGGCAATTCGTGCAACTATCGCGCAGGGTTACGGGCGGTGGATTGGGTGAAGTCACCGTTCTTACTCAAATCCTCAGGAACTTTGGCCGGCTTGATGTCGGCAATATTATTGGCGGAGACGGGTAGCACAGCGCCGCCGAGGTTTTGGCATGATCCTATTGGCGCGTGGCGGGTACCGAGCGCGGCTGGCGCAATCGCCCGAAGATGTGTCCGCCGGTCTCGAATTGCGCAGCGCCGCTTTTCGCGACGGCGCGGGCGATTGCGACGCGTTTGATGCCGCGTGTGACCACGCATTGATCGAGACCGAGGCGGATGGCCGCTTGGTCGGGTATTTCCGGCTCTTGCCGCTCGGCGATGGCCGCGCCGTCGATCAGAGCTATTCCGCGCAATTCTACGGTCTTTCGGGCCTGGCCAGCTATCGCGGCAACATGTTGGAACTGGGGCGCTTTTGCATTGACCCGTCCGCATGCACAACGGCCCAATCCTCGGCAGATGTCCTGCGCATGACCTGGGCCGCGCTTGCGGCATATGTGGATCGCAAAGAGGCGCGTATGATCTTTGGCTGTTCGTCCTTTGAAGGCATGTCGGTAGCGCCTTATCGTCCCGCCTTCGGTCTGTTGCGGGATCGCTATATCGGCCCGGCGGCATGGCGTCCGGTGCAAAAGGCAGCGGAGGTCGTCCATTTCGACGCCCTCGCGCCCGAAAAGCCAGATTTTAAGGCAGCGCGATCATCGCTGCCACCGCTTCTGCAAAGCTACCTGGCTATGGGCGGATGGGTGTCCGATCATGCCGTGATCGACCGCGACCTTGGGACGCTGCATGTCTTTACTGCGCTCGAGATCGGATCGATGCCGCCGGCCCGCCTAGCGGTGCTTCGTGCCTTGCTGGCGTGAACCGTGCGGCGCGATTAACGGTCCAGCCGTAGATCGCCCGAAACCTGGCCTCCGCCCACGGCGGCCGGCACGCCTGTTGTCCCCGGCGCGCTGGTGGTCATGCCAAGCGCGACGCGCGCGGCGAGGTAGGCAATGGCTTGTGCCTCAAGCGCGTCACCGTCGAGCCCAGCCGTCTCGACCGGAGCGACGGGGCAGGGCAGTGCCGCGCCAAGGGCTGCCATCAGCCCGCGGTTATGGCGCCCGCCGCCGGATACCAAAACCCGTGCCGGCACCTGTGGCAAAAACGATAGCGCCTGGGCGACCGACGCTGCGGCGCAAGCGGCCAAAGTGGCCAAGGCGTCTTCGACCGACAGCGTCTCAAATGCAGGTACAAGATAGGGAAAGGCGTTCCGGTCGAGCGATTTCGGCGGCATTTTGAGGAAGTAGCCATCGTCGAGAAAGGCGGCAACCGCGGCCATGTCGGCCGTGCCAGCGGATGTCTGCGCGCCGTCTGTGTCATAGCGCCCGGCGCGTCGGACGCGCATAAGATCGTCCAGCGGCGCAGTTGCCGGCCCGGTGTCAAACGCCATGAGCGCGCCATCGGCCTCCGGCGCATCGGACGTGGGGTCGACCCAGGAGATGGTGCCCATACCGCCAAGATCGAGGAATGCGATCGGCGCAAGGGCGCGAAGCCGGCGCGCCAATGCCCAATGATAAAAAGGTGCCAACGGCGCGCCGTGACCTCCAAGGGCCATGTCCGCGCTGCGAAAATCCCAAATCACCGGCAGGCCTAACGTGTCGGACAGGCATGCGCCGTCGCCGGCTTGATGCGTGCGGCCGTTTTGGGGGTCATGCGCCAGGGTCTGGCCGTGAAAGCCAAGCGCTGTCACCGCGTCGAGCCCGGCCATCGCGTCGGCATGGGCCGCCTCAACAACCCGCGCAGCCGCTGGGACACGTCCATCGCCGGGCCAGAGGCCAAAGGCGGCGCGGATTTGGGCTTGCTCGTTTGGTGTGTAGCGGCGGTTGGCCGTTTTCCCAAAACGCAGAACGTCCGTGCCGTCGGTCTCGATCACCGCGATATCGACGCCGTCCAGGGATGTCCCGGACATGGCCCCCGCGATGGTGAGCACTGGCCGTTCGCCCTTTCCCTTCACCCCCGCCCCCGTTATAGACCCCAAGGCTTAAATCGCACGAGGGGCCCATGACCTACCACCCCAAATCTGAATTTCTGACCGAGATATCGGCGCGGGGCTTTTTGGCCGATTGCACCGATCTACAGGAATTGGATCAGCAGCTCTATGACGGGGTGGTCACCGGCTATATCGGATACGATTTGACGGCGCGCTCGCTCCATATCGGCAATCTCGTGCAGATCATGCTGCTGCGCTGGTTGCAGCGGACCGGCCACAGGCCGATCACCCTGATGGGCGGCGGCACGACCAAGGTTGGCGATCCGTCGGGCAAGGACGAGATGCGCAAGATGCTGTCCGTCGACGACATAGAGGCAAACGCAACCAGCATTCGCCAAGTGTTTTCGCGCTACATCTCCTATGGCGACGGTCCGACCGACAGCCCGTTGGTCAACAATGCAGATTGGCTGGATGAGCTGCGCTATGTCGCGTTTTTGCGCGACATTGGTCGGCACTTTACGATCAACCGCATGCTCAGCTTCGAAAGCGTTAAATCGCGGCTCGACCGCGAACAATCGCTCAGCTTCATCGAGTTCAATTACATGCTTTTGCAGGCCTACGACTTTTTGGAGCTACACCGCCGCTATGGCTGTGTTTTGCAGATGGGCGGGTCGGATCAGTGGGGCAATATCGTCTCCGGTGCCGATCTGATCCGCAGGGTCGAGGCGACCGAGGCGTTTGGACTGACAACACCTTTGGTGACGCGCTCTGACGGGAAAAAGATGGGAAAGTCGGTAGATGGCGCCGTTTGGCTGAATGACGACATGATGAGCCCGTATCAGTTTTGGCAATGGTGGCGCAATGTGGACGACGCCGATGTCGGGAAGTTCCTGAAGATGTTCACCGAATTTTCGGTGGACGACTGCGTGCGTATGGGCGCGCTTGGCGGGTCAGAGATCAACGAGGCAAAGATCGCCTTGGCGAATGCGGTGACAAGCTTGCTGCATGGACAGGCCGCGGCCGCCGCTGCGGAAGCAACCGCACGCGATGTTTTCGAAAAGGGCGGGTCGGGCGAAGACCTCCCGACGTTGAAAATGACGGCGGCGGAATTGGCCGATGGCATTTCGGTTGTGCAATTGATCACGCGGGCGGGGCTCGCCAAATCTGGCAAGGAGGCCAAACGGCTGATTGCGGAGAACGGAGCTCGGCTAAATGACGCACCCCTTCGTGATGCAGGGCTCATGATCGACGCGGCTGATCTGACTGAGCCGATCAAGCTGAGCGCGGGGAAAAAGCGGCACGCTTTGGTGACGCTGGCAGAGGAGTAGCTTCGCCCCGCTCAGGCCCCCATCCGGGAGCCATCGCGGTGCGAATGGGCGCCCCGGACCGCGCGGTTCGCGCCTGTGGCTTTGGCCGGTTCGGCGCCCCAAGGTCGGGCAGATTGCACTGCGGGCCGGTATGCGATTCCCAACACATGGTCGGCCAGGTTGGTCCCGCATGCGTTCCACGCGTGCCAATGCCGGCTTGTCGTGATCACCGCACCTGACGGGCTGGAACGAAAAATCCTGCATTCGAGCGCAGTTGGCGTTTGGACGGCGGATCGCGACGCGGATTAACCAGGAATTCACCACGAAAGCCATAGCGTGGCGCCACCATGTTCGACTTTGCACCACCTCCGCCCGAGATGCCTGTTCCGTTGCAGCAAAGCGCATTGTTTAACTTAGCCTTGATGCGCCTTGGCGTGGACATGTCGCACCACGCTTTGCCAGGCGGGGCGGCAACAATCCTCGTCCGGCGTGTCCCGGGCTTCGGGCCGACCGGTGTTGTCAGCCGCGGCCCGGTTTGGAACGAACATCGCGGCAATTTCCGCATTGCCGGACTGGCCGGGATGCGCCGCGCGCTTGGCCTCCGGCATCTTTTTGTCAGCCCTGAAGGCACGACCGATGGCGACAGTTTCCGACAAGCTGGATTTCTTCCCATCGCCCGGCCTGCGCGGGTGGCAATGCTGCCGCTGGCAGGTGGCGCCGATGCCATCTTGGCGCGGATGGATCAGAAGTGGCGTAACCGCCTTCGCCATGCCCAACGTCAAGGCCTGATCGCGGAGCGGCACGACTTTATCCCGGGCGGCGATCATTGGCTGTTCGAAGAAGATCGCGGACAACAAAGGCTGCGCAAATACCGGAGCCTGCCGCACCCCCTGTTGACGGAAATGGCCCGGCTGGAACCGGGATCGGTCCAGCTTTTTCTGGCGCGAAAGAACCGCGAAACGCTGGCCGCGATGCTCTTTCTGCGCCACGGGCCGATGACGACCTATCAAATCGGATGGACCACGAAAGAAGGTAAACGCCTGTCCGCCCACAATCTTCTGATGTGGGAGGCTGTCCAATACCTTGCCGCGCGCGGCCATGTGATGATGGATTTGGGCGTGCTGAACGCGCGCCGTACCGCCGGCATTGACCGGTTCAAACTGGGCGCTGGCGCGGAGGTGCGAACCTTGGGTGGTACCTGGCTGCACAGCGCCTGGTCGATGCCGGCGCACGCGATCCTGCGCCGTATTCGTGGGCGGGACTAGCCCAGAGGGATGTCAAAACCCGGCGGCGCCAGCGTGAAGCCATCGAATTGAAACCCGGGCGATACGGTACAGGACACCAGCGTAAAATCGCCCGTCGTTTCTGCTGCTTGCCAGATATTCGGGGCAACGATGTATTGCGGCGCGCCGCGGGAAAGATCGGGCGTGAGACGCTGCATGCGCGCCGGTCCCGCATCGTGGTCGGAGAGCATCAACAACAGGTCCGCACCGGCATGAAAATGCCAGATCTCCGCGGCGTCAACCTTGTGCCAGTGGCTTCGCTCGCCGGCGGCTAGCAGGAAATAAATGCAGCTGCCGGACGGACGGCCCGGCCCGTCTGCAACCCATGTTTGGCGGTAATGTCCGCCTTCGGGATGAGGCACGAGCTCGAGCCGGGCAATGATTTCGGCGGCGTCCATGATCAAAGCTCCATCTCAAAATAAACGAATGCGTCGCGCGCCGGGCCCGGCGCGTAGGGGTCGCGGCGCATGAACCCCAATTGGTCGTAAAGCCGCTGCGCGGCGATCAACGGGGCGCCAGTATCCATAAGGATGCGCGAAAAGCCAAGCGCGCGGCAATCGGTGATCAGTTGCGCCATTAAGGCCCGTCCCATCCCCGTGCCACGCGCGCCTGGGGCTACGAAAACGCGTTTGATCTCCGCATCGCCGGGCTGAAACGTTTGGATCGTTCCGCAGCCCAAAGCCTGGTCGTCGCACAGTGCCAACCGCTGTAGGCCGTGAGGCGGGGCCGGGCGCTTGGCCAATGCCGCGGCATAGATCGCGTCGGAATATACGATGTCGAGTGCGGCGCGAAACGGCCCGGTTTGGCTGCGTAAAAAGGCCAGATAATCCCAGCATAGCGCGTCAAACGCGGCAATTTCCGCGGAACCGCTCGGCTCGACAAAGTTTATGCCCATGCGGCGGCCTCGCGAAGCGTCGCGCCAAGCTGTGCCGGCATTGGGGTCCGGGGCGCATCATGACCATACGGGTCCGTAGGGCCCCAGCCCGACGACACGCTTGCGCCTCGCGTGCTTTGCAATGCGCCGAAAAACCCGCCACGCGCGATGGTTTCGTCCAAGAACTGCAAAAACGTCATCCCGGCCAGTGGTACAAATGGGTCGAGTGCGCGATCTTGGCTGTCCACGTCATAGCCTGCGCCACCAGAGATGTTGGCTTTATGAAAGGCATCCGGCGCAAATTCGAAATACCGATGTTCCAGGATGTGATGTTGGTCGTCTGCCAAGTCGTCCATGATCGAATTTACCGCGTATTGTGTCTCAAAGAATACCGGATCGAATTCGCAGAGCGCCTCAAGCGGCGTCGCGTGATTATGCAAATGCGCGGGTTTGCCTTGTTTCGGCGATTGCCGGAAATCGACCTCGCCCAATAAAAGTGCGGCCGAACGTACCGCGTAAGGAACAGGCCAAACCCGTTCGTGAAAGGCGTTGAGGCGGGCAAGGGCCGCATGCGGTGTGTTTCGCAATGGTGCGCGCGGTGGGGTGTCGTCCTCGCACCAAAACCGAAAGCCCAAGCGGCGGAGCGCCGCCTCGACCCGCTCAAGCGCCGCGCGGGCCGCGCGGAATGCTGCGATTTCTGTCTCAGACTCGATGCATCCCGCCTCTAGCCCCTTGCGATAGGCGACAAATTCGGCTCGACCGCTTATTCCCTTAGGATCGATGTCCCTGCGTAAGTCGCTGTTTCCCCTAACATCTCTTCGATCCGGATCAGTTGGTTATATTTGGCCAACCGGTCCGAGCGCGCCAGGCTGCCGGTTTTGATCTGGCCACAATTGGTGGCCACGGCAAGATCCGCGATTGTGGCATCCTCGGTCTCACCTGACCGGTGCGACATCACGCAGGTCATCTGGTGTCGATGCGCCAAGTTCACGGCTGCCAACGTTTCCGACAAGGTGCCGATCTGATTGACCTTGACCAAAAGCGAATTTGCCGCCCCCTGATCGATCCCCATCTGAAGACGTGTGGGATTGGTGACAAACAGATCGTCGCCGACAAGCTGGACTTTGTCGCCGAGCGCCGCGGTCAGCATTTTCCAGCCGTCCCAATCGTCTTCGGCACAACCATCTTCGATGCTGAGGATCGGATAATCGCTGCAGAGCCCCGAGAGATACGCGACATTGTCTTCGGCTGACAGTGTTTTATCCTCACCGGCAAGCACATATGCGCCGTCTTTAAAGTATTCCGTCGATGCGCAATCGAGCGCGAGCATAATGTCGTCTCCGGCCTGGTAGCCGGCCTTTTCAACCGAACGCAGAATGAAATCGAGCGCATCGCGCGTGGAGGACAGGTTTGGTGCAAATCCACCCTCATCGCCGATCCCTGTCGAAAGACCTGCCGAAGAGAGTTCTTTTTTGAGCGTGTGAAAAACCTCCGACCCCATGCGCACCGCGTCTGCAACCGAAGGTGCCGAGATCGGCATGATCATGAATTCCTGGATATCGATCGGATTGTCGGCATGTTCACCGCCATTGATGATGTTCATCATCGGTACCGGGAGGACGCGCGCGGCCGTCCCGCCGACATAACGGTAAAGCGGCTGTTCGGTGTAGTCGGCCGCGGCTTTGGCCACAGCCAAGCTTACGCCGAGTATGGCATTTGCACCCAGTTTGCCTTTGTTGGGCGTGCCATCCATGTCGATCATGCCGGCATCAATGGCTTCTTGTTCAGTCGCGTCCGCGCCGATCAGACCTTCGGCCAGAATGCCATTGACCGATGCCACGGCCTCCAAAACGCCTTTACCCTTGTAGCGCGCGGCATCGCCATCGCGTTTTTCAACCGCTTCATGCACGCCGGTCGAGGCACCCGACGGCACGGCAGCGCGCCCCATCGTCCCGTCCTCTAGGGTCACATCGACCTCGACGGTTGGATTGCCGCGGCTATCGAGGATCTCGCGGGCATGGATATCGATGATGGTGCTCATGGCGGGCGTTCCTTGCAGCAAAGCGTCAGCGCGGGTTTAGCCCGGATTGCCCAAAGGTAAAAGCCGTCACGCGCGCCGGGTCCGGGCCTCCCGCGCCAAGGTATAAAGTCCGGTCGCGATCACAATGCCAGAGCCGATCCACGTCCAAAGATCGAGACTTTCGCCAAAGACGAGCGCGGCGATGGAAAATGCAAAGATCAGCCGCGTATATCGAAATGGGGTCACCACAGAGATGTCGCCGGCGCGCATCGCGGTTGTGATCGCGAAATAGGCGACGGCACCAAAGCTCGCCGCGGCAAAGCAGGCGCCGGTTGCGGCCAAATTCGGCCAAACGGCATCGCCGGTGATCGCGATCAGCAAGATACCGGCCGGGATCGTCGAGGCAAAGCCGTAGCAGGCGATTTGTAAAGACGGGATATCGCGCGGGACAAACCTCGTGGCAAGATCGCGCGCCGAAAGCCCGGTGACGGCGATGACCGCCAATAGGATCGTCCAGCCAGCCTCGGGCGAGGGTCTGAGGATCAGCAAGACGCCGCAAAGTCCCACCAAAATCGCGGTCCATCGTCGCCAGCCGACGCGTTCGCCAAGGAAGATGGCCGCGCCAAGCGTGACCAAGAGCGGTGCGGCCTGCAACACCGCGCTCACCAAAGAGAAGGGCAGATTTGCAAGCGCGGTAATCACCGCCATCGTCCCCCAGATCTCGGCCAAGTTTCGAACCACGACAGGGCGGCTGAAAAAGACCGGTGAGACCAGGGGAACACCCCGCAGCTTGGCAAATGTGACTAGCATCGGCACGCCGAATAACCCAAACATGACAACGATTTGCCCGGGCGGTAGGCTGTCCGACGCGATCACGATAAACATATCGGCCATTGCAAACGTGGCCATCGCCAACGTCATCCATGCAATGCCCTTTAGATTGTCCATCGAAGATACCCCCCGAAGGGCGGGCCTATCGGGTTTGTCGGGGCGAGGCAATCGCACCTTTTGAGACCAGATCTGGGTGACGCCCCGACCGCGCAGGGTGCGGCACCTTTTAGCGCAGCAATCGGTCGAGGCTTTCGAGAAACCTGGCGCGGTCTGTTTTGGAAAACGCCGCTCCGCCGCCGCCCTGGTTCAGCGGGTTGGCGGCCCGGATGTCTGCCATCAAATCTCGCGTGGCCAGGCGTCCGCCGATATTGGCCGCGCTCAACACCTCACCGTTATGTTGGACCACCTGCGCACCGGCTTTGATCGCCCGATCCGCCAAAGGCAGGTCCGACGTGACCACCACATCGCCGGGCCCCGCCTGTTCCGCGATCCAATCATCTGCCGCGTCGAGCCTGTCAGAAACCACCACAACCGTGACAATTGGATTGCTTGGCGGCCGCAATCCGCCATTGCAAACCAGCACCATCGGAACTTTATACCGGCTTGCCACGCGTTCTGCCTCAGCCTTGACCGGGCAGGCATCGGCATCGATGAACAGGGTCATGCGTTGCGCGCGGTTGGGTCGGCGCGGTCATCGGCGCCGAAGCCGCCCTTTGGCGCCCGCTTATTTCGGTGCAGGCCACGCGCCCGGTCTTTATGGCCAGGCGTCATCTGCGGGGTTTTGGCTCGCACCCCGTACGGTGCCGCGGTCCCAACCAACATGGCGTGATTGCACCAGGGCCAGAAGGCATGGCGACGCAACGACAGCTCCGTAAAATCGGGAAGGAACCCTGCGGTCCTCTCCGACATTGCCGCCCACCCGATCTCAGGCGCGGCAGGGGGGGTCACAAACCCGCCCTCCGGGTCGCAAAAAGCCACCATGGCATTGAAATCATGCGCCATGGGCCGTAAAATCCCATCGGTGTGCGAGGATAAGACACGCTGGATGATGCATCCTATGACTTTTTCTGCCGCACGCCATAAAGTTCAAGCCTATGGCCTTTGAGCGAATAGCCAAGCTTTGCTGCGATCTTTTCCTGCAATGCTTCGATCTCTGGATCAACAAACTCAATCACATCGCCGGTCGTCATATCGATGAGGTGGTCATGATGGTCGCGCTCGGCGTCCTCATAGCGGGCCCGTCCGTCCCCAAATTCAAGTCGTTCAATGATCCCGGCCTCTTCGAAGAGTTTCACCGTGCGATAGACGGTCGCGATGGAAATGCGCGGGTCCTGCGCTGAGGCCCGGGCGTGCAATTCTTCGACATCGGGATGGTCGTCAGCCTCGTCCAAAACATCAGCCACAATTCGGCGCTGGTCAGTCATGCGCAGCCCCTTGGTCGCACAGCGCGCGGCGATCGTGTCGGACATGGCCAAATCCTTTGTACCTAACGCGGTCTAGCGCGCGGCCTGCCAAAGGTAAATGTCAGCCAGCGCCATCCTTGCGCTGTGTGACGTGCCGCAACCGCATCACGTCCCGCAGAACGTCTGTCTGACCTTTTCGGTTGCGACCGGCGACCGATCGAGATCCGCCTGTTCGGGGGCAAGCGAAAAGGGTGTGGCAAGAGCGTTATGCAATGTGAAGAACGGGCTCAGATCGCCCCCTATCGCGGCCTTAATCGCAGCCTCTACACGATGGTTTCGGGCAATCACCGCCGGGTTCACGGCGCGCATTTTTTCCGCCCTTTCCGGCATTGCGGCGGCCTTTTGCCACCAGATCGCATGCCAGGTGTCGAACGCGGCGGGGTCGAGGAATTCGTCACGAGCCTGGATTGGCGTGTCGGACGATAGCGCCCGGAAGGTTCGGGTGAAATCGGCCCGACCGGTTTCCATCGCGCTCAAGAGCTCCAGCCCAATCGCGGCCTCGGATATCGGCAAACCGACCTTTGCCGCGATCCGGCGGCGCCAGGCGGTATCGAAGCGGTCGGCAAATCCGTTCACATCCTCGGTAAAGGCTTCAATCGCGGCCTCGCGGTCGGGCATGAGCTGCAACAGCGACGTTGCAAATTGGGCAAGGTTCCACACAGCGATATTGGGCTGATTGCCGTAGGCATATCGGCCAAATTGGTCGATGGAGCTAAACACTTGATCGGAGGCATAGGTGTCCATGAAAGCGCACGGGCCATAGTCGATCGTTTCACCCGAGATTGTGCAATTGTCGGTGTTCATCACGCCATGGATGAACCCGACGCTCATCCATGCGGCCACCAATTCGGCCTGCGCCGCAATCACCGCCTGCAAAAGCCCACGTGGACCATCGGCATCGGGGTAGTGCCGTGCGATCGCGTGTTGGGTGAGCGTCCGCAGCGCATCGGTATCGCCCTGCGCGGCAAAATACTGAAAGGTGCCCACCCGGATATGGCTGGCCGCAACGCGGGTCAGAACCGCGCCCGGCAAACGTGTCTCGCGCAGCACATCATCACCCGTCAGCACGGCCGCCAGCGCGCGGGTGGTCGGAATTCCCAACGCCGCCATGGCCTCAGAAACCAGGTATTCCCGCAAAACCGGACCAAGCCAGGCCCGACCGTCGCCCATGCGGCTATAGGGCGTCGGGCCAGAACCCTTAAGCTGAATGTCGCGCCGCTGGCCGGCCTGATCGACAACTTCGCCCAGCAAAATCGCGCGGCCATCGCCCAATTGCGGTGACCAGCCGCCGAATTGATGCCCAGCATAGACCTGGGCCAAGGGGCTTGCGCCCTCTGGGATTTGGTTGCCCGAAAAGACGGCGGCGATCTCTGCCTCGGTATCGGGCAGGGTGATCCCGAGCTCGCCGGCAAGCGATCTGTTGACGGCCACCAGACGGGGCTGGGACACCGCGGTCGGCGGCATGCGCGTGAAAAAGCGCTCCGGCAACTGGGCATAAGAATTGTCGAACGGGACGTGCAAGCTCATGCCGGTAATCTAAGCATCCAAAGGTCAGTCGGCCAGAGCTCAGAGCCGAGCAATGCGGTCGACCAACAGCCGATAGAACCCATCTGCGTCCAAATCGCCCATGAATAGGGCGTTTTTCGGCCTGTCCGTGACACCCCACCAATCGGCCACGGTCATGCCCATGGTAAGCTCAGACGCGGTTTCAATTTCCACATTGATGTGCCGTCCTGAAAAAAGCGTGGGTTCGATCAGATATGCAATGACGCAGGGGTCGTGCAACGGCGCGCCTTCGGATCCGTATTTTTCCATGTCGAACCGTTCGAAAAAGTCGGTCCAGGCCGCAACCATCCGACCTGCTTCTGTGCCCATGTGACGAAAGGCGTCGATCCGAACCCGTGTGGTCAGAGCCTTATGCGTCACGTCCAAAGGCATCACTGTGATTTTCACGCCGGAGCGGAACACGAGATCGGCGGCCTGTGGGTCGACATAAATGTTGAACTCCGCCGCTGGCGTGATGTTGCCAACCTCGAAATAGGCGCCGCCCATCAACACAATTTCGGCCACGCGGCCGACGATGTCGGGTGCTTGTTCAAACGCGGCGGCAATATTGGTCAGCGGACCGAGCGGGCACAACGTGATGCTACCGGGCTCAGATTGACGCAGCGTTTCAACAATGAAATCGACCCCGTGCCGCGGTTGCAGTGGCATCGTCGGGTCGGGCAGTTGCGGCCCGTCGAGCCCCGTTTTTCCGTGCACATGCTCAGCCGTGACCAGCGGTCGAGACATTGGCGCTGCACAGCCGGCAAAGACTTGCACATCCGGCCGCCCAGCCAGCTCGCACACAATGCGCGCATTTCGTTCGGTCAGTGCAAGCGGGACATTGCCGGCAACCGCAACGATGCCAAGAACGTCGAGGTCCTCAGGGCTCGCTAGGGCCAACAGGATCGCTACGGCGTCATCCTGGCCCGGGTCGGTATCGATAATGATCTTTCGCGTCATGTCCCCGCCCTTATTCCGGCGAGCCTAGATGAGCAAGATCGCTTGGGCCAGAGACTACCGGTCCTCAATCGCGACGTATTCGCGGTGCATGGGACCGGTATAAAGCTGCCGAGGCCGCCCGATCTTGGAGCTGTCTGCAATCATCTCTTTCCACTGCGCAATCCAACCGACCGTCCGGCTAAGCGCAAAGATCGGCGTGAACATTGCGGTTGGAAACGCCATCGCGTCCAAGATGATGCCAGAATAGAAATCGACATTTGGATAGAGCTTTTTTTCCGCGAAATACGGATCATCGAGCGCGATTTTCTCAAGCTCTTTTGCCACCTGCAAAGTGGGATTGTCTTCGATGCCCAAGAGGTCGAGCACCTCGTCAGCGCTTTCCTTCATCACCCGCGCGCGGGGGTCGAAGTTTTTGTAGACGCGGTGGCCGAAACCCATCAGCCGGAACGGATCGTCGCGGTCTTTGGCCCTGGCAATAAATTCCGGGATACGGTCAACCGATCCGATCTCGCGCAGCATTTCCAGGCAGGCCTGATTGGCGCCACCATGGGCGGGGCCCCACAGGCAGGCAATGCCGGCGGCGATGCAGGCGAACGGGTTTGCGCCAGACGATCCGGCCAGCCGCACGGTCGAGGTCGAGGCGTTCTGCTCGTGATCGGCATGCAGCGTGAAGATGCGATCCATCGCGCGCGACAGGATCGGGTCGGGTTGGTATTCCTCTGCCGGCACAGCAAAGCACATGCGCAAGAAATTGGTCGCGTAGTCGAGATCGTTACGCGGATACACAAACGGTTGCCCAATGGAATATTTGTAGGCCCAAGCCGCAATCGTCGGCATCTTCGCGATCAGGCGAATTGATGCAACCTCGCGCTGCCAAGGGTCGGATATGTCGGTGCTGTCATGGTAAAAGGCGCTCATCGCGCCGACGACACCGACCATGATCGCCATGGGATGCGCGTCGCGGCGGAAGCCTCTGAAAAAATTGGTCATTTGCTCATGCAGCATCGTGTGAAGCGTCACGCGGTCTTCGAAATCTGCAAGCTGAGCTTGGTTCGGCAACTCGCCGTATAGCAGCAAATAACACGTTTCCAGATATGTCGCGCGCTTGGCCAAGTCATCGATCGAATATCCGCGATGCAACAAGATACCCTTGTCGCCGTCGATAAACGTGAGCCCACTTTCGGTTGAAGAAGTCGATGTGAAGCCAGGATCATGCGTGAATATGCCAGCCGTGCCGTAAAGCTTCTGAATATCCACCACGTCCGGCCCGACGGTAGGGGAATGCATTGGAAATTCAAAGGTTTTGCCGTTAAAGGTCAGCGTCGCGGTTCGTGTGTCGGCCATGGATGTCCCTTCCATCTGATCCCGACCGATGGCCAGGGATGTCTCACTTCGCGGCGTAAGATGTACGCCGGGCACCTGGAGCCCCGTCAGAGGCGACCGGCATCATCGAGCCGTGCCAAGCTTTCAGTTTTGCCAAGAACCAGCATCATGTCGTAGACGCTCGGTGTGGCAGCACGGCCCGACAAGGCAGCACGGAGCGGCTTTGCGAGCTCCCCAAACTTCAGCCCATGGGCCTCCGCAACCGTGCCGAGAACGCCCTCCAGCGTCTCGCGGTCCCAGCTAACATTCTGCAACTGCGCAGTCAATTCCAACAGTATACGACGGGATACATTCGTGAGACTTGGCGCTGATTTCTCATCTGGCTCAATCGGTCGCGACGTTAAATTAAAGTGTGCTTTTTCAATAATGTCCGGAATGGACTTCACGCTTCCTCGGACAATCGGTAGCGCCTCTTCCAATTTTCCAAGATCGAGTGGCGATCCTGTTTGATCGTCTTGCAGGGCGTGAAAATCCTGCACTGCCGCAATGAGATCGGCGGTGTCCATCCTGGCAATGTGCCAGCCTGACGTATGGGCAAGCTTTTTCGGATCCAGCCGAGCCGGTGACCGCCCGATGCCGGACAAATCAAACCACGCCGTTGCTTGCGCATCGGTGAACAATTCATCGTCGCCATGCGCCCAACCCAGCCGCGCCAAATAGTTGCGCATCGCCGCAGCAGGATAACCCTGGGCGGCGTAATCCATCACGCCAAGCGCGCCATGCCGCTTCGACAGCTTTTTACCATCTGGCCCATGGATGAGCGGGATATGGGCCCATACAGGCTCGTTCCAGCCCATGGCCCGGTAAATCTGCGCTTGGCGCGCCGCGTTTGACAGGTGATCATCGCCGCGGATGGCGTGCGTGACACCCATGTCATGGTCATCCACAACCACCGCCAACATATAGGTCGGCGTCCCGTCTGAGCGCAGCAAAACCATGTCATCCAGAAGATCATTGCGGGTTGTGACTGTGCCTTGCACCGCGTCGTCGACATCCGTGACGCCATCGCGCGGGGCCTTCAGGCGAACCACAAAGGGCGCATTCGGGTGATCCGCGGGTGATACATCGCGCCAGGGGCTAAGAAACAGGGTCGAGCGTCCCTCCGCCTTTGCACGATCCCGGAAATCCTGGATGTCATCCTGCGTCGCAAAGCACTTATAGGCGTGGCCGGCCGCAAGCATGGCATTGGCCACGTCGGCATGGCGCGAAATGCGGGAAAACTGGCTGACCGGCTCACCATCCCAATCCAGCCCCAACCAACGCAGCCCGTCGAGAATCGCCTTTGTGGCCTCCGGGGTGGACCGTGCACGATCTGTGTCTTCGATGCGCAGAAGGAATGTTCCGCCGCGGCCGCGCGCAAATAGCCAATTAAACAAAGCCGTTCGGGCCGTGCCGATATGCATCATGCCCGTGGGCGACGGCGCGATACGCGTAACAACGGCCTGTGACATTGGGTGCCTTTCTTTACACGCCGTTACCGAGGCCGGCGCGCGTTAACCATTTCGAAACGACTGCATGGGATGGCTGGTCGCGCGATGTTTAAAAAACAGCGCGCGGGGTGGCAAGCCTTGCGCATTTTACAGTCCATCAACGCGACGCTCCAGGGTCAGCGCGGTGCACTTTTGCCGTGGTGCCCGGTCTTCATGGGCTTGGGCGTCGCGTGGTACTTTTCCCAGCAAACAGAGCCGCAGCCGCTTTATTACGCGGTTTGCCTGCTGGCTTTGATCGCGGCGGCCTTAGCTGCGCTCCGCTGGCGTGAGATGGTCGGGCCCCTGGCGCTTGCGGCGATGTTCTTCGCGATTGGCGCAGGTTTGGCGGGTCTGCGCGCGCACCTTGTCGCCGGACCTGTGCTGGACGGGCGCTATTACGGCGCCATTGAGGGTACAGTCGTCGCCGTGGATCGATCGGCCTCAAACGCCCTGCGGGTCACCTTGGCGGATGTGACGTTGGAATGGCTTGAGCCAAGGAACACGCCGCGTCGGGTGCGCGTCTCACTCTTTGGAGAACAAACCTACATCACCCCAGAGCCGGGCGCGCGCATCATGATGACCGGGCATCTGTCGCCCCCCGGTGGCCCGGCTGAGCCGGGCGGGTTCGATTTTCAACGGCATGCCTGGCATCTCAGCATCGGTGGCCAGGGTTACACGCGCAGTCCGGCCCTACTTTTGGCGCCGCGACCGGACGGCGCGCATGGCTTGACACATTTGCGTCTGTCGCTCAGCCGGGCGATCCAAGATCGTATCGACGGGCAGGCCGGTGCCTTTGCCGCCGCCGTGACCACGGGGGATCGCTCGGGCCTCAGCCCGGACACGTTGGCCTCCATGCGAGGGTCGAACATCGCGCATCTTCTGGCCATATCGGGCCTCCATATGGGGCTTTTGACGGGTTTTGTATTCGCGAGTTTGCGTATCGGCCTGGCCGCAGTCTCGGTGCTGGCGCTGCGGTTTCCAATCCGGAAATGGGCCGCGGCCGGGGCAATGGCCGCCGGGGCGTTCTACCTGGCGCTCTCCGGCGGCAATGTGGCCACGGAACGCGCCTTCATCCAAGTCGCGGTCATGTTGGCGGCAGTTATGCTGGACCGACGGGCCATCACCCTGCGTTCGGTCGCAATTGCCGCCATCATCGTGCTTGCACGCCGGCCGGAGACGTTGCTCAGCCCCGGGTTTCAAATGTCGTTTGCTGCCACGGCCGCGCTTGTGGCGGCCTTTGAGCAGCTACGCGGGGCAAGCTGGCTAAAGGCCAAACCGCTCTGGCAGCGTTGGATCGGTGGGCTGACACTATCCTCCGTCGTTGCCGGGGCCGCGACCGCACCCTTTTCGGCGGCCGTCTTTAACATCATGGCGTCCTACGGGCTGGCGGCCAATTTGATCTCGGTTCCGATCATGGGCAGCCTGGTCATTCCGGCCGCGGTTGTTGCGGGCTGCCTTGCGCCCTTTGGGCTTGAGGCGCCGGCACTATGGGTCATGGAACAGGGTTTAACGGCAATTTTGATGACCTCCGAGACGGTTGTAAGCTGGCCTGGCGCTGTGCGCCCGATCGTCTCTCCGCCGCAAGGGCTGATCGCGGCTATTGTCCTGGGCGGTCTGTGGGTGATCATCTGGCGTGGGCGGTTGCGCTGGATCGGGGCTATTCCCGTTGGCGCAGCACTTGCGATCTGGCCTTTGGCCGAACGGCCCGCGGTTTTGATCTCGGCCTCCGGTGGCTTGGTCGGCACCATGGCCCCAGACGGCCGGGCGCTCAGCCGCGCGCGCGGTGACGGGTTTGCCGCCGGCATCTGGCTTGAAAACGATGGCGACGGTGCCGATCAGCGCCTTGCCGCATCGCGGCCGGGCTGGCGCGAGGACGGGCCGGGTTGGCATACCGAATGGGCGGGGACCGATCTTTGGCATGGGACGGGCCGCCGGGCCGAGGACGCTGTGGTCGCGGCCTGCGCGCGACACGATGTGGTCGTCGTCAATATCGACCCGCCAGACAATCTGGCGCAAGGCCCTTTGCCCGCGCTCTGGCCGTTGCGCGCCGAGCCCTGTCTTTTGATCACACCTGCGACGCTTTCGGATACCGGATCGCTCGCCGTCTACGAAAGCGGGCGCATTGAGACGGCGCGTGGGGCGCAGGGCGCGCGGTTGTGGTCAGATGCCGGGGTCAGGGCGTCATGGGGCTATCAATAGCTTCGGATAAGGCCCACCAGACGGCCTTGAACCTTGACCTGATCGCCCCGCAACATCCGTGTTTCATAAGCGGGGTTTGCCGCCTCAAGCGCGATCATCTCACCGCGTTTGAAAAACCGCTTTAGCGTGGCTTCCTGATCTTCGACCAACGCCACCACGATATCTCCGTTATCTGCTGTGGCGCCTTCTTCGATCACCACGATATCGCCATCGTTGATGCCAGCGTCGATCATGGAATCGCCCTTAACTTCAAGCGCATAGTGCGATTTTCCGCCGGTCAGCATCGTCTGCGGAACCGCAACGGAGTGAGACGCGTGGCTGATCGCCTCGATCGGTGTGCCGGCCGCGATGCGGCCCATCACGGGCAATTCCTCAGCGCCCACGGAAATCGGTATCGCGCCCGTGGGCGGGTCGGTTTTGTCGCCCTCGATCACGCGCGGCGAAAAGCCAGATTTATTTTCCAACGCATCGGGCAGTTTCACAACCTCAATCGCGCGGGCACGATGCGGCAGCCGGCGGATAAAGCCGCGTTCTTCAAGCGCAGTTATAAGCCGGTGGATACCGGATTTCGACCGCAGGTCGAGCGCTTCTTTCATCTCATCGAAAGATGGCGGCACGCCATCGCGTTGCATCCGCTTGTTGATAAATTCCAACAGGTCGAGCTGTTTCTTCGTCAGCATGTCTGCTCTCCCTCAGTGACAGGGCTTCGTTCGGGAAATGTTCTATCCCTGTTCTTGGTCTGTGTCAATTATTGACAGGAATCATGCGATCAGCGGGACATAATCGACCGTATCGCCGGCCCGGCAGGCCGGCGCATTCGGGGGGCGCACAAGCAGCACATTTGCCGCTGCCAGGCGCGTCAAAAGCGCCGAGTCCTGGCTGTCAGCCGGTGTAAGCGCGTCGCCGTCTAGGGTTGCGCGCATATAATGCTCACGCGGGCCGTTCGCACCGATATCGACCGCCAGGCGCGCCTGTTTCCGGGGTGCGGGTCCGGCCGGCAGGCCCAGCATTGCCGCGATCATGGGGACCATGAAGATCTGGCCGCAAACCATGGCCGATGCCGGATTGCCAGGTAATCCTAACAGCGCGGAGGCGCTCAATTTTCCGGCCATCAGCGGCTTGCCTGGCCGCATGGCGATTTTGTAAAATGACCGCGCCATGCCCAGATCGGCGGCCACCGCGCCGACGATATCGTGATCGCCGACCGAGGCGCCACCGATGGTGACGACCAAATCGGCATCCCGTGCAAGGCCGAAGGCTGTCTCAAGACTGTCCTTTCGATCCGCTGCAATCGGCAAAAGCCGTGCGTTTGCTCCGGCCGCATCGGCCATCGCTTTCAGACCATAGCTATTTGAGGCCACGATTTGGTCCGGCCTGGGCGTGCCTCCGGGGGGGACCAATTCGTCGCCCGTCGCCATGATGGCAACGTCCGGTCTGCGGGAAACGGTTAGGTCCGCGTGGCCCATCGCGGCCGCGAGCGCGACCAGGGCCGGCGACAGGACGCGGCCGCTGGCGATCTCGGACCCGATGCGGAAATCCGTCCCCGGAGGCCGGATATTGGCCTTTGCGTCAAGCCGGTCGGCAAGCGTGATCGTGTCGTCCGAGCGCGTGACATCTTCTTGGATCACCACCTGGCTGGCACCTTTTGGAATTGGCGCGCCCGTGAAAATGCGCAGTGCCTCGCCGGGTTGGAGCGTGCCGGGCCAGGCATGCCCCGCCGGGGCAGCACCGACCACGCGATAGCGCGCGCCAGGGCGTGCCCCATCCAATGCATAGCCATCCATCACCGAGGTGGCAAAGGGCGGCTGATCCCGCGTTGCTGTCAGCGTGCTGGCCAGAACCCGGCCGCCAGCATGTAAAAGCGGCACAATCTCATGGCCGACCGGTGCAGCCAGCGCCAAGCATTCGGCAAGCGCCTCCTGCGTCGAGATCACCCCTCCGCCTCGTACCGGCCCGACGCGCCGCCGTCTTTTAGCAACACCCGAACGCCGCCAATCTCCATGCCACGATCGACGGCCTTGAGCATGTCATAGATGGTCAATGCGGCAACCGACACAGCGCTCAGCGCCTCCATTTCGACGCCCGTGGGGCCGGTCGTCTTGACCGTCGCCACCACATGCAGGCCCGGGAGCGCCGGGTCAGGTTCCACCGCAAGCGCGACCTTTGATAGGGGCAGGGGATGGCACAGTGGAATGAGATCGGCCGTGCGTTTGGCCGCTTGAATGCCCGCCAATTCGGCCACCGCGACGACATCGCCTTTTTTCGCCTTGCGCGCTGTGACAATTGCGAGCGTCGATGGCGCCATCCGGACATGAGCCTCGGCCATAGCAATGCGCGCGGTATCGGGTTTGTCCGACACATCCACCATCTGCGCCCGCCCATCGGCATCGAAATGCGTGAGCCCGCTCATACCGGATCCGCAAGCAGTGCCGCGGTTGCCGAGGCGACGTTGTCTTGCCGCATCAGGCTTTCCCCGACCAAAAACGCCCGCGCGCCATGCGCGGCCATTTCGGCCAGATCTTGCGGTGCGTAAAGCCCCGATTCAGAGATCAACAAATGGCCCGCTGGCACCTTGGCGGAAAGTGTTCGTGTTGTGTTAAGATCGATCTCGAACGTATTGAGATTGCGGTTGTTTATGCCAATGAGCCGCGAGCGGAGTTGTAACGCGCGGTCCATCTCGGCGGCATCATGCACCTCGATCAGAGCATCCATGCCCCAATAAAATGCGGCATCTTCAAGCTCTTGCGCCTGTGCATCGGACACGCTGGCCATGATAATCAAGATGCAATCGGCCCCCCAGGCGCGCGCCTCAACCACCTGATAGGGGTCGTAGAGAAAGTCTTTGCGCAACACCGGGAGCTCGGTCGCCGCGCGGGCCTCGGTCAGAAATGCGGGCGCGCCTTGAAACGAAGGCGTGTCGGTTAACACCGACAGACAGGTCGCCCCGCCAGTGGCATAGGCGCGGGCCAGCGCCGGCGGATCAAAATCCTCTCGGATCAGTCCCTTAGACGGGCTTGCCTTCTTGATCTCGGCAATCAGACCATAGCCGGTTTCCGATGCGCGGCGCAGCGCATCGCCAAAGGCGCGCACATTCGGTGCACTGCGCGCGTCGCTTTCGATCATCGTCAGTGATCGTGCGGCCTTGGCCGTTTCAACTTCTTCAAGCTTATAGGTTTTGATCTGATCGAGAATGCTTGCCATGCGAGCTGTCTTAGTGGCGCGGCGCGAGCGTGTCGAGCGTGTCTTGGAACCGCAGAAGCCTCGGATTGTCCGGATGATACCGGATGGGCAGAGATGTGCCGGGACCAAAGCCGGGTTGCAGGGCGAGATTTGAGCCACGCAGCGTGACCTGGTGCTGCGCACCGGATTGATCGGCAAAGGCCAGCGTGACATCGGTGCCGAAAAAGCCGAGCTTGAGATCTTTCACAACTGCTTCGGTGGCGATGCCCTCGCGCTGGAACCGGCAAGCATCCCCGCGCTGTAGCCAGACCGCGCCCAAAATCACCATTCCAGTTACGACAAGGGCCGCACCGCCCACATCGGAGACGACGCTTTCGCGAATTTGCTCCCCCGGCGCGTCCAGCACCAACAGCCAATCGATCGCCAAAATCACCAAACCGGCGGCAAGCGCCAAAGCGCCGAGCGGCATTCCATGTCTCATAAACCCAGCCAGCATAATCCAAACATAGCCGAGATGCCGCCAGGCGGCGAGCGTATTTGCTACGTCATGCGCTTCGGGTTACCGAGGCAAGCCGTGTGAGGCAGTCCTTGGCAGCACCGCTATCGATACTTGTGGCGGCCGTCTCAACGCCCGAGGGCAGGTCGGACACCGCGCCGGCGACCAACAACGCGGCGGCCGCATTAAGCAGGACCGCATCGCGATAGGCGCCCCCATCGCCGTTCAGCAACAACGCGAAGGCATTGGCGTTTTGCTCCGGTGAGCCGCCAAGAATGGCGTCAAATGGATGCGTCGGCAGCCCCGCATCCGATGGGGTGATTTCTAACTCGGTGACCGCGCCATCTGCAAGTGCGGCCACTTTGGACGGCCCGGCAATTGACAGCTCATCGGTGCCGTCATCGCCATGGACAAGCCACGCCGCCTCAGAGCCGAGCGCACCTAGAACCTCGGCCATGGGTCGTAGAACCCCCGGGTCATAGGCGCCGGTCAGTTGACGCTTGACGCCGGCGGGGTTGGTTAACGGGCCTAAGAGATTAAACAGCGTGCGTACGCCCATCTGCTGGCGGGCGGGCATGACATGGGCGATGGCGGGATGATGCATCGGCGCCATCATGAAGCCGATCCCGGCGCTGGCGATCGCCTGTTCCACGATATCGGGGCCGACCATGACATCGACGCCCATTTGCGTGAGCGCATCGGCTGCCCCGGATTTGGAACTGAGGTTCCGATTGCCGTGCTTGGCGACCACAACGCCGGCGCCGGCCACCACAAAGGCCGTCGCGGTGGAAATGTTGAGCGTGCCTTTTCCGTCGCCGCCCGTGCCAACGATGTCGATCGCGCCCGCCGGCGCGCGCACGGCACGGCATTTCGCCCGCATTGCGGAGGCCGCAGCAGCGATTTCCTCGACAGTCTCGCCGCGCATCCGCATCGCCATCAACAGGGCACCGATCTGTGCATCGGTGGCCTCGCCCGCGAATAGCAGCGTAAACGCTTGGGAGGCCTCGTCATGGCTTAATGGTCGGTCGACGGCCGCCGCCAAAAGCGGCTTCATCTGATCGCTCATGCGCCCACCTTGGTCTTGTTCAAGAAGGTCTGGAGCATCTGGTGGCCGTGTTCGGACCGGATGCTTTCGGGATGGAACTGCACACCCTCAATCGGCAGGCTGCGATGCCGCACGCCCATGATCGTACCGTCGGCGAGCTCGGCTGTGATTTCAAGCTCCGGCGGGAGCGTGTCGCGGTCCACAACCAGGCTGTGATATCGCGTCGCCTGCAAAGGCGAGGGCAGAGCGTCGAATACCCCGACGCCGTGATGCCGGATCTCGCCAAGCTTCCCATGCACGATGTCTATATGCTGCACGACGCTTCCACCAAACGCTTGGCCAATCGTCTGATGGCCGAGGCAAACGCCGAAGAGCGGTATCTGTGTCTCCGCGGCCGCTTGCGTTAGGGCAAGGCAGATACCGGCACTGTCGGGATAGCCTGGTCCGGGGCTCAACACGATGGCCTCAGGCTTTAGTCCCATCGCGTCCTGGACATCTATGGCATCATTGCGTTCGACCCGTATCTCGGCCCCTAACTCGCCCAAATAATGCACGAGATTATACGTAAAACTGTCGTAGTTGTCGATCAGAAGCAGCATGGCTGGTCAAAACATCCCTTGTCGAGATTAGGGGGTGTAGGCGGCGAAAGCGCGGGCTATACTTGTTGAACAGCCGCCGCGCGGGGTCAAGCGCCCCGAGACGAGAACGGTAGAGATCACAACGGGTATGGGCATGTTCAAAGGCTTCGTTGTCGGATTTGGATGGGGCGGGATCGTGGCAGCGGTGCTGACCTTGATGCTGTCGTTGTCGCTGACCGAACCTGCCGATCCGGTGGTCGAAGACATCGCGATGCCCACGCTCGACGGGGCAGCGGAATTGGCCGCTTTGCCGCCGGTTGACGTGCCGACCGACACCCGCTTGGCTCCGGTTGAGGCGGAGGGCGCGGGTGTCGCAAATGCCATCGACAGCCCGAACACGGGCGGCGATCAGCGCCCCGATCCGGCCAGCGATCCAACGGAGATCGCAAGCGAAGGCCGCGCCGATACGCCGGCGACCAGCCAGGCCGATCCGGTCGACATTGCAGACATCGAAACGCCGGATAACGTGTCGGGGGATACCGATCGCGCCGCAGAGATCGCGACGGACACGACCGATCTTGGCCGTCGCGACGCGCCGGTCCCCGAGGCCGCTGTTGCACCGCAATCGCCCGATGCGGGGGTCGATGTCGCGACCCTGCCGGCGCCTCAGGTCCTGAACCCGGCGGCACGCGGCCTCACAGCGGATGATCCGGTGGTGGTTCAGGTGCGTCTGCAAGACATCACCGCGCCCAATATGCCCGTCGCGATTGACCTACAACAAGATGCGCCGCAGCCCGCATTCGTGCCCGAATACGCGGCCCACGTTTTGGACACGCCCGAAACCCCACTCAGCTCTGCGCCCAATCCGGCGATTTGGCCGGCGCGTACGGCCCATTCGACCCTAACGCTTCCGACCGCTTTAGCAGACGCCGCTCCCGAGCCTGGAACGCAACCCCGCCTAGGCACCGAAGTGCCGCCTGTGCCGGGGACCGCAAGTCCCGTTGTGGCCTCGCAAGTTGCGGGCTTGAATGATCCAGCGACCGCCGACGCGCCCTCCGCATCCCTAAGCGCGGACACCTCGGCCCTTGCCGCAACGGACCCGCCTGGCAGCCTCGTCCCCGTAGCCGCGTCCTCGGCCCCAGCCGTGGATGACCCCGCCGCGTCGCCGGCGATCACAGAGGCGCCGGATATCGTGTCGCCCGGCCGCATCGAAGAGGCGTCCGATCTGCCTCGTTTTGCGCAAGCCGGCCCGCCAGTTCCATTGCCGCAGCCGCCCGCGCCTCCGCCGCCCGCCCCGCCGGCGCCCGCGCCGCAATCGGCTATGTCGCAGGACCTGCCCGATACGCCGCCCGCGCCGGCTATGCAGGTCCCCGTACCGCCGATCAGTGGCGGCCCCGAAGACGCGGAGATCGCGACCCCGCCACAACCCATCGTGCGCAGCCCGATCGTCGGCAATGCAGGCGATGCAACGGTCGGGATCGGCTTGCCCCCGGTCAGCCGCTTTGGCACCGGTGCGGCGACCCTTCCGGCCCCTGAGGCGGTGGCCATTCCGCAGCCGCCGCGCCCCGCGCTTGAGGCGTTCGCGGCCGCGACCGATCCCGAGGACGTGCGGCCGCGGATGGCGGTGATCTTGCGGGACGATCCGGCGCAACCCATCGACGCCGATATCCTGAACGAATTGCCGCTTCCGATCAGCTTTGCCGTCGATCCGCGCGCCGAGGCCGCCGCGGACCGTGCTGCGGCCTATCGCGCGGCGGGCTTTGAAGTCATGATCGCTGCGGGCGATCTTGCAGGCGATGATTTTGCGACCCGGCTCGATGACGCGCTCAGTGCTTTGCCGGAAACGGTTGCGTTTTTGGACAATGCAGCCTCTGCGATCCAAGGCGACCGCTCAGCGCTCGATACGGTCTTGTCTGCGATGGAGCAAAGCGGCCACGGATTGGTGGCCTATCCACGCGGGCTCAATAGTGCCGAACGCAGCGCGGCGCGCGCGGGTCTGAGTGCGGCCACGCTCTTTCGGGAGATCGACGCCGCCCAACCACCAGAAGAGATCGGCCGCATCCTCGATCGCGCGGCTTTCACAACCGTGCAAAGTGGCAGTGCGATTGTCGTGGCGCCGGCCGGACCAGAGGTCATCGCCGCGTTGTTCAGTTGGGCCTTGGGCGAGCGGTCCGAAAGCGTCGCCTTGGTGCCGGTCTCGGCCGTTTTGCAAGAACGCTAGAGCCCCGTTCTGAAAATCTGGATCGATAGGATTTCCTTGGTCGGCATTTTGTGGTTCCCCCTATTTGGAGGTGGATCATGGGCGGATCGCTGTCGCTTGACCTTCGGGAACGGATCGTTGCGCGGGTCAATGAAGGGCTTCAT
>JBCDBR010000023.1:0-66656 GCA_039183205.1 Pseudomonadota bacterium | reverse complement strand
TTGAACTGGGCCAAGAAATTGTAGCTGTTCAAAATTCGCGGTCCAGCCGCAACACATTCAGTGCTGGCAAGATCAGCGCGCAATTGTAGCTGTTCAAAATTCGCGGTCCAGCCGCAACGCCGATGGCGTTCTGCCTGAGATCGCGCTTATTGTAGCTGTTCAAAATTCGCGGTCCAGCCGCAACAAGCGACACTGCTCGCACATCTATTTGGCAATTGTAGCTGTTCAAAATTCGCGGTCCAGCCGCAACGTTTTCCATGGTGCCATCTGTCGCGAAAGAATTGTAGCTGTTCAAAATTCGCGGTCCAGCCGCAACTAAAGAACCAAGGCGATCTACAACTCCACATTGTAGCTGTTCAAAATTCGCGGTCCAGCCGCAACCGTCGAGGCCATGGATCACGAGATAGGCGGATTGTAGCTGTTCAAAATTCGCGGTCCAGCCGCAACAAATGTGATTTGGACATCCAAGAGATTTCGATTGTAGCTGTTCAAAATTCGCGGTCCAGCCGCAACGGCACAATCGGCGCACCGAAATGCCCATCCCAACGTCGTTCCTAAGAACGGGGACGCTAAACTTGAATGTCGGCTCTGGGCCGAAATGCGAGGGGTCACAGCACCATGCATGCGGGAATGGAAGAAGGGTTGGTGGATGCCCCTTCCTGTGCAAGCTTGATCCGTGAGATTGTCAATTGGCAAAATTCGCCGCTTTGGGCAGGTTTTAAATGCAAGCACATGAACCGGACCGAATACATGGCGTCGCTGCCATAAGTTCTGAGGCGCAGGAGCTTGTCGCCCGCGCGATCGAGATGCCCGCACGAGATATGAGCCTGCCGATCGCGGAAATTCGCAACAGAACGCGTGCGGATTGTACACCAGCTTCTAAGGCCGCGCTTGAACGTACGGGTGTTACGCTGTCGGAGCGGGAGATCGAGTGCGTGAGATGCATGGTGATCGATCCACCAGCGCTCAAGTCGAACCGCGAGATTGTCTATCTCTTTGGCGGCGGTTTCTGTCAGGGCAGTCCATTCGAAGACCTGCCCATTTCGGCGCATCTCGCGGCGAAGACAGGCGCACGCGTGATCGCTCCGAGTTACCCACTTGCGCCAGAACACCCTTACCCTGCCGCCCTTGATGCGCTGACGCCGTTGGTGTCGGCGATTCTTGAGGACACGCCCAGCGCGTGCCTTTGCGGAGAATCCGCCGGTGGAACCCTGGCCCTCGCATCTGTGCTTCGGCTCAAGGCAGGTGGGCTACCTCATCCGAGGGCATTGGCGCTCATGTCTCCCGCGGTGGACCTATTGAATTCCGGCGATAGCGGGGCTGCTGACCGCGACCCGTTTTTGCGCGAAGCCGATACTGGCACGTATATGTCCAACTACATCCCCAGGGGAACCGACCCGACCGATCCCGGCCTATCGCCGATTTACGGTACCTTTGATGAGGACTTCCCTCCGGTGATGGTCACTACCGGGACGAGAGACAACCTGCTCAGCGGCTGTGTCCGCTTGGACCGCGTGTTGAGAGACGCGGGAGCAGGGTGCACGTTGCGGGTTTGGGAAGGCATGTGGCACGTATTCGAGTTCTACGCCGACATCCCGGAGGCCCAGGCCTCCTTATCCGACATCGCTGAGTTCTTGACCATGCACCTGCGTTGATAAGTGTTCGAGGGTTTGGATTAGTCCGGTCCAATCCAACCCTGCAGAACAGCTGACGGTCCGGTTTGCGCCCGATCCGACTGATGCTTCGGCTCGCATGAGCGTCGCCTATAGGTAGCACCTGCGTCGCAATCGTATTTTGGGCAAGTGTTGCGGTCTTTTTTGTCCGCTTAGTCGTCTGTCCGGCCCATTTATGCGGTGCTGTTCGGCAGGCCTTGATGAAGTCCCGAACCAAGTTCCAATCGGTTTATCGAGCTTGGAAGTGCGCCCCTGACATCTCCGGAATGTCCGCGCTCTTGGTTGACGTGCGTCGGCGACATCACTTCAGTGTCTTGGATCTCGTGGGCAGTCGGCGCAAAGGAAAAATTCTTGCTCGTCGCCACCGTCCAAAACCCCGGCAAACTGGCTAAGATCTTTCCTGCACCGCGGCAAATGCGAAACGCCTGATCAAAAAAGGCAAGCGCGCCGAGTTCAAAGCACGACTCCCTGCGCTCGCAGCACTTTGTTTTTAAACAGAATTGGGCATAGGCGACATTCTATGCGCTTGCACAAAATCCGTGCGCTACCTGAAAAAGCGCCCGTTTTCGCTTCTAGAAGCCAGCTACCGCTCTACGAACGCTTCTGCGATCAAGTTCCGTGTGCGAAGTACAACGATCCGTGCGGCAAGGACCAAGGACCGGCGTGCGTGTATCGATCTGAACTGCACATTACGCCACAACGAGTTTTTTGGCGGTTTGCGACTGTGAGAACCTCTCGCAATGCGCGATGAACGCCTGCACCCGCGACCCAAGAACGTCTCCTTTTCGTGTCACGACCGCGACCCGAGACGACAGAGCCGAGCCGTTGGTTTCGATGGGTCTGCACCGGATCCGATCACCGGAATAGGTTATGTCGACAATTGGACGGATGTTCTGGATCGACGCTCCAAGGCCCATGGCGACCGACGATCGAATGAGCTCATACGACGTCGTTCTATGGCGCACGTTCGGCCTGTGACCGTTACGGGTAAAAAGCGACAGGATGTACTGCGCTGAATCGGGCGAATCGAGAAGTATCAACGGTCGTTTCGCCAATTCACCGATTGATACCACGTTTTGTTTCGCCAACGGATCGTTCTCCGACAATACAGCGTGTGGCGGTGCTTCAAGGATCTGCAATGCATTGAGGTCATCCGGAAGAAACGCGTCATAGGTAAGGGCGACATCGACCTTGCCAGACCGAAGAGCCGCCTCGACCTCCCGCAGGCTTCCTTCGAAATGGCTGACCTTCAGTTCGGGATAATCATCGCTGATGGATTTCAGGATATGCGGCATGACGTGCGCTGCCATCGTCACGAAAACGCCGACGCGCAGCTCCCCTGAAACCTTGGGTTGGGTCTGTTTGAGGTCGTTTTCGAACGCGTCCATCTCATCAAGAAGTTGGCGCATTCGAGAAAGAACGCGACGCCCGGTAATCGTCGTGCTCAGACCCTTTGACCGTTGGCGCACGAAGATCGTAACTTCGTAATAGGCTTCGAATTTCTCGATGGCAGACAAGATGGATGAGGCTGAGATTGACTCAGACTCCGCCGCGGCGGTGATCGAACCCTCCCGCGCGGCGGCAAGGACGTATCGAAGCTGGCGGGTCATTGGGTGCATAAGCCTAACTACAAAAAGCCAAATCATTACTCAAACTAATTGTATTTTATGGCGCTAGGGCGCTTCGCTACCGTTCGTGGAATCCCTTTGCTGGAGGCGCACGTGCTCGAAACACAGGAAAGATCGGACCTCGCGTTTCTCGGCGTGCGCCAGCAGACCCAGATGTTCACCGAAGGCGCCGCGACGCCTGTCGACACGACCAAGGCCGCCCTCGACCGAATTGATGCCATCGATCCTGTGGTTAATGCCTTTTCGTTTGTTGACGGGACGGGCGCGCTCAAGGCAGCGGAGGCATCGGCAAAGCGATGGGCGGCAGGTGAACCCCTCAGCCCGATCGACGGCATCGCCACCACCATCAAGGACGTTATGATGGTAAAAGGCTGGGAAACCACCTTTGGAAGCCGTGTGCTCGGTTTGGGTGAGCCGTCTGACTGGTATTCGCCTGCCGTGGCGCGGCTTGTCGAAGCAGGCGCCGTGTTAATCGGTCAGACCACGACGCCTGAGATCGGCTGGAAAGGTGTCACGGACAACACAAGGCATGGCACGACACGCAACCCTTGGGATCCAGCGAAAACGCCCGGAGGGTCGAGCGGAGGTGCCGGTGCGGCTGCGGCAATGGGGGCTGGGGTTCTTCATGTTGGAACCGACGGTGGCGGCTCGGTGCGCATCCCCGCGGCGTTTTGCGGAATTTTCGGTCATAAACCGAGCTACGGACGTGTGGCGACCTACCCGCTCAGCCCATATAGTACGTTGGCACATATCGGCCCGATGACCCGTTCGGTCGAAGACGCGGCCTTCATGCTGCGCGTGATGGCGCGCCCCGATCTCCGAGATTGGTCCGCGCTACCATATGAAGATATCGACTACGCCGCGGCGCTGGGCGCCGGGATCGAAGGCCGCCGCATCGCGTACTCACCCGACCTCGGCTACGCCAATGTGAACCCTGAAGTTGCGCGCATCGTCGAAGAAGCCGTGGTGCTGTTATCCTCTCTGGGCGCAGAGGTGGTCCCTGTCGACCCACCATTTGAGGAGCCCATGGAAACGGTGGAGGTTCTCTGGTTCGCGGGAATGGCCGGTCGGATCAAGCACCTCAGCCCAGCTCAACGCGATCTTTTGGACCCCGGCCTGTTGAGTATGGCCAAACAGGGGGAAGCGGTCGATCTGTCAAAGTTTCATGACGCGACCCTCCAACGGGCGGAACTCGGGCGACAGATGAAAGAATACTTCGCCGAATTCGATTACCTCGTGACCCCGACATGCCCAATCCCTGCTTTCGATATCGACACCCCACCCGACAGCGTAGGGCGCGGCTGGGCCGATGACTGGATGCCGTTCACCTACCCGTTCAATCTGACGCAACAGCCCGCGTGTTCAGTGCCATGCGGGCTCACGAAGGCCGGCATGCCGGTCGGTTTGCAAATCGTGGGCGCCATGTTCGATGATCTGGGTGTTTTGCAAGCCGCCCACGCCTTTGAACGCGCCAGACCTGTCGTCACCTACCCCGGCCAGACGTCCCAACCCCAACATACTGCCTGACAGTCCCCAACATGGAGATCACCGATGAAAAATCGAATGCTACGAACGCTCCAGACGGCATCCGTCGCCCTCGCCATTTCAGGGCTTGTTTCTGTTTCCAGCGTACCGGTGGCGCAGGCGGATGAGCCGCAATCTGGCGGCAGTCTACTGACGCTTGTACATCCTGAGCCGAACACTCTGGCGGCGTACCGATCCACCGCCAGTTCCATTGGAGAGATCACCAACAAGGTCTATGAGGGCCTATTGGAATACGACTTTGACCTCAATCCGCAGCCAAGCCTTGCGCGCAGTTGGGAGGTCTCGGAGGACGGCCTGACGATTACCTTCCAACTGGAAGAAGGCGTTACGTTCCACGATGGCTCGCCCTTCGACAGCTCAGATGTGAAATACACCATCGAGGAGGTGCTGCGCAGCGTGCATCCCCGGGGGGAGACCAATTTCGCGGAAGTGACATCCATCGACACGCCCGATGACTACACGGTTGTGTTCAACCTCGCCAATCCGGCGCCCTACATCCTTTATGCGCTGTCGAGCCATGAAACGCCGATGCTGAACCGGGAGACGTTCGAGGGCACCGACCCGGCGGAAAACGATACGGCCAATGCACCCAACGGCACCGGGCCATTCATGTTCACGGAATGGGAGCGGGGCCAGTACATTCGGCTGGACCGCAACCCGAACTATTGGCGTGAGGGTCTGCCCTATCTTGACCGGATCGTGGCGCGGTTCATCGCTGACCCAGCCACGCGTTCGGCTGCCGTGGAAAACGGTGAGATCGACTACGCCGCGTTCAACGCTATTCCCTATTCGGACGCGGATCGCATCGATGCGATAGATGGGATCACCGTGACAAATCTCGGCTATGAGATGATCAACCCGCTCATGATGATGGAGACGAACCTCCAGGATGAGATCATGGGCAACATCGCCGTGCGGCAGGCGATTTCCTACGCGATCGACCGGTCCTGGATCATCGACAACATTTTTTACGGCAACGGCGTCGCGGCGACCGGTGCACTGAGCTCAAACTTTTCAGCGACCGGTCTTTATACCGACGATGTGCGCGACTACGAAGTCGACAACAACATCGAGATTGCCAATCAGCTATTGGACGAGGCCGGGTTCGAGCGGGGCGATGACGGGTTTCGCTTCACCATCATCCACGATGTCCTTCCGCTGGGCGGCGACTGGAACCGGATGGCCGAGTACCTTAAGCAGACGCTGGCCGAAATCGGCATCGACGTGGAGCTTCGGAACCAGGATGTCGGCGCGTTTTTGCAGCGCATCTACACCGATTACGATTTCCAGCTGAGCGCGACTTTTCTCTTCCAGTATGCCGATCCGGCCATCGGTGTGCATCGCCAGTATCTCAGCGACCAGATCCGTCAAGGCGTGTTGTTCGTGAACTCCGCCCAGTATTCGAACCCCGAAATCGATGCGTGGATGGCGCAGGCCACCAACGAAAATGACCCAGAGATCCGTCAAGCGCTCTACCACGACATTCAGCGTCAATTGGCCGAAGACCTGCCCGTGCTTCCGATCTTCGAGATGCGGTTCGTAACGGTCTACAAGGACGATGTGATCAACGCAGTCAATAACCCGATGGGGTCTTATTCGTCCTTCTACAATGTGTGGTTGGACCGCTAAGGTCTTGAAAGACCGAGGGCGGCGCCGCGCCGTGCCGTCCTTTTTACGCACCCTCCGACCCAAAGGCTTCGATGAAACGCCTCAGGTTTATAGTTCAGCGATTGTTGCAGGCCATCCCGGTGATCTTGTCGATCATCGTGATCAATTTTATCCTGATACAGATGATGGGGGGGGACGTTGTCGACATCCTCGTGAGTGATGCCGGCGGGGCGTCAGAGGACTACATCGAAAACCTGCGGGCCCGATACGGCCTCGACCAACCCTGGTACATCCAACTCCTTGCGTATATGCGCAACGTCCTTGTGCTCGATCTGGGGTACTCATTTCGGTTCGACGTGCCCGTGACCGAACTGATCCTCGACCGGCTTGGCCCGACACTGATCCTAATGATCACGACGCTGATTGTCTCCGTGGGTGTTGGCTGCCTTCTAGGATTTCTAGCAGCGATCAACCTGAACACATGGCGCGATTGGCTGATTTCGGTTTTTGCGTTGGTGTCCTATGCGACGCCGCTATTCTGGGCGGGTCTGATGTTCATCGTCGTCTTTGCAATCCGGCTGGGATGGGTTCCCACAAGCGGAATGGAGACCATCGGCGCGTTCTATGAAGGTTGGGACCGGGTCAAGGACATCGCGTGGCACCTGATCCTGCCGGCGGGAACGCTTTCGCTGTTCTACCTCGCGTTCTACACGCGGATGATGCGCGCCACCATGTTGGAACAGGCAGATATGGACTACGCCGTAACCGCGCGTGCCAAGGGCCTGACGGAGCGGCAGATCACCTTTCGCCACGTGTTACGCAACGCGCTTTTGCCGATCGTGACCGTGGTGGGCCTGCAAACTGGCGGCCTACTGGGCGGGTCGGTGATCGTCGAATCCGTCTTTGGCTGGCCTGGATTGGGCCTTCTGGCCTACGATTCCCTTTTCGCGCGCGATCTGAACCTGCTCCTGGGCATTTTCTTCATTTCGGCCTGTCTCGTCGTCGTTGTGAACATCGCGATCGACACGCTCTACACCTTCCTTGATCCACGAATTCACGACGATTGAGGGGCGTGCGATGATGGAATTCTGGATTAGGTTCAGTCGCAACAGATCAGCCGTACTTGGCCTCGTCATCTTTGTCGTTGTCCTGCTTATGATGGCTACGGCTGCGCTCTTCTTTCCCTACGATCCATTCCGGATGGTGGCCCAGCCGAGCCTGCCGCCCTCTTGGGCGCATCCTTTGGGCACGGACACGTTGGGGCGCGATGTCGCCGCAGGCGTTGCGCATGGCGCCTCGACGACGCTGCTGATCAGCTTCATCGCAACCAGTATCTCGGTCACCTTTGGCACGGCCGTCGGCGGCGTCGCGGGGTATTACGGCCGACGCGTAGACGACCTTCTCATGCGGTTCACGGAGGTCGTGCAGACGATCCCTCCCTTCCTTTTTGCAATCCTTCTCGTTGCGGTCATGACACCCAGCCTCGAAAGCATCATCATCGCGATTGCCGTGGTGACGTGGCCACCCGTCGCGCGCCTGGTGCGGGCGGAGTTTATGACACTGAAACGCCGAGAGTTCGTGGAGGCCAGCGTCACGTTGGGCATGTCGAACATGCGGATCATCTTCCTACAGATTCTGCCCAACTGCATTTCGCCGGTGATCGTCATGGGCTCTTTGATGGTCGCAACCGCGATCCTGGTGGAATCCGGCCTCGCCTTCCTCGGCCTTGGCGATCAGAACGTCATGAGCTGGGGCTTTCTGATCGGGGCGGGTCGGGGCGTGCTGCGCACGGCTTGGTGGATCTGCACTTTCCCCGGGATCGCGATCCTGCTGACGGTTCTGTCGATCAACTTGATCGGCGAGGGCCTGAACGATGCGCTGAACCCACGATTGAGAAAGCGGTCGGCATGACAGACACCGCCCTGCTCCGGATTAAGGATCTGCGGATCAGCCTGCCCGCCGGCGCGGACCGCGCCCATGCCGTTGATGGCGTCACCCTGGAGCTTCACCCCGACGAGATCCTCTTCGTTGTCGGTGAGTCCGGGTCGGGCAAGTCGCTGCTCGCCAAATCGATCATGGGCCTCCTACCGGAGCCGGATGTCCATGTCTCGGGCGGGGAGATTATCTTCGAGGACGAAGACCTGCTGAGTGTCGCACCGGAACGGATGCGTGATGTGCGAGGGCGCCAGGTTTCAATGGTGTTTCAGGAGCCCATGACGGCGCTCAACCCTCTGATCACCATAGGCCAGCAAATCTCAGAAGTCGTCAGCACGCACATGACCTTACCAACGGCGGAGCGGCGTGCACGGGTTTTGGATATCCTCGACGAGGTTCACCTGCCCGACCCTGAGAGTATCTATGACAGCTACCCCCATCAGTTGTCAGGTGGGCAGCGTCAACGCGCGATGATCGCTATGGCACTCATCCTTGAGCCCGACATCATCATCGCGGACGAACCCACAACGGCGTTGGACGTCACAACGCAGGCGCAAATCCTCCACCTAATCCAGGAAATCCAACGCAAGCGGCGCACGGGCGTGATCTTCATCACCCATGATTTCGGCGTCGTCGCGGAGATTGCGGATCGCGTAGCGGTCATGCAGCACGGTCACCTCGTCGAGGTCGGCCCAGTAAGCGAGATCCTGAACGCCCCCAAGGAAGACTACACCAAGTCCCTGATTGCGGCGGTACCGCCGTTGACGCCGGGCGTACGCAACCTCAAGCCATCGGCCGAGATCTTACTTGATGCGTCAGGGCTTGAGAAAACGTTCGTCTCCGGAGGCGGCTTGTTCGGCCGTGCACGACGCGAAACGCGTGCGGTTCGGAATGTCAGTCTTCAACTTCAAAGGGGCGAAACTGTTGGCGTGGTTGGAGAATCCGGATCGGGAAAATCAACATTGGCCCGTCTCATTATTCGCCTGATCCAAGCAGATCGCGGTGCGCTTTACCTCGATGAGGTCGACTTGCTCAAGCTTGAAGAAAAGGACCTAAAGGCGTTTCGAAAGCGGATCCAGATGGTGTTCCAGGACCCGTTCGCGACGTTGAACCCACGCTACCGAGTGGGTCGGATAATTGCGGAGGGACCATTGCTGCGGGGCGTCCCTAAGGCTGAAGCCTATAGAAAGGTTGACGAACTACTGGAACTTGTCGGCCTAACCAGCAAGGCGGCCAAGCGCTTCCCGCATGAATTCTCTGGCGGCCAGCGGCAAAGGATCGGGATCGCGCGCGCGCTGGCGCTGGAGCCAGAAATCCTGATCGCAGACGAGCCCGTCTCCGCGCTTGACGTTTCGGTGCAAGAACAAGTTCTGCGCCTGTTCACCGACATCCGCGACCGGTTTGACCTTTCGATGCTGTTCATCACGCACGACCTCTGTGTGGCGGCGCAGATCTGCGACAACATCGCGGTCATGCGGCATGGCGAGGTCGTCGAATACGGACGGACCGACGGTGTCTTTTCCGCGCCAAGGCACGAATACACCCAGGCGCTGCTCGCTTCGATCCCCGGTCGTGCCTGGCTGAGTGGACAACGCTTCGAAAGGACATCCCATGCGTGACGAACACGACGGCACTCCGTGGAAGAACATTGATTCAGGCGTCGTGCGTCATGCCATCGCACCTGAGGACCTTGGCACGGCTGAAATCACCCCGACGGGTAAGTTTGAAGCCGGAAGCTATGCCAGCTTTGATCTAATCTATACCGCCGGACCTTACGGGATCGACGATTCCGGCAGCTTACGGGTTTGTTTCCGCTTCGCCTCTGACCAATCGAACCCGCAATTCGATGACCCGGAGGGGCCCAGTTACTGCACCGTCGACGCGTCGAACGGCGCGGTCTTGCAAGTGCGCTGGGATCCGAAAGGCAACGTGCGTCCCTGGGACCGAACGCTTTGGATTAAGGTCGTGAAGGGGTACTTAACGGAGGGCGAGACGATCACCATCCGCTTCGGCGTGACCGATCATGGCGGGCCCGGGATGCGGCTTCAGACGTTTTGCGAGGATACGTTCGAGTTCCGTGTGCTGAGCGATCCAATTGCGACGTTCAACTTTCAGCCGCTTCCAGTGCAGCCGATGATCGACATCTGTCCCGGCCCGCCGGAACGGTTCCTAGCCGTTCTGCCGACGCTTCGGCGCCCAGGCGAACAGTTCGCGTTGAAAATCAAAGGGGAAGACCGCTGGGGCAACCCGTCCGATCGGTGTGACCACAGCTTTCGTATCAGGGGCCAAGGGCGGATCTCGGGGTTGCCGGAACGGATCGATCTGGTGCCAGGCCAGCGTGCCATGGCGTTGGAAGGGCTTAGCGTCACGGAGCCGGGGCGCGTTTCGGTCGCGTTGCTCGACGATGACGATACCGTGGTCGCGACCTCAAATCCGCTTCTGGTCGAGGATCGGCCGATGGTGCATTTCTGGGCCGACCTTCACGGGCAATCTGAAGAGACGATCGGCACCGGGAGCGCGGATCAATACTTCGCCTTCGCGCGTGATCTGGCCTTCGTCGATGCCTGTGGGCATCAGGGCAATGATTTTCAGATTACGGACGCCTTTTGGGGCGAGTTGAACCGCCTGACCGCCGCCTATGACGCGCCGGGGCGTTTTGTGGCACTGCCGGGGTATGAATGGTCTGGCAACACCTCGCTTGGCGGGGATCGGAACGTCTATTTCCCGACCGATGACCGAACAATACGTCGCTCCTCCCACGCGCTGATCGATGGCGGCGATGTTGATGGCACGGACGCCCTAACGGCGTCGAAGCTTTTTGAGAATTTAGCCGATGCGAAGGAATGGGACGTGGTCATGTACGCCCATTGCGGCGGACGCTACGCAGACATTGAGGTCGCCCATGATGGCCGCTTCGAACGATCGGTGGAAGTTCATTCCTCTTGGGGGACCTTCGAATGGTTGCTGCACGATGCGTTTCGATTGGGTTACCGTGTTGGCGTCGTTGCTAATTCCGACGGCCACAAGGGGCGCCCGGGTGCCAGCTATCCCGGCGCAGGCAAGTTTGGCGCCATCGGCGGATTGACATGTTTCTCGATGGAATCCCTATCGCGCCAGAACCTTCTGTCGTCCATGCGGAAGCGCCGCCACTACGGCACGACGGGCGGCCGCAATGGACGTATGGTTATCGACCTTGCGGCCGAGTTTGAGAACGCTGCAACCATCTACGCTGACGACCCGAAGCTGTTTGAGGCCGCCAAAGGCGCGGCTGGTTCGCGCGCCGAAATGGGGGACATTGTGCATCTGCCCAAGGGCGGGATGCGCTTGCACGGGGCAATTGAGACATCATCACCGGTCGAGAGGATCGAGGTCTTCAACGGCCCGACCCTTGTCGATACGATCCGACCGTTCGAGATGGCTGACCTCGGTGCACGCGTGCGGCTATTGTGGGAAGGGGCCGAATATCGCGGACGCTTCCGTGAGGTGATCTGGGACGGAACGGCCACTGTCACGGGCAACACGGTGCGCGCCGCTGATCCGATAAATTTCCTCAATCGCGACAAGGTGCTGGAGCGGGACGGCAACA
Organism: Pseudomonadota bacterium; assembly: GCA_039183205.1. GTDB lineage: Bacteria > Pseudomonadota > Alphaproteobacteria > Rhodobacterales > Rhodobacteraceae > HKCCE3408. The sequence goes on along the minus strand of JBCDBR010000023.1, from coordinate 54,681 downwards.
CGCTTTCGTGGCGGGCGTTGACGACGGGAAATTTCGGCGGCGTGGACATCTGGCTAGACAAGGCAACGGTCGGGCGATTGGTGCTCGATACACCATTGGTCAAATTCGACTTGGCCCTGTCCGAGATCGGCGCGGAAGACTTGGTGTTCGATCAATCGGACCGCTTGCCGCGCTTTGTCCGTGCTTTCCGGTTGCCCGAAACCCTGTCCTGCACATCGTTCCAGTTTTCATCCGAAATCACGCTGAACACTTTTGGGGACAACCCAATTTACGTCCGTCTCACGCAGGAGGACGGCACGAGGGCCTGGACAAGCCCGATCTATGTCTACCGCTAGGTGGCCTTGGCCAAAGCGGAGAACAAAGGGGAGGAGAGACTGGTGATCGAACAGGTAAGCTACGCGCCGGGCGCAGATTTAAAAGCGGATGCGGATCTGTCGCCGCGCCGAGGTATGTCGCATGTCGTCGGGCCAAAGACGCCAGCGCTTGCGCATGCAACCATCCCCGACATGTTGCAGCAAACGGTTGCGCAGTTTCCGGACCGTGCCGCAGTTGTGTCCTCCCATCAGGACGTTCGCCGCAGCTATGCCGAGCTTGACCGGGATGTCGCGGAGCTTGCGGCCGGGCTTCTGTCACTCGGTCTTAAGCAGGGGGAGCGCGTCGGCATCTGGGCCCCCAATTGCTACGAGTGGGTCCTGACGCAGCTGGCCACCGCTAAAATCGGTGTCGTCCTCGTGAACATCAACCCCGCCTACCGCACGGCCGAGGTGGAATACGCCCTCAACAAGTCCGGGTGCAAAGCGCTGGTCGCGGCCGAGAGCTTCAAAACCTCGCGCTATATCGAGATGATCCGCGAATTGGCGCCCGAACTCGATGACTGTGCGCGCGGTGCGCTGCAATCCACGCGGTTGCCGCATCTGCGCTGGCTGATCGCGATTTCGACTAATCCTGTGGCCGGTGCCGTGCGATTTTCCGATGTGCAAAGCGCCGCAACAGACCCGTTGCGGACCCAGGCAGAGGCGATTGCACGCGAGCTATCGCCAGACGATGCCATCAACATCCAGTTCACCTCTGGCACCACTGGCGCGCCGAAAGGCGCCACGTTGACCCATCACAACATCGCCAACAACGCGCGCTTTGTGACCGATCGGATCGCGTTGACGGACGCCGACAGGCTGTGCATTCCTGTGCCGCTTTACCATTGCTTCGGCATGGTGATGGGTGTCCTCGGCGCGATCAGCAAAGGCGCCGCCATCGTCCTACCCAGCGAGGGCTTCGACGCGCAAACGACGCTCGAATGCCTTTCCTCGGAACGCTGCACAGGTGTCTATGGTGTTCCGACGATGTTCATTGCAATGCTTGAGGGTCTCGACAAAAACCGTCACGATCTGTCGGCCTTGCGCACCGGCATCATGGCCGGCTCGCCCTGCCCGGTGGAGGTCATGAAACGGGTGGGGGCCGAGATGAATATGGGTGAGGTGACGATCTGTTACGGAATGACCGAAACCTCGCCCGTGTCCTTCCAGAGTTTCGTAGATGATCCGTTGGAGCTGCGCTGCGAAACCGTGGGGCGCATTCACCCGCATCTTGAGGTGAAGATCATTGATGAGACCGGCGCGACCGTCCCCGTTGGTGTTCAGGGGGAACTTTGCACGCGCGGCTACTCGGTTATGGACGGGTATTGGGACGATCCGGAAAACACCGAACGCAGTATTCAGGACGGCTGGATGCGCACCGGTGATCTCGCGTCTCTTGATGCGAACGGGTTCTGTCGGATCACGGGACGTGTCAAAGACATGATCATTCGCGGCGGCGAAAACATCTACCCGCGCGAGATCGAAGAATTTCTGTTTACGCATCCTTCGATCAGTCAAGTCCAAGTCTTTGGCATCCCGGACGCGACCTATGGTGAGATCGTGTGCGCCTGGGTTGTGGTCGCGCCGGGTGCTTCGCTGTCGGGCGAGGACGTGCGCAGCTATTGTGAGGGCAAGATCGCGCGCTATAAGGTGCCCGCCCTTGTGCGGCAAGTAGACGAAATTCCAATGACGGTCACTGGCAAGCCGCAGAAGTTCATAATGCGCGACACGATGGTCGAGATGATGGCAGCCGAAACGGCATAGGGGGATCTATGGGGGCGCGTGCGGGCGCGTCACAGCATGGATCGATAGCGTTTTTCAATTTCGGCATCGCTCAAGATTTCCATATCCAGCATCGTATGATCGCGCAGGATCTCTGATTGGTTGGCGACAGGGCGTTCGGTTGGCCAGCTGTTTGGGTCCCACAGCCCGGAGCGCAGAGCTGACTTCCCGCAATGGGTCATGACCTCTTCAACGTGGATGCGCAGGACGGTCTTGGGGACGCGCCCGTTCAGTGCGTGCCGTGCCGTCACGTCTTCATCGTCGACGATTTTAGCTGTGCCGTTGATGCGAACCGTCTCCCGCACTGTCGGGATCAGCAGGAGGAGCGCGACACGGGGGTGCGAAAGAATGTTCAGCATACCGTCAAGCCGGTTGTTGCCGGGCCGGTCAGGGACGACGATGGTCTTCGTATCTTCGACCACGATGAACCCCGGTGGGTCACCCTTTGGCGACAAATCAAGGCTGTCTCCGTCAGACGTGGCAAGCACCGCAAACGGACAGGCCTCGAGAAAGCGCCTTACATGGACGTCGATGTGATCAATGACCTTTTTCTGCGCGGATGCCTGAGCATCACCGTAAAGCTCGCGAAGCCGATCTTCCGTCATCATCGCGTGATTTCCTTCTTCCCGTTACATCGGCGCTTTGGAGGCTGCGTTACCCTGTGAAGACCATGGCGAACTCAGCGGTCCTCAAACGTCGATACCATGCGCCCGGCGCCACCCGTTGAGACCGAGAATGCTTGGTTCACTCCAGCGCGAAAATGCAATCTGTGTTAGAGCAGATTATCCAGTCTGCGGCGTGTTCCCAAATTCATAAATCCAAGATTCGATTTCGCGTTTTTGCACTTTTGCGCCAGAAGGGGAGCGGTGCATATCCTGGATATTGCCGCGGACAACATGGCGCATAATCCGCTGCACATTGCGGATCATGTTGGCCATCAGCGTGCGTTGCCGGACGGCCAGACCCCGCATGCGATGGATTGAGAGCATGGCTTGCTGCTGCTCTGTCTCAATCTCGACAAACCGCGTGGTCGGGCGATAAACGGCCTCGCGGTCAGATCGAGGCCGACTGCCTTTTACGGCCATGAGGTCGCTTCTCCCTTGCTGTCTTTGACGCCTGCACGTCGCCACATTCGATGCCGGTGGAGCAGCGGCCAACCACCTCATCCGCCTCGGGCTGTAAGTGGTCGCAACGGTAAAGAGTTTTCGAAAAAGTGCTGCCAAACGGAGATCGGCAACGGGGAGCCGCAGCCGGACGTTTGACTAGAATGCAGAGGAGCAACTTGTTCGGACGGGAGGGGCACGAAACCGAACACTCAAAACCCCCTTCAATGCATTGATCAGTCGGATGGCGTGAGTTCCAACACCACTTGGCCGAAGGCATCAGGCCTTGGGGTTTCGACCATTTCGTGCGCCTTGGCACAGTCTTCGAGCGGGAACGTCGCATGTCGTGGAATATGGATATGGTTTTGGGCGATCCACATTTGGGCCTTGCGCAGCGCGTCTTTTGGGAGTGAAAAACCTTGTATGAAGCGCATATTCGCGCCCTTAGATGCGTATGCATAGTAATCGAGCACCGGTTTCGCGTCCGATGAGCTTGAATAACTCGCGATCATGCCATTGCGCTTTATCAGCTGCGCGTCTGTCCGACAATTCGCCGCAAAATCCACCTCGATGATGCGGTCCACCCCAATTCCGCCGGTAAGCTCCAGCACGCGTGATGCGACGTCTTCCCGGCGTCGGTCAATCGCCAGGCCACCGAGGGCTTCAATTCGCGTTGCGTTTTCCGGACCGCTCACGGTCGAAAGGAGACGGGCGCCTTCTTTGATGGCGATTTGACAGGCCAGATAACCGACCGCACCCGCGCCACCTTGGATCAAAAGCGTGAGGCCGGTAACGGGTCCATCGGACATAACACATCGATGCGCGGTCATGGCCGGAACGCCGATACAAGCGCCCTCTGCAAAGCTCAATCGATCCGGCAAAGGCACCGCTTGGGCGGCGGGCAGGGCGATCAACTCAGCCGCCGTGCCGAAGGCGCGGCCCGCCTCGCCGTAGCCACCTTGGGCGTTCCACATCCAGACGCGCTGCCCGATGCGGCGCGCATCCACGCCATCGCCGACAGCCTTAATGACGCCAGCGCCGTCCGTGTGCGGAATGACAAGAGGGTGACCCATCGCCAGACCGCCCCAACCTGCGCGCCGTTTCACATCCGCCGGGTTGATCCCCGACGCGTGGACCCGCACGAGCACTTCTCCCGGCCCCGGCGCCGGGTCTGGCAAGTCGCGAAGCGAAAGCACCTCTGCCGCCGGTCCGGTGCGGTCATAGGTGATGGCCCGCATCACCCAACAACGAGTGCGATGTGCCGCTCCGCCTGACGCAAGGCCGACACAAGCCGGTTTTGACCGCGCAAGAGCTGGTTTTGCGCAAAGCCCAATGTCTCGCTGTGCAGGTCGAGTTCGGTCGCTGTGTGGATGGTTGGCAAGGCAGGGACCGTTGCGGCGGGGTCATGGCGGAACCGCGCTTCGCGGCAGAAGTTGATCGGCACCAGAATACGAGCGAGGTCTTGGATGACCGTGTTGGCGTTTGCTTCCGAGACGCGGCCCGCGGCAACACCGTCATAGAACCCCTCCAACGCCGTCAGCAGGCTTTCTGCGGCGTCGGCAGAGGGGGACAGATCAAACCGGTCGCCGGCGGCGATCTGATATGTCGCGATAGTGTCCTGAAATTCGCGCGCCGTCGCACGCCAGTCGAACGGCAGGACCGGTGCATTGAGTGTGCGAAGCAGCGCGAGCAGGTAAACCTTGATGTCGCGTTCAAGGATATCCTTGTCGGCGATTTCCAATGTGTCGTTCTCTGTGTGCCATGCGATATTTGCGCCGCATCCGCCGACCGTGTAGTAGCCTTTCTCTTCGCGCAGCGTGTTCGGCATCGTCGAAGACAGCATGAAATAGCTAGAGATCCCGATATTGTTGAACGAGTAGTCGCCCGCCCTGTGGGGTCGCTCGCCCGCGGCCGTTTTACCTGCGACCTCGCTGATTGCGGCGCTGATCAGGTCGTCGGTCTCCGACATCCGGGACAAGTTAATGAACTCTGTGGCCCACCGGCATCCAGGGCTATCGCAATTGACCTGCGCGACGCAGTTTTCATCGAGGTCAATGGCGAAGGTATCGGCGTACCACGTCGATCCAGCGTAACGTCCGGTTGAGTGACCAGGCCACCAACAAATGCGGACAGATCGGCGGAGTTGATCGCGGTTCGCCCAAAGCGTGCGCGCAATCTCCAGCATGCAGGCGTCGCCAACGGCATTATCGCCAACGCCAACATCCCAACTGTCGAGATGGCCGTGGAGCAGGACGAATTTGTCAGGCTCACTTGTCCCTGGTATCACAACTTCCACCAGTTTGCTGTCAAACCAGCCTTCTTCCATTTCGGTAAAGACGGTGGCCTCGCCGCCTGCGCGGGCCAGTTCGATCAGAGCCTCACCGTCGGATTTGTTCACGGCCGCGGCCGGGATACCGGGTTTGCGAGGCAGGTCGTCAAGATCGGGGATACCCCAAATGGTGGTGCAGATGCCCCAGTGGATGTCCTCGCCCGGGTTTACCGCGATGACGCCGACCGCTCCCATGTCTTCGAATTGCCGCACCATGACCGGGCTCGCAAAGCCTTCCGACACCACGATCGCGCCCTTCGCTTTTGGGGCAAGCGCCGCTGCACCGTCGATGCGGAGATCGAACATGTCGTCGATGTCATCCACGGCGTTGGCGCTCAGATAAACAAGTGGCGCGGTGACGCCGGTGCGCGCGTCCGTAGCGTAGGCCGGTGGTTTGGCGCGATAGGTTGTGCCGCCTGCGTCCACCCGCGCGGTACCTGGAAGGCTGAGGTAGAGCGAAGGTTGATGCACCCTAGTGGGCACACCGTGGCGTGTAAGCCGCTCGACGACCTCGTCCATACCACGGTTCACATCCGTCGGGTGTTCGCGTTTGAAGGTGGCAAAGCTTTCGACCAGACCCCAGGGTTCTTCCATTCGCACGTGATCGAGAAGTGCGGATTCTGCAGGTGTCATCGGTCGCCCCTTGTTTCATCTAATGAAACGCTGTTTCAATTTCGAAATGGTGGCAGCGTGAATGCGATTCGACAAGCTTGCTGTTCGATGACCTATGCCGCGACCGAGATTCCAAGTTTGCTTGAAATTTGGGCGGCGGCTGTTTGGACAAGATGCAGGTATTTCCGGCGCCGGGTCTCGTCATACCGCGCCATGGCACCAGCAACGGACAAAGCGGCAATAACCTCGTCTGACGCATTTTGGATCGGGGCGGCAATCGAAAACGCGCCTTCATCCAGATCGTTGATCGCGATGTGATAGCCATCGGAACGAATTGTATCTAGGCGCTCGCGCAACTCGTTTGGATCGGTGACGGTTGTGGCGGTGAAGCGTTGAAGCGGCTGCTTGCACAGCCGTTCCCGCGCCTCCTCAGGCGCGTATGCGAGCAGGAGGACGGAGCCTCCCCCGGCATGGAGCGGGCCGTATCGACCTGGATTTGCATATATTCTCATAGAATGATGGCCGTCCTCGGTCGCCAGAACTAAGGATCTCAGGTCTTCACGAATGACAAGGTTGATGTTCTCGGACGTGTCATCGCGAAGCTGCGCCATTACAGGTCGGGCCGCGGATAGGAGCATATTCTGGGCGCCTGCCTGCTCTCCAAGGACCCCGATGCGATAGCCGAGCGAATACATCGCCTTTTCTCCCTCCCTGACCACAAAGCCTCTCGCTTCAAGGGTGGACAGCAGCCGAAACACGATGGATTTCGTCAGGCCGAGGCGCTTGGACAATTCTGTTATGCCCTGCTTCGGGTGCTCCGCCAATGCCTCCAGAACGCGAAGCGCTCGGTCGACGGCGGCGATTGTGTAGTCACGGGGCTCGGGCATCTCCTACCTCGAGTTTTTCAGGTTTGGCTTGATTTGAAAAAAGATTGCCGCATACTCATTCTTGAAACACTGTTTCGGTGGGTAAAACAACCATTTTTTTGGGGGCTGTGATGAAGATTGCATATGTGGTTCCCGGGCCAATGTCGAAAGGTCCGATGGGTCTTGCAGAGATGCAGCGCCGCGAACGCCTCATGAACGCATGGGCCTTTGTCGGCACAGAGGTGTCCGTGATCGACGTTCCGACCGGCCCGGCATCCATCGAGTCCGCCTACGAAGAAATGCTGGCCATCCCGCCGACCCTCGATTTGATCATGGACTGCGAGAAAAACGGCTTTGACGCTGCGATCATCGGGTGTTTTGGTGATCCCGGCCTCGAAGCCGCGCGCGAGCTTGTCACCATTCCGGTCGTTGGGCCGTGCGAAAGCGCGATGCTGATGGCGTCTGGCCTCGGTCACAAATTCGGCGTGTTGACCATCTTCGATAGCCTCATTCCGATGATGGAGCACTTGTCGGTGAAGGCGGGCGTGCGCGAGAAACTGTCCAGCGTCCGTCCAACGAACATTCCTGTGCTCGAATTAATGAATGATCCCGATGTGACGAAGGCGCGTCTCATCGAGGTTGCGCGGACTTGCGTCGAAAAGGATCGTGCTGACGTATTGCTGTTTGGCTGCATGACAATGTCATTCCTCGATATGGGCGACGAAATCGGGGCCGAGGTCGGCGTGCCAGTTGTCAATGCGGGTCGGGCTGCGGTGAAACATGCGGAAATGCTGGTTTCGATGGGGCTGGCGCATTCCAAAAAAGCCTGGCCCACGCCGACCAAGATGAAGGCGGGCAAAACCGCCTCTGACATGCGCGTTGCCTGACAGGTCGCGCACATACACTCGTCCCTTGGCCAACAGGAGATAGAATAATGAGACTGCCCCTTAGAGCGGCCTTCGTGGCTGCAAGCCTGTCTGCGACCGCGCTGACGCCGGTGTTCGCAGATGAAATCCGGACTATTAACTTGGTCACACGCCCCCAAGCGGCACAGCCGGCCGAATTCCAATTCACGCAATTGATCGCGCAGGAATGGCGCCGTCTCGGGTTAGATGTGAACGTCGAGGTCATGCCGTGGGAACAAATGATCCAGGCGATCTGGTTCAGCCGTGACGACTGGGACACAACCGCTTGGCAGATGGTCGGCCGGCCGGAACGCTCGGACCCAGATGAGATCGTCTACAACCTGTTCCACTCCACCACGGCAGAACAGGGCTTCAATTTCATCGGCTACAACAACCCCGATTACGACGCGCTTGTGGAACAGCAACGCGTGACGCTCGATCCCGAAGAGCGGCGCGAGATTGTGCGCGCGGCCCAAGCTTTGTTGGCCGAGGATCAGCCCAATATGATGCTGGCCCATCCGCAATCGACCTATGCCGTCAACACGGCGGTTTGGGACGCCGACTCGGTCGTTGACCAGTCCGGCATCGGGATCCGCAACACCTGGAGCTACATCCAGATGCAGCCTGTCGGCGACCAGCGCGATATCGTTCTGAACTCGTCAGACAACGTCACCGCGATTAACCCTTTGTTCATTTCCGGCGGCACGGATAGCTGGATCACCGAATTGGTGTGGGACCGTCTGCTGCGGATCGGGCCCGACGGTCTGCCCCAGCTTTGGGCGGCCAGCGCCTATGAGTGGATCGACGACACAACGATCACCGTCACCTTGCGTGACGATATGATGTGGCACGACGGCCTTCCTGTGACGCCCGAGGACGTGCAGTTTTCGTTCGAAGCTGCCGGTTCTGGCGAAGCACCGATGTACTCGCCGTTTGTGAACGGCATCGAAAACATCTCGATCGATGGGATGGACATCACCTTTTCGCTCAGCGAACCGTCGGCGCCGTTTCTGACCGCCAGCTTGGCCAAGATCAACATCATCCCCAAACACATTTGGGAGCCGATCATCGCGGAGCAACTGACGCTCGACACCAATGCGGAATCCTTCCAAGAAGAGGTGCCCATTGGGTCCGGCCCCTATCGGTTCAGCAGCTGGACGCTGAACGAAGAGGTCGTGTTGGAGGCCAACGCGGACCATTGGGCCGCCCCCGGGGCGGAGCGGTGGATCCTGCGGATCGTGCCGAATGTCGAGGCATCGCTCGGTATGCTGCGCTCGGGTGAGATCAATTTCCTCTCGGACTTCCCCGGAGACCCCAGCGTTGTGGTCGCGGCCGCGGAAGAGAACCCGGACCTAGAGGTCATTTCGACCGTCGATATTGGGTTCCGCTACGTGGCCTTTAACCATCGTCGCCCCCCGTTTGACGACGCGGCCTTCCGCCGTGCGTTGTCCTCTGCGGTGGACCGGCGCCTGATCGTGGGTGCGGCCTTCCGCGGCTTCGCGGTGCCGTCGAATTCAGTGGTGTCGCCAGCGCTCGGCTACTGGCACAACGAAGAGACCCTGACGACCTTGCCCCAGGGCATCGAGGTTGCGCAGGATATCTTGGCCGAGGCCGGATATGAGGTGATCGACGGGCGCTTGCACTATCCCGAGGGTGTCACTGAGACTTTGGGCGAGTGAGCCGCGCCAAACCCTGAACCGGATCGGGCAGGAGCTGCGGGATGAAAGGTGTCACCGTCATCGGAGCGCGACTGGTGCAAACCGTGTTTGTGCTGTGGGCGGTGATCACCATCTTGTTCTTCATGTTCCGACTGATGCCAGGCAGCCCTTTGGCCGCTTACATCGATCCGAACTTCACACCAGAACAGCAAGCCGAACTGATGGCGCGGTTCGGCCTCGATCTTCCTCTGTGGCAGCAGTATTTCGTGTATCTCGGTAACCTGTTGCAGGGCGACCTGGGAGAGAGCTTTTTCTACCGCCAGCCCGTTGCCGAGCGTGTGATTGCGCTGTTGCCCAACACGCTGATCCTGACCTTCACTTCGCTCATCGTCGCCTACATTTTCGGCGTGCTGGCAGGTGCATACCTGGCGTGGAAGCGCGGCGCCGTGGTCGAACAGATCGGCGTGCCATTGGTGCTGACCACGCGGGCGATGCCCGAGTTTTGGCTCGGCATGCTTTTGCTCGCGGTTTTCAGCTTTGGCTTGGGGCTTTTTCCGGCCGGCGGAACACGCCCGCCTGGCGCAGAATACGACACGCTCCTGGCGCTCTACGCCTCTCGCGATTTCTGGTGGCACATGACGCTGCCGGTGCTGACCCTGGCGATCTATAGCCAGGGCCTCCCGCTGCTGTTGATGCGTTCGAACATGCTGGACGTGATGCGGGAAGACTTCGTGACCATGGCGCGCATCAAGGGCTTGTCGACGTTTTCAGTGGTGATCCGCCACGCCGCGCGTAACGCGCTTTTGCCGGTCATGACCTCTTTTGCCATCGCGGTCGGCTACCAGATCCAAGGCAATGTCGTGGTCGAAACGGTATTTTCGTGGCCGGGCCTGGGCCGTGAGTTGGTCCGCGCCGTATCGACGGCCGACTACCCATTGGCGCAGGGCGCGTTTCTGATGATTGCCGTCGTGGTCATTTTGATGAACCTAATTGCGGATCTCCTTTATGCCGCACTGGATCCGCGAGTGACCCGTGAGTAGCGCTGAGACGTCATCCACACCCGCGCGTGCGCCGCAGCGGCGGCGGCGCGGCAAAATGCGCCGTGCCTTTGGGTCACTGCGACTGCCAACGCACGACCCGCTCGCGATCTTTGGGCTCGCCATCTACCTGATGTTCGTTCTAGTCGCCTTGTTTGCACCCTACATTGCCACCCATGACCCCAACGAGATCCTGTTCACGACGGATTTTCAGCTGGCAGCCGACCTTACCCCCGGCACGGAAGGCTACATCATGGGCACCACCACGCTCGGTCGGGATGTCTTTTCACAGCTTGTGTGGGGCGCTCAATCGGCTCTTCTGATCGGTCTTTCTGCCGCCTTCATGGTGGCGTTGATCGGGTCCATCGTGGGCATCGTTGCGGGTTATTTCGGAGGCTGGATCGACACAGTTCTGATGCGGCTGGCCGATGTGGCCTTTGGCATCCCGTTTCTACCGTTCGTCATTGTTCTGGCCGCGTTTCTCGAACCCTCGATTTGGAATGTGGTGATCGCCATGGCGCTTGTACTCTGGCGGGATACCGGCCGCGTGATCCGCAGCCAAACCCTGACATTGCGTAATCGGGTCTATGTCGAGGCTGCGCGTGTGTCCGGCTCTTCCGATTTCAAGATCATTGCGCGCCACATTGCACCGAACGTCCTGCCACTGTCCTTTCTCTATGGCTCCATCGCCATTGGCTGGGCGATCCTGACGGAGGCCTCCATCAGCTTCCTTGGTTTTGGTGATCCAGACTCGATCTCGTGGGGATACATGTTGCAGGACGCGTTTGCCTCTCAGGCGCTGTCCAAGGGGTCCTATTATTGGTTCGTGCCGCCTGGCTTTCTTATCATCCTGATCGTTTCGGCGGGGTTCTTTATCACCCGTGGCTACGAACAGATCCTCTTCCCAAAGCTTGATCGATGACCGAACCACTCCTTTCCTTGCGCGAACTCAGCATTGCTTACCGCGTTGGAAACGCCGACACGATCGCTGTTGACGGCGCGAGTTTTGACGTGGAGCCGGGTTCTATCGTGGGCCTTGTGGGAGAAAGCGGATGCGGCAAGACCACGCTCGCGCGGTCCCTTACGCGGGTTTTGGCCTCCAATGCACGCATTTCCGGCGGGCAAGCGATCTTCGGAGGTCAAGATATCATGGCCTTGCCGGAGCGCGCGATGAACAGCCTGCGCTGGCGGGAGATTGCCTTTATTCCGCAATCGGCGATGAACTCGCTCGATCCGGTGTACAAAGTCGGCTCTCAACTGGCGGAGGTTTTGGTCCGTCGCGGCGGCATGGGACGGGCCGAGGCGCGCAGGCGCTCGGCGGAGCTTTTCGAATGGGTTGGGATTGAGGCCAGCCGGCTTGGCGATTTCCCGCACCAGTTTTCAGGCGGGATGCGTCAACGGGTTGCGATTGCTTTGGCGCTTGCGTTGGAACCCAAACTCATCATCGCGGATGAGCCGGTCACGGCGCTCGACGTAATTGTTCAGCGTCAGATCCTCGATCAACTTCGGGCCCTGAAGGAACGTCTCGGGATCTCGGTGGTGCTGGTCACCCATGACATTTCCGTCGTGGCCTACGTCTGCGACCGAGTGGTCGTTATGTATGCCGGCCGCGTTGTCGAGACCGGACCAATGGCCGCGACACTCACCGCACCGGCGCATCCATATACAATGGGCCTGCGCAATGCGTTTCCTGATCTGGCAGGTGCGGCCGGTGTGCTCACCCCGATCGAAGGTTCCCCGCCAAATCTTGCTAATCCTCCTCCAGGCTGCCGGTTTGCGGCACGGTGCCCGTTCCATGAGCAAAGGTGTCGGACGGTCGTCCCCCCGCTGACATCGTATCAAGGTGATCATCTGGCTGCGTGCCATCGCTTGGGCGAGGCCGAAGCGTTGCGGATGCGGGCGATGGCCTCCGAAACCTGGCAGGTCCCCGCATGAAGGATACAACGCCTGACGACGCGCCTCTCGTTCGCCTTAGGGCTGCGGAACTTTACTACCATGTCGGTGGCGCTTTGGCGCAATTGCGGGGCCGGGCCAGTGTCGTAAAGGCGGTCGATGGCGTGACCTTCTCGCTCAAACGTGGAGAGAGCGTCGGCCTTTTGGGCGAAAGCGGATGCGGCAAGACCTCGACCGGGCGAATGTTGGTGCGTCTGGAGAAGGCCACGGGCGGCAGTGTGGAATTCGACGGCCAGGATGTCGGCGCACTCACCGGCGCGGCACTGCAAGCATTCCGCGCGCGCGTTCAGCTCATCTTCCAAAACCCGTTCGAGGCGCTGAACCCGCGCTTCACGATCCGGGATGTTCTATCCGAACCGCTGGAAAACGCCGATATTCCGCCAGAAGAATACGAAGAGCGTATCCTGGGTGCCATGGCCCTTGTGAAACTGGGGGATGCCGAACAATTCCTTGATCGCTATCCGCACCAGCTGTCCGGTGGGCAATTGCAGCGGATCGTTATGGCGCGCGCGTTGATCCTTCAGCCCGAATTCGTGGTGGCTGACGAACCTGTGTCGATGCTGGATGTATCTGTGCGGGCCGGTGTCCTGAACGTCTTTCGCGAGGTGCGTGAGAAGACCGGGATCACCGCCATCTACATCAGCCATGACCTTGCCTTGGTGCGTTATGTCTGTGAGCGCACCATTGTGATGTATCTTGGGCGGATCGTGGAGGATGGGCCCACGGAGGACATTGTCGCCGACCCGCTCCATCCTTACACACAAGCGCTTGTTGCCGCTGTCCCGGTCCCGCACCCGGATCAAAGCCACGACCCATTGCCCATCGGCCGCGGCGCGCCCGACGCGCGCAAACCACCCTCTGGATGCACCTTCCGGGATCGTTGCCCCAACACGTTTGAACGGTGCGCGCGGGAAGCGCCGGGCCCGACAAAAGTCGGCGCGCGCACGGTTCATTGCCATTTATTTGATACGGAGATTTGATCCATGACCATCGCCCCTGAAGCGCAGGCGACCCAAGGCGCGATCTGCGACCCGATCACATTGGAGATCATCCAGGGTGCCATTCAGGCCGCCCAGAGCGAGATGGAGGCGTTGATTGAGCGCACCGCCATTTCGGCCTTTATCCGCGAGAAGAAAGACTTTTATACTGCCATCTTTGACCGCGACGGCGTGATGGCTGTGGGTTCTATGGTGCCGATCTTTGGCGACATAACGACACCCGTATTCGAGCATTTCCCTGTCGAAGCGATGCGCGAGGGCGATCTCTATTGGTACAATGATTGCTATGGCTCCTATGGCGCAGTGAGCCATTCCAATGACCAGGTCTTGCTGGCGCCCGTCTTCCATCAGGGGCGTCGCGTTGCCTTTGTGATGAGCTGGGCACATTTTGCCGATATCGGGGGTATGCGACCGGGCTCGATCAGCCCCGATGCCACGGAGATCTGGCAGGAGGGCATTATCGTTCCGCCGACGAAACTCATTGACGCCGGTATTGTGAACGACGCGGCCCTTGCCATTTTTCATCGCAACTCGCGCTACCCCGCCCAAAGCGAAGGGGACATGAGCGCGCTGATGGCGAGTGTGCGCCTTGGGGCGCAGCGCATGTTGGAGGTATCTGATCGGTTCGGTGCGGACGTTCTAGAGGACGCGCTTGCGCAACTCCTGGACCGGACGCGCCGCATTGTCCGCCAGAAGCTTGCGGATACCTTCGATTATGGCACGCACCGATTTGCGGATGCTATCGACAGTGACGGTCATGGCAACGGGCCGTTTCATCTTCGCTTTGCGCTGACGCGCGAACGGGGTCCCGACGGACAGGACCGTTTCATTCTCGACACCACGGATACCGACGACCAGGCGCAAGGTCCGGTAAACCTTCTGATGAACAAGTCTATCCCGGGCATGGCACTCGGGCTTTTTTACCTCGGCGGAGAACCCGGGCAGGTCTGTAACGCCGGTGGCCCGCTTGCACTTGATGAGGTGCGGCTGCGTGAGGGGTCATTGGTGAAACCAACTTGGCCTGCGCCTTTGGGGATGCGCGGTCTGACAATGATGCGTGTTCTGGCGACCCTAAACGGTCTCGTAAACGCAGCCGGTGGGCAGGCGCCTGCCGCGCAGGCGGCCTATGTCGTGGCCCTGATCCGTGGCAGCTACACCAGCGAGGACGGCACGCCGACGCCGTTTCTTTTGGCTGACGGAATCGGCGTCGGATACGGCGCCCGTGCCTTCGCCGATGGCATGGATGCGGTTTATTTCGTTGCGCAGGAAAACTACCCGGTTGAGTTCACTGAGCTTGGCTACCCGGTCGCGTTCCGCACTTACGGTATGGTGAAGGATAGCGGCGGCCCGGGCGAACACCGCGGGGGCACTGGCATTTTGCGCGAATACGAAATTCTGGCCGATAGCGCGATGCTGGGCATCCGCATCGATGGTGTTGAAAACCCGCCTTGGGGCATCAAGGGCGGCAAGTCCGGAGCACCGGGCCGCATCGTTCTCAACCCCGGCACGCCGGAGGAAAAGGTTCTGCCACCGCTTTCCGATGGCACGATGCTAAAGAAGGGTGACGTCGTGCGCATCGAAACCGGCGGCGGAGGGGGCTACGGTCATCCCTACGATCGCGCGACAGAGCGTGTGCTGGAAGATGTGCTTGCCGGCCTCGTCAGCACCGAGGCGGCCCTGCGCGACTACGGCGTCGCTGTCACGGGGCGGCGGGTCAATGATGCAGAAACGGCCCGCCTCCGTGCAAATCGTCCGGCGGTCAAACCGTTTCACCGCAAGGAGTATCTGGATGTCCTTTGATACTGTGCCGGCCGGGCTGACGCTCGCCGTGGATATCGGTGGCACCTTCACCGATGTGGCGCTTGCCGACACGTCCACAGGTCAGGTCTGGCGCGCCAAGACACCCTCGCGTCCCGATGATCCGTCCGAGGCGTTCCTTGCAGGCCTGCGGCTCGCGCTCGATGCAGCGGGTGCGGCACCTGAAAATCTGGCTCAGGTTCTGCATGGGACAACCGTGGCGACAAACATGATCCTCGAAGGCAAAGGCGCGCGCGCGGCCTTGGTGACCACGCAAGGCTTCCGCCACGTGCTGGAGATCGGACGGCAGGACATCCCGCGCGCAGAAAACCTCTACAACTGGATCAAACCCGCACGTCCCGTTCCGCCTTCGCGGATTGTCGAAGTGACCGAACGGCTCTTGCCGGGCGGGGTTGTGGCCGAGCCGTTGGATGAAAACAGTGTCGCCCGAGCTGCCGAACTCCTGCAAGAGATGGATGTTGATGCGGTTGCCGTTTGCCTCCTGCACGCCTTTGCCAATCCCACGCATGAGCGCCGGACGGCAGAAATCCTGCGCTCAGCGATGCCCGGTGTGGCAGTCACGGCGTCTTCTGATATTCTGCCGGTGATCCGAGAATATGAACGCACGTTGGCCTCCGTCCTTAATGCCATCGTGATGCCTGGGGTTACGCAATATGTCGGACGGATCGAAGACAAACTGAAAGCTGAGGGCGTGCCTGCCCCGCTTTTGCTGATGCAGTCCAACGGTGGCGTGGCCGGCGCACCCAAAATTCGCGCAGCGCCCGCGTTGACGGCGCTATCTGGGCCAGCGGCCGGCGTCGTTGGCGCGCGGTCAGCGGCGGCGACCTGCGGTATCGAGGACATTCTGACCGTCGATATCGGAGGAACAAGCGCCGACATTTGCCTGATCGAAGGCGGTAAGATCGGGCTCACACAACAGGGCCAGGTGGGCGAATGGCCGCTTCCGTTGCCGATGGTCGATATGGTGACCATCGGGGCCGGTGGCGGATCAATTGCGCGGGTGAATGACGGGGTGCTCACCGTCGGGCCACAGAGCGCCGGGGCAACGCCGGGACCTGCGGCATATGGTCGGGGCGGGATAGAACCGACCGTGACCGATGCGCATGTCGTATTGGGGCATCTCCCGGCGCGGCTTTTGGGGGGCGAGATGGCGTTGGACGTCGTAACCGCCCGCCGCGCGATGGACGAGGGCGTCGCCAAGCCGCTTGGTATTTCGGTGGAAGAAGCCGCCCGTGGCATTCTGGCCATCGCCGACAATCGTATGGTTGGCGCCATGCGCGTCGTCTCTGTGGAACGCGGACATGATCCGCGCGATTTCACGCTTTTGCCGTTCGGAGGAGCCGGCCCTTTGCATGGGTGTGCTCTGGCCGATCTGATAGGGGCGCGGCGTGTGCTTATTGTTCCCGCACCCGGTATTCTCTGTGCAGACGGATTGATGGCGGCGGACCTGAAGTCCGAGTTCAGTCGTGCGCGTCCGCGTGCCGGCGCCCCTGATATGGTGGAGGCCGAGGCGCTTTTTCAAACCTTGGAGGCTGAGGCGGCTGCGTGGTTTGAGGCCGAAGGTGTTCCGGGTTCCAACCGGCATGTGACCCGCGCCGCCCTCCTTCGGTATGCCGGACAGGGCAATGAACTGACAGTGTCTTGGACCAACACCGCCGGTGCCCTTGAGGCCGCGTTTACGCAGGCGCACCGCGCGCTTTATGGATTTGAACTCAACGCTCTCATCGAATTGGTCACGCTCCGCGTGGAGGCGCGCGCATTAATGGAGACGCCAAGCCCGGCGCCCGTTGCGCCAGGCAACGACCCCGAGCCCGTTGATGAGGTGCAGGTCGCGCTCCGAACGGGCCGCACATGTGTGCCGCTCTACGACCGTACGACCCTCGGCGCGGGGGCGGTGATCACCGGACCAGCCATCGTCAGCCAACTTGATACCACGACGCTGATTGCGCCCGGCTGGGCGGGTGAGGTGCAATCCTCTGGCGCACTCCTTCTGACGAAGGCGGAGATATGACCGAGACAACAAGCACGCCCGAAACGCTTGCTCAGATCTTCGACTACATTGACGCCCACAGCGACGCCCATGTGAAACGCGTGATGGACTACGTCAGCCATCCTTCTATCAGTGCCCATGACATCGGCATACGCGAGGTCGCAGCGATGCTTGTCGAGCATTTGCAGAAACTCGGGTTCTCTGCCGAAGCGGTGCCAACCTCGGGCCACCCCATGGTGCTTGGCCACCGCAATGATGCGCCCGGTAAACCGACCGTCATGCTCTATGGGCATTATGACGTGCAGCCGCCGGATCCATTAGAGGCCTGGGTATCGCCGCCGTTTGAGCCCACGATCCGAGACGGGCGCATCTACGCACGCGGGATCGGCGACAATAAGGGACAGCATTTCGCGCAACTGCTCGCGCTTGAGGCGCATCTTGCCGTGACGGGGACGCTGCCCTGCAACGTGATCTTCCTGCTCGAAGGGGAAGAGGAAATCGGCTCGCCCCGCATTGCGGAGTTCGTGGCTGAGCAGGCGGATCGCCTGAAAGCGGACCTCGTTGTGACGGCGGATGGTCCGCTGCATCCCTCTGGTCGCGGCATTGTCACCTACGGCGTGCGCGGGATGGCTGGGTTCGAGCTGGTGGTGAAAACCGGGCGTACGGATGCCCATTCGGGCAATCACGGCGGCACAATGCCGAACGCACTTTGGACGTTGGTGCACCTCTTGGGCACGATGAAAGATGCCGATGGGCGCATTACAATCGACGGGCTGCATGACCCGATCCGCCCGCCATCCAACGCCGAACGCGCAGCCGCCGAGGCGCTGCCTGTGGACGTACCGGAATACCTCGCGGAGATGGGCCTCCACCGGCTCGATGCCCCCGCGGACCGGCCCTTCCATGACCGCCTGATGTTCCATCCCACCCTTACGATCAACGGGATACATGGCGGCTATGGCGGGCCGGGGACAAAAACGGTGCTGCCCTGCGAGGCCATTGCGAAATGCGATATCCGACTGGTGCCCGATATGACCCCTGACCAAGCCGTGGACTGCGTCCGCGCTCATGTCGCCAAGCACGCGCCTGAGGGCGAGGTGGAGGTGATCGGAACGGGCGGCATGTTGCCGTCCCGCACGCCGCTCGACAATCGTTTTGCGCCGACCATCGTTGAGGCCGTTACAATTGCGCGCGGCGAGGCGCCCTATCTCTACCCAAGCGTCGGCGGCAGTCTCCCGGATTATGCCTTCACCAAGACACTTGGTCTGCCGGCCTTCGTCACGCCCTATGCCAATGCCGACGAAGCCAACCACGCGCCGAACGAAAACTTGGAACTTGCGCTTTTCCATGCCGGGATCCGCACCGGGGCGGCCTTGCTCGACCAACTTGGGCGTATGACGGCATGACCGTCACGGTTCTGGAAAACGCGCGCCTTTGGGATGGTCTCTCGGAGGAAGCTGTCGACGGCGCGACCGTAATTGTCGACGGCGATCGCATTGCCGAGGCTGGTGCCAAGGTTCACTTCGGAGGCGCGGCGGTGCGCATCGACTGTCATGGCCATTTTTTGATGCCGGGTCTCATTGATGCGCATTACCATGCCAACACGCCCAGCTACGATTTCTACGGCACGGATCGGATGCATCCAGCGCTTCTGGCGTCCCATGCCGCGCAGCTCTTAACCGGGGCGCTTGATCGGGGCTTCACCACCATCAGAGATGCCGGCGGCGGCGATATCGGTCTGGCCCAATCTCTGGATGCCGGTCTGATCGACGGGCCGCGCTTTTTCTATCCCGGCAAGGCCCTGACCCAAACCGGGGGGCATGGCGACATGCGCCGGAGGGGAGAGCCGGACCTCTGCGGCTGCGGGGAATACAGCGGTGTCATCTGCGAGGCCGTGGATGGCCCAGATGAGATGCGGAAGGCGGTGCGCCAGCGATTTCGTCAAGGCGCGACACAGATCAAGATCTTCCTGTCCGGGGGCGTGTCAACGGAACTCGCCCCGCTCGACATGCCGCATTTCACGGATGCAGAGATCCGCGTCGCTGTCGAGGAAGCTGCGCGACGGGGGTCCTATGTGATGGCGCATTGCCATACCGACGAAGGGGCGCGTCGCGCGGTTGAATTGGGCGTGCGTACAATCGAGCACGGCAGCCTGATCGGCGCGGAAACCGCCGCCATTATCGCGCAGGCCGGGGCCTTCGTGGTTCCAACACTCTCAGCGGGAGAATTGATTGCAGAAAACGCGGAGGCGCTCGGCTTGCCAGCTTCCGCCACAAAGAAGGTCCGCTCGGTTAACGCGCAGGCGCTTGAGGCGGTCCGCGTTTGCCATGCGGCGGGCGTCAAGCTGGGGCTTGGATGTGACCTCCACGGGGATGCGTTTCTGCAAACGCAGGGTCGTGAGCTGTTTCTGCGCGGACAGGCGCAAAGACCGGTGGATGTTCTACGCTCTGCCACGTCAATCAATGCGGAGATCGTACAGCGCTTGGGCGAGCTTGGGCAGATCACACCAGGGGCTCTGGCCGATCTCATCGTGATCGAGGGTGACCCCCTGAGCGATCTGTCGATGTTCATAAACAGCGCCAGCGCGCTCCACCTCGCCATGATCGACGGACGGATACGCCGGCGAAGCAATTTATTGGTCTAGATGGACGAAGGATATTCTCGGAAAGAAAAGCTGTGCGTCGTCAAAGCGGCCAGGGTTGCGGTGCTCCGCAGCCTAGACTGCTGGCTTTTGCTAAGGCTTGAACCAACGACCGAGGCGCGGGCGAGGCAGCGGCTCCTGGAAAATTATGCAACGTCTTCTTTCCTGAAATGGCCATGGGGCTCGAGTTGGCTCAAGGTCCAGAACCGAATGGCCTCCCAATCCCGATCGTCGCCCTGTTTCACGCCTGTCGCGATCGACAGCATCCTCAAGGCCAATCGGGCCGGCCAAGGTGTCCGAGCGAACTGGAGCACCCCGGCGAAACCACCTACGGCCATTGGTTTAACTTCCGGGGCGAGGGAACGGAGTTTGTCAGCGTACCCTTCGGCTTTGATCAGTGCTGCCGGCGTGGGTTTTGCAAGCGTGATGCAAGTGAAGAAGAATGAAACCGGTACGTTGCTCAGAGTTGCCTTGTTCTCTTTCACGAAGGTCGTCGCGTCGGGCAACCAACGATCGTATCGGATTGCGCTACCTAGAATGACGTTGTCATAGACGTCCAAATCATCGACTCCCGAGACCGGTTTGACCTCAATTTCAGCCCCTTGTTCGGTCAAGACGCTGCCGATGAACTTAGCGACCTCAGCAGTCGATCCGAGCTTGCTGCCATAGGCCACAAGCGTTCTTGTCCTCGATTTTTCCATCTGCCTTCCCCTTCCGAGTTGCTTTATGCTGGCAGGGCTCTTTTCCTGCCCGTTGACGAACTGAGTTTGCTGAGGCGGGACGGAGACGGCATTGGCGCGCGCCGCCAGAGTTTGGGCCGTGGGTGCCAATATGCAGCTTGAGCGCCTTCAGCTATCCTTGCCGAATGGGATGGATTTCGACGGTTTTCGTACACAAAGCACTAGATGCTACCGTCGCGCTCGAAGGCGTCGATCGAGGTGCACGTTTGGCACTTTTTGCAAGCGTTGGCGTTGAGCCTTCGGCGCCGGTTGATCCCGGTGCAATGATCTCGGATAGCGACTTCTTTGGGCTGCTTGAACGCATCGCGGACCTCGATGATCGCGGCAGGTCCATTCCGATACATATGGGCGCGTCAATGCGTTGCGATGACTACGGTGCTTTTGGCCTCGCGTTCAAATCTGCCCCAAATCTTCTCAGCTCCTACGCCCGGGTCGAACGCTACGGGAAGGTCGTGACTTCGATTGCCAATTTCCGCATTAAGCGGTCCGGCACGTCTGTCTTCATGGAAGTGATTCAAGGCAGGGATCGACGACTTGGCCTTAAGATGACCAATGAACTGGCTTTGGCTGCCGCAATGTCGATCAGCCGTGAAGTCTGTGACGATGACTTCTCTCCGGTTGCGGTTCATCTCATGTCAGATCGACCTGCGGATGACAGCGCCTATCAACAGCACTTCTGCTGCCCTATTCACTTTGGTGCAGATCGCGATGCTCTCGAAGTGCTGGCAACGGTTGCGAGCCGCGCAAACCGTTTGTCTGACGATGGCATGTCCAAGTTCTTTGAGACACATCTCGACATTCAGCTTGGCCAAATCAACGACACGTCCGAGCTTGAGCGGCGCATCGTGGATCAGATCGGCGAGGCGCTCAGCGAAGGTGTGCCCACACTTGCCGAGATGGCAGGGCGTTTGGGTATGAGTACCCGGACGTTGCAACGCCGCCTGTCCGATGATGGTTTGGCCTACCAAGACTTGGTTTTAGACGCTCGGAAAACACTATCGGAGCAATTGCTGCGACGCACGGATTACGCCTTGGCAGAGATCGCCTTTTTGACCGGGTTCTCTGATCAGAGCACGTTCACCCGGGCCTTCAAACGCTGGCACGGGGAAACGCCGGCAAACTATCGGCGCGGCGCTTAAGTCTAAACGCAAACCGTCGAATTGGTTTTGGCGTCTTGGGCCCAAACACTGGCGTCCGATGCAAATACGGTCGCGCCCAGCGACGGCTATCCCTTGGCCGTCACGTCAATCAAGGGAGACCAAACATGACCTCAAAACCAATCCTGATCACAGGCGCGACCGGTAAAACCGGGTCTCGCGTCCTGGCTCGGCTCAAAGCCGCGGGGCATGATGCCCGCTCAGGCTCGCGCAAGGCTCCTGTTCCCTTCGACTGGGACGATCCCGCCACATGGGAGAAAGCCCTGCGCGGCATGGGAGCTGTCTACGTCAACTATCATCCGGACTACGCATTCCCCGGTGCCATCGAGAACCTGACACGCTTTACCCGTGTGGCTGCGTCGTCCAGGGTCGAACGTTTGGTCATCCTAACCGGCCGTGGCGAATACCACGCGCAACTTGGCGAAGAGGTGATCGCCAAATCAGGCCTGGACTACACCATCGTCCGTTCCGCCTGGTTCGCGCAAAACTTCTCGGAAGGGTCGCTGTGGGAGCCCGTGATGGACGGTGTCGTCCCAGTGCCAGGCGGTGATCTGGAAGAACCCATCATCGATATCGACGACCTTGCAGATGTCATTGTCGAGGCCCTGACGGGCGCTGGCCATTCTGGACAGACCTACGACTGCACGGGTCCAAGGTTGTTGGGCTTTGCCGAGGTCGCCGACACCCTGTCCGGCGCGATGGGGCGGCGTGTCGACTATCTGCCGATTTCTTTCGAGGATTTCCATGCCGAGCTAGAGGCGACGAGCGGACCTGTCTTCGCCGACATCGTGACGGGTATTGCTCGCGAAACCTTCGACGGTCGGAATGCTAAGATCGGTGATGGCGTCATGCGCGCCATTGGCCGTGCGCCCCGCGACTTCACCGAATTCGCACAAACCGCTGCCGCAGCGGGCAAGTGGGCCAAAGCGGCCTAAACAATTCAAACCAAAAGGAAAAAGACACATGCAACTTACACGTTTTCAGAAGGTCACTCTTGGGGTCGGCGGCGTCACGGCGCTGGTCATCGGCACATTCATCACTCTGGCGCCGCACGCCTTTTAGGCCAGCTACGGCATTACGCTTGGACAGGACCCCAACCTCCTGAACGAGCTTCGGGCGCCCGGCGCGGGACTGGCAGTGTTTGGGGCGCTCATGGTCGCAGGCATCGTCCGCGCGGCAATGGCACCCATCGCGCTTGCCGTCGCGCTCACCGTCTACCTTGCCTTCCCCGTCGGTCGCATCGTGGGCATCGTCATGGATGGCATGCCGTCCGGCAGCGTGATCGGCGCTCTGGCATTTGAGGTCATCATCGCGGCCCTTCTGCTCGCCGCGATTAAGCCAAAGCGCAGAGCGGGCTCCAGCCAAGATTGGTTTGTCGACCTGCCTGGCTAAGCAGTCTCTCACTTCGTGGGCGGTTCCGGGATGCCGGGGCCGCCAAATCTGCGCATCGCCGACGAGGAAGACGACATTGGTGCCCGTGCCGCGATCCGTCACGAGCCTTCGAGGGATGTAGTCGCTCAGCCGCTCCCCACTTTCTGACCGAGGCTCGGCTGTCGCGGCCCGCATATATCCTGCTGAAGCGGAAAAGCTGGGACGCGAACCGGAGGAAGCTATTCCGGCTCTACCGCGAAGAAGGGCATAGCGTGCGCAAACGCGGCAGCAGAACGCGTGCCTTGGGGACTAAACCAGCGACGGTGGCTCGACTTCATGTCGGACACACCAGAATACCGGCGCAGGTTCCACGTGCCTGAACATCATCGATGACTTCGGCCGAAAGTGCCTGCGCTCCGCGCAGTCAGCGAGCATCTCGACACGCTGAACAAGGCCGCGCTTGGTGCTGCCAGCGCGGTGCACCAAGTTCACCTCGCATTCTGCACCTGCGAGCCAGTGGACAGCCGCTCGCACAGGGTGAGCCTTTGAACCGTCATTGGTCAGTCCGAGAGACAATGGCGAATGCATTGATCGGCCATTCCGACAATTCCCCAATCGGCACGGACGAAGGTGTCATCGTCGATGTCGAAACAGCGCGGTCGATCCGTCGGGCCAAGGTAGGTTCCACGACGACCCTGCTTCAACGGGTGAGGTCTACGTTCGATCTTCATCCAGAACGCCATGTCGCGGACACCGCCCACACCGCGGAAACAAGACGTTGCTTGCGCTCGGCGACATGCCTGCGCGAATAGCGCGTGCGAGCCTCACGATGGTATCGCTCATTCATCCATGCATGCCGAGCGGCCAAATCCAATGGCAATCAGTTGTGGCGTTTTGGATTTCACAATGACCTGCGGCGGCAACGTAATGACGACACTTAATGCGACGGCGTGCCGGCGCTTCCAAATTCGAGGGAATTCAACGGTCTCCCATGATCAGGGTCACCCTATCGGCTGCAAACCAAGTTCGACCGAACTCGACCGGTTTTCCCGCGGCATCGACGTTAATTCCCACGGTGCGCAGCACAGGGTCACCAACAGGAAGCTCCAGTAAAGCCGCATGGGTTTTTGAGGCGGGCTTGGCTGTGATTTCCGTCGATTTGCGCGTGTAGTCCGATACGCCCTGCAAGGCCAGTGCAGCCGTTACAGACCCCGCCTCGGCAAGATTGTCCAGCAGGCCAGGAAAGCGCGCCGCTGGAAACACCGAGCAAAACAGGGCCAGAGGCGCCCCATCTGAAAGACTAACGCCCTCGTAGACATGCACCGCCTCGCCCTTGCTCACGCACAGCGCGCCCGCTTCTTGCTTGTTTGCGCCGCGTGTCTCTAAGGACAGGACGCGGCGCTGTGGCACACGACCGGCTTCGGTCAAGTTCTGGCGAAACCGGGTACGGCGTCCTATGCGGTAGGGCGTTGGTGCATGCCGCACGAAAACACCTGCCCCCCTGCGCGCATAGACAATATTCTGCTCCGCCATATCCGCAATCGCGCGGCGCACGGTGTGACGGTTCACGCCAAATCGCTCGGACAATTGCGCCTCGGTGGGCAGGCGCTGTCCGGGCGGATAATGGCCTTCGCTGATGTCGCGGACCAGGGTATCCCGAATGGCCGTCCAAAGGGCAGCGCGTCCCATGTCATCAAACTTTCATTCAACTGCACTTGCGTCCGCACCGGATTCGGGCGTAGCACTTTTGTATAGTTGTATAAAAATAGATAAGTCCGCAAGATGTCGAATACCGCCGCTGATCTCTCCCCCGCCGCTGTCGCGCGCAAGCAGCGCCTTTCTGTGCTGGCGAAAGCGGGCGATGCTGCTCTGGCGCCGTTATTCGCGCAATTCACCCAAGCCCACCCAATCGCGGAGTATCGCGTCCTCCGCGCCGCTGAGGTTGGAACCAGCATGGTACGCGCCCGTGCGGGCGGGTCCGGCGCGCCGTTCAATCTGGGCGAGATGTCGGTGACGCGCATGTCGGTGCGATTGCCCTCGGGGGCGGTGGGCCATGGCTATGTGCAAGGCCGCTCGAAAGAGGCCGCCCGCATGGTTGCGTTGCTCGACGCGATGGCGGAAGAAGGGCTAGCAGACGCTGTGGATAGTCTTGTCGTGGCACCGCTGGACCAAGCGGCGCAAACGGCGCGCGCGGCACGCGCCGCAAAGGCAGCCGCCACCAAAGTGGAATTTTTCACCATGGTTCGAGGAGAGGGCTAATGCAGAACGCAGCACTCGATGGGGGTCTGGCCGATCCCCCACGCGATGCCGCTTACGCCTTTCGCGCCGCGCTAGGCGCGCTCGCCCGGCCAGGAACACTCCATGAGATTGCGGGCGCGACAGCTCCGCCCCCATGTTCAGCGGCCGCTGCGACCCTGATCGCAACGCTGTGTGACCCGACCACACCGCTTTACATTGCGCCCTCGCATGAGGCGCAGGCGTTTCGCGACTGGATCACCTTTCAGACCGGTGCGCCGTTGGTTGCGGCCCAGGACGCAGTCTTTGCCATCGGAACATGGGACGCGCTTGCGCCGCTCGCGCCTTATGCGGTTGGCACGCCGGCCTACCCAGATCGATCGACGACGTTGATCGTCGAAACGCCGGCCCTTGAGGCCCAAGGCGCGGTCTTGAGTGGACCCGGCATCGAAACAACAGCGCGCCTCAGCCTGCCCGAGATTGCCGCGTTCCAGCAGAACCGCGCGCGCTTCCCATTGGGCCTCGATTTCTTCTTCACCTGCGGGTCGATGGTTGCAGGCCTGCCGCGCTCTACCCACGTTACGGAGGGATAGCCCATGTACGTCGCCGTCAAAGGTGGGGAGCGCGCGATCGACAACGCCCATGCCTGGCTTGCCGAGGAACGTCGCGGCGATACCGAAATTGTCGAGATGTCGATATCCCAAATCCGTGAACAGCTGGCGTTGGCCGTTGACCGTGTCATGGCCGAAGGGTCGCTTTACGATCCGGACCTTGCTGCGCTCGCGATCAAACAGGCCCGGGGGGACATGATCGAGGCGGTCTTCCTGATCCGCGCGTATCGCACCACGTTACCGCGGTTCGGCGCGAGCGCGCCTATGGATACCGGCGCGATGGCCTGTGACAGGCGCATCTCGGCCACCTATAAAGATCTGCCCGGTGGACAGGTCTTGGGGCCGACATTCGACTACACGCACAGGCTTTTGGATTTCGCGCTTGCGGCGGAAGGTTTGGCCCCAACCGAGGCAGCTGAGGCGCCCGCTGTCCCCGGCGATCTGCCCCATGTCACCGATTTTCTCGCGCAAGAGGATCTCATCCAGCGCGAACCCGAAGGCTCGGACACGCCGCGTGACCTAACGCGCGAGCCGCTGGATTTCCCGACCGACCGACCCCTGCGCCTACAGGCGCTCAGCCGCGGGGATGAGGGCTTTGTCCTCTCGATGGCCTATTCCACTCAGCGCGGCTACGGGCGCAACCATCCTTTTGTGGGCGAGTTGCGGATTGGCACGGTGCCGGTTGAGATGGAGATCCCCGAATTGGGCTTCGCCATCGAGATCGGCGAGGTCGTGGTGTCGGAATGTGAAACGGTGAACCAATTCACCGGCTCAAAATCGGAACCTCCACAATTCACCCGAGGCTATGGCCTGACCTTCGGCCGCTGCGAGCGCAAGGCGATCTCGATGGCGTTGGTTGACCGCGCGATGCGGTGGGCGGAATTGGGCGAGGACAATGTTGGCGCCCCGGCACAGGACGAGGAATTTGTCCTCTATCACGCCGACAATGTGCAGGCGTCGGGCTTTTTGGAGCACATCAAGCTGCCCCATTACGTGGATTTCCAATCCGAGTTGGAGCTGATCCGTCGCCTGCGAAGAGAGGCAATGGAAGGCCAGCGCCACGAGGCTGCGGAATGACATCTCAACCCCGGTGGTCGAAAATTCCTGCTTGGCGCGTCGTGTCGATGAACCAGCCGTCGGGGCCGGCCATGTCATGCGGCACATATCCGACGCTATGCCGCAGCAGCCAGCGCAACACCAGATCCAAACCAACAATGGATGCCAACACGCCAGCCGCGGCGGCAGTGAGATACAAAATGAACGACATTGCGCGCCCCCATTCAAAACAATCGATTCGGTGCAGGCAAAAAACCACGGCGGCGCAACACTTGTGTAACGGCCGACACACCCCCTTCATCGGCCAATCTGCGGAGCCGCATCATGTCTGACTACAATTTCGCCTATCTTGACGAGCAGACCAAACGCATGATCCGGCGTGCGATCCTGAACGGTGTCGCTGTGCCGGGCTATCAAGTGCCGTTCGCCAGTCGGGAGATGCCGATGCCATATGGCTGGGGCACCGGCGGCGTTCAGGTTTCCGCCGCATGTCTGACGCCGGATGACACTTTGAAGGTGATCGACCAGGGCGCGGATGACACAACGAACGCTGTCTCGATCCGGAAGTTCTTTGAGAAAACCGCAGATGTCGCTGTGACCGAAAAGACGTCGGACGCCACCATCATCCAGACCCGCCACCGGATCCCCGAGGAACTGCTCACCGAAGATCAGATCCTCGTCTATCAGGTGCCGATCCCTGAGCCGCTCAGGTTCCTGGAGCCGTCCGAAGTCGAAACGCGCAAAATGCACGCCCTCGAGGAATACGGGCTGATGTATGTGAAGCTTTACGAGGACATCTCGCGCCATGGTGAAATCGCCACGGCCTATGCCTATCCGGTAAAGGTCGAGGACCGCTACGTGATGGACCCCTCGCCGATCCCGAAATTCGACAATCCAAAGATGGAAAGCGCAGCACTACAACTTTTCGGGGCGGGACGGGAGCAGCGGATCTACGCTGTGCCACCCTACACAATGGTCGTGAGCCTCGATTTCGAGGATCATCCATTTGATCCCTCCAAGGCGCCACATCCCTGCGCGCTTTGCGGGGCGGAAGATAGCTATCTTGATGAGGTCATCACCGATGATCAGGGTGGGCGGATGTTTGTCTGCTCCGACACCGATTTCTGCGCCACGCGCCGCGCTGCGGGCTTCACGGGGGCGATGACGCGAACCCGGCCGTTCTCGATTGCGACGGAGGCCGCGCAATGACCCCCGTTTTGGGTGCTAAGGTTACAGTTCACGATAGCGTCCATCTTCTTGCGCCCACTGGTACAGTGAAACCGCGGCGCGGCGCGCGCATCCTGACAGCTCTGCCAAAGCGCGACGTGCCGATGTCAGTGCGCGTAATTGCGCCCGAGACCAATACGGTCACGCTTCGTTACGCGCTTGATGAGAATACCGCAGGAATTGGTAACCCGAATGCCGCCTTCAAAGCGGGCACCACCGTTCATACCCGCGCGGCCGAGGCGTCGGTCGTAGCCCGCCGTGAGATCGTGGAACGCGCAAGCCCTGCCGGCAAAGTGCCGGAATGCGATATCGCGCATTCTCTGTACGCCAATCTGGACCCAACCTGCGCGCCGTTAAATCGCCGCCTCAGGCAACCGTGCGCGACGACGCATTCGCCGGAGCATGTCGACCGGCATTCAAGGCGCGACACTAAGATCAAGGTCCTTGCTGAGCCGATGCGTATGGCTGCGGATGGCGGGCTCTCCCATGGCCCGCTGGAGGCTCGCTTGCATCGGGCGCGCTCTATCGAAGCGGCCAGCGCGTCCGCCTCCGAGCAATGTTCGGCGGTGCAAACATGAGCGCGCAAGCGATCTTTCTGACCCATGCGGAGGTGGAGGCTGACCCTTCAACCCCGGTGCCCGAATGGGCTTTAAGTGCCACCGGCGCTGCGCGGCATGAGCAATTTGCCCACGACGCCAGGTTGAAGGCCGTCCGCTCGATTTTTTCCAGCACGGAGCGGAAGGCTATCGAGGCCGCAGCCCCCGCCAGCATGACCTTGGATATGCCCGTGGAGGCGTTAGTAGACCTCGGCGAGAATGACCGTTCGGCAACGGGCTACCTGCCAGCGGATGTGTTTTGGCCGGTCGTCGACCAGTTTTTTGCTCAGCCGGACCAATCGGTCCGGGGGTGGGAGACTGCGCGCGCCGCGCAAGCGCGTATCGTCGGCGCAACCAAAGCGGCGCTTTCTGCGGCACCGGGCGGCGACGTTTTGATCGTGGCGCATGGCGGCGTCGGGGCACTTTTGCGCTGTCATTTGATGGGGGTCGAGATCACCAAGAGCCAAGGCCAGCCGCATTCCGGCGGCGGCTGCTGGTTCGCCTTTGATCGCACAACTTTCGATGCGCCGACGGGATGGAGAACGATATGACCCCCTTATTGGATGTCCGTGGCCTCACCAAGACCTATAGCGGACGCATTGGCTGTGCCGATGTCTCCTTCCGTCTTTATGCCGGCGAGGTGCTTGGGATTGTCGGCGAAAGCGGCTCGGGAAAGTCGACCTTGCTGAATTGCCTCGCCGGCCATCTGCCGCCTGATCAGGGCGAGGTCGTGTTTGACACCCGCGCCGAGGGGCCACGCGACGTGTTGGCTATGTCCGAGCCCGAGCGACGGATGCTGGGGCGCACCGATTGGGCCTTTGTGCATCAGAATCCGCGCGACGGCCTGCGGATGCGGGTCAGCGCAGGTGGCAATGTGGGTGAGCGGCTGATGGCCGTTGGCGCCCGGCATTACGGTGAGATCCGCGAACAGGCGCTGGATTGGTTGGGCCGCGTGGAGATATCCGACAGCCGGATCGACGACCGTCCGGCTGCGTTCTCGGGGGGAATGCAGCAGCGACTACAGATCGCGCGAAACCTTGTTACCGGCCCGCGCCTGATCTTCATGGATGAGCCGACAGGCGGGCTGGATGTCAGCGTCCAAGCGCGGCTGCTCGATCTGTTGCGGAGCCTGGTGCGCCAGATGGGGCTTTCGGCAATTGTCGTCACGCATGACCTTGCGGTGGTCCGACTTCTGGCGGATCGGTTGATGGTGATGAAGGACGGTCATGTCATCGAAACCGGCCTCACCGACCAAGTCCTGGACGATCCTCAAGCGCCTTATACGCAACTTCTCGTGAGTTCGGTTTTGCAAGTCTGAGCGGGAGGCGTCGCAATCGAAACCTCTAATGCCATCAATCTCATTAAGGAACGGTTTAGCATGATCGCGGTTGAGAACCTGACCAAGACCTTTACGCTGCATAACCAGGATGCCGCAATCATCCCGGTGATTGAAAGCGCCGGTTTTTCAGTGGAGCCGGGCGAATGCGTGGCCCTGACGGGCGAAAGTGGGGCGGGCAAATCCACAGTCATGCGCATCCTTTACGGCAATTACCTGGCGCAAGCGGGCTCGGTGCGGATCGGGAATGTCGATATCACACAGGCCGAGCCTCGGGAGATTTTGCAGCTTCGCCGCGAGACCTTGGGTTATGTGAGCCAGTTTCTCCGGGTCGTGCCGCGGGTTCCGACGCTGGATGTTGTCTCAGAGCCATTGCTGCACGTTGGATGGAGCGACGCCGACGCCAAGGCCCGCGCGCGGGATTTATTGAAACGGCTGCGTATTCCCGAGCGGCTCTGGTCGTTGTCGCCAACGACGTTTTCCGGCGGCGAACAGCAGCGTGTGAACATCGCACGCGGGTTTGCGCATCGCTATCCGGTGCTCTTGCTCGATGAACCCACCGCAAGCCTTGATGCCACAAATCGCGAGACGGTACTCTCGCTGATCGAAGAGACAAAGGCAGGCGGCGCGGCCATCGTAGGCATTTTTCATGACATAGACGCCAGAAGCCGGCTGGCGGATCGGGAAATTGACGTAGCAACGTTTACGCCGAGGGTCGCCTGATGTCGGGACGTTTTATTGCCGTTGTCGGGCCGTCCGGCGTCGGCAAGGACAGTTTGATGGACGGGCTTTGCACCATGCGCACGGACCTGCATCGCGTTCGGCGCGTCATTACGCGCGCCCCGGAATTGGGGGGTGAGGAGTTTGAGCACGTCTCCGAATGCCTGTTTGCCGCGCGCGCCGCTGGCGGGGATTTCGCGTTGCATTGGCAAGCTCATGGACTGAGCTATGGCATCCCCAACACGGTGCGTGCGGTCCTGGCAAGGGGACAGGATGCGTTGGCCAATCTGTCGCGCGGTGCATTGCAAGCGGCGGAAAAAACCTTTGACGAGGTTGTCGTTTTGCATGTGACGGCTAGCCCAAAAATCCTGGCGCGCCGCTTGGCCCGGCGCGGGCGGGAACGGGGAAGTGAGATTGACCGCCGATTGGCCCGGCCCAAACCGGTTATGCCGGTGGGTCTTAGGACAATCACCATCGACAATTCCGGCCCCCTAGCCGAAAGCGTTGCCGCAGCGTCAGCGGCGCTGTATCCGGAGCGGGTATAGCGATGGATCAGGCGGAAGCGGCCAAGATCGTTCTGTCTCGTCAAGGCAGAGCTTTCGATCTGGAACGGGTGCGGCGGGAGCAGCGCGACATGCGCCAAAAGCGCATCTCGGACGGTTTCGGCGCGTCCGGTGCGGCCGGCCCGCGCCAGGTGGAAGCGGAATTCTTTTATCGCGTACAGATAGCCTCAGCGTTGCAAGAGCGTCTCTTGCCGGTCGGTGAGGCGCGCGTTGCGGCGCATCGTCAGGGCGGGGATCAAGACGGCCGGCTGCGTGGCGCAAAAATGCCTCGCGGCGTGCGGGGCATCGGGGCTGGGCCTTGTGGCGAGCATGAAGGGTGGCTTGATCGTGCCGTCGAAGCCGTTTTTCCGGAGGGTGGCGGCGAGGACTTCCGCCGGTTGCGCCAAGCCTGGCACACCGGGATGCGGAACCGCCGCGCCTGCTGCGCTGTTCCATCCGCGCCTGGCCAAGGCTACATCGAAGATCGCGCCGTTCCGCACCACGTAAAGCCGGTATCGTTTGACGTCACCCATGCCCGAGGGTCCCATGCCTGAAGATGCTCCTGTCATCGCTGAACCGATTGTGCTTGCTAACGCGGATGTCATTACGCCCGATGGCGCGTTTCGGGGACGGGTTACAGTGATCGCTGATCGGATCGTCGAAGTGGCAGACGGCGCTGAGGTACCTGTCGGCGCCATTGACTGCGATGGTGACGTGGTTGCGCCGGGTCTGGTGGAGCTGCACACCGACAATCTAGAGCGGCACATCCGCCCGCGGCCCGCGGTGCATTGGCCGCACAATGCCGCGATCGTGGCCCATGACGCTGAGCTTGCTGCATGCGGGATCACCACCGTTTTCGACGCGATCCGGGTAGGGTCGATTGAGGGCAAGGCTGGCACCGGTTGGTCGCGTTACGCTCGGGAGCTGGCTGATGAGGTTCTGGCTATTCGCGCGAAAGGTGCCTTGAAAATAAGCCACCACCTGCATCTCAGGGCCGAGGTCTGTTCGCATTCGCTGATCGACGAGCTGGACCAATTCGGCCCGAAGGACCGGGTCGGCATTGTTAGCCTGATGGACCACACGCCGGGGCAGCGGCAATTTGCGGATATCGGCCAGTACGAGACCTACATGAAAGGCAAACACGGGCTGTCGCATGACAGTTTCGAGCAGCACGTGCGGACGCGGCAGGCGCTTGGCGAAACGGTCCGCGATCTGCACGAAGCCGCGGCCGTAGCGGCGGCGGGCCGGTTTGGCGCGGTCCTGGCAAGCCATGACGACACTTTGGTTGAACATGTAGAGCGCTCAGCCAGCTACGGTATTGCCTTGGCCGAATTCCCGACGACTTTTTCTGCGGCCGAGGCCTGCCGCGACCATGGGATCTCGGTCATGATGGGCGCGCCGAACCTGATCCGAGGCGGGTCGCATTCCGGCAACGTGGCGGCGGGAGAGCTGGCCGAGGCGGGGGTTTTGGACATCCTGTCGTCGGATTATGTGCCTTCGGCGCTTTTGTTCGCGGCGGTTCGGCTGGGCACGCTCTGGGGCGACATGCCGCGCGCGTTAGCAACGGTTAGTTCCGTTCCGGCACGGGCTGCGGGGTTGACGGATCGCGGAGAGATTGCCGTGGGCCAACGCGCCGATCTGGTGCGTTTCCGCCTGGAGGGCGAGGTTCCTGTGCTGCATGGCGTTTGGTCCGGCGGGCGGCGCGTGGCCTAGGCGCGTCAGCACGCAAGACCTTCGCGAGTGAGATAGTCCATAGCCGCCGGAATATCGCTGGCATAGCGGAGTTCAAGCACCAGATGCGGGCTCTGGGGAAGGGCTGCGATGGCCCGGAACACCGCATGCCAATTTACGCTGCCACGCCCCGGCGGCCAATGACGATCCGCAAACCCATCTGCGTCTTGCAGATGAACATGGGACAACATCGCGCCCGCATCGGTGACGAAGTAGTCAACCGGAGGCGCGCCAGTTGCGCTATGGGCATAATGGGCATGGCCGGTATCGATGGAGAGGCGGACGGCATCTGAGCCAAAGCTGGCGGCCAGATCGCGGCGCCAGGCTGGATCGATATCCTCGATATTTTCGATGACCAAGGTGATCCCTTCGGCCTCGGCGCGTGTTACAGCGTCACGTAGGTTTTGATGCACCCGATCGATTGTTTCCTCATTGGAGGAAGGCACATTTCCAACGCGCGGATTGTTTCCAAAATTATACCAATCCCAGGTTTTGTACGGGGAATGCACGACCATCTGGGTCGCACCCAATGTCGCTGCGGCCTCAACCGCTGTGACCATCCGACGCGACAGCAGCGGTGCAAGCTCAGGGTCTTTGATGTCGAGCGGTAAGTCATAAAACGGGCCATGGATGCCCAGGCGGCCTTCGAACCCGTCCAGATGACGGCGGGCCTCCGCCACGAGAGCCCGCCAATCCCCGAGCAGAACCTCGGGCGCGTAGAAGTCCTGAATTTCAAGGTCGCGCTCCCCTTCGATCAGCCAATCGCGGAAGGTCGGTAGGTCTGCGACGTTCAGCGCCGCTCCGATCGACAAGGGAAGATCGCCCATCAGAACACCCGTTTGCCTGCGCGCCAGACGGCCTGAACAAGTGGCTGTGCGCCCTCGACGCGCACCGCGACGAGATCAGCGCGTGCACCTTCGGTGATCTGGCCGCGATCATCGAGGCCTGCGAGCCGTGCCGGGGCGCGCGTTACCATGTCCAGAGCCGCTGACAGGTCGTAGGGTAGCTCCGGGTCCGCAGCGATTTTGAACGCTGCATCCAGCGGTGACCGGGGTATGTAGTCGGACGCCAGAACGTCGACCAGACCATGAGCGAGAAGGTCCGCAACCGGCACGTTTCCGGATTGTGATCCGCAACGCAGGTAGTTCGGCGCGCCCGCAACCACCTTCAGGCCCGTATCGCGTGCCCGCTTTGCGGCTTCGAGACTTGTCGGAAATTCGGAAATCGCGCAACCTTCGGATTTTGCCTGGTCGACATGGGCGGCGGTGGCGTCGTCGTGGCTCATCAATGGCACACCGGTGCGGGCGGCCGCCTCGACGCAATGGGCGCGGACCGAGGCTCCGTGAGCCTTGGAGCGGTCGAAAAGCTCGGCCATCATCCGGCGCCCTTCGACCTCATCGACCTCCATATCGCGGATCATGTGCCAGAACCACTTCTCAACATCCGGGCTTTGGCGGTCGCCAGGGGTGTGATCCATTACCGACATCAGCCGCGTGATCGGCAGGTCGATCGTCGCATCGACCAGAGCGGGCGTTGCAGGATCAGAGATCTCACAGCGCAAATGCAACAAATGCTCTGCCCGAAACAAATCGCGGTCAACCGCATCCTTGATGGCGGCCACCAGCGGGCGCAGCAACTCGCGGCGTTCCTGTTTCTGCATCGATGCGCCAACCGAGAGGCTGTCGAACACGGTCGTTGTCCCGCCCGATATGACCACCGCGTCATAGGCCAACAGCGCCGGCAAAAATTCCCAAATCACACCGACGCGAGGATGGGTGTGCCGCTCCACATGATCGGTGTGGATATCGACAATGCCGGGGATCAGGTAGGCGCCCCGTAAATCCCCACCACCGGACGTGCGGGTGATCTCGGCAATTCGGCCATGCTCAATTGCAAGCGCACCCTCGACGATGCCTTTGGGTGTGACGATCTGCGCGCCGCTCAAAACCGAGGCTACCTGATCTAAGCGGTCTAACATGGACGAACTCCGATGGATGGGAAACATGTCGTAAGGTCGCC
The DNA here is from genome assembly GCA_039183205.1 of Pseudomonadota bacterium. Classification (GTDB taxonomy): domain Bacteria; phylum Pseudomonadota; class Alphaproteobacteria; order Rhodobacterales; family Rhodobacteraceae; genus HKCCE3408. The sequence goes on along the minus strand of JBCDBR010000023.1, from coordinate 19,295 downwards.
TAAGTAACAATCGCCACAAAGTGGAGTGAAGCTTTGGTGACAAATCGGAGCAGATTTGGGGGGCAAGCGTGAAGACGAATCACTTTTTGAGAATCCGGCACTGCGAGGGCCGGTTTTATTCGACAATCCACCCGAGATATCCGTGAACAAAGCGCGCCTCGACCGTTTTGGAAACGACAAGTAACCGCCGAGAATCACAGTCGGTCAACACGTTACGAGATCGTCTTATTAGTGTCATCCAGTCGTTGCAGTGCGTTCATGCCCGCCGCCTAGCCCGTCCGCGACCTGGGTGGCCACCCGCACGAGACCGTGCGCCGCTCCGGGTTTGCAAAAACCTGAGGGATGAAATCACATGTCGAAGATCTCACTCGCCGCGCTTCTCGCCGGCGCAACCGCACTGACCTCCTCTGCTGTATTCGCCCAAGAGGCAGATTGGCGCGACGACGTGCCCGTGTTCCGCATCGGCCTTCTGGGCGGCGAAAACGAAGCGGACCGTCTGCGTCAGCATGCCTGCCAGGAAGCCTATCTAGAGGAACGTTTGGGCGTTGACGTGGAATTGTTCCCGGCCTCCGATTATGCCGGTGTTCTGCAAGGCTTGTTGGCCGGTCAGCTTGAATTTGCAGGCCTTGGCTCGTCAGGTTATGCCGGTATCGTTTTGCAGGATGAGGACGCCGTTGAACCTCTCTACACAACCATGCAGATCGACGGGTCGCTTGGTTACTATTCGGTCATGTATGTCCGTTCCGATAGCGGGATCGAAAACTTTGAGCAAATGGAAAGCCGCAGCCTGGCCTTTGCTGACCCGAACTCGACCTCCGGCTACCTCGTGCCGTCCTACGAGTTGGCGCAAGAGATCGGGCCGCTTGAAGGTTATTTCGGCGAAACCGGCTTTGGCGGCGGCCACGAGCAGGCCGTTGTGGCCGTTTTGCAGGGCCAATACGACGCTGGCGTGACCTGGACTTCGGGCGTGGGCGACATCAACCAAGGCTATTCCCGTGGCAACTTGCGCTCGATGGTGGATCGCGGCCTGCTGGACATGGACGACATCCAGATCATCTGGCAGTCGAACCTGATCACCAATGGTCCGCGCGTCATTCGCTCAGACCTTCCTCAGGAACTTAAGGACATGGTGATGGGCGCGATGCTCCAGCTTCAGGTCGAAGACCGTGAATGCTTCAACGCCATCAATGACGGTGAGGCAATGGGCTATTGGCCGATCAACCATGAATTCTACGAACCGATCATCAACATGCGTCGCGAGCTACAGGGCGACCGCTAAACGAATTGACCTGAATGGGGCCGCGTCATCGTACGTGGCCCCTTTTGCTTGCGAATTTGGGATTTAGGGGACAGGTGAGATGTTGAAGTTGGACAAGCTGACGCGGTGTTTCGGCGACAAGGCCGCCGTCGAAAGAGCAAATCTTGAAATTCCAAACGGCCAGATGGTTGGCATTATCGGGCGATCCGGCGCCGGTAAGTCGACATTGCTGCGACTGCTGAACCGTTTGATCGATCCGTCAGAGGGTCAGATTCTGTTTGGTGACAAGGACATTGCAGGCCTGAAAGGTCGGGAACTGCGCGAATGGCGCTCGGACTGCGCGATGATCTTTCAGCAATTCAACCTCGTCGGCCGTCTTGACGTCATAACAAATGTTCTGACCGGTCGATTGTTTGACATGCCGGGTTGGCGGGCGATGACGCAAACCTTCACACCGGCAGAACGCGCGTTTGCCATCCAGGCGCTGGATCGTCTTGGTATGGCCCACACTGCGCTACAGCGTGCAGAAACCCTGTCAGGCGGACAACAGCAGCGCGTTGCCATTGCCCGCGCCCTCGCGCAGGAGCCGAAGATACTATTGGCGGATGAGCCCATCGCATCGCTTGACCCAATGAACGCCAAGATCGTGATGGACGCCCTGCGCGACATCAACAAAAACGATGGCATCACGGTGATCTGCAACCTCCACACGCTCGACACGGCGCGCACGTATTGTGACCGGATCGTTGGGATGCAGGACGGGCGCATCATCTTTGATGGCACGCCCGAGCTGCTGACCACACAGATGGCGCGCGAGATTTACGGGGCCGAGGCCGAGGAGGCGTTCGACGAAGCGGCCACATCGACCTCATTGGCCGGTGAAAACCTTACCCGCCTGCCTGTGACCGCCTGAACGGAGCTTCCGAAATGACTGACGCAACCCTTGGAACTGGGGGCGTGGGCGCGGATCCGTCGGACCCTGTCTCCACCTTCGAACGCCACCGCTCAGAGCTGCGCGCGTCGCGCCGTGTCTGGAATTTGATCGCGCTTGCGGTCTTTTTGATCGCGCTGGCGCTATCGATCAATATTTCGCACTTTTTCCCGGATCGAGTCGCAACCGCCTTTACACGGTTCTTCGAATACTTCGGGACCATCATGCCAAACCTGGAATGGGCTCTCCTGTTCGAAGGTCGGGACGAAAGTGGTCGCGCTGTCGCTGGTTCGATCACGTATTGGTACACCGACTTTTGGAATTACATCACCTTGATCGGTGAAACGATCCTGATGGCCATCACCGCGACGTTGATTGGGACGGCATTCGCCTTTGTGCTGTCCTTCCCGGCGGCTGTGAACCTCGCGCCGAACTCAGTGATTTACTGGATCTCGCGCAGGTTTTTGGAAATCTGCCGCGGCATCCCGGAAATCCTACTGGCGTTGGTCTTTGTCTTTGCCATCGGGATCGGCCCACTTGCGGGTGTCATGGCCATCGCCATCCACTCGGCAGGCGCCTTGGGCAAACTGTTTGCCGAAGTGAACGAAAACGCCTCAAACCGGCCTGTTGACGGGGTTACCGCGGTGGGCGGAACCTGGGCGCAAAAGATGCTGTTTGGTGTCGTCCCGCAGGTTGCGCCGAACTTCTTCAGCTACGCCATGCTGCGATTTGAGATCAATGTGCGCGCCTCCTCGATCATCGGATTTGTGGGCGCGGGTGGGATCGGCGCGGAATTGAATCGGGTCATCTCATTCTACTCGGACGACCGGGTGATGGCCGTCCTCATCCTGATCGTGGTGATGGTGACCATCATCGACCTTATTTCGGAGCGGATCCGTTTGGGCTTTATCGGACGGGAGAACTTCTCATGAGCATCGCAATGCTAAGCGGGATCACGCCCGACGATGTCTCGCGGGCCCAGACGGATCATCCCGGCGCCTTCTCGTCGAAGAAGCGCAATCTGCAATTGATCCTGCTGGCCGTGGCATTTGTCTATGTCTGCGGTTCTTTGTGGTACTTCGAAGTTTGGAAACTGCTATCGCCGTCAGAATTGGTGCAGGACTTTTTGCGCACCATCTTTGTCTGGCAGGACATGGCGACCTGGCAATTCGCCAACATCTACCGCGGCATTGCCGAGACCTTGGCCATGGCCTTTCTCGGCACGCTCCTGGGCACAATCGGGTCTCTGTTTGTAGGCTTCCTGGCGGCCAAAAACGTCATGACCATCGCGCCCATCCGCCAGCTCGTCCGACGCTTTTTGGACGTTCTGCGCGGCATTGACCAATTGGTCTGGGGCTTGGTCTTTGTGCGCGCCGTAGGCCTTGGCCCGCTGGCCGGTGTGCTTGCGATTTTCATCTCTGACCTCGGGACGCTGTCAAAGCTATACTCGGAGGCGATCGAGAATATTGACCGCAAAGAGGTTGAGGGGATTAAGGCAACAGGCGCAGGCCCCTTCGCGGTGATACGCTATGGCTATATTCCACAGGTGTTGCCCGTTTTCATTTCCCAATCGCTCTATTTCTGGGAATCGAATACGCGCTCGGCCACGATCCTCGGCATTGTGGGCGCTGGCGGGATCGGCATGATCATCATCGAACGGTTCCGCGCAGGGCTCTATGACCAAGTGGCCTTTGTGGTTTTGAACGTGCTGATCATCATCTTCTTCATTGACTGGCTCTCCAAACGCATCCGCTATTGGGCCATCGGCGAAAAGCAGCACTAAATGGTCAAGAAACTCTCTTTGGCGCCGACCCTGCACCCGGATGCAGAGGTCGGCGCGGATGTCACCCTGGGCCGCTACACAGAGGTGGGGCGGTTCACCAAAATGGCGGCCTGCGAGATGGGGGATTATTCCTACATCTGCGATTTCGGACACGTCATCTGGACCACCATCGGAAAGTTCACCAACATCGCCAACAATGCGCGGATCAATCCCGGCAACCACCCGACCTGGCGCGCGTGCCAACATCATGCGCTCTATCGCGCGTCGATGTACGGCTTTGGCGAGGATGAGGCTGAATTCTTCGATTGGCGCAAGGACCATTGGGTGAGCATTGGCCATGATGTCTGGATCGGGCACGGCGTCAGCATCTTGGCGGGCGTGACGATCGGGACCGGCGCGGTTGTGGGCGCGGGCGCAGTGGTGACGAATGACGTTCCGCCCTACACGATTGTGGGCGGTGTGCCCGCCAAACCCATCCGCCGGCGCGCCACACCTGCGGAGGAGACCGCAATGCAAGAGATCGCTTGGTGGAATTGGTCGCACGCGGCGTTTGCTGCAGCCATCCCCGACTTCAGAACTTTGTCGATCGCCGAGTTCATCGAGAAGCATGCACCATCCGAATGAGCGAACGCCCAGAACGCAAGCGCAAGATCGTTTGGGCGGGTAGTCGATGATTGCCACGAGATACAGAAACCCGCGTCTCATTGGCAGATAGGTGATGTCTGCCGCCCAGACTTGGTTGGGCCGTATCACGCGCAGCCCTTTCAGCAGGTAGGGGTAGGTTTTGTGCCCTTTGCAGGCTTGCTGGTGTTGGGCTTTTGATAGATGGGCATGAGACCTATCAACCGCATCAAACGCCTGATCCGCTTTTCATTGACCAGATGCCCATCGTTGCGCAGATGCCAGGTCATTTGACGGACACCGAAGACCGGCGTTTCCAAGCACTGCTCGTCGATCTGGCGCATCAACATCAGGTTCAGCGCCGTCTCGCCCTTGGGCTGGTAGTAAAACGACGACCGCGAGATCGATAGCAGTTTGCACTGCATGCCAATCGACAGTTTGGGATTGTCCCTCTCGACCATGTCACGCCTCACTTCAGGCCCCAAGGCTTGAGCTTTCGTGACAAAAGATCGTTGGCCACCGCCAGCTCCCCGATCTGGAGTTGGAGTTCCCCCGGTTTGATGGACGGTAATGGGCTTAGAGATTCCAGTCCTTCAGCGGTAGTCCTTTCGTAGTTTATGGGCGACTTGTAACCCAAAGCTGAATGGCGGCGCGAGGGGTTGTACCAGCCTTCGAGAAGCATGCCCAAGAAATCCAAAATGCCCTTGAACGGATGTTTACCGAGCTCAAGAGCACCGCAGATCGGCTTAAGGATCTAGATCTCGCAAAAAGGGTCGAAGACGCGGCGGACAGTGATTTTTCTATGTTTAAAGAGGTTCTTACGGCCCAAAAAGATGCGCTGACCGAGGCAATTCAGGACTTTCAGAGCGTAATACAAGATGGTGCCAATACACAAAAGTCATCTTACGAAGAGGCGGGAAAGTTCTTTTCGGAAGTCCAAGACAGGCTATCGGCGCTTGACGCACTGAATGAGGCCATAAACACGACCATGGATGCGCTCGGCGCATCTCCCTTGGCGCCTGAATGGCACCGACAAGAGGCTGAGCGAATAGATCGTTTAACGCAGGCCCTAATCGCGGTTGAAGAACGGTTGAGCAAGCTTGAGCCGCCGCGAAGACGAAGCATTTTATCTTGGTTTCGGAGGTCTGCCTGATGGCATTTGTCCGGCGGCGCAGTCCTGAACAGCAGGATATTGTCGGCACATCTATGAGCGAACTCATCCTTTTCTTTTTATTTTTCTTTTTGATCTTGCTCGGCAGCGTCCTGGATTTCGAGAGAGGTGACAGCGATCCGATGCCGATCCCGATCCCACGGCCCGACCCTGATCCTGACCCTAACGTTCAGATAATCTTTCGCCTACACCAAGAAATTGCCGGTCTTCGGGTCGCGCTCCTGGATGCAGAGCAATACAACCGGCTCCTAAACGACACGCTGAACGATGTGCGCGCAGAAAACAATGATCTTTGGGACCAGGTTTCTAATCTTACAGAAGATATTGATACGCTCGTGGTTTTGCGTGGTGATGCCCAAGAAAGGTTGAGAAGCATGTTCATATACTTCGACCGGCTCAGCGGGACCTTGACACCGGCGATATCGACAGAACCTGAAGAACCAAATGTGCCGGAAAACGACCCCGAACCAGTGATCGTGACTTTGCCTTATGATGAAGACTTTGTCTTCGAAACCGACAGCTCGACAATCACGCCGCAATTCGACACGGCTTTCAACAACAACTCCGATGACTCTGGTCGAGCGCGCATGTTGAACCTCTTGAGGACCTACGAGGGTGACATCGCCGCGATCGAGGTCATTGGGCATACAGATGAAGAGCTTTACGACGCCTCCGATCTGGATGGCCAACTGCTGCAAGCTTTGAATGGCGGAAACCCGGCAATGACGGCTGTCGACAATGCAGGCCTTGGTTTGGCACGCGCTGTTTCAACCGCGGCCTTTCTACGTCGTGAAATGGCAGCCGAGCTGGAGGGAATAGAAATCATCCCGTTGTCAGCCGCTTTTTTGCAAGACCTGAATGGAAATGTCGTAAGGCGCCTCGAACCGACCGACGCGCCAGATGATGACCGTCGGCGGATTGAGATAAGGGTGCGGAGCAGCGACTGAATTCGTGCTGAGCTCCCAAGTTTTTTTGTTGAGAGCCGAACATCTTTGGGCGTTGCGCTGCTGTCTGAGCATGGAGACGCCTCGATTAGCTTGCATTCAAAGGATCGGACGATGTCGTCCTTGTCAGATTGGCGGCGTTCCCGCGAACCCACTAGGTCTGTCGGCTAAGCGCCCGCGCTGTCACTACGATCCAAGGCACGCACCCGGTCGCGTCGGAATTCAGAGGCCCCTAAGGGGCCACGATTAGATGACAAAGGGGCTACGACCCAGGTCCAATGTGTGGTTAACCGACAATTGGGCTGAACAAATCGGCGCGAAACCAGGACATGGTCAACGACACTTTGGGCGGTGACGCGGATGATCGTCACCTAATGACTGGCTTAAACGCAAGAACGGATCAGGATGTCAAACTTTCAAGCGACCCTTCAGACCCTTGAAGGCCGCGCGCGTCTATTGTTGCCCGGTGTTTTAGTGGCGGCGCTTGCGGCTGTCGCAGCGCAGTTCGTTGCAGAGCATTATGCCACGCCGGCGATGCTGATGGCGCTTCTTTTTGGCATCGCGTTAAACTTCCTCAGTGAGCCGGAAAAAACTGCCGTCGGGATTAGCTTTACCTCGCGCAGCGTCCTGCGGTTTGGCGTCGCAATCCTTGGGGCCCGTGTCTCGGTCGAAATGTTCATGTCTCTTGGGTGGTGGCTCATTGCCCTTTTGGTCGCCGGAACTGTTGCCACTATCCTTTTTGGTGTCGCCCTGGCGCGCGTGATTGGACAGGGGCCGCGTTTTGCGATTCTGACGGCAGGCGCCGTGGCGATTTGTGGCGCATCCGCGGCGATGGCAATTGCCGCGGTGCTGCCAAAAGATGGCCGGTCCGAGCGTAATTTGCTCTTTACCGTCTTGGGCGTGACCGTGCTGTCCACCATCGCTATGATCCTTTATCCGATCCTTACGAGTTTTTTGGGCTTTGACGACGTTACGGCCGGAGCATTTATCGGCGCCACGGTGCACGACGTTGCACAAGTGGTTGGGGCGGGGTTTTCAATCTCTGACACAGCCGGCGAAACGTCGACCATCGTAAAGTTGATCCGTGTGTCGTTTCTTGCACCGATTGTCGTGCTGATCGCGCTTTGGTGGCGGCATACAGACGGTGAAACTGACATTGGACGGCCCCCGCTCATTCCAGGGTTTGTTCTGGGTTTTCTGATACTTGCCGCGTTAAATTCCTTTGGTTTGATCCCAGACGCGATCCGCAGTTTTCTGGCAGGCCTATCAAGTTGGGCGCTTTTGGCGGCCATCGCCGCGGTCGGAATGAAGACTGATCTGAAAAACGTGCTTCAATTGGGTGCGATGCCAATCCTCCTCATCACGGCCGAAACGGTCTTCCTCGCGGGTCTGATGCTCGTCGGAATTGGGTACCTGGAATTCCCGCTATGACAGATGCAATCCTGGCGCTGAACGCAGGCAGTTCTTCGATCAAGTTCGCGCTCTATCCCGCGGATGGCGACATCTCGGCGATCCGCTCCGGCCTTTTCGAGCGCATCGGCGGCGCATCGCAACTGCGTGTCACCTCTGCCGATGGGACGACATCCACTGCGCCAGCTTATGCCGCGGACCACGAAGCTGCCTTCGCGCTTATCCTTGAGGGCCTGCTTAATCAATTGCCCGACACCACCATCGTCGCTGTCGGGCACCGCATCGTGCATGGTGGTGCGATTTTTTCTGACCCAGTTGAACTTACACCCGACGTCCTTATTGCCTTAGAGGATTTGACGCTGTTGGCACCGCTTCACCAGCCGCATGGTCTTCGGTGCGCCCGTGAAGTGACACGACGCATTCCGTCCGCCGTGCAAGTGGCCTGTTTCGACACCGCCTTCCACGCAGCAAAGTCGCGGCTGCACGACACCTTTGGCATTCCACGCAAGTTCTATGACGAGGGGTTGCGCCGCTACGGCTTTCACGGCCTGTCATGTCAGTCGGTTTTGCGCAAGTTGCGTGCGATGGGCTATCCGGTCGATGATCGCCGGATCGTCATCGCGCATCTTGGGAACGGATGTTCGGCAACCGCCATTCTCGGGGGTGTTGGACATGCCTCCAGCATGGGTTTTTCGACCTTGGACGGTCTGATAATGGGCACGCGCTGCGGCCGGCTCGACCCTGGTGTCATTCTCTTTTGGCTGCGCCAAGGCAAATCGCTGCACGAGATTGAGGATATTCTCTATCACCACTCCGGACTGGCAGGATTGTCAGGTTTTTCCAACGATATGCGCGATCTGTCCCAATCATCCGATCCGGCCGCGATCGAGGCTATTGAGGTGTTCGTTGCATGTATTGTCGAAGAGATTTGTCGTCTTGCCGGCACAATGGGCGGATTAGACGCTGTGGTTTTTTGTGGCGGTATTGGAGAGAATGCGGGCCATATCCGGCGCGACGTCGCCCAGGGTTTGGCGTTCCTGTCACCGGGTGGGCCTGAGATATTGGTGATGAAAACGGATGAAGAATCGGAGATTTTGGTGGCAACGCGTCAAACGCTAAGAGATCGCACAGGCTAAGGGCGCGACGGTTTCGCAATACACGTTTGCGCACCCACGCCGGGCCACTAGAATGCCCGCTTCATTGATCCACACACACAATCCGTCTTGGGGATGCGCGCGCAGTCTACGGCGCCGAAAGCTCCGCCGATCCGCTCAATTCTGCGCGCCGGCAGAATCGGAATCGCCAAGATCGATTCGTGTGGATGCCGACGGCATTGTGGCAAAAATAGGCTCCAATTTTGAATTCAATTCGACTTTGTAACTGTCGCCGCAGCCAAAAGCTAACCAAAGGACAGGTTCTGGCATCCATCAAATTTTCGTAAAAGAAACATGTAACGAGTTCTGGGGTTCGTAATTGGTAACCCAGTAAGACGTCTTGAAGTTCCAGGCCCGGCCCCATTGATTTGGTGCCGGGCCTTGTGCATGCGAAATGTCTATTCGAATGGGAATTCGACGCCGGCAATTCAAGCAGCCGAACGAAGTTCGGACGTTTGCAACGTGTTCAAGATACTATCGACGAGGTCTGCTGACGGGTCAAAGGGGACGGCAATTCCGTTTGCCGCTTTGGCCACAGCCTCACCCTGCGCGCCGATATCGAAGGCGAGGACGGGCAGACCCGTCAAAAGCGCTTCGTGCGTGGTATAGGAAAACGTCTCAGGCCAAATCGATGGAATAAGCCAATGGGTTATACCGTGTTGCTTGGCCAAATTGGCGATATCTTGGGGCTTATAGGGTCCGGTAACCGGCGTTTCGGCGGAAAGCTCATACGCGGGATCGATCGTGCCCATGACGACAAGGCCGAAAACACCGTTATTTTTCAGCCGCCACGACAAGCGAGACACGACGTCTGCGCCTTTTTGGATCCCGATATTGCCAAGCACGCCGATGACCTGTGGCTGCCCAACCGACAGGGACAGGCGCTCGGTCGGTTGAGACACCTTGTGTGGGCGAAGTTTGATCTGGTGTTCAAGCCAGGGATAGACCGCGAGTAATTGGCACTGGCTATCGGTTGAAAAGACGACGATGTCGTGGGCGGCCAATAAAAGCCGTTTCCATGCAGCGCGCCAAGCCGCAAGATCCACCAGTTCACCGTTCGGTCGCAAAATCGTATGGGCGCGGTCGCGCTCGCCCTCTCGCACGGGGCCGCGATACACGTGATTGCTGTCAAGCAAGGTATATGACGGGGATAGAGCAAAAAAATCGTGCATCAGTACTTCCAACCGGTCCGGGGTGCCGTCGCGCACCAATCGTAGCAGCTTGTCAGGGAGCGCAAAGGGATCGGGATCGCCGACGGCGCAGGAATAGATGAGCCTGCGCCGAGCGATCGGTGCCAAAAGGCGTTCGACAAAATCGAAGCTATCCGTCCCACCAGCGACCAAACCGGTCTCGGTATGAAGCTCTACTCGCCAGCGTGTGGCCCCGCCAAGACGCAGAACAATGGCGGCGCCGCTCGACAACAGGTCCCCTTGCAAGCGGCTTTGGAGGTAGGCTTCCGCGCCGCCGCCAAGGGAATGGGCAACGTAAATCGGCACTGCACGCAGGCATGTTGCGGCAGCCTCTGCAATTCCGAGCGCGAGACGTGCCGTGATCATCGGATCTTCGGCGATGAATTGGCGCACTTCGCCGTCGTATTCCGGATATCGCGCAGCGATGATCTGATTGTTGCGACGGATCAGTTTGTCTTTGGTCGCTGAGCCAAAGCTCCCCGCGCCGCGATGCTCGACAAACAAACTGGGCAATGCCAAATGGCGACCACCAAGGTGCCGGACCCGCTGGCACCAATCAACCTCTTCGCCATAACCCCGACCGAATGCAGGATCGAGCGTCGCAACGTGCCGCAAGTAGACGCCGTTCATCGCCATGCAAAAACCCACGCCCGTGGGGACAACCGACAAAAGAGCCTCGGGGTTGAATTGCCGTGCGACAGCATCGATGCGGTCGCCTGTCCCCTTGGCTAGATCGTGGCGCTCGCAGATGACCGGCGCAGTCATGATCGTGGCATCGTTAGACATCGGTGTTACGCTGGCAATGTCCGCATGTCTCAGGATCGGGCGGATCAATCGCGACGCCCATCCCGTCGGCACCATAGCGTCTGAGTTCAACAAAATCACATGGTCTTGACGTGCGACCGCGACGGATAGGCCTTGGTTCGCAGCGCCAACGAAGCCGAGGTTTGACGCGTTTTCGAGCAATGTCACACGGGGGCCGTGCCATTCGGCCCACGCCGCCAAAAACGGGGCGATACGTGCATCGGTGGAGGCATCATTGACGATCACGAGATGCCAAGGCAAATCGGTATGCTGTGCGATGCGGTCCAAGGCTTCAGGCAGAAGGTCAAAGGCGTTGTAGACCGGCAAGATGATCGTAACGGGCGTTGCCGTCGGTCCTTGAGGCAGACCCTGACAGTCAAAGAGACGCGTTTCCAGCTGAGCGCGGTCTTGGGGCAGCGGATTGAGCCTGAGACATGATTTCACACGCGCGCGTGCTGTCAGATCATTCCAAAGCAAGGCCCGTGGCAGATGCGGCGCGGCATGCAGCAAGTCGCGCAAGAATTGCCAAAGCAAGCATCGCATCGTGCGGCGGTACCACCGCGCATGGGGGGGCGGCACATCGAGGCTATGGGTTTGGCCACTCCGCAAAATTTCAAGTGTTGTTTGATCCTCGTTCCGCGCAATTTCCAATCGAAACCCGACATCGGCGCGCAGACCCAATTCTCGGGACACATCATGCCGGGTAAGCGATGGCGCCGTGGCGACCCTGTCGCCGCCGTTTCGAGCGATCACGCTGTCGGCGTCTGCCCAACCTTCGAGCACAATGCGCGTCGCGGTTTCATGCACCAGGTCAAGATACCCTGCCCCACCCGGAAGCGGGCAGCCGGGATACGTCAAACGGAAATGGTGGTTGGCGTATCGTGCAAACAGGGCGCGAAGGCGGGACATCTGGGCACAGCTCTCCTCGGCAGGTACCGAAGATCTGAACCGTTAAGGTAAACAAAACCCGAAAGCCGCCCAATGGTGTGCCGCTATGTGCCGACGATATCGTAAAGATAGGCGCCGTAACGGTTTTTACCGAACATCTTGGCGCGCTCCCGCAAGGCGTCGGCGTCAATCCAACCTTGTGCAAATGCAATCTCGTCAGGGCTGCCGGTTTGCAGCCCCTGGCGATTCTCCAGCGTTCTGACGAAATTTGACGCATCCAGCAAGGAGGCGTGGGTGCCAGTGTCCAGCCAAGCATAGCCCCGGCCCATCTTTTGAACATCCAGCGCGCCCTCGCGCAGGTACATTTCAAGCAATGTGACGATTTCTAGCTCACCGCGTGGGGACGGTTTAACCGACCTTGCTCGTTCCGGGGCGGAGCCATCCAGGAAGTACAGCCCCGTGACCGCATAGTTCGAAGGTGGCACCGACGGTTTTTCGATGATGGCATTGGCGGTTCCTGATGCATCGAAATCGACCACGCCGTACCGCTCAGGATCAGACACGTGGTATCCAAAGACGGTCCCGCCGTGGTTTTTAGCATCGGCTGATTGCAGCAAAACCGGCAAACCGTGGCCAAAGAAAACGTTGTCGCCAAGGACCATGGCCGATGGCGCACCAGCGAGGAACGCCTCCGCCAACAGATAGGCTTGCGCCAATCCGTCAGGCGATGGTTGTTCAATATACTCCAGCCGCAAACCCCATTGCGACCCGTCGCCCAATGTCCGTTTAAATTGATCCTGATCGATGGGCGTCGTGATCACCGCGATCTCTCGGATCCCGGCCAGCATCAGCACGGTGAGCGGATAATAGATCATAGGCTTGTCGTAGATTGGCAATAGTTGCTTGGACACGCCCATGGTGATCGGATAGAGCCGTGTGCCCGATCCGCCAGCCAATATGATCCCTTTGCGCGTCATTCTGTGCCGCTCCGATCCGTTTTCAGGGCTAAGAATTGCCTATCGACGTGGCAAGACTATAGCGCAATGTCAGCAGCATAATGACGCGATGCACCCATCATCCGCGCATTTCCGCCAAAGCGGTGCGCAGACCTGACAGCCAGCTCGGGCGCTTAATCCCGAAGACCTCACTCGTTTTTGAGCAATCGAGCCGCGAATTTTCCGGCCGAACCGCGGGCGTGGGATATTCGCTGGTCGGAATGCGGTTGATTTTACATTTGATTCCGGCTTCGGCAAAAATCGTCTTGGCAAAATCCGCCCACGACACATCGTCATATCCCGAAAAATGGTACGTCCCGGACTTTTCGGGATCACCGCGAAGCGCAAAGGCGATGCTGAGACAGGCTTGCGCGATCTCTGGGGCCGGCGTCGGTCCGCCGAATTGGTCATCGACCACGTCCAGCACGTCTTTCTGCGCGCCCACACGCAGCATCGTTTTCAGAAAGTTGCTGCCGGTCCGCGAAAAAACCCAAGAGGTGCGCAAAATCGCATGTGGACCGCCCGCCGCACGGACCGCCTCTTCGCCCGCCAACTTCGTCCGTCCATAAGCCCCAACAGGGCCCGTTATGTCAGAGGGGGTCCATGGTTCGGTGCCAGAGCCGTCGAAGACGTAATCGGTCGAGATATGCACAAACGGAACCTCTAATTCCGCCGCCGTCACGGCCATGGCACCAGGCGCATCTGCGTTGATCGTGTGGGCCAGCGCCTCTTCGCTTTCGGCCTTATCGACCGCTGTGTAGGCCGCTGCGTTAATTACCATTGTCGGTTTGGCTGATCGGATCGCCTCGGCGCAGGCTTGCGGATCGGTCAGGTCGGCCTCTTGGCGGCCTAGTCGCGTCACCCCGCGGCCGCCGCCAAGGCTGGTCGCAACTTGCCCGGTTTTGCCAAAAACAAGGATCATCCCGTCTTCCCCAATCTTTGCCCAACCCCCTGGCGTTCCAACAAGGGCCGCCACCAATCCTCGTTTTCAAGGAACCAGCGCACCGTTCGACGCAATCCTTCATCTAAAGTCACCGTCGGCGCCCACCCCAATTCGGTCTGGATGCGTGAGGCGTCGATTGCATAGCGTCGATCATGGCCAGGCCGATCTGTGACGAATGTAATCAGTCGGTCATGCGGTGCATGCGCGGGCCGCTCCTGATCCAGGATCGAACAGATCTTGCGGACCAGATCGATATTGGTGGCCTCCGCATTGCCGCCAACGTTGTAGCTGCGGCCGATTTCTCCGTTCTGGCACACAAGCAACAGCGCCGTCGCGTGATCTTCGACAAACAGCCAATCGCGGACGTTTTGACCGTCGCCGTATACAGGGATATCGCGCCCGTGGATCGCGTTCAAAATCACGACCGGGATGAGCTTTTCGGGAAAATGGTACGGCCCGTAATTGTTCGAACAATTGGTCGTCACGACCGGAAAATCGTAGGTCTCGTGCCAGGCGCGCACCAAATGATCGCTGGCCGCCTTTGAAGCGGAATACGGACTGTTGGGCGCGTAGGCGGTATCTTCGGTAAAGAGCCCATCTGCTCCAAGACTGCCGTAGACCTCATCGGTTGAGATATGATGGAACCGAAACTGGGCCGGTCTTTCTGTCGCGTGCCAATAGCCGCGCGCGGCTTCCAACAAATTGAACGTGCCGGTTACGTTTGTATGGATGAAATCACCCGGCCCATCGATGGACCGATCTACGTGGCTTTCGGCGGCGAGATGCATCACCGCATCGGGTCGATGGTCCTGCAACGCGGCGTCCAATGCCGCGCGGTCACGAAGATCAGCTTCGACAAACGCGTAGTCTGGGTGGTCGGAGACCGTCGCGACATTTGTCAGGCTACCGGAATAGGTCAGGGCATCAAGATTGACCACTTGGTGCCCGTCCGTAATGGCCTGGCGCACCACTGCGGATCCAATGAACCCCGCACCGCCTGTGACAAGAAGCTTCATGCCTTAGCCTTGTTGAAATGAGAAATCATGATCAAGTTCCGCCAAAGAAACAGCATTGCGGTCTTTGTCGGACAATATCGGATCTGTGCCGCGCAAACCCCAATCAATGCCAATATCGGCATCATCGAATCGAACTGACCGGTCGGTCTCCGGTGCGTAAAAATCCGAACATTTGTAGATAATTTCCGTGTCTGGTTCCCGGGTGACAAATCCGTGCAAAAAGCCCGCAGGGATCATCAATTGCAGGCCGTTCTCAAAGCTGAGCTCGATCCCGAACCAATTTCCGTAGCTTGGCGATCCGCGCCGAATATCGACCGCAACGTCAAACAGCTTGCCGCGCCCACACCGGACCAATTTGGCTTGCGCATGCGGATTTACCTGGCAATGCAAGCCGCGCAAAGTGCCCGTCTCTTGAGACAGGGAATGATTGTCCTGAACAAAGCGATAGTCGATCCCGGCATCGGCCATAACGCGGGCATTCCAGCTTTCGGAGAAAAAGCCGCGAGAATCGCCGAACCGTCTTGGGGTAAGGATCATGAGCCCGGGCAAAGGCGTCTGTTCAACCTGCAATACCACCGACCTCCGACCGGGTACGCCACCATCCCAGGTGCTCATAGCAGCATGCGACGCTGGCGTCATCCGTCAACTCGCCAATGCTTAAATGTTCTTGGAAAGTTCGCTAAAACACGATGCAAGTATCACGGCGTCGCCCTTTTCAACAGCCCGATTCGTTAACCTCAAACGGTGCCTTTGGCCAGCAATTGCGCAGCGCTGAGCTGCGATGCACGGCAGATTTGGGGCGTATCAGCATGCAGGATTTTTCCTTCATCACAACCATCACGCGGGAGCCGGAAAGCTTGGCGATCGGGGTATCCGACCTTGATCTCCGTGTATCCGCCACGGGTGATGTCACGCTTTACAGTACGAACCGCTCTGCTGGTCTGACCACGGGCTATGCAATCCTGCCGGATGCCACTTTGGGCTTTGAGAGTGATAGCCTCCACCCGACCGAAATCGCGCAACTAGACGTCATCTCGATCGACGGCGCGGATCACGCCTTGGCAATCGGTCCTGGCCTGGGCGACCCAATCCTATGGCCAATCGGCGCCGACGGCACCTTTGGCGCGCCCTTGTCTGTCCCAACTGGCGCAAGCGCGTTTGGCGGGTTTTCGGATATCGTGGGTGTGGTGATCGGTGGGGCCACCTACCTCTATGGCATTGGCTATACCAACGCATCGTTGTTTGGGTACCTTGTCGATGCGACGAACACCCAAAGCGCCAATGCCGCACCGCCACTTTTGACGAATGTGTCGCGCATCGACGTGGCCGAGGTTGCCGGTTCGAGCATCTTGTTGACCGTGGGGACCGATGGCCAGTCCTTGACCAGTCATATCATTGGAAATGACGGCACACTGAGCACACAGGCGACCACGGGTGCGATTGACGGGCTCGGCGTTGCTGGCATCGCTGAAATCCGCCACGTGTCCTTGCCCGATGGCGATTTTCTCATTGTTGCGGCGCGTTCATCATCATCGCTGAGCGTCATCGCGATCGAGCCCAATGGTGCACTCACGCCCGTTGATCACATCGTCGATGATCTGGATACGCGCTTCCAAAACGTTACAGCGCTGGCCACCGAGACGGTGGACGGTCGCGTCTTTGTGGCGGCGGGCGGCGGCGATGGTGGGGTCAGTCTGTTTGAGCTATTGCCTGGCGGGCGTCTTCACCTGATCGACACCTTAATCGACGATTCCGATCGCGCCCTGAGCCAAATCGGCGGATTGGCATTGAAAGAGACCGGCGGAATGCTCGGCCTCTATGTCGGCAGTTTGGTCGAGCCCGGCATCAGCCTATTTCACAGCGACATCAGCAACTTGGAAGATCCTTGGTCGGGTACCGGAGCCGACGATAGCGTGATCGGTGGTGCCGGCGATCAAGTTTTTTGGGGCCGGGCCGGGAACGACACAATTGATGGCGGTGCGGGTAACGACAAGTTACTCGACGGATCGGGCAACGACGTGTTGACCGGCGGCGCAGGTAAGGATTGGTTCATCCTGGCCGCAGATGCGCGGTCCGATACAATCACCGATTTCAACCCGAGCGAAGACATCATTGATCTCTCCGGTTGGACGTTTCTGCGAAATCCAAGCCAAGTCACGTTCACCGCGACCAGTGACGGCGCCCGGGTTGAATACGGTGCGGAAACCCTCGTCATCGTAAGTTACGACAGCCAGCCACTGACCGAAGCGAACGTGTTCCAAGACGGCACGTTTAACCTCAGCAGGTTTCCCGTCGGAAACCCATCGGCGGGCAATGATATCACCGGCACCGCCAATGCCGAAACACTTGAAGGCGGTACCGAGGACAATGTGCTCGAAGGCCTTTCTGGCGACGACACCCTGCGTGGTGGAGCCGGCGACGATATTTTGATCGGCGGACCCGGCGCGGACCTCCTCGATGGCGGTATTGGGGAAGATACGGTCAGTTTGGCCGATGCCGCTTCTGGCCAGCGCGCCGATCTGGCCTTTGCCAACAACAATACCGGTGATGCTACCGGCGACACCTATGTAGATGTCGAGCATCTCGAAGGCTCGGCTTTCAACGACAATCTACGCGGCACGGACGGGGCGAACCGCATCAAGTCTGGCGCCGGAAACGACACATTGATCGGTCGGGACGGTAACGATACCCTTGTCGGCGATAGCGGAAACGACATCCTTCTTGGTGGTCGGGGCAGCGATATTGTCGATGGCGGCGCAGGCCGGGATCGCGCAGCGTATTGGAACGCGGACGGCGCTGTACGCGCAGACCTTTTAGACAGCTCAATCAACACCGGTGAGGCGCAAGGCGACGTCTTTACGGATATCGAAGACCTACAAGGCGGCGACTTTGACGATGATTTGCGCGGCGACAATGCGGACAATCGGCTCTGGGGCGGCGATGGCCAAGACCGGATCAACGGACGCGGCGGGATTGACTCACTTTATGGTGGCGACGGCGACGATATACTGCTCGGCGGCTCGGGTCCGGATGTGATCGACGGTGGCGCGGGCCGCGATCGGGCGGCATATTGGACCGCGCCTGACAAAATCCTCGCCGATCTGCTGTATCCCGATCTTGGCACAGGCGATGCTGCGGGCGACAGCTTTATCAATGTTGAAGACCTTCAAGGCACGAATTTTAACGACAATCTGCGCGGCACGGACGCGGCCAATTCGATCTGGGGCGTGGATGGCGCAGACTTGATCTACGGTCGCGGGGGCGATGATGCACTCTATGGCCAAGATGGCGAGGATGTTCTGCTCGGCGGGACCGGCGCGGATACGCTGGACGGAGGAGCCGGCAATGATCGCGCCGCCTATTGGCGCGCCAGCTCGGACGTGCGGGTCGATCTGTTTTCGCCCAACAACAGCACCGGCGAGGCGGCAGGAGATGTATTTATCAGCATTGAGGACCTGCAAGGCACAAACTTCAATGATGACCTGCGCGGCGACAACGATGAAAACCGGCTTTGGGGGGGCAAGGGCAACGACACGTTGCACGGCCGCGGCGGTTCTGATGCGATCTATGGGCAAGATGGCGACGACATTTTGCTACCGGGCGCGGGCGCAGATATTGTTGACGGCGGTGCCGGCACGGACCGAGTGGCCTATTGGACCTCTGGTAACGGGATCGTTGCGAGCCTGGCCAATCCGGCGCTGAACACCGGCGATGCGGCTGGCGATAGTTTTGTGTCGATTGAAGACTTGCAAGGCACAAACCACAACGATCTGCTCACTGGCGATGCGGGCGCCAACCGGCTGTTTGGCGGTAAGGGCAATGACACGTTAGATGGCGGCGCAGGCAATGATACGCTGAATGGCGGCAACGGTATGGACAACTTCATCTTCGGGGCGGGGGACGACTGGATCGAGGGTTTTGAAGGCGGTACCGACCTTTTGGTCTTTGACCTTGCCGCCGCTGACAGCCTCGGCGCCCAGGGCATTCTTGATCTTGCGGCGGCGTCCAATGGCGGGACACTTTTCAGCTTTGGCAATGACTCGCTGTTTTTGGACGGCGTCGCGCCCGATGGTCTTTCGCTGAACGATATATCCGTTATCTAATCACAGTGTTTCTGCCAATAGCTGGCTCAGCACGCCGATACCCTCCCCGGGCCAAAGCGCGATACGTTTCGGGCCTTCAGGCGC
>JBCDBR010000022.1:0-66893 GCA_039183205.1 Pseudomonadota bacterium | reverse complement strand
TCACCACAACGCAAAACATCAATGGCACCCCAGACATGAGATCTTTCTTGGGTGAAATTTCGGTGACCAACGTCATCTTCGACACGATACCCGATCCTGATGATGGCGGCCCAACTGACGATGACGATCCGATCGATGTTGGCGATGGTGGCGGCGGCAACGGCGGCAGTGGCGGTGGTGGCACAACCAATCCTGCACCTATACCGCTGCCAGCGAGTGCACCGCTTCTTTTGGCGGGGATCGGGGGGTTCATGTGGCTGCGTCGTCGCCGCTGAAGCACAAGGGTAACGAGTGACAAAGGCCGCCCCCGGGCGGCCTTCGGTTTTTTAGGTCTGGATCATCGGACCGACAAAAAGATCATTGTTGCCGTGCCCCAAAGGACCATCTGAAAATGCGTGTTCTGTGCACCTTCATGCGAAAACCAATAGCAAAACCAATTGCCCACAACCAAAAACCCCGCCCATGTCGCGGTGAACAGCAATGCGCCCACAAGACCCAAAGCCCGGGCCAAATCGGTGGGCACGATCCCAAAAAGCGCTATGGCCAGGCAAAAACTGCCGACCCACAAACCAATCGTTGCCGAAAGCTCCCACGTGACGATGATGCGAAATAAGAGCTTTTGGACGTTCTCCTGAGAGACGCGCCGATAGGCCACGGCTGCGTAGGCGTCAGGATAGTCCTGCCGCATGCGCGTCATGTCCAGCACCTCAGCGGTAAAGGCGCTATTGAGCTGTGGGTGAATAAGATTTTCCAGCGCACCGATGGTCAGCCAGCCGGTCAGGAAGATCACGGTTGCGGTCTGCGCCGCCAATAAAACAAAGTCGAACGCCAACAGTCTTCAACCTTAATTGGGCAGGGCAACGCCTCTAGCATGCCGATCTGGTCTATGCGGCGTGCACCCGACTTAGGTGCACACGCGCTGCATCGCGTTTGACCATCACTCCCATTCCAGTGCGCCCTTCTTCCACTCATAGGCGAATCCAACGGTCAGAACCGCCAGAAAGATCATCATCGACCAAAACGCAACCATCGAACCTTCGGGAAAGGCAACGGCCCAGGGAAAAAGGAACGCAACCTCGAGGTCGAAGATGATGAAGAGGATCGACACCAAGTAGAACCGCACGTCGAACTTCATCCGTGCATCGTCAAACGCGTTAAAGCCGCATTCATAGGCTGAGACTTTTTCGGGGTCGGGGTTCCGGACCGCGATCACAAATGCCGCAAGAATGAGAACCAGACCAAGACCGATGGCCAAGGCCAGGAAAATAAGGATTGGCGCATATTCCGAAAGCAGCGCTTCCATTGCTGACACTCCTTCGACCGACCACCCTTGTCTAGGCGGCGCGGCCGCACGGGTCAACGCTCGGGCGGTGCGGCTTTTCGGCCAAATCGCGCGCAATTTTGCAGGGTTTGGTTGACAGTCTTTAGCGACACACCTACGCCTCCGCGCCTCACAAAACCAAAGATTGGTTGGCGCATATGTCATTGCCGAGCCGCACCTTGGGCATCGACTTCGGCACATCGAATTCTGCCGCGGCTTACATGGTCGAAGGGCGGGTCGAAGTCATTGAGCTGTCGGAGGGCGAAAGCACGTTGCCGACGACGTTCTTTTTCGATTTTGAAAGCCGCGCGACGCTGTTGGGGCACGCGGCCGTTCGATCCTTACTGGATGGCGCCGAAGGGCGCTTCATGCGTGCGCTCAAACGCGTTTTGGGCACATCGCTCATGCATGAGCCCCGGCAAATCTTAAACGAACGCGTGACCTTTGTGCAGGTCATTGGCCATTTCCTACGCCATATCAAAACGCGCGCGGAAGCCCGCACAGGCGTGCGATTTGATCGCGCGCTTTCGGGCCGACCGGTCGTCTTTCACGGGCCGAATGATCCCCGGGAGGATCAGGCCGAGGCAGACCTTCGCGCCTGCTATCTCGCCGCGGGCTTTCAAGACGTATGCTTTCTTGCCGAACCGGCCGCGGCGGCATTGGCCACTGGCCAGAAACGTGGCCTTGGCCTGATCGTCGATATTGGCGGTGGTACATCGGATTTCTCGCTGTTTCGATCCGATGGTTCAGAGATCGAAATCCTGGCCAATCACGGTGTTCGTATCGGCGGGACGGATTTTGATCGCTCCATCAGCATAGATCACGTTATGCCGCTTCTGGGAAAAGGGAGCCAATTGCGTAAAGAGATGGGGCCAGGTTTGTCACCCGTGCCCAACGCGATTTTTCATGACCTCGCGACATGGGAAATGATCCCGTTCCTTTACGGACCAAAGACGCGGCGCCAGGCGCGCGAGTTGCTGCAACTCGCCAAATCGCCAGAGAAGCTTCGTCGTTTGGAGCGGGTGTTAGATCATGAGTTGGGGCACGACCTGGCATTTGCGACCGAGGCAGGTAAGATCGCGGCCAATGACCAAGACAGCTCTGCCAAAATTGATCTGGCGCTGATCGAGCCTGGCTTGGCCGCGCCACTCGTGCCGGCAGCCATGGCCACAAGTTTGGAACGCCATCGGTCTGCGCTTTTGCAGGGTGCGCGAACGATCTTGCACCAGGCGCAGCTTGGTCCAAACGATGTCAACCAAGTGATCTATGTCGGCGGGTCTAGCCTGATGTCCTTTGTCCGTGAGGCGATGGAGACGTATTTTCCAGCGGCAGATCACCGCTTTGGCGCGGTCTTCACGGCGGTCGTCGACGGTCTAGCGATTGCCGCAGCAAAAGCCGACGCCGAACACGGAAGCAGCTAATTTGTTTGGGCAAAACGATCCAGCAATATTGCAATCAACGGCGGTCGATGGATCGCGACATGTATCCCCAATTGCTGCAGCCTAAGCAAGGCCACGGCCAATCGATCCATAACACCTTGAGCTAAAGCGTCGTCTGCGCACCCGACGTCACGTGCGCGGGCCTAGCGCCCTTTATGGTGCAAAGCACAGCTATCCGTCAGTCGGCCAGTTCAGCCTTTATTTCGTCTTTAAGGATACGGCGGAGGATTTTTCCACTCGCGGATTTCGGAATGCTATCGACCATTCGAAACTGAACTGGATGCTTGTAGTGGGCCAAGCACGCTTCGCAATGGTCCGCCAACACCGCCTCGTTCATTTCGCTGCCCGGTGCGGGGACGATGAAGGCAATAGGCAATTCCCCGGCCTCTTCGTCGGGGCGGCCGATCACCGCGGCATCGATCACGCCCTGATGGCTTATCAAGGCCTCCTCAACTTCGGCGGGAGCGACTTGAAAGCCCTTGTATTTGATCAACTCTTTCAGGCGATCACGGATAAACATGAACCCGTCTTCGTCAATTACGGCAAGATCACCCGTTTTGAGCCAACCATCCGGCGTTTTGCTTTCGGCGGTGGCGTCGGGTCGGCCCAGATAACCTTTCATGACTTGCGGACCTTTGACCCACAATTCGCCTTCCTGGCCCGGCGCCATATCTGCACCCGAACTTGGGTCAACGATCCGGCAAAACGTCCCCGGCACCGCTTGACCGGACGAGCCATGACGCACGGCATCGCTCCAGGTTGCGTGGCTGATCGGGCTCATCTCTGTCATGCCATAGCCCTGGATCGACTGCGCATCCATGCGAGTGCCGACCAAGGTCTCCGTCTCCGGACCTAAAGGCGCAGCACCGGAAAAGATGGTGCGGACCGAGCTGACATCGTAGTCATCCACCAACGGATGCTTGGCCAGTGCAAGCGCGACGGGTGGCACGATATAAAGCCGCGTAGCCCGATATGTTTGGATGAGCTCCAAAAACTGCGGCAAGTCGAACCGTGGCATCGTAACCAGCCGCGCGCTCTGCGCCAGGAACATATTCATCAAAACGGTCATGCCGTAGATATGAAAAAACGGCAGGAAGGCGATGACCGTATCCGACGGCAAAATCGGACTTGTGTAATTGGCTTGCTCGACATTCACGACCATGTTTCGATGCGTCAGCATCACACCTTTTGGCCGACCGGTTGTGCCCGAGGAATAGGGGAGCACGACGATGAATTCATCCAGATCGACGGGGACTTGCGCTGTCAGTGGCTCGCCGAGAAACGCATCTAAGCTCTGCGCTCCATCAGCGCCGCCTATGACAATTAACTCGGTGGCCTTTGTTCCCTTCATCGCTTCGCGCGCGACATCGGCGAGGGCGGGAACTGTGACCAAGGCCTGCGCATCGGAATCGAGCAATTGGTGATGGATCTCAGGCGCGGTATAGGTTGGGTTCATGGTTGTCACCGTGCCACCGGCATAGGCCACCCCATGAAAGACGACCGCGTAATCGGGGACGTTTGGCGCCAACAGCGCGATGACCTTACCAGGTGCCAAACCGGCGGATGTCAGCCCACCGGCCATGCGGCGGATGCGGTCCATTAACGCGTTGCCCGAGATCTCGGCGCCGTTCGTTCCGTCGATTATGGCCGCGGCGTCACCGCGAGCGGTTAACCCCTCGAAAAGACGTTCCGTAATCGTCACATCTGGCAGCGCGATATCCCGCACGCGCGGTTCAAATACAGCCATCGGTTCCTCCCTCAACGCCGCGCCACCAGGCCCCGTGTCGGGCCCCGTGTCGCACGCCGTGCTACGCTAGCATGGATTGCGCCAAACTCAACGGGGGTCGCGTGGCATCCAAGGTGGTTTGGTCTTGTCGAAAAAGGCCTTGATGCCGGCCTCGGCTTCGCGGGTTTCCCACTGATCGGCCAGCGCCTGAATCGAAGCGTCGATTGCCGCACCGTCGACCGCGCCGTGCAATTGACGGCCAAGCGCTTTGGCCCGCGCCACGGCCCCGGGCGCGGCCATAAGGTACGGGTCTGCGTGGGCGGC
Organism: Pseudomonadota bacterium; assembly: GCA_039183205.1. Lineage (GTDB taxonomy): Bacteria > Pseudomonadota > Alphaproteobacteria > Rhodobacterales > Rhodobacteraceae > HKCCE3408. The sequence goes on along the minus strand of JBCDBR010000022.1, from coordinate 62,083 downwards.
CATCGCTGCGCCGATTGTATCAGCCGGTACGGCTTGTGCGATCAGGCCGAGCGACAGCGCCTCATCAGCATCGAAAAGACGGGGCGAGGAAAACACCTGCCGCGCCTTGGCGCCGAGGCGCGCGACAACATACGGGCCAATCGTCGCCGGGATCAGACCCAACCGCGTTTCGGTGAGGCCAAAAAGGGTGCCCGTGGCGGCAATGGCAACATCACAGACCGCCAACAAACCGACGCCGCCCCCAAAGGCGTTGCCCTGGGCTACACCGATCAGGGGCTTCGGCATTTGGTCGAGCGCCCCCAGCATCTTGGCAAGTTTGCCCGCTTCGGCCATGCGCGTGGCGCGCTCGGCCTTCATTTGCGCCTGCATCCAGCCCAAATCGCCTCCGGCGCAAAAGGTCCGGCCTTCCGCACGCAGGAGCACAACCCGCACATCCCTATTGGACCCAAGCGACGTGGCAGCCTCGGTCAGCCCCGTGATCATCGCGGCATCAAGCGCGTTGTGTTTTTCGGCCCGTGCTAGCCACAGCGTGGCGATACCGGCCCCGTCATGCTCAACACGGATCGCCATTCATCCCCCGACAGATCACAAATCGCGCCACGCTGATTTCCACGCCATCGGCACATATCCCAAATAGCGCCCGCGGATCCACAATCATGGCCCACGCATCGCACGTGCCATATCCGCCGCAGCAACGAGCCCGTCCTGGTCCAACCCGGTCTGAAAGCCCAAATCGAGCAAGCGCGCATTTACGTCCTCCGAAGCTACATTCCCCGCAGCGCCTGGGGCATAAGGGCACCCGCCAAGACCGCCGACCGACGCGTCAAAGACCCGCAATCCGCGGGACAGCGATACCTCAATATTCTCCAATGCACGTCCATTGGTGTCATGGTAATGCCCGGCAAGCATCTGTGGTTCGATCTCGTCCAAAACAGCGGCGAGCATCGCATCGATGGTCTCTGGTGTGCCTTTGCCGATTGTATCACCCAAGGACACCTCATAGGCCGCTATGGCCCGGAGCCGTGTCACCAGATGGGCCACCGCAGTCGGAGCTACCGGACCTTCGAATGGGCATTCGACGACGCAGGAGACATAGGCGCGAAGGCGTGTTCCATCCGCTTCGGCACAGGCCGCGACCTCTGCGGCCCGATCAAAGCTGTCGTCGATTGATGCATTGAGATTGGCCCGTGAAAAGCCCTCGGACGCGGACAGAAACACGGCGACCTCGTCGGCACCTGCGGCCATTGCATCTTGGTAACCCCGCACATTGGGGGCCAGCGCCACATAGCTTACGCCCGCCCTTCGGGTCATGCCAGCAAACACACCGGCCGATCCGGCCATTTGCGGTACCCATTTAGGACTGACGAAGCTGGCCATCTCGATGCGCTTAAATCCGGCTTCCCCTAGGGCTTCGACGAGCGCGATTTTCTCGGCTATGGGGATTTGTCTGGGCTCGTTTTGCAATCCGTCGCGTGGACCGACCTCATAGATCTCCACCCGCCCCGTCAAGCTGACCACGCTTCGTAAAAGTCCTGTGCATAAAGCCCTTCGCCAGGCGCGGGCAGGCTGGCTTGATAGGCCGGTCGTTGCTCTATGCGGCCGACCCAGGCGGCCAAGGCCGGATGGTCGTCGAATTTTGTGAAACGTCGCGCCATGTATACGGCCTGGCCAATAGCAACATCTGCCGCGCTGAAGCCTGAAGATAGCAGGTAATCCCGCCCCTCAAGCTGATCGTCTAGCGCGTCATAGCATTTGGCAATGCGGGCCGCTTCGATCTTCATCACCACCGGAGATCGCATGTGATCTTCGCGCAGGACGATATGTTGCTGCGTGAGCGCTGCCGAATGTTGGCTAATTGTTTCGGCGAAATGGACCCAAGTCAGCCAGCTTGGCCGTTCGGGATCACCAGGCAAACGGCCCAAACCGCGCTCGGGATACATCTCACAGAGAAGCTCAATCAGCGCGCCACTTTCGAAGTATCGTGCGCCATTTATCTCAAGCGCGGGGACGCGTCCGGCTGGGTTCAACGCCAGATATTGCGCCGAACGCAGCGTTTTGTCGAACGGCCAGGTGCGGATGTCGAAGTCGAGACCCAATTCGTGCAAAAGCCATAATATTCGCATGGATCGGCTTTCCGGCACATGATGCAGCCGGATCATAAAGCGCCCTCCATGGCAATCAGCGGCGCGCCAGCTTCGACCTGATCGCCTGCGCGGACCAAAACCTCTGCGACTTTTGCATCTTGGCCCGCCCGCAAAGTGTGCTCCATCTTCATCGCCTCCAAAATGGCGAGCCGGTCACCGGCGACAACCTCCGCGCCCGGCTCAACAAACACCGCCTTCACCAAACCCGGCATCGGCGCCAGCGTCACACCGGTATCCTCGGGGGCAGCTGCATTCTGAAGCGGCTCTATACGCGTGAAGTGATAGGCATTGCCCCAGAAAACGGAAATGCCAGCCTCGTGGGCGACACACTGCGCATCGACCTTAGTGCCATCAACCCACCACCCGTCATCGCATTCGATCTGGTGGTTCGCATCATCCAAATAGGTTCTGAACCGACCCGGCGCGACGGTTTCAACGCCGATCTCCATGGCTGCGCCGTCAAAGGCCAATCCCACGTGTTGGCGCAGGGGCTGCCAGAGGTGAAAACCCTGCATCGGCGCGGCCTGGTCAAGTCCAAGCGCAGTCAGCGCAGCCAAAGACCGTGCCCGCGTGCAGGGCGTCGGGGTCGTCGAAAGCGTCGTCAGATGCCGGTCAATCAAACCTGTATCCACCTCACCCCGACGAAAATCTTCATGGGCGGCCAATGCTTTGAGGAACGCCAAATTAGTGACCGATCCCGCAACCTCTGTCTTTGCCAGACCGCGCCGCAGCTTGGTCAAGGCCACATCGCGAGACGGCCCATAGGCGATCAGTTTGGCGATCATCGGATCGTAATATGGAGTTATCTCATCACCGGGGCGAACACCGGTATCGGTGCGCAGGACGCTCGGAAAACGCAGATGCGCAAGGCGCCCTGTCGCGGGCAAGAAACCGGCGGGCACGTCTTCGGCGTAAAGCCGCGCCTCGATGGCGTGGCCGATGATGGCAAGGTCGTCTTGCGCCTTGGGAAGCGGCGCCCCAGCCGCTACGCGCAATTGCCACTCGACCAAATCAATGCCCGTCACGGCCTCGGTCACCGGATGTTCGACTTGAAGCCGGGTATTCATTTCCATGAAGTAAAAGCGATCGGGACGCAGACCGTCGCTGGCATCGACGATGAATTCGACCGTTCCGGCCCCTGTATAGCCAATAGCTTCCGCGGCCCGCACCGCCGCCTGCCCCATCGCCTGCCGCATCTCTGCCGTCATCCCGGGCGCGGGGGCTTCTTCGATCACCTTTTGATGACGGCGCTGCAACGAGCAATCGCGTTCAAACAGATGCACGGCGCGTTCGCCGTCGCCAAAGACCTGCACTTCGATATGTCGCGGCTTAGAGACAAACTTTTCGATTAGTACCGCCGCATTGCCAAAGGCGCTCATCGCCTCGGCTTTGGCCCCCTCCAGGGCAGGCTCGAAGTCATCTGCCGCTTCCACGCGGCGCATACCCTTGCCGCCGCCGCCCGCAACGGCCTTGATCAACACCGGAAACCCAATCTCTTCGGCGGCGGCCAAAAGTCGGGCCGGGTCCTGGTTCGGGCCGTGATAACCTGGCACGACAGGCACACGCGCCGCCTCCATCCGGGCTTTGGCGGCGTCCTTTAGGCCCATCGCGCGAATGGCCTCCGCCGAGGGGCCAATAAAGACCAACCCCGCAGCCGACACCGCGTCGACGAAATCGGGGTTCTCACTCAAAAAACCATATCCGGGATGGATCGCTTCGGCACCGGCTGCCTTGGCGGCTGCAATAATCCCATCGCCGCGCAAATAGCTATCGGCCGGTCGCGGTCCGCCGATTGCAACCGCTTCGTCAGCTGCCACGACATGACACGCCTGCGCATCGGCGTCGGAAAAGACCGCAACCGTCCGCACCCCCATACGCCGCGCGGTCTCGGCAATCCGGCAGGCGATTTCACCGCGATTGGCAATCAGGATTTTTGTAAACATCACCACACCAACCCCAAGAACGCCGTACCTGCCGCGGCTGGCACGCCCGACAACGGATACCGACGGCGCCGGCACGGGGGTCGGGACCGTAGCGCCATCACATCCGGAACACACCGAAGCGTGTGTCCTCGATCGGTGCATTCAACGCGGCAGACAGTGACAACGCAAGCACCTCACGGCTTTTGCGCGGATCGATTATTCCGTCGTCCCACAAGCGCGCCGAGGCATATAGCGGATGGGATTGCGTCTCGAACATATCAATGGTGGGTTGTTTGAACTCGGCTTCTTCCGCAACGCTCCAGGAAGCGCCGGCACGCGTCATTGCATCACGCTTGACGCTGGCCAAGACACCCGCCGCCTGCGCGCCGCCCATCACACTGATGCGGCTGTTTGGCCAGGTCCACAGAAACCTCGGGCTATACGCACGCCCCGCCATTCCGTAATTGCCTGCCCCGAACGAGCCACCAACCAGCATCGTGATTTTAGGCACCGCTGTTGTCGCCACGGCCGTGACCATTTTGGCACCATGGCGCGCGATACCTTCGTTCTCGTATTTCCGCCCAACCATAAAGCCTGTGATATTCTGTAAGAAGACCAAAGGGATACGGCGCTGGCTGCAAAGCTCAACGAAATGCGCGGCCTTTTGCGCCGCTTCGGAAAATAAGACGCCATTATTGGCAATGATGCCGACCGGACACCCCATCAGATGGGCAAATCCGGTGACAATAGTTTCCCCGAACCGTGACTTGAATTCATCGAGCCGCGAGCCGTCCACAATCCGGGCGATCACTTCGCGGATATCATACGGGGTGGACAGGCTGGCGGGCACCACGCCCATTACCTCATCGGGATCGTAGGCAGGTTCTTCGGGCGTTTGAAAAATAGGACCCGGCGGTTTTTCCCGATTGAGCCCAGCAACGGCGCGGCGCGCCAGCGCCAATGCGTGGGCATCATCCTGGGCAAGATAATCGGCCACGCCGGATAGTCTTGTGTGCACGTCGCCGCCACCAAGGTCTTCGGCGCTGACAACCTCACCGGTTGCGGCCTTGACCAAGGGCGGGCCTGCAAGAAAAATCGTCCCTTGATCTTTTACAATAATGGTAATGTCTGACATTGCCGGGACATATGCGCCGCCAGCCGTACAGGAGCCCATAACAACGGCGATTTGGGCGATGCCCTTGGCACTCATTCGGGCCTGATTGTAAAAGATGCGTCCGAAATGGTCGCGGTCAGGGAAAACCTCGTCTTGGTTCGGCAGGTTCGCGCCGCCGCTATCAACCAAATAGATGCAAGGAAGGTTGCATTCCTCCGCGATTTCTTGCGCCCGGAGGTGTTTTTTCACCGTGATGGGAAAATAGGTGCCGCCTTTGACGGTTGCATCATTGCAGACGATCATAACCTCTTGGCCTGACACAACACCGATCCCAGCAATCGCTCCGCCTGCGGGAACCTCGGCTTCGTAAAGCGCGTGGCCCGCGAAGGCGCCGATTTCCAAGAAAGGTGATCCGGGATCAACAAGGTTGGCCACGCGATCTCGTGGCAACATTTTCCCGCGCGAGACATGCCGTGCGCGTGATGCCTCTCCCCCGCCCTGCATCGCCTCTTCCGCGGCTGCGTTGATCTCTGCCAGCGCGCTCAAATGCGCGTCGCGATTGGCTTTCGCCTCTGCTGAATTTGCCAAGAAATTGGACGTCAGTTTCATCGCAGCTCCAATCCCGTTTGCCGCCGGCGCGGCCTTGGCAAGCCGGGCGCATCGCATGTTGCGGTCTGTGCCCGATAGGGCTGGAACCAAAGCGTCAGCAAAACCGCAGCCGCGGCAGAGCCCATTGGCGCCTTCGGTACCGGCGTTTCTGAGGGACGAGATGGCAAAGGCGCGCGCAATTGGGTCATGGCCTCGGCACCGGTTGCGGCGGCGGGGCAGGTGCGGCCCAGCCCAGCGCGATCGCCGATGGCGCCGCCTCCAAAAGCCGGGCCATCTGCCAGGTCATGATCGCCATGGCCAGGTCCCGATTGGTTTCGACCGCACCGCACCATGCGGCCATCAGCGCACCGTTGCCGGCACAATCCGGACCGGCCGATTGCCCATACGCAAGCGCCCAGAGCTGCGGGTAAAGCGCGACCGCCCAATGCGTTTCAAGGCTGGCGACATCGCTTGGATGCGGCAAGGTTTCAAGAATGGCCACGCGCATGTCGTCCTGTTGGACACGCAAAGCATCTTGGCAGGCAACGCGATCCTCCAGAAAATCGCAGCTTTGGATCCCTGCCCCACCGCACACCAGCACATCGCGCTGGCTGAGCAGAGTGATATCTGGGTCCTCTGGACCCGGGTTGCGGATCAACTCACGCTCAAAGGATGCCAGGGCAACATCGATACAATTGGCAAATTCGGCGTCCCCGGATTGCGCCTCGGCCTGGACCGCGCCGGTGACGCACAGCAACGACATTGCCAAGGCACGCATCATCTGTGCGCCTCCGCAACGGCCCTTGCGCGGAGCTCTTTGCGGCGGATTTTCCCTGTGACCGTCATCGGTAACGCCTCCACAAACGCAACTTCGCGCGGGTAACAATGGCTGGCCAGCCGCGCCTTGACATGGTCCTGCAACGTCTGGACCGTGGCTTCGGCCCTTGGCTTTAGCACAACATAGGCCTTCACGATCTCCGTGCGTAAAGGGTCCGGTTTGCCAACGACCCCTGCGGTCGCAACCGCAGGATGGGTTAACAAGCAATCCTCGACCTCCGCCGGGCCGATCCGGTAGCCCGCCGAGGTGATCACATCATCGTCGCGACCGACAAACCAGATAAAGCCATCGCGGGCTCGGCCCCGATCGCCGGTGAGCATCCACTTGCCGCGATACTTCGCGGCAGTCGCCGGTGCATTTTGCCAATATCCCAGCATCATAGAGGGTGCGCCCGCGGCAATCGCAATGTCACCTTCGGCATCGGTGGGTTGGCCGTTTGTGTCGACAACCGCAACGTCGAAGCCGGTAACGGGCTTGCCGATTGCGCCAGTCGGCGTGTCGAAATCGCGCGCATTGGCGGATACGACCATGTTGCATTCCGTCTGGCCGTAAAACTCGTTGATCGTGAGGCCGAACGCTTGCTGGCCCCAGGCCAGAACCTCCGCGCCCAGCGGCTCTCCACCCGAGGCGACGGATCGCAGGCCGGCAATGCGGTGACCGCCCGCCTTTAACATACGCAACGCCGTTGGGGGCAGAAACGCGTTTCGGACACCAGCGTTTCTACAGACATCGCCCGCCGCCTGGCCCGAGAATTTCTCGGCGCGGCTGGCAACGACGGGAACCGCAAGCGCGAGGCCAGGCATCAAGACATCGAACAAGCCTCCGATCCAAGCCCAATCGGCAGGTGTCCAAAGGCAATCATCCATTTCGCCGAGGCCGTTATGACTGGCGATCACGCCGGGCATATGACCAACCAGCATCCGGTGTCCGTGCAGCGCCCCTTTCGGTTTTCCAGTCGTGCCAGAGGTATAGATGAGCACGGCAGGTGTTTCAGGGCCAGTATCGGCCGAGACGGATGCTACGGCCTCTGATGGCAGATCGGCCGCTGTCACCGTTGCCACGCTAAAGGCGGAAAGCATGTCGATACCGGTGTCGTCGGTAACCGCAATTTGCAGGCCGCTATCCTCGATACGGCTGGCCAAAGCCTCATGGGCAAAAAGCTTGAAAAGAGGGACAGATATCGCCCCGATCCGCCAAATGGCGATATGGGCCGCGGCACAGAACGGCGACTGAGACAGCAAGACGCCAATACGGTCGCCGTGGACAACGCCAAGCGACAAAAGCGCGGATTGAACCCGAAACGAGAGGCGTTGCAGATCCGCAAAACTGACATCGCGCCGTGCCCGCGTCGTAAGGTCGATAATCGCTGTACTGTCGGACCGGCCAGCGGCGATATGCGCATCGCACACTTGGTCAGCCATGTTCATCGCGGACGGCCACCGCCATGCGCTGTCATTATCCAGAAAATCCCGCCAACGCATCACAGGCTGGTCTCCGAAATTGCGATCAACTGGCCGCGTCGGTTTACCGGATAGGCAAACCTGCCAGCGGCGCCGTCGCAATAGATGGTGATCCAAGCCTGTCCGGCGGGGCCTGGACGGGCAAGGCAGTCGGCAACCGAACCGCCGGTTTCCTGCACATAGCGCGCGGCCATGGCGGTGATCACATCCGTTTCGGACGGAGGCAAACTGGAGCGCCCCCATGCAAGCCCAATGACGGCCGATAGGGCGCACAGGCCGCCGATGCTCAGGACATGGGTGGCGCTTAAGCGCATGGTCTAGCCCATCCGCGCCATGAGTTCCCGGCCCACCAGCATACGCCGAATTTCTGACGTTCCGGCCCCGATTTCCATCAACTTGGCGTCGCGGAAAATCCGACTAACCGCGGTATCGTTCATGAACCCTGCACCACCCATAGCTTGCACCGCTTGATGCGCCACCTTCATCCCTTGTTCAGAGGAATAGAGCACACAGGCCGCAGCGTCCTGCCGGGTCACCTCGCCACGGTCGCAGGCCTTGGCAACCTCGTAGCTATAGGCGCGCGCGGAATTCAACGCGGTGTACATATCCGCGATCTTGCCTTGCATGAGTTGGAAGTCACCGATCGATTTGCCGAATTGTTTGCGCTCTTTCAGGTATGGCATCACTTCGTCCAAGCAGGCCGCCATGATCCCCGCACCCAAGCCGCTGAGCACGACGCGCTCATAATCAAGACCGCTCATCAGGACAGAAACGCCCTCACCTTCCTCTCCCAATACGTTTTCAAACGGCACTTCGACGTCTTCGAAAACCAACTCTGCCGTGTTCGAGCCGCGCATCCCGAGCTTGTCAAAATGCGCGCTCGTCGAAAAGCCGGCCATCGTGGCCTCGACCAGAAAGGCCGTTATGCCCTTTGATCCGGCTGCCGGATCGGTTTTGGCGTATACGACCAACGTGTCCGCATCCGGGCCGTTGGTGATCCAGTATTTCGCGCCGTTCAGCCGGTAATGGTCATTGCGCTTTTCCGCATGCAAGGTCATCGACACCACGTCGGAGCCTGAACCAGCTTCCGACATCGCCAACGCGCCAACATGCTCACCGCTGACAAGCTTCGGGAGGTAGTGTGCCTTTTGCTCTGCGGTGCCGTTGAGCTTGATTTGGTTCACGCAAAGATTGGAATGTGCCCCGTAACTTAAGGAAACGCTGGCCGAGGCACGCGCCACTTCCTCTACCGCGATTGTGTGCGCGAGATATCCCATCTCTGCCCCGCCGTATTCCGCCTCGACCGTGATGCCAAGCATGCCAAGATCGCCCATTTCCCGCCACAGCTCCGACGGGAAGACGTTTGATTGGTCGATATCAGCCGCCATCGGCTTTACGCGATCCTGAGCCCAACGGTGCACGACGTCGCGCAACGCCTCAATTTCATCACTTAAGTCGAAACGCATCGAAGCGAGGAACATGCGTTCGCCCTCCCAGTAATTGAACGCTCGTTCAATAAATAACGTGACCAGACCCAGCTGTCAAAACGTATCAGGCGGCCATCGCTTCATCGCGGATAATGCTGGCGATCAAATGGCAGTCCTCAACAGCGAATGTCAGCGGCAGACGCATATCGATCAGGCCCGCCAGGATGCGGTCGGTCTGAGGTAGACTTTGCGCTGGCGCGTATTGCCAACTGTCGTAGCGGGATGTGAATGCGACGGGCTCTGCGGCGCCGAACCATTTAAGGTCGACGCCGCGCGCCGCACAGCCTGTGATCACAGATTTGATCTTGGCGTCCGAAGCATCCCGCATCAGGAACTGAATTGACGAGCCAACTATGGTTTCCTTGGCGTGTCTTTCGATGACTTGCAGCCCAGGCGTGTTCCGCAATCCCTCTTCGACCGCGTCGTAAAGCGCATTCCAACGCGCCACTTGGTGGGGCAATTCTGCCAATTGCGGCCGTAGGATCGCTGCACGTAAATTATCCATCCGGCCTGAAACATTCGGCGTCGTTAGCTTTAACTTTTCGAACACTTTTTCCGATGGCCTCGCCGTGTGACGGCCGTAAAGCATGTAACTTCCGGACAAAATGATGGCGCGCGCCATCAACTCATCATCGTCCGAAACAAGAAAGCCACCTTCGCCGGAATTGATGTGTTTATATGTCTGAGCGGAGTAGCATCCGATGACACCATGCCGCCCGGACGGCACGCCATCCCACGTCGCGCCCATGGTATGGGCGCAATCTTCGACCACTTGGATACTGGCGTGATCACATATCTGCATGAGCCGATCCATGTCGCAAATATGCCCGCGCATATGACTGAGAAGCAGGACCGAGGCACGGGTCGTTTCGACCTTCGCAGCCAAATCGTCGAGATCGATGGTCAGCGCTTCTGTCGTCTCGACGAATACGGGAACAGCGCCAACACTTGCGATCGCCCCGGGAACCGGAGCAAGGGTAAAGCCGTTCGACAAAACCTCGTCGCCCGGCGCCACGCCGAGGGCGCGCAGCGCACAGCTCATCGCATAGCCACCCGAGGCGACGGCCAGCGCATATCTTGCACCCGTGAACGCTGCGAATTCTTCTTCGAGATGCGCAACCTCGGCAACTTCGTCAGCCAGAGTATTGTAGCGATGTAACCGGCCATGCTGCATGATCCGCAGGGCGGCATCGATCCCGGCCTGCGGGATCGGCTCTTGTTGTGTGAAGGAGCCTGTGAAGCGTGTTTTCATGCCGCGACGGTGCGCGCACGGGCCGGAAAGGTCAATCACTTGGGCGCAAAAGCCGCAGCACCTGGGCCTTTAGCTCATCGAAATGGCTGATCATGGCATCAGGCCTGAGAGAGGCAACATCGGATTGCGAGAAATCCACCAAAATGCAGGGCACGCCGGCGGCGGCGGCAGTCTTGCGGTCGGTGTCAGTGTCGCCAACGAGCAAGGATTGCGCCAACATGCCTCCGGACCGTTCCACCGCCGCGATATAGGGTGCCGGGTCGGGCTTGCGGGTCGTCAAGGTGTCGGCGCCGATCAGGGCGGCGAAGTGCTGCCGAACGCCAAGTCGCGACAACAGGTCTTCGGCCAACGCGGCCGGCTTATTGGTGCATATGGATGTGGCAAACCCCGCCCTTTGCAGCGTCAAAACTGCCGAAATTGCGCCGGGATAGAGTGTCGTATGCGCATCGAGCGCCTCTGCGTAGGCGGCCAGAACCAACGGATATCCAACTTCGATTTCGGCCTCCGCGCCCGGAAACCCGGACTTTTCAAAGGCGCGGCGCAGCATGGCCTTGCCACCGCGCAAAGCCACTTGATCGTCCAAACCGCGTTCTAGACGCACATCGTGGCCGAGTTGGTTCAAAGCGACATTCGCAGCCGCCAAGAGGTCCCCCGATGTATCGGCAAGCGTCCCATCGAGATCGAAAACCACCGTGCCGGTCGGCATGGAATCGCCCATTTCTGAAATCGTTGACATTCGAAGTGACCAGCATTTGGCTTGCGGCATTGCGCCAGCTCAGCCTATTAGGGGCCAACAAACAAGAAGACCAGAGCGGTTTGGCACGATGCCAGAGCAAGCCATAGCAATTGTCATCCTCGCCGCAGGACGGGGAACAAGGATGGGTGATGACCTGCCCAAGGTTCTGCGCCCTCTGGCGCAGGTACCGATGCTCCACCACGTTTTATCAACCGCCCAATCGCTGAATCCCGAGAGACTTATTTTGGTGACCGGTTTCGGCGCGGAGGCGGTCACCGAAGCCGCACGGGCGCGCGCGCCAGACATCATCACGGTCCATCAATCCAAGCAGCTGGGCACTGGGCATGCCGCCCGAATGGCGCTCCCGGCGCTAGCGGACTTTGAGGGACGCGTGGTGGTCATCTATGGCGATACGCCATTTATTACGACCGAGCGACTGGAAGAGATGGTGCAACACTCGGCCGATGTCGTCGTGTTGGGGTTTGAAGCGGCCGATCCGGGCCGGTACGGCCGGCTCATCTTGGTCGACGGTGTCCTGGATAAGATTGTGGAAGCGAAGGACATCGCGTCGGAAGAACATGATACAACACTCTGTAATTCCGGTATCAAATGCGTATCATCATCTTATTTCACAGCGCTTGTGGAAGCTGTGGATAACAAGAACGCGGCGCAGGAATTCTACCTAACGGACATCGTCGGCATCGCGCGGGCCAAGGGCGCGTCAACGGGCGTGGTCATCGGCGCGCAGGCCGAAGCACTCGGCATTGACACACCGCAAGCATTGCGCGACGCAGAAGTACAATTTCAAATTCAGGCGCGCCTGCGTCTGATCGAAAACGGCGTTGTCCTGGCAAGCCCGGAAACCGTACATCTGGCGCAAGATACAGCGATTGGCCGGGATGCGTATGTAGAACCTTACGTGGTTTTTGGCCCTGGCGTCACGGTCGAAACCGGCGCCCACATCCGGTCCTTTAGCCATATTGAGGGCGCACATATATCGCGTGGCGCCGTCATCGGCCCCTATGCGCGACTACGCCCTGGCGCCGAAGTCAGCGAAAACGCCAAGATCGGAAATTTCGTTGAAGTTAAGAATGCGGAAATCGGCGCCGCTGCGAAGGTGAACCACCTCAGTTACGTGGGCGACGCGCGTATCGGCGCGGGCAGCAATGTCGGCGCAGGCACGATCACCTGCAATTACGACGGCGTCGGCAAGCACCGCACAACGATCGGCCAAGGCGCGTTTATTGGATCAAATACGCTGCTGGTCGCGCCCGTCACCATAGGCGACGGCGCCTATACTGCCACAGGCTCTGTGATCACGGATGATGTCCCGACGGGTGATCTGGCCATCGGCCGAGCACGTCAGGTGAATAAGAAAGGCTTGGGCGCACGGCTTATGGCGCGGCTAAAGGCGTTGAAATCGGAAAAGGCGGGATAGATGTGCGGCATCGTCGGGGTGTTGGGTCGTCACGAGGTGGCGCCGATCATGGTAGAGGCGCTAAAACGCCTCGAATACCGCGGCTACGATTCCGCCGGTCTAGCGACGGTGCGGGAGACCAAATTGGATCGGCGCCGCGCGGTCGGAAAGCTCGCCAACCTCTCTGATCTTCTGGTGCATGATCCGCTTCCTGGAAAATCCGGGATTGGCCACACACGATGGGCCACGCATGGCGCACCCAATGTGTGCAACGCACATCCGCATCTGACGGGGCGCGTAGCGGTTGTGCATAATGGCATCATCGAAAACTACAAATCCCTCCGCGCAACGCTGACCGACCCACGTTTTGAATCGACCACGGATAGCGAAACGATTTCGCAGCTTTGCGAGCATCATCTTGACCAAGGACTGGCACCGCGAGAGGCCGCCATAGCGACCATTGCCGCCCTAAAGGGCGCGTTCGCACTGGCATTTCTGTTTGAGGGTGAAACGGATCTCATTGTTGCCGCGCGCCGTGGCTCTCCGCTGGCAATCGGGCATGGCGATGGCGAGATGTATGTCGGCTCGGACGCTCTGGCGCTTGGGCCGTTGACCAACAAGCTCACATATCTAGAGGAAGGCGATTATGCCTTTGTGACCCGCGACGGCGCGGAGATTTTTGACGAAAATGGCCGGCGCGCCAATCGCGAACTGCGCAATGTACCAACCGGCAACGCCCTGATCGACAAGGGCGGGCATCGTCACTTCATGGCCAAAGAAATTTATGAGCAGCCGACGGTGCTCGCCGATTGCCTGGCACATTATACCAAAGGGGATCAGATCAGCCTGCCTGACGACGGCGCAGATTTTCGCGACACCGACCGCATCTTGCTGACCGCGTGCGGCACCGGACATTATGCCTGCATGGTCGCGAAATACTGGTTCGAACAGCTGGCCGGTCTGCCATGCGATGTGGATATCGCGTCGGAATTTCGATACCGAGCACCGCCCATCTCCGATCGCACGACCGCCGTTTTTGTCAGCCAATCCGGTGAAACAGCCGATACATTGGCAGCCCTGAAATACGCCGAGGGCAAGGCTGCGCGGATAGTGTCAGTGGTCAATGTCACCACAAGTTCGATTGCACGCGGCTCCGATCTGGCATTTCCCATCCATGCTGGCGTCGAAATTGGCGTGGCCTCAACCAAGGCATTCGTCTGCCAATTGGCCGTGTTGGCCAGTCTGGCCATTCTTGCCGCGCGGCAGAAGGGCAAAATCGCGCCGGAGCGCGAAGCGGAACTTGTTGCCGACTTGCGCCGTTTACCGGCCTTGGTGAACCAAGCCTTGGGGCAAGATGAGACGATCCGAAAATACACCGGCGATTTGGCACGCGCACGCACGATTTTGTTTCTCGGCCGTGGGTCGATGTATCCTTTGGCCTTGGAAGGCGCGCTAAAGCTGAAGGAAATCAGCTATATCCATGCCGAAGGCTACGCAGCCGGAGAGCTTAAACATGGCCCGATTGCATTGGTCGATGAGACCGTACCGGTGGTTGTGATGGCGCCGCGCGATGCGCTTTTCGAAAAAACCGTGTCCAACATGCACGAAGTGATGGCTCGCGATGGGATGATCTGGCTTGTCACAGACGGCCCGGGGGCTGATGAGGCCGGCGATGGCGTGTGGCAGGTTTTGACCATGCCCGAGGTAGATCCGATATTTGCGCCGATCCTTTATGCCGTGCCGGCACAATTGGTCGCCTATCACACCGCTGTCCACAAAGGCACGGATGTGGATCAGCCACGCAATCTCGCAAAATCCGTGACGGTCGAGTAGCACCCGCGAGCCAAAGCCCAAACCTTGATCAGCGACATTTCAGGATTTGCCGGTCCATGCAAACAATCGATGGTCTCTGGCCCCCTTGCAGGCCGCGGCGGTCGCGCCTATCACGCGCGGCAACGAAGAAAGGGGGTCCATGTCCATCCTGGTCATGAAATTCGGCGGCACGTCGGTGGCAACGCTCGACCGGATCCGGCGCGCGGCCAAACGCGTCGGGCGCGAGGTCGCGAACGGCCATGATGTCATCGTCATCGTTTCGGCCATGGCCGGAGACACCAATAAGCTCGTTGGGTTCGTCGAGGAGACGTCTGCGCTTTATGACGCGCGCGAATATGATGCGGTTGTCTCATCGGGTGAAAACGTGACCGCCGGGCTCATGGCGATGACGCTGCAAGAAATGGACGTACCCGCCCGCAGTTGGCAAGGCTGGCAGGTTCCGGTTGAAACCAGCGCCGCTCATGCCTCTGCCCGTATTTCGTCGATCCGACCGGATGCCATCATGGCCAAATTCGCTGAAGGCATGAAAGTTGCCGTCGTCGCCGGGTTTCAAGGCATAAGCGCCGAGGGCCGGATCACGACACTAGGTCGCGGAGGCTCCGACACGACCGCTGTGGCGTTTGCGGCGGCTTTTGAGGCCGTAAGATGCGACATTTATACAGATGTCGAAGGGGTTTATACGACCGACCCCCGGATTTGCGGCAAGGCGCGGAAGCTCGAAAAAATTGCCTTCGAGGAAATGCTAGAGCTCGCCTCGCTCGGCGCCAAGGTGCTCCAGACCCGATCGGTCGAACTTGCGATGCGCTACAAGGTTCGCTTGCGCGTCCTGTCCAGCTTTGACGAATATGACGAAAACGCCGGCACGTTGGTCTGCGACGAGGAGGATATCGTGGAAAAGAACGCCGTGGCCGGTGTGGCCTATTCCCGGGACGAAGCAAAAATGACCCTTTTGTCAGTCGCCGACCGACCCGGCATCGCGGCCGCGATTTTTGGGCCATTGGCCGAGGCCGGCGTGAACGTGGACATGATCGTGCAGAACATCTCCGAAGATGGTCGAACCGACATGACGTTCTCCTGCCCAATCAACCAGGTTGCACGTGCCGAAAAGGCCATCCAGGACGCGCAAGTGTCCGGAGAGATCAATTTCGCCGAACTGGTTGCAGATACGGAGGTGTGTAAGGTGTCCATCGTTGGCATCGGCATGCGCAGCCATGCAGGCGTCGCGTCCAAGATGTTCAGCGCGTTGCGCGACGAGAACATCAACATTAAGGTCATCACAACATCTGAGATCAAGGTCAGCGTCCTGATCGACCGCAAATACATGGAGCTTGCAGTCCAAGCGCTCCACGATGCCTTTGAACTCGAACGCACCGTTTGACATCGCCGCGATCTGCGTATTTGCGGGTTACTCCAATAGCTCGACGTCGACGCGAACAATGTAGTCATCAAAATCGCCGTCATCCTGACCAAGGTCGTCGTAGACAAGAAAGAACGTGGTAAATTCCTCGCCCGGGGCACCATCGACAAAGGCACCAAAACTGCCCGATCCCGGACCCGCGCGATCCCCAAAATCAGAGGTGAAAAACAAAAACTGATCCAGCGCACCTGGGGCGAAATCTCCAACCAATTGGGTCCGGCTACGATTGCGGAAACCGAAATCTCGATCTTCACTGAGCGAGCCAAGTCCGGAAATCGTCAGTGTATTGTGATTGCCGCTTTCGGCGGCAACGGGTGTAAACGTCAACCGCGCGGGCGCATCCAACGTCAAAGATGCCGCTTGCAGCAAAATGGGGGGCAAATCGCGCGCAAAGTCGTTTTCTGCCGGCATCGCGGTCGGAGTGCCGGTTACGCGCAAGCCGTCGGCGGCCGCAATTCCGGGTAGTGCAAGAAATGCAATTAGTCCACAAATGGTAGATTGAGGCATGGTTCCAAGTCCAGTAGACCCGGTCAAGCAAAGCGGACCGGGCCCCTCGCGCCCGTGTCAAAAATACGCTCGCAAGACTTTTGGTCAAGCCCGCCATAATCCCGTTTCCCCGTCGACGCCGTTATGGTCTATCTGCGGAGCCTGGAACTGAACCGGAACGAAAATGGCCAAAGCGCCCGAAAGCGAAAGCCGCAAGCTCTTGTCACGCCTACAGGCCACAATGGCAGAAGGCGCTGCCGGACAAGAACGTTTGGACAAGATCACCCATATCATCGCCGATTCCATGGGAACCGGCGTGTGTTCGATTTACCTCCTGCGCGATGCCGACACGTTGGAATTATGCGCCACCGAAGGCCTTGCCGCTGAGGCGGTCCACGTCACGCGCATGCGTTTGGGTGAAGGTCTGGTCGGACGCGTCGCGCGCCGCGCTCGGGCCATTAACACCGCCAACGCGCCGGCTGAGCGCGGATTTCGATACATGCCGGAAACCGGAGAAGAACGGTTCAGCTCGTTTCTCGGCGTGCCGATCCAACGCCTTGGAACGCGGTTGGGTGTGCTTGTCGTTCAGTCCAAGGACGAACGGCTCTATTCCGACGATGAAGTGTACGCGCTTGAGGTCGTGGCGATGGTTTTGGCCGAGATGACCGAATTGGGGGCGTTTGTTGGCGAAGGGGCTGCGCTGAGCGCGCGCCATACCGGCCAGGAACTTTTTCGCGGCGTGGTCGGCCAAGAAGGCTCCGCCATGGGCAATGTCTACCTGCATGAACCGCGCGTCGTGGTCACCCGCCCGGTGTCAGATGATCCCGAAGGTGAACTCACCAAGCTAAAGGACGCCGTGGATCAGCTGCGCGTTTCGGTCGACGAAATGCTGACCGACGTCGCCCGCGGCGAAGGGGAACAGGTGCAGGTTCTCGAAGCCTATCGGATGTTTGCCAATTCCCGCGGCTGGATGCGCCGCATGGAAGCGGATATCGCCCGTGGGCTATCCGCCGAAGCCGCCGTGGAAAAAGAACAATCGGCCGCGCGGGCGCGCATGGAGACTGTGCCCGATGCGTACCTGCGCGAGCGGCTGCAAGACCTTGATGATCTCTCGAACCGGTTACTGCGGCTTCTTACGGGCCAAGGTCGTGAGACGGGCGCCGAAATGCCCGATAGCCCGATTTTGGTCGCCCGAAATATTGGCCCGGGGGACCTTTTGGATTATGGCCGCAAACTAAAAGGCGTCGTCCTGGAAGAAGGCTCGGTCGGGAGCCATGCCGCCATCGTCGCGCGGGCCCTGGCCATCCCCCTGGTCATCCAGGCCGGGCGCATCACCACAGAGGCTCTGAACGGCGACGCCATTTTGGTTGATGGCGATCAGGCGCTGGTGCATTTGCGTCCCGAAGACACGGTAAAACGCGCATTCATCGACAAGCTCGCGATGCAGGCAGAGGCACAAAAACGCTTCGCCTCAATTCGCGATTTGCCAGCGCAGACGCCCGATGGCGCTGTCGTGGCACTGCATATGAATGCCGGTTTGATGGCCGATCTGCCGTCGCTTCCGACCTCTGGCGCCGAAGGCGTGGGGTTATTCCGTACCGAATTGCAATTCCTCACGCGCAATCAAGTGCCTCGACGCGGCGAATTGGCGGCGCTTTATGCCCGGGTGCTGGAAGCCGCAGGCGGCAAGCCTGTGGTTTTTCGCACGCTCGATATCGGGTCGGACAAGGTCTTGCCGTACATGAAACCGGCCGATGAGCCCAATCCGGCCTTAGGGTGGCGGGCGATCCGCGTGGGTCTCGACAAACCCGGCGTCATGCGGATGCAATTGCAAGCGCTAATCCGGGCCGCCAATGGCGGGCCGCTCACGGTGATGTTTCCGATGATTACCCAGTTCGATGAGTTCAAGGCCGGACGGGACCATTTGATGCGCGAATTGGACCGCGAAGATCGTTTGGGGCACGTCCTTCCGGAAACCGTCCAGATCGGGGCCATGCTCGAAACTCCAAGTCTCGCATTTTCGCCCCGGCAGTTCTTTGAGCTTGCCGATTTCGTGTCCATCGGCGGCAATGACCTCAAACAGTTCTTTTTCGCAGCCGACCGTGAAAATGAACGCGTTCGACGGCGCTACGATACGCTCAATGTGTCGTTTCTGACGTTCCTAGAGCAGATCGTGCACCGCTGCGCCGACACCGATACAAGCCTCAGCTTTTGCGGTGAAGATGCCGGGCGACCGATAGAAGCGGCCTGTTTCGCCGCAATTGGCCTTCGGGCTTTGTCGATGCGCCCGGCCTCGATCGGGCCGGTCAAAAGCCTGTTGCGCCGTACGGATTTGCAGGACCTGCGCAGGGTCATCAACACCGCGCGATCCGAAGGCGCGCAATCCGTTAGACCGGCGGTGACCGATTGGTTGCGCCAGCAAGTCTAGACCCTTGCGCGCACAAATCGGTTTGGTTCTGACATCGCGATGATGCGACCATCCTTGTCGTTGTATTTCAGCCCGGCAAAAGTGTCACCGTCGCGCGCCGCGATGGGTTCACCGCCGTCAATGGTTCAATCCCCTATTCAAGCAAACAAAAACAGCAAGGTGCGCGGCTCCACTCTGGAACCACGCACCTTTGAGTTTGGATTGGATCGACTTAGATCGGAACGTAATTGCCGTCTATGTCATAGCAAAGTAGGCCGGTAATGTAGGCGCCGCCCGCGTCGAGGCATTCGTCTTGATCAGCGCCTGTGATGCTGTCGCCGTCACCGCCGCCGGAGCCACCTTCGGGCTCATCCGGGCCGTCATCGGCCTCGGGTGCAGCGATTTCATCAGGGCCGGACCAGTCTGGACCGTCGGGGCCGTCGCCGCAACAAGCGATGTCGAGTGCGGAAACCGAGCTCGCCATCAGCATGGCGATAAGTGCAAGAGCAAAGCGTTTTGTAAGCATTGAGACCGACATGTTTTCTTCCTTCATTTATCGGGTGTGGCCGTCCTTTTTCGCGACCGGATGTTCTTTGGTCGTGGCACCACCAAGAACGGTTCAAATTAAATTTGTTCGGCTTGACCTACGCCCGAAGCGCATTGCAAATGGCGCCCCTAGGAGAGCGAATTTTCGATGTATCAGCCTGCAATCACCGGCTCTGGCGTGTTCACGCCAAGCGAGGTCATCACCAATGATGAGCTTGTCGTCGCCTTCAACGCTTATGCCGACCGATGGAACGACCGGCACGCCGAAGACATTGCGTCTGGCGCGGTCGAGCCCAAGGCCCATTCCTCAAGCGCGTTTATCTTTCAAGCCTCTGGCATCGAACAGCGCTTCGTGTTGGACAAATCCGGCATCCTCGATCCAGACGTGATGCATCCCTGGCTGCCGGAACGGGCCGATAGCGAGCCAGGGCAGATGGCGGAGATGGCGGTTGAGGCCTGTCGCGACGCGCTCGATCAGGCGGGTCGCACCGCAGCTGAGATCGATGCCGTGATCTGCGCCGCTTCTAACCATGAGCGCGCCTATCCCGCCATCGCAATCGAAGTCCAACAACTTCTGGGAACCGGTGGTTTTGGCTTCGATATGAATGTCGCCTGTTCGTCGGCAACGTTCGGGCTCCAGGCGGCGGCGGACATGATCCGCTCGGGCTCCGTTCGTCGGGCGATCGTGGTCAGTCCTGAAATCTGCTCGGCCCATTTGGAATGGCGCGACAGGGACTGCCACTTCATCTTTGGCGATGTCTGCACCGCGGTGGTCCTTGAACGCGCTGACGACGCCCTGGGGGACCATTTCCGGATACTCTCCACCCGGTGCGCGACGCAATTTTCCAACAATATCCGCAACAACAACGGCTATTTGCGCCGTACACGCCACGGCCACATGGCGGACCGCCGCGACATGCAGTTCATGCAAAACGGGCGCAAGGTATTCAAGGAGGTGCTGCCGCTTGTGTCGCGTCACATCGCAGCGCATATGGCGGAAGAAGGCGTCGATCCCAGCACGCTCAAACGCCTGTGGCTTCACCAGGCCAACAAGACCATGAACGACTATATCGGAAAAAAGGTTCTGGGTCGCGAACCTGTCGCGGGCGAACAGCCAAATATCCTACAGGATTACGCCAACACATCCTCGGCCGGATCGATTATCGCGTTTTCCAAATACTCTGATGATTTGGCGTCGGGCGATCGCGGACTCATCTGCTCGTTTGGCGCGGGATATTCGGTGGGATCGGTTCTTTTGGAGCGGGCCTGACATCGCATAACCGGCCGCAAAGTGCCGTCAGACGGCCGTCTCTTCTTCCAAATGCAGCTTCATCTCAAGCAGCACGCGCTGGATCTCCAGGGTCTCTCTAAGCAATCGCTTGGCCTCATTGATTGTGATCACACCGTCTTCGATGGATTGATGGTATTCCGCCATCAGCATTGCAAAACGCTGGCTGAGTGCAACGACATCTGCATTTACACCGCCGGATTCTGAATCGTTTCGAGGGCTGGCATTGTAGCTGAGCGTGATCCCGTTGAGTTCCGCCAAAGCGGTCGTAACATGCGGAAACCGCGAGGATCTTTCGAGCGCCACAACCGCGTCGATCGGCATGAAGCGGTCGGCATGTTCGTCTGCATCGGAGAAATAACGACCCAAAGTCGCCTTGGATTTCCCGGTCAATTCACAGGCCGAGGCGTAGCCGACATCCTTGATCAGCGCCTCAGTATGCTTCTTGAGGTAACTTCCAATCTTTGTTGTCATGACTGCCCGCGTTTCGATTCCTTGGGGAATTCAACGAGCCTTTTCCCATAACTCGACCGTCCAAGTCATCCCATATTTTAACTATTCCGGAAGGTTCCGGGAAGGGTAACGAGTTGTGGCCAACGTGGGATTGGTCGCGTGAGTGGGGGATTGTGGTCTCCTGGCTTGGCCGCAATCGGATGCCGCTGGTCCCTTAGTGGCTTCATCCGGGTATCGTTGCATACGCCCCATCGGTGCAGCGCGCCCCCCTTAGGCCAACCCTATTTGAACGCAAAACGCAGCCGGCCATACCTTGTGGTGACAGGCGCGTTCATGCAACACCCGCCGCCATGGCAAAGCTCTATTTCCACTATTCGACAATGAATGCAGGCAAATCGACCCTGCTGTTGCAAGCGTCATATAACTATGTCGAACGCGGCATGCAGACCTACCTATTGACGGCGACATTCGACGACCGCGCGGGGCTAGGTCTTATCGGCAGCCGGATTGGTATTTCCGCCGAAGCCGACACCTATACCACCCATGATGATCTTTTCGAGAAAATCGCAGCGCGGCTTGAGGTCGGTCCATGCGCCTGCGTTCTGATCGATGAAGCGCAATGGATGAGCGAGGCGCAAGTTTGGCAATTGGCACGCGCCGTCGACGATTTGGGCGTGCCGATCATGTGCTACGGCCTGCGCGTGGATTTTCAGGGCAAGTTGTTTCCAGGCTCGGCGGCACTTTTGGCGCTCGCTGATGAAATGCGCGAGGTGCGTACGATCTGCCATTGCGGCAAGAAAGCAACGATGGTGATCCGGGTCGACGAAGACGGACATGCCGTAAAGGACGGGGCGCAGATCGAAGTGGGCGGCAATGACCGCTACATTGCGCTGTGCCGCCGCCATTGGCGCGCTGCCATGGGTGACGGGCCCGAAGGGCGCAGGTGATGATCCCTCCGATCCGAGGGCTTCAGTCAGAGGCGAAAACCGCCTCTCAAACGGGGTTTGGCAACGCCCGTCCCTCAGACCTTGCAAGGACGTTTTTCAACGCCATCGCGCCCATTGCTTCGCGGACCTCCAACGTGGACGTGCCAAGATGCGGCAAGAGCGTGACGTTTTCCAAAGCACGCAATGCAGCGGGCACGTTCGGTTCGAACTCGTAGACATCAAGCCCGGCACCAGCAATATTCCCGCGCTCCAACACGGTGATCAAATCAGCCTCTGCGATAACGTCCCCCCGGGATATATTGATCAAGATCGAATGGGGTTTGAGCCGCGCAAGCGCGGCAGCATCAATCAGATGGTGCGTATCCGCCCCACCCGGGGTCGCGACTACAACGATATCCGCTGCGGCGAGTGCGTCTGCCATTGGCATTTGCTGTGCGGGAACATCGACATCCTTCACCGATCGGTTCGCGTAAACGATCGCGCAGCCAAAACCGTAATGGCACCGCCGCGCAATGGCTTGACCAATGCGCCCCATTCCGATGATCGCCACTGTTTTCCCGGTAACATGTTGGCCGAGCATTTGGGTCGGCGACCAACCCGGCCATTTGCCGCTGCGCACCAGCCTTTCGCCCTCGCCTGCCCTACGCGCCGTCATCAAGATCAGCGTCATCGCGATATCGGCAGTGGCATCGGTCACAGCACCGGGCGTGTTTGTAACCTCCACCCCTGCCGCGCGTGCCGCAGCAACGTCGATGTGGTTGTATCCAACCCCGAAATTGGCCAGAAGCTTGCAGCGATGCGGTCCGCCGAACGCTTCGGCGCTGAATGCATCCCCCAAAGTGGGGATGATGGCGTCGAAGTCGGACAAGGCGGTGCGACATTCCACAAGGCTCATCGGCGCATCGAGATCGCGCGCAGTCACATCAAAGGCCAGGCGGGCCTCTGCCATGATCGTCTCGGGGAGAGCACGCGTGATCAACAGGCGCGTCAATGCAATCGACCGCCGTTGGGCACAGCCTGATCGGGTGCCAGCAACACAATCTCGCCATTTGCGTCCGATAGACCCAGGACCAATACCTCTGACATGAACGGCCCGATCTGTCGCGGCGGGAAATTCACCACCGCGAGGACCTGGCGGCCAACCAGGGTGTCAGGTTCATAATGCGCCGTGATCTGAGCGGAGCTTTTGCGCTCTCCGATGTCGGCACCAAAGTCGATCCAAAGCTTAATGGCTGGTTTGCGGGCTTCTGGAAACGGCTCGGCCCGCAAAACGGTGCCCGCCCGAATGTCGACCTTCAGAAACTCCTCGAAGCCAATCGGGTCCGTCATCCTTTCAGCTCTCGCGCGCGGGATGTGGCGGCAGCGACAGTACGCGCCAAAAGCGGTGGCAAGCCTGTGTCGGCATCCATCAGCACGCGGAGCCCCGCGGCCGTCGTCCCACCGGGCGAGGTAACGTTTATCCGCAATTGCTCGGCCGTCTCACCGGTTTCCTGGGCCAGTGCACCTGCTCCGGCCACGGTGGCCGTCGCCAGCTTATTGGCCAGGGCCGGCGCCAAACCTTGCGCGATCCCGGCGGCTGTCATGGTTTCGATCAAGTGAAACACATAGGCCGGGCCGGAACCGGACAGGCCGGTGACTGCGTCGATTTGGTCTTC
Source organism: Pseudomonadota bacterium (assembly GCA_039183205.1). Taxonomy (GTDB): domain Bacteria; phylum Pseudomonadota; class Alphaproteobacteria; order Rhodobacterales; family Rhodobacteraceae; genus HKCCE3408. The sequence goes on along the minus strand of JBCDBR010000022.1, from coordinate 38,093 downwards.
GTCTTCGATACGCACGACATCACCCACCGCGCGCAACAGCGCCTCGGCCAGATCGACCGCGTCGGCACGCGCCGCATCGTTGCCGACAATGGCCGTGATCCCCTTGCCAATTGCGGCGGGCGTGTTTGGCATGGCGCGGACGATTGGGGTTTTGGCGCCAAAATTTGCCTCAAGGCGGGCAATCGGTGTGCCAGCGGCCACCGAGACGACCTGGGTCTGCCCACCGCCAAAGCGTTTTGCTTGCGGCAGGGCTTCATCCATGATCTGCGGCTTGATCGCAACGATCAAGATCGCGGGTGTCTCTGGCAAAGGCGCGCCCAGCCGAACACCGGTTTCTTTGAGCCAATCTGACGGCGCGGGATCGACGACGTTGACGGCGTCCGGGGTCAAACCGCCGGCGAGCCAGCCCGCCAGCATCGCCGAGCCCATCTTACCGCAGCCCAGCATCACCAGGCCGCGATCATTGATGTCTTCAAAATTCATTACACCCCCGCGCTTTGCGCACAGAGGTTAGGCGCGGCCGTAGCTTTCAGCAATGGCGACCTGCATGGCCTCGGACGGTGTGCGGTTGCCCCAACAGGCCAGTTGGAACGCCGGATAGTACCTTTCTGCGGCGAGAACGGCCGTTTCGACCATGCACGCGATCTGGTCATGGCTGGCCATCTGTTCGCCGGCCAAGACCAACCCATAGCGATACACCATCAGCTTTTGCTCGCTCCAATAGCTAAAGGCCCCAGCCCAGCAGCGATCATTGGTATGGTTCAAAACCTCGTAGAGATTGGGCAGCGTGCCGTCTGGTGGCTCCATATCGAAGGTACAAATCATGCGCAGGGTTTCGTCATACCCCGACCATGCCAGTGTGATCGAATAGGTGCGCCACTGACCTTCAATCGCCATGGCGATCTGATCGTCAGCCACGCGATCAAAATCCCAATCGTGGTGTGTCGCTAAAGTCTCCACCATATCAATGGGATGGAGGTCGTCTGAATCGAAGAACTGCTCGGATAGTGACATTGCCCAGGCCTCTGTTTTTTTGGCAGCCTCGGTGAGGTCTGGTTTGTCATACCAAGTACCCCACAAGAGACTGGGTGTCTTTACCATAGGTCGCCGGGGCAGCCGACAACCCACACCATATATGGTGCGTTCATCGGGGTCAGGTGTAAAGCGAAATATTTACTAAAACCCTTCCAGGTCCCGTGACGTTAAAACTATCCACAGCTTTGTGGCTGACAGAAGATTGTCAGGAACACGTGTCAGGTCGGGTGGGAAAGCGGCCGGTTTAGCTGCCTTTTGCCTCAAGCGCATCGAGGCGCGCTTTGAGCGCTTCGTTCTCTTCGCGCGCCTTCTGAGCCATTGCCCGAACGGCCTCGAACTCTTCGCGGGTGACAAAGTCCCGATCGGCCAACCAGCGATCGATCATTGATTTCATCGCCGTTTCCGCTTCGTCCTTCGCGCCTTGGGCAACGCCCATCGCGTTGGTCATCAACTGCGAGATATCTTCCATGATCCGGTTGCGCGTTTGCATCGTCTTGGGCCTTTCAATCATCTCCTTGTGATATGGCCTCAATCGATGCGTGCATCAAGGTTGACCGTTGTCGCATGCCGCCTTAATCCCGGTCGAAACTGCAAAAAGGCAAGAGCCATGCAGGCTGCCCTGAATTTCCCGCAAATATCGCCAGAGCTCATCTCGTTCACCATTGCGGGCTTCGAACTGGCCATCCGCTGGTATGCCTTGGCCTATATCGCGGGGCTTTTGATTGGTTGGCGCATGGTTGTCTGGCTTGTCAGGCGCGAGAGCCTGTGGCCGCAGGCAACGCCGCCCATGAAGCCGCAGGAGGTCGAGGAATTGCTGACATGGATCATTGTCGGCGTGATTTTGGGCGGCAGGCTGGGCTACGTCCTTTTTTACGAACCGGCCGTGTTCCTTGCCGAGCCGGGGCGGGTTATTCGAGTTTGGGAAGGTGGGATGGCCTTTCACGGCGGCCTTCTCGGCGTAATTGTCGCAGCGATCATCTTTTGCCGGTTGCGATCGCTGCCATTGGCATCCGTAGCCGATGCACTTGCGATCGCCACGCCGACAGGGCTTTTTCTCGGGCGCATTGCCAATTTCATCAATGCCGAGCTTTGGGGGCGGCCCACCGATGTTGCCTGGGGCGTGGTCTTTCCGGGAAATGCGGCCCAAGCCTGTGACGGCCCTGCGGGTTTGATCATCGAGGCGGGGCAAGTTCTTTGTGCCCGGCATCCATCGCAGCTCTACGAGGCTATGCTTGAAGGGCTGGTTCTTGGCCTTGTTCTTCTTTGGCTCAGCATGCGGCGAGACTGGCTGAAGCGACCGGGCATGGTGACAGGCCTTTTTTTCGCAGGTTACGGCGCTGCGCGGTTTTTTGTTGAATTCTACCGGCAAGCCGATGCGCAATTCAGAACGGCGGACAACCCCATGGGCTATGTCATTGACCTCGGCGCCGCCGGCCTGACAATGGGCCAAATCCTGTCCTTGCCCATGCTCCTTGGCGGCTTGGTGATCCTCGGCCTTTCGGCCCGGCAACCGCGACCGGCGTGACGCCGCTTGCGGGATATCTTCTGGCGCACATCGCGCGCGATGGGCCAATGAGCGTCGCCGATTACATGACCACCTGTCTGCATCATCCCGAACACGGCTATTACGCCACGCGCGATCCGATCGGGGCCGATGGGGATTTCGTCACCGCGCCCGAGATCAGCCAAATGTTCGGTGAAGTGCTCGGCCTTGCCCTGGCACAGACCTGGATGGATCAGGGCGCGCCGGACCGCATTTTGCTGGCGGAACTGGGACCTGGCAATGGCACGCTGATGGCGGATGTTCTGCGTGCCACGGCAACTGTTCCCGGATTTCACGCCGCCGCAGACATTGCCCTCGTCGAAAGCTCTCGGGTGATGCGGGAACGGCAAAGGCGCGCCTTGCCAGGCCACGCGCCCCGCTTTTGCGACACAGTGCAGGACCTTCCAGATGCGCCGCTATTTTTGGTGGGAAATGAGTTTTTCGATGCCTTGCCCATCCGCATCTTTCAAAGGTCAATCTCGGGCTGGGATGAATGGCGCGTCGGTGCCGCAGATGGCGCGTTGCAAATCGGGTTGCGGCCCGCAGAGCTGGTGCCAGATTTGTCCAAGGCGCCCGGAAACTACACCGAGATTTGTCCGGCCGCCGAGGCCATTGCGTCTGAAATCGGCACCCGTATCGCACAATTCGGCGGTGCCGCGTTTATCATCGATTACGGCGAACTCGAAAGCCGTGAGGTCACGTTTCAGGCCGTGCATAAACACCAAAAGGTGGACCCATTGGCGCATCCTGGACAGGCCGACCTTACCGCGCATGTCGCATTTGGTCCGCTCCTGCGCGCGGCACGCCCTGCGCAAGGTTTTGGACCGGTCGAGCAAGGGACGTTTCTCGCACGCTTGGGCCTGCATCAACGTGCTGACCAATTGGCCACACGACTGACCGGGGACGCTTTGAACCAACACCGGGCGGCCGAGAAACGGTTGACGACCCCCGGCGAAATGGGAACGCTCTTCAAAGTCATTGGTCTCGCCCCCGCCGGTGCGGCGGACCTGCCTGGATTGGAACGTGCCTGACCATGCCTGCGCCGACACAAACGCTCCAACCGCTCACCTCAGATGTGCTTGCCGGTGTGGAGCACGGCTTTTTCACACGGCGCGGTGGGGCGTCGTCGGGCGTATTTGACGGCCTAAACTGCGGTTACGGCTCGTCCGATCAAGCTGAAATCGTAGCGCTCAATCGGGCCCGGGCTGCCGCGACGCTTGGCGTTGACCCTAAAAACATGATCACCGTGCACCAGACACATTCCGCGCGGGCGACAATTGTCGCAGGACCCATAGCGGATCCAAAACCACGGGCCGATGCGGTGGTGACGGCGACACCGGGGATCGCTGTGGCCGTTCTCACCGCAGATTGTCAGCCGGTTCTGCTGGCGGATCTCGCGGCAGGCGTGGTTGCAGCCGCCCATGCCGGATGGCGCGGCGCATTGGACGGCGTTTTGGAGGCCACGGTCAGCGCGATGGAAAGTCTTGGCGCGGAACGTGCTCGCATCCAGGCGGCCATCGGGCCATCGATCAGCCAGCCCTCCTACGAGGTCGGCCAGGACTTCGCGGAGACGTTCTTCGACGACAACCCGGAAAACATGCGTTTCTTTGCCAGCGGCGCGCCGGGCAAATACCAGTTCGATCTGCCGGGATTTGGTGTGCATCGGTTGCGCCAGGCAGGTGTCGGTCACGTCGTTTGGACACGTCATTGTACTTATGCGGACCCAGAACTCTTTTATTCCTATCGGCGCGCCACTCATGCCGGCGAGGCCGATTACGGCCGGCTCATTTCGGCCATTCGGCTGTAAAGCTGCGCGGTCGGGGGATAAAAGTGTGAATAATCGTCGTAATTCCGTCAGACTTCTGCCATAATACCTTTACTGCGTCAGGTAAGGTCATGATAGATTGTCGTAAATTTTAAGTGGTGGGGTCATGCGTAATGGTTGGAAATTTACGAGAATTTAGGGCCGATGCCCGAAACGTGCCTCAAAGTGCGGGCAAACTGGCCTCGAACCGGGCAGGATCTGCCAAAAATGGGACGAGGCGCATCTCTATGAAACACCGCAGATGGATTGATCAGGTTCTGGCAGAAAGTCAGCAACCATCGATCACGTTGCCTTGGTCGCGTTCGTCCAAGGCGGGACCACCGGAGCCTACGCGGAAAACCCCGCAGGATGCCGGTTGAGGGAACCGCTTCTGCAATGCTTGTGAGGCGCGGCTAAAATGGCCGCGCCTTTCTTTTTACTTGCATCGGCCTAAAGCGAAAGCGGTGCCGCCAAACCTTCGTCAAGGCGACCAAGTTTATCTGGATAGCGCCGCCACCCCGCGACCGAACTGCGATATATTGGCTGACGGACCTGCGCAAAGCTAAGCGTCTCAACCCGATGTTTTGCCTTGTGCGGGACAAGGCAGGCCGGATCCCACGGTAGGCCCGCGGCCGCGACGATGCGCCGAATATGCGGCTCGGGGTCGTCGGTCAGCGCCTCGTAGTCAACGATGTCAATGCGCTCTGGCATCATGTCTTGCCAGGCGGCGATCATTGCCTGTTCCAGCCGGATAAAGCGGCCAATGGTGAAAAGATCGTTGGAAAAACGCTGCGTTCCGTCTGCGAACATGTTGCGATAGGCCGAAAGCCCGATATCACGCGGGTCGCGCCGTAGCACGAAAAAGCGGGCCTCAGGCAGCGCAAACGCCACGAACCCGATCCGCGCGAACGTCGCGATGGACTTGTCCGTAAAGGCCAGCGTAGCGCCAGACCGGCGGCGCGCGGCCTGGAGATAAAGCGCACCGGGCAGGGTGAAATCGCTCGGCTGAACAGGCGCACCTTGCTCCATCACGCCGATCAGCGGGGCCAGAGCTTGGCTCATGAATGGCAACTCGCCGCCGGCCTCAACCATCGGATGGGCCGCGAGAATCGTTTCGACCAATGTTGTGCCAGATCGTGGAAGTCCGGTCACGAAAAAGACTGGACCAGGGCTGCCCTTCGGATTGGCCCCGACCAGATGATCCCGAAACGCTGCGAGCTGTTTCTGCGCACGCGTCAAGACCGCGTCAAAATCGTAAGGAAAAGCCGCCGATTGTTCTGCATTGGCGCGATCCAGATGATCGAAAACGGCGTCATAGCGGCCAATGTCGTCCAGTGCTTTGGCCATCGCGAAATGCAAACGCCACCGCGCTTTTGGTTCAAGATTTTGCCGCTTCAATGCGTCGTCGATCTGGTCAATGATGGGATCGTCTGCCGCCACTTTGCCACCGGCGACATAGGCGCGATAGGCTTCCCCGTCGTCCGGGGCAATTTCGATTGCGCGCATAAGGTCCGCTTTTGCGCCGTCAATGTCACCCTGGCTTTGGCGCATCTGGCCCCGCTGTCCGATCAACGGGGCGGCCTTGGGTGCGTCTGCGACGGCCTCGTTGATCACGCGCATTCCCGCCGAAAGCTCTCCTTCACGCCAAAGCATCTGCGCCAGGTCAAGCTGCGCGCCCAATGGATGGGCACCGGCACCGATGGCTCGACGCATCGATTTGCGCGCTTTGTCCGCCTCATGCATCCGCGCCTGCGCTTCGGCGAGCTTTTTCCAAAGTTCCGCTGACTTAGACGGCGCCTTTTTGAGCAAGGCTGCGGCGTCTTCGGGACGGCAGGTTTCAAGATAAAGCGTCGCAAGCATCAGGCGTGCATCCTCAGCACCGGCTTCAAGAGCCGCGCGCAAGATCGGCTCTGCCGCGCGCGTCCGGCCCTCGCGCCAAAAACCGTTGCCCATTTTGGCCTGATCGGGTGCCGGCAAGCCAGCCGCTATTTCGACCATCAGCGCATCGCGATCCGACGGTGCAGTGACCGAGGCCAGGGCCTTCCAAATCGCGGGTTCTGCCGGCTTGAGCGCCAAGGCGCGTCGCAGCGCGGCATCGGCCTTGTCCCTGCGCCCGCTTTGCGCGTGGATCACGCCGATCTGGAAATGCGCCTCCGCGGTCTGCGGCCTTTGCAGGACGATATTGGTGAACTGCGCGAGCGCGGCATCCGTTTGTCCGGTTTTTTGCAACTGCAATGCCTGGGCAAACAGCGCCTTGATGTCGCCACGCTGCGCCTGTGTCATTTCACGCGGTTTGGCGCAAACGATCCTCGAGCACCTCGAACGGCACGCCGGGTTCGTCCTTGGCCCGCCGGATCACTAGCGATGTCCGCACGCTCGCAACATTTGGTGCTGAGGTCAGTTCTTCTGTCAGAAAACTCTGAAATGTCGACAGATCCGGCGCAACGCATTTGAGAATAAAGTCGATCTCTCCATTAAGCATGTGGCATTCGCGCACGAGCGGCCATGTGTTGCAGCGCGCTTCAAATGCTTTGAGGTCAGCCTCCGCTTGGCTATGGAGACCGACCAGCGCAAACACGGCCACTTCAAAGCCGAGAATTCGGGCATCCACATCCGCGTGGTAGCCGCGGATATAACCTGCGTCTTCCAAGACGCGTACACGGCGCAAACATGGCGGGGCAGAGATGCCCACACGCCGAGCCAACTCGACATTCGTCATTCGACCGTCCGCTTGTAATTCCGAAAGGATTTTGCGGTCGATATCGTCGAGTTTGGTTGTGGCCATGCCCATCGGTCCAGTAGGTCGTTTCACCTGACAGGGTCCGTTTAGATCAAAAATTTCGCAACTGCGCAATAATATTTCGAAAATTATCGTCGGCTGCGAATTTAAGGTCACAATCGCGTTTCTAAATCGCAAGACAAGGCCAATTCTGGTGCGACCTGACCCAAAAGGCCGGCCCGTTTTCTGGACCCAGCGGGGCAAGGGACCCGGCGGGGACGTCCACCACAAATCCTGTTTCCGTCGCCACGCTTGCGGTTTGCGGTATCTTCAAAACGGGCGCGCCAGGGTCTATGTCTGAATTCGAATCCGTCCCGAGGAACACCATGACCACCACCCGTCACGCGCCCGTATTGATCATTGGCTCTGGGCCAGCCGGATACACAGCGGCGGTTTACGCGTCCCGCGCGATGTTGGAGCCGGTTTTGATCCAAGGCATCCAGCCCGGTGGACAGCTTACGATCACGACAGAGGTCGAAAATTGGCCTGGAGATACGGAGGTTCAGGGACCCGATCTGATGGTCCGGATGGAGGCGCATGCAAAGGCAATGGGTGCAGATGTCGTTTCAGACCACATCTCATCGCTGGACCTGTCACACCGTCCATTCGTGGCCAAGGCCGATAGTGGAACGGTTTACACAGCCGATGCCGTCATCTTGGCAACTGGCGCCCAAGCGAAATGGTTGGGCTTGCCGTCCGAGGAACATTTCAAGGGCTTTGGCGTGTCCGCTTGCGCGACATGCGATGGGTTTTTCTACCGCGGTCAAGAGATTGTGGTCGTAGGTGGCGGGAACACCGCGGTCGAAGAGGCCCTGTTTCTGACCAACTTTGCGTCGAAGGTGACACTGATCCATCGCCGCGACAGTCTGCGTGCGGAAAAGATCTTGCAGGATCGGTTGTTCAAGAACCCCAAGGTGGAGGTTCTTTGGGATCATCAAGTCGAAGAAGTCATTGGTGGCGACAATCCACGCGGTGTGGACGGCGTGCGTGCCCGACACGTGACAACCGGCGCCGTCACCGAGATCCCCTGCAAGGGGTTTTTCGTCGCCATCGGCCATGCGCCCGCGACGGAACTCGTCGCCGAGCAGCTTGAGCTGCATAACGGAGGCTACGTCAAGGTCGAGCCAGGCTCCACCCGCACCTCGATCCCGGGTGTTTTCGCCGCAGGCGACTTAACCGATCATATCTACCGACAGGCCGTCACCAGCGCAGGCATGGGATGCATGGCCGCACTCGACGCGGAAAAGTACCTTGCAGAGCACGGCATAGAGGCCGAGATCGCGCAACCGACCGCCGCCGAGTAAGGGCGCAATCGTGAGAACGGTCGTTGCTGCGGCGTTTCTCGATTGATCGGCCCGGCGCAATCCCGTGGGTATTAGCCGTCAGCAAGCAACTCCGCACAGGCATCAGCCGCAGCGGCATCGCCATCCGCGACCAGCTCACCTTCTTCCCACGCGCCCGAAGCAGCGTTGCCATCCGCATAGCACAAAAGCCCAATGCCCTCGCGGTTGCCGTTGACGAAACCGCCACGATAGACATCGCCGGTTGCATAGCGCGCGATCCCTTCGCCGCTGATTTCACCATCCGACCAGGCACCGACATAGCTGTAGCCATTGGGCATCGTTAGTGTGCCTTGGCCAGACCGGACGCCGTCGGCGAATTGGCCCTCATAGACGGAACCGTCGCCATATACGACCACGGCCTCGCCATGCCGGAGCCCGGCGCGCCATCCGCCGTCATAGCGATAGCGAAACTCTAGGTCTTCTGCACCCGACACGGACGCTGTTGCTGCATCTTGGGCCGATGGGCTATCGTCAATTCCAGCCGCGTTTGCCGCGGCGGAAACCGGCAGGATCAAGACGCCCTGCCCTTCTTGGCGGGCATCGCGGAACTGTCCTTCGTAGATCAAACCATTGGCATAGCGCGCGATGCCGTCGCCCTCAATGACACCGTCGACCCAATCACCGCTGTAGCTGGCGCCGTCGGCATAGGTGATTTCGCCAATGCCATGCGCGAGATCATTTCTGAAGGCGCCGCTATAGGTCGATCCGTCCGGATAAGTGACCTCGCCTTCGCCTTCGATCCGCCCTTCAACCCACGTACCGACATAGACGTAGCCGTCTGCGCCAGTGAACGTGCCCTGACCATGTCGCCGGTCATCCAAGAAACTGCCGCGATAGACATCCCCGTTCGCATAGCGCACGACACCGTCGCCCTGGCGCTCCCCATTGACCAAGGCACCGTCAAAGACATCGCCATTTGGTTGGGTCAGTACGCCGTCCCCGGTGATCTGACCGCCTGACCAATCGCCTTCATAGACGACGCCATCGGCCATCTCCAATCGACCCTCGCCATCGCGGAGCCCGGCAACCAATGTGCCCTCGTACACCGCGCCATCGGGATAGGTGATCACGCCTGATCCCTCTTTCAGCCCCGCGCGCCATTCGCCGTTGTAACGGTACCCATTCGGGCTTTCCATGACGCCTTGGCCGTCATGCTGTGCGTCGACGAACCGCCCTTCATAGCGGACGCCATTTGCATATTCGGCAATGCCTTGGCCGTTGATGCGACCGCCGGACCAAGCACCTTCATATGTCGATCCGTCGGCGAATACGATCACGCCAAATCCCTCTGGTCGACCGGCGGCAAAGGCACCCTCATAGACCGCGCCATCGGGGAATACTGCGCGGCCCTGACCCTGGATCTCACCGTCCACCCAATCGCCGGTATATTCGTATCCCGATGGCAGACGATAGGTGCCCGTTCCGTGCTGGACACCGTTTCGGAACTCACCCTCATAGATGCCGCCATTGTCGTATTGCTGAATATCGACGACCAAAGCGCCCGTTTCCTGCGCCATGCTTGATGACCCGACAATCGCAAAAACTGCCGCTGCCGAAATTTGCCTGCCTGCTTTGCTGATCCACATCGACCCGCTCCAACCTCTGCCTGTGCAGCCTTTACCCGCTTTGCGCAACTATGGGACGCAGCGCCGCATCTTGCAACTGATGCGCGACCTTGGCGGGCGCGCGCGTTCGTGCCAAGACAGGGCAAACCGCACGGACGGATTTGTGATGTCTAAGACTTTTCGCCTCAGCCTCGCGCAAGCCAACCCAACAGTCGGCAGCCTGGACGGCAATGCGGAGTTGGCCAAAAACCTTTGGCAAGAAGCCCGCGCAGCCGGGTCGGACATGCTCGCCTTGCCGGAGATGTTCCTGCCAGGCTATCAATTGCAGGACCTTGTGCGCAAACCAGCCTTTGCGGAGGATTGCAAACGGGTCATCGAAGCGCTCGCTTGGGCCACGTCCGACGGACCGGCAATTGGGATCGGCGCGCCTTTGCCCAGCGATGGCAAACCGTTCAACGGTTATTACATTCTCAAAGACGGGCGTATTAGCGCCACGGTGCTCAAACACCATCTGCCCAATTCGGACGTCTTCGATGAGGTTCGGTATTACCACTCGGCCAATCCAGCCGGGCCCATCGTCGTCGGCGGCATGCGCATCGGTGTGCCCATCTGCGAGGATGCCTGGTACGAGGATGTTTCTGAGACGCTTGCAGAAACGGGCGCTGAAATCATCCTTGTTCCAAATGGATCGCCCTACCACCGCGGCAAGCTCGCGACACGACAGGGCCATATGGTTGCCAGATCGATCGAAACGAACTTACCTGTGGCGTATCTCAATCTCGTTGGCGGCCAAGATGACCAGGTTTTTGATGGCGCCAGTTTCGTGTTGAACCCCGGTGGCGAGCTCACGCATCAATTGCCGTTCTTCGACGAAACGCTCGTCCACGTGGATTTTGAACACAAAGATGAAGGCTGGCGCGCCGTGCCGGGAGAATTGGCCACGCAACCCGACCCTTTCGAGGCCGATTACCGCGTGATGGTCGAAGCGTTGCGCGATTACTTGTCCAAGACAGGGTTCACAAAGGTCGTATTGGGTCTCTCGGGCGGGGTTGATAGCGCGCTGGTCGCCACGATCGCTTCAGACGCGATCGGGCCAGACAACGTGCACTGCGTGATGCTTCCGTCGGAATACACAAGCACCGTGTCCCTCGAAGACGCCGAGGCTGTCGCACGCAATTTGGATGCCAGGCTTGATACTGTCCCGATCTCCGGGCCGCGCGCAGCGGTGACGGAAGCACTGGGCCCGATCTTTAACGGCTTGTCGGCGGACATAACGGAGGAGAATATCCAATCGCGTTTACGCGGGCTGATCCTTATGGCGCTGTCGAACAAGTTCGGATCGATGCTGTTGACGACCGGCAACAAATCTGAGGTCGCGGTTGGTTATTCGACAATCTACGGCGATATGGCCGGCGGCTATAACCCGATCAAGGATCTCTATAAGACCCGAGTTTTTGAGACCTGCCGGTGGCGCAACAAAAACCATAGGCCTTGGATGAAAGGCCCGGAAGGTGCGGTCATCCCGTCCCGGGTCATCGAAAAGCCGCCAACAGCCGAGCTGCGCGAAGATCAAAAAGATGAAGACAGCCTGCCAACTTACGACGAACTTGATGTCATGCTAGAGATGCTGATTGACGAGGATCGCTCTGTCGCTGAGGTCGTAGCGAAAGGCTATGATCGTGACGTCGTCAAACAGGTCGAACGCCTGATCTACCTCAGTGAATACAAAAGGTTCCAGGCGGCGCCCGGGGCAAGACTGACGCAAAAGGCGTTTTGGCTTGATCGGCGGTATCCGATCGTCAATCGATGGCGCGACAACGGTCAGGGATGATGCGCCGCCGCACAGGGAACTGCGCTCAGCCGAGACAGATCGTAAGCTAGAACCAGGTCACTGAAATACAGCGCTGGCCAACCGTTCAGTGCACGCTGACGGGTGTCATTTCATTCTGGCGGGCCACAAGAAACGCCAATTTGCGGTCCTTCACGAGTGCCAATTGCCGGCCATCTTCCGACCCAATGGCGTAAAGGTCTTCCGTCGCGCCAGCCTGCGCACGCAATTCGTCCGGCAGGTCCGCAACGGACACCTTTCGAATATAGACAATCGGCTGGTCGGTTGATGCTGCAACGTCTTGATGATCGGTCATGTCGATGCCCCCTCAGGTCTTGATCTTTATCGTTTGCACGATGCTGTCGGGTTGACTGCGTTTGAGGTCTACGTGAAGCAAACCGTTTTCCATCGTCGCGCCGGCCACTTCAACGCCGTCGGCCAAGACAAAGCTGCGCTGAAATTGGCGGGCTGCAATACCGCGATGCAGGAACACCCGCGCACCATCTTCGTCGGACTGGCGGCCGCGAATGACCAAACTTTTGTCTTCTAAGGTTATCGACAAATCAGCTTCGGCAAACCCGGCCACAGCGAGGGTGATCCGAAACGCGTCGTCGCTCACTTGTTCGATATTATAGGGCGGGTAGCCATCGTTGCCGGCTTTGGCGGTCCGCTCCACAAGGCGTTCAAGTTGATCAAAGCCCAGTAGAAACGGGTGCGAACCCAAGGTAAGTTTTGTCATTCAAGCACATCCTTGCCACGAAAAGCGATCTGCAAACGCAGTCCCGTTTCGGCAACCACGCTAGAGGCAATATGGGCATGGGCAGCGGCCGCTGCAAGGGTGGCGGCATTGCGCGGCTTTGCGGATCAACGCTTTGCGACTATGTTCATACGGTATCCTAGGTTGATGATTCCAAGGTCTATGAACGCGCAAGACCCGCCCTCGAAGATGTCGCACGACGATGTTCTGCGCCTCAAACTTGACGTGCTCCGACAGGAACACCGTGATCTCGACGATGCCATAACGGCGCTGGAAGAACAGGGGCGGGCCGACCAACTCACGCTACGACGGCTGAAAAAACAGAAACTCGCGCTGAAAGACCGTATTGCGCGGATCGAAGACGAATTGACGCCTGATATCATTGCATAAGGGGCGCCCGCGCTTATAGTGCCGCTTCGTTCGGGCAGGGGCAATGGTATGTCTAATCCACAAGTTGGGATCATTATGGGCAGCCAATCGGATTGGCCGACGATGCGCGCGGCTGCGGATATCTTGGCCGAGCTCGGAGTGTCGCATGAGACGCGGATCGTTTCCGCGCACCGAACCCCAGACCGCCTTTGGCAATACGGCCAAGACGCGGTATCGCGTGGGCTAAAGGCCATTATCGCAGGCGCAGGCGGCGCGGCGCATTTGCCCGGCATGATCGCCTCGAAGACGCCGATCCCCGTGATCGGCGTTCCGGTCGAAACGAAATCGTTGCGGGGCCTCGACAGCCTTTATTCCATTGTGCAGATGCCGCGTGGCTATCCCGTCGCCACAATGGCCATCGGAGGCGCTGAAAACGCCGGGTTGATGGCGGCCCAAATCCTAGGCCTGCAAGATGCAAACTTGGCGCAAAGGCTGGTGGATTGGCGCGCGGCTTTATCGGCCTCGATCCCGGTGGCGCCGGACGATGACTGACATCGGCCCGCTGCCACAGGGCTCGACGATTGGCATTTTGGGCGGTGGACAGCTTGGTCGCATGCTCGCGATGGCGGCCGCACGACTGGGCTACAAAACGTGTATTTATGAGCCTGCGCTGGCACCGGCGGCCGATGTGGCCCATGCCTGGGTGCAAGCACCTTATGACGACCTTGCCGCGCTTGGCCAATTTGCCGAGACCTGCGATCTTGTGACCTTCGAATTCGAAAATATCCCGACGGCGGCCCTCGATACGTTGCTGGAAAAGGTGCCGCTGTTTCCGGATCGCAAAGCGTTGGAAACCAGCCAAGACCGGCTCGTGGAAAAGAGGTTCTTGACCGAATTGGGGCTCGCTACGGCACCCTATGCGGACGCCGAGGATATCGAAAGCGCATTGGCGCAAACCGGCTGCCCGGCCATCCTGAAAACCCGGCGTTTCGGTTATGACGGCAAAGGACAGGCGCGGGTTGACGATCTGCCCGCAGCGCGCGCCGCTCTTTCAGATTTTGATGGCGCGCCGCTCATTGCCGAAGGGGTTGTGGCGTTCTCGGCGGAGATTTCAGTTATTGCCGCGCGTGGGCGGAACGGGGCGGTTTCAGCCTATGATCCTGGCATGAACGTGCATACCGGCGGCATTTTGGCGAAGACCACCGCGCCTGCGCCGATCCCTGCGAGCCTAAAGACCGATGCCGTTCTGATCGCCTCACGCATCTTGAATGCACTGGATTACGTCGGGGTCTTGGGGGTGGAATTGTTCGTCACGCCAGACGGTTTGCGCGTCAACGAAATTGCGCCCCGTGTGCATAATTCTGGCCATTGGACACAGGCGGGCTGCGCCGTGGATCAGTTCGAACAGCATATTCGCGCGATTGCTGGCTGGCCTTTGGGCGACGGTGTGCGCCATGCGGATGTTGTCATGGAGAACCTGATCGGACGAGGGATTGACGGCGCCGAGGCATTGGCGCGTGAACCCGGTGTTCAGGTACATCTCTACGGCAAGGCCGAGGTCAAGGAGGGTCGAAAGATGGGCCATATCAACCGCGTTCTGCGTTAAGCGCGCGGTTGCACCAATAGTTGCTGCACGGCCTCGCCATATCCAAGCGCACGGCTAAAACGACCGTGGCGAATAAAGGCGATCGTCTGTGCCATCACCAGCGGGTTCATCATCATCCAAGTATGGCTTACGGGTAGGGTTAAGTGATCGGCCATACCGTCAAGCCGCGTTGCATCAACCGCAACCTTGCCGTCATTGGGTCCGTCGATGACCGACGAATAAAGCGGGTTGAGCGAGACCGTCCCGGCAATGATCCCCGTTTCGAAATTGGCAGGGCCCAAACTGTTGACCAAGCTTTCGCCGTCTGTTCCCAGCTCCCCGCCTGCCGGTCCCATGGTCCAACCGAAAGCCGGTAAATCGCGGAGCATATCCACCAGCTGCGATCCGGAATTTGGCGGCCCAAGCATGACCACCCGGCCTAGTTTTTTCGCGCCATGCCGCGCGGCGTAGGCGCGGACAAGGATGCCACCCAAGGAATGCGTGACAAAATGGACGACACTTGCGCCGTTCTGTTCCGATAGCGCAGCGCCAATGGTCGCATCAGCAAGGTCAGCGACCGTGGCCGACGTCGATGGGTAATCGCGGTTTACGCTTTGGAATCCAGCGCCGGCCAAGGCACGTGCCATCGGCTCCATCGATGCGGCACCACGCGCCAATCCATGCAGCAAAACAACCGTGTTTGAGCCTGCAACATCCATCGGCGCACCATGTAACCTGAATTCTTGCCTGAAAAGTCCTGCATTCCTTACCTTTACGTAAAGAGCCTTGCGGTCAATGGGCCCATTGAGGCAGGCTCCCGCTCATGCCTCGTCCCCGTCTTGCCGTGCGCGGCCTTCTTTTGCTCGACGATCGACTTTTGCTGGTCAATGCCTGGCCAGGCTCGGCCAAGTCCGATCTCTGGTGCGCGCCGGGCGGCGGTGTGGAACGAGGCCAGTCGCTGCCCGACAATCTCATGCGTGAATTCCACGAAGAAACAGGCCTGGAGATTTCCGTCGGCGCTCCATGCTTGGTCAATGAATTTCACGACCCGAACGATACGTTTCACCAGGTCGATATATATTTCCACGTCACGCATGTTGCGGGCCAGCTAAGCGATGCCTGGCGCGATCCCGAAGGTGTTGTGACCGAACGCCGCCTCGTTTCGCGGGAAGAGCTGTCGAAGCTTCGGGTCAAACCTGACACGCTTGCCGTTGCCGCTTGGGACGGTGCCTTTATCTACGACCCGCTTGAACCGATTTTGCGCTGAGACAATCCAAAGGCGATGCCGCCTATTATCAACCCTGCCGCGATTGCGATGCGAAGCCCGATCGCCTCGTCCAAAAGCAAGGCACCGCCGATAACTGCTAAAAGCGGCGCCGAAAGCTGAACCATGGCCGCCGTCGATGCCGAGATCTTTGGCAAGACCAGATACCAAAGTGCATATCCCAACCCGGACGTGATCGCGCCAGACATGATGGCCAAAATGTACCCGGTCTGAGAAATCGGAAATGCGCCGTCGGGAGAGACGGGCATCAAAAGCACCGGCAGCCAAACCATTGGAACGGCGATCAAAAAACTCGCCGCCGTTTCCGGCAATGGGTCCGCAGCACGGCGGCCCAAAAGGGAATAAAATGCCCATCCAAAGCCCGCCAACACCATGGAGACCACGCCGATTGCGCTGCTTGATGCGCCCGCAGGCCAGGACAAGATCAAAAGACCCAGAACCGATGCAGCCGCACCCAGCCATCGGCGCAGTGCAATGACCTCGCCAGCAAAAAGCGCCGCGGAAAACATCGTCAGCTGCACGACCCCAAACAAAATCAGCGCGCCCAGGCCGGCGTCCAAATGGACATAGGCAATCGAAAAGCCCAAAAGGTAAAGGCTGAGGCTTGCGCCAGATGCAAGGCGACGAGGCGGCGGCAGTTTCGGTCGGCGGCCGGAGAGAAGGACCAAGATCGCCAAGGCAACCGCGCCGGACAGAACACGGATCACGGCGAAGGACGGCGCATCAATGTGCTGCCCATCAACCGCCATGCGATTAAGGACAGAATTCGCAGCAAAGGCGGTCATGGTTATCGCGATCAGGACCCAAAGGCGTAAAGGCGTCATTTGAGCATCCGCTCTGTCATCGTCACGTCAGCATAGGCAAGGCGACCGGCACAGAATGTCCCGTGAACGCGCGAAAGGTCGTGGCTTGTGACCACCAGATCGGCCCGCAATCCGGGCCTTATCGCCCCACGGTCCGACATGCCCAAAACGTCCGCTGGGCCGCATGAAACATACCCCCAGGCTTCTGCCAGGGCGATACCTTGCGCCACTAGATGGCGCACAGCCCCGCGACAGGCGGGGTAGTGGTAATCAGAGGCAAGCGCGGTGCAACCGCCGTCGAGGATCACGCCAGCGGCGGCCATCCCGCCATTTTGGTGACTGCCTCCACGAACGACATTGGGCGCGCCCAAAACAATCGGATCCTGTGCGTCCTGCGCGGCCTCAGCAGCCTGGGGCGTCATCGGAAATTCTGCGATCTTCAATCCCATATCTCGGTGGTCCGCGCGCATCTCGGCTGTGGCATCGTCGTGACTACCGAGGCGCAGACCGCGGACCCGCAGGTCATCGAGAAAGCCGCGCAACGCAGCCTGAGCCTCCTCGGTTTCCAGGTGCATCTGTTCCAATAGCGCCTGATGGGCCGCGGGCGAACGACCCGCCTTTAAGGCTTGGCCTTCTAGCCTTGGCACACGGCGTCCTGCGGCCAGCGCCGCATGGGGCACGTGATCGCTGATCACCACATACCGAATATCCCAGTCGGCGATCATCTCCTTGATCGCCGCAAAGTCGCGAAAGCACCCTCGCTCGACGCGCAATAGCAGCCGAAGGTCAGCGCTCGACCGATAATCTCGGAGCGCACGCGCCAGTGCTTGGGCAAATTCCGGGCCGCGCATGCCGCCTTCCCAAGACCAAAATTGGGCCAGCATTGCAGTGGTGATCCCGTTTGCCAGCAGCTCTTGTTCGACCGAAACCAAACCTGCCGCCAAATCGGCAACCGCGCCGCGCCGTGGTGCGAGATGGCGCTCGAACCCGTCGCCGTGGGGATCGACAATGCCAGGCAGCAGCAGAAATCCAGACAGATCGAGTGACGTTCCGTTAGGCTGCGCGGCGATCTTGCCGTTTTCGATCCCAATATCGGCTCGATACAACCCATCCGGCAACAACACGCGTGCGCCCCTAAGCGAAAGGGCTTCAGTCACGCCATACCCAAAGACAGCCCCAGCCCCACCGCGGCATCTTGATCGCTCGGGCCGGCATCGCCCGCGCCTTGGGTCGGGATCTTTGCGGACAGCCAAACCGGCACATCGACCGCGGCCGCACCTTTGGGTGCGACATCGCTGATACGCGCGCGACGCAAGCTTGGGCTTACGACCGATGTATCGATCACTAATTTTCCCGAGGGCTTTTCGGCCATCACATCGCGAATGGCCGCGTCGTCAATGACAGACAAAACCAAAACGTCAGAGCTCACAGCAACCGCCGAGAGATCGGGTGCGGCAGAAATCCCCAAGGACGCGGCTCGGTCGGGCGACACAACCGACCGCGTCCTAGCCTGTGTCACCGCGCCCCGGGCCGTTAATCTGCCGGCGATCTGAGACCCGATGCGCCCCGGCCCAACGACGCCAATTCGTTCCATATCGCGCCCCTTTGCGTTTCTTGTTCGCATCTTATCCCGCCAATTGATCGCGCCGAAAGGCGGGATTTTAATCAAATTTTGAGAATATTCGCGCAATTCACGGTTATCCCCTACCGGAGCCTTTGCCGTGTCTGCCGCCATGCCGCCAGAAGAGATCCGCGTACGATTGGCGCCCGAAAGTCGCGCACTGCTCGAGGCGATCAAACGGGATGCCGGGTTTTCGTCCGATGGTGAGGCCATCCGCGCGGCTTTGTCGTTGCAGCACCATGTTGCGCGCCGCTTGCGTCAAGGGCATCGGCTCTTTCTTGCGGACGACGCCGGCACGATCATACGCGAATTGGCGACACGACAATGACCGATACCGAAGCCGGCGCCGGTCTAGATCGCCCTTTGGTCGAACCCGACCGGGTTGATACCCTTCCCGATGACGCACTCCATGTCATCGCCGCGGGCACCCGGCTGCGAGATGCACGGTTTCGGCGTTGGTTTGCCGTGGCGCTCTTTTGCCTCTTTGCGACAGTGATCCTGGCACTTCTTGCGCTTCTATTCGCCGCGAACCTCGTGCTGTTGGTTGGCGGCGACCCGGCACTTTCCGCCGCCTTAATGGAGACTGCGAAGGATGGCATACCCGTCGCTCTCTCCGCGGTTACCGGTGTGTTTGGCACAGCCGTCGGCTTTTATTTCGGCGCCGAATCCGGCGACTAACGCGATGTCCGGCACACGCGACGCTTCAAAAAAGAAAGGGCCGCGCAAGGCGACCCTTTCGACGTTCTGAGAAACGCAGCAGCAGCTTACATCATGCCGCCCATGCCGCCCATGTCGGGCATGCCGCCGCCGGCGGGCTCGTCCTTTTTGGGCTTATCGGCAACCATCGCCTCGGTGGTGATGAGGAGGGACGCAACCGATGCGGCGTCTTCGAGGGCTGTCCGAACGACCTTTGCCGGGTCAATCACACCGAAGGAGAACATGTCGCCATATTCTTCAGACTGCGCGTTGAAGCCGAACGCGGCGTCGTCGCTTTCGCGGATCTTGCCGGCGACAACCGAACCATCGACACCTGCATTCTCGGCGATCTGGCGGATCGGCGATTCAAGGGCGCGGCGTACGATGGCGATGCCCGCATCTTGATCGGAGTTTTCGCCCGATGTGCCTTCGAGCGACTTAGCGCCCTGAACCAGAGCAACTCCACCACCCACAACGATGCCCTCTTGGACAGCGGCACGGGTTGCGTTGAGCGCGTCATCGACGCGGTCCTTGCGCTCTTTAACTTCGACTTCGGTCATGCCGCCGACGCGGATGACAGCCACGCCACCGGCGAGTTTCGCGACCCGCTCCTGAAGCTTTTCGCGATCATAGTCTGACGTCGTTTCTTCGACCTGCTGACGGATTTGAGCGACGCGGGCTTCGATTTCCGCCTTTTCGCCCTGGCCATCCACCACAGTGGTCTCGTCCTTAGTGATCGAGATGCGCTTGGCGGTGCCGAGCATATCCATAGTCACGTTTTCCAGCTTCATCCCCAAATCCTCGGAGATCACTTGACCGCCGGTGAGGATCGCGATGTCTTGCAACATGGCTTTGCGGCGATCGCCGAAGCCCGGCGCCTTAACGGCCGCGATCTTCAGGCCACCGCGCAGCTTGTTGACGACGAGCGTCGCAAGGGCTTCACCTTCCACATCTTCGGCAATGATCAGAAGCGGCTTTTGCGACTGGATCACCGATTCCAGCAGCGGAACCATCGGCTGAAGGCTCGACAGCTTTTTCTCGTGCAGAAGGATCATGCAGTCTTCGAGCTCTGCAATCATCTTGTCGGGGTTGGTCACAAAGTACGGTGACAGGTAGCCACGGTCGAACTGCATGCCTTCGACGACCTCGGTTTCAGTCTCGAGGCCTTTGTTCTCTTCGACAGTGATGACACCGTCATTGCCAACCTTCTGCATCGCATCAGCGATTTGGCGGCCAATCTCGGCCTCGCCATTGGCAGAAATGGTGCCAACCTGTGCGACTTCATCGCTGTCCTTGACCTCACGGCTAGAGCCTTTGATGGTCTCGATCACCTGAGTCACAGCGAGATCGACGCCACGCTTGAGATCCATCGGGTTCATGCCGGCCGCAACCGATTTCATGCCTTCTTTGACGATGGCTTGGGCCAATACGGTTGCGGTGGTGGTGCCGTCACCGGCTTCATCATTGGTGCGGCTGGCGACTTCTTTCACCATCTGCGCACCCATATTCTCGAACTTGTCCTCAAGCTCGATCTCTTTGGCCACGGTCACACCGTCTTTGGTGATCCGCGGGGCGCCAAAGGATTTTTCAATCACCACGTTGCGGCCCTTGGGGCCGAGAGTGACTGTAACGGCATTGGCCAGCGTGTTCACACCGGTCAGCATGCGGTTGCGGGCGTCGGTATCAAAACGGACGTCTTTTGCCATGTTGTAGGCTCCTTAGAATATCGGAATGAGCGAAAAAGCGGCTCAGGCCATCACGCCGAGGATATCGCTTTCTTTCATGATCAGAAGCTCTTCGCCTTCGACGGTGACTTCTGTGCCCGACCACTTTCCAAACAGGATGCGGTCGCCGGCCTTAACAGCCATCTCGATCAATTCACCGGAATCCTTGCGCGCGCCTTCGCCGCAAGAAACGACTTCACCCTCAGAGGGCTTTTCCTTGGCACTGTCAGGAATGATGAGGCCGCCAGAGGTCTTTTCATCTGACTCCACGCGACGAACGAGCACGCGGTCATGCAGCGGTTTGAATGCCATTGATGCACTCTCCTAGCTTGTTAACTCCCATTAGCACTCACTCTCCCTGAGTGCTAATGGCCGCGATGTAGGGAACCGTCCGCCGGGTGTCAACCGCTATCGTAGGCGCATTTGGGAAACAAAGTCCGGTCGCTTTGCAGAAACCCGCAATTGGCAGTTTTCATGCGATCTTTCAATTGGAAATCGGTCTACATGCTCGGGCGGCGGCAACTCCAAGGCCTAGGCCGAGACGTCGCTAGGGACCACCCTGAAATTCAGAGCCCTAAGGGATCGCCAAACGCGCGACAGGACAGGGACCTATCGCGCGCCCAGGGTATCATTCGGCGGCGATGTGGTCGCTGCTGCGGGTCCAGATCAATGGCTTAAAGACTTCGTCCACGGGCGTTTGAGCCATGTGGTTGACGTAGTTCGACATAGTTTTCTGAGCGAGCCCCAGCACAACGTCCAAAACGGCCCGATGTCCATAGCCGGCCGCAAAAAAGGCCTCCATCTGAGCGTCGGTCAAGTTGCCCCGATTGCGCACCATCTGAAGCGTGAAGACGCGAAGCGCCTCTAATTTCGCGCTCGGCAGCGGAGTTTCGTTGCGCAGCGCTTCGGTGATATCGTCGGAAACCTTCATCATCTTTGCAATGCCGGTATGGGCCGGCACGCAATAATGGCATTCATGCTCAACGTTGATCGTCTGCCAGACAACGGTCAATTCGTCGGCATCAAATTCAGTTTCGCTGAAAAGCTTGTGGAGCAGTTGGTAGCCTTCATAGGCTTGCGGGCTTTCTGCCAGCACTTTGTGCAAACCAGGCAATCTGCCAAAGGCTTTGAGGGAGTTCTGAAGGAGCGGTTTGGACGCCTCGGGAGCGGTGTCGAGGTCGTGCGAGGGGAAATCTGACATATTCGTCATCCTTTTGCGCTTGGTGTCTGCGCAGACTTAAAGTATTTGAGTAATCGCTCAAGAATAATATTTGAGCGATCATTCAAGAATAGGTGATGTGGTGCCCCGCCGACCAGCATATGACAGAGACGATCTGATAAATCAGGCCAAAGACCTGTTTTGGCGGCAAGGATGGGCCGGCACGTCGCTTAAGGACTTGGAGGCTGCGCTGGAGCTTAATCCGGGCAGTATCTACGCCGCATTCGGATCAAAAAGCGCTTTGTTTGAGCTGGCATTGGATCGATATGCCGAAGACGGATTGGCGCGGCTTGCCGCGCTCGTTTCGGAACTCGGTCCCTTGGATGCGCTTAAGTGCTACCCCAAACTTGCAATTTCCAAAGCCGAGGCGCCGGCAAAGGCATGCATGCTGTCCAAGACCTTGCTTGAGCTTCATGCCCAGGGTCATTCTCTTGCCGAGGTCGCGAGCGGACATCTTTTGAAAATGGAAACCGCGTTTTCCGCGCTATTTGCGCAATGCCAATCCGTCGGTCTGATCGCTATGACGCATGATCCGGATGTGCTGGCACGCCGCTATCAATCAGACCTTCTGGGCTTGCGTATTTCGGCCGAACGGAAAGATGTTGACGCCGACGCAATCGCCCAGGAAATCGCGGACGGGATCGCGCGTCTTTAATCTGTCCATATGCAGGTCCGGAGCTGCGGGTTCGGCCACGCATCACCCGACACGGATGCACCCGGTTCGGTGATTATTTCGGCCTCGCATGCTAGTCGCCGACCAACCCATGAGACCCACGAAGAAAATCACCGGTCGGAAAGCGAGCCACCTTCGTCATCGGGTTGATCTGACCACGGCGAAACGCATCCTCATGCACGACCACCTGGCGAACGCCGCGATCAGCCTCTGCCGTGTCCGGGGCCCAGCCATCCGCAAATCGCATGTCACACAGCGCAATCCGCTGGCCAACACGATACGCGCCTTGGACCGCAGCTAGACCCCGTCCGGCGCGATTAGGGTGCCAGAACACATCGTCCGCGGGGTGTCATCCGCCGCATGCACCCGGCCCGCGGCGCCCAGACCGGGCCCCTCCGGCGCGATCGGCAGTGCCTTTAGGTTCGCTATTTGGGATGAAACCACAGGCGCAGTTTGGCTTTGGCAGTCGTATTCTACCTTTCGTCATTTGCGGCCTATGCCGCGACGCTCGATTTCAGTTTTAGCTTTGTCGACACAGCAAATTGCGGTCACACAGTGGCTGGGATCGTCCGAGGCATGACCGACAATGCCACCGGCGCACCAGCTCGCGTCGAGGTGCTGACAAATACCGCTGGTTTCGGGATTGGCGGATACATGGGCGATCCAATAACCACATCATTTACCTTCGTCGCCGGGGTTATTACGGACGCAATCTTCGAGAGCTTTGGCGCTCGTAACACGGCCCCAGCGGTCACCGACAGCACATCGTTTTTGATTGCTATCGGCAGCAATTTGGCCAGTGGCCTTTCGAACCTGCCTAACAGCATTTCAGTCGCCGGGGCGTCGGTGCTCAACTTCACACCCGTGGCTGCGGCCCCTGTGCCGCTGCCTGCGGCAGGCGTTCTGCTGATGGCGGGCCTGGGCGGCTTGGGCTTTGTGACCCGCACAAAGTCCGCCTGACGCCAAGCCTGTGCGTTCCAATTGTGCGCCCGCTGCATCGTGCAGGCGGGGCAATTTGATGTTTGTTCCACCCGCCGGGCATCCAGACTTGGTCAGCTATTGCTATTGCTATCCAAATCCCTAATCCCAAACGCAATCCTTAACGCGAAAGGCCCCGATAATCCGCCAATCCAAAGATATACCGCATCTATACCGAGTATATACCGTTTCTATACCCGCAGATCAGCTCTGCACGCTCGGCACGTGACATTCCTTAATGACACAGCTAAAGGGGCGGCAATTCCTGAGGCCCAAAGGACCTGTAACCATGACCACACTCGTTTTCGGCCATAAATCACCCGACACGGATACAACAGGTTCGGCAATTATTTGGGCCTGGTATATGAACCAAAACGGCCACGAGGCCGAAGCCGTCTTGTTGGGTGAACCCAATACCGAAGCGGCGTTCATGTTACAAAAGTGGGACTGCCCGACGCCTCGGATCATTGATGCGGTAGAGGCCGGCCAACCGGTTGTAATCGTTGACACAAACAATCCCGCAGAACTACCAGACGCGATCAACGATGCCGATATTACGGCGATCTTTGATCACCACAAGCTGACGGGTGGATTAGAGACCAAAGGCCCGATCGAAATCACGATCCGGCCGCTGGCCTGCACCGCCACGATCTTGCACGACGCAATGGCAGATGCGCCGGACAAGCCTGATTGGATCAAAGGGCTGATGCTGTCATGTATTTTATCCGATACGCTCGAGTTTCGCTCGCCCACGACCACCCCCGCCGACAAGGCCCTGGCCGAGGCGCTGGCGGCTGATCTGGGCCTTGATATCCCGACCTACGCCGCCGCAATGTTTGCTGCAAAATCAGACGTTTCCGCGTTTTCTGACGCAGAACTTCTGCGCATGGATTCAAAGGCCTACGAAGTGGGCGGCACCAAGTTCCGCGTAAGCGTTCTGGAGACCACATCGCCAGACACCGTCCTTGCACGCAAGGATGCATTGGTCGGCGCCATGGACACGGTTGCCAACGAAGATGGTGTCGATCAGGTGCTGTTCTTTGTTGTCGATATCCTCAACGAGCAATCGACCCTTTTGGTGCCAAATAGTCTCGTAAAGTCAGTGGCGGAGAAGAGTTTTTCGACCCTGGTCGGGGATGCCGATACTGTAGTGTTGCCCGGTGTCGTAAGCCGCAAAAAGCAGATTATTCCGAACCTACAGGTGTAAGCCGCCGAGCATCTAAATTGCCACGCGCAGTTCTGTAAACGCGCGTGCGGGCAAGCAGATTGAGGCAACAAGGCCGCCCTCGAGGCGGTTCCGCAATTCCAACCGACCCCCGGATTGTTCTGCAAAGCCTTTGACCATAGAGAGCCCCAAACCTGTCCCCTTGCGCGGGCCTTTGGTGGTGAAAAAGGGTTCCGTCGCGCGGGTTAGCATCGCCTCTTCCATACCTGGCCCGTTATCCTCAACTGAAATAAACAGGTAATCCCTGCCCGTCGAAAGCGCGCTTCTCACCGCGATCTGCCCAGATCTGCCCGCCAATGCGTCGCGTGCGTTGATCAGCAGGTTGAGCACTGCCGTTTCCAATAGCCCAGAATCGACCTTCAGAAGCGCATGATCGCCCTCCAGATTGACCTCTATGGCGATGTCAGCCGGCACAACACGGCGGGCAATATCGCCAATACGGACCATCACATCGACGCTTTGAACCTCTTGCACGTTCAAAGACGACTTCCGGGTATAGGCCAAAAGTTGCGACACGAGCGCTGCGCCACGATCCGTTGCTTGGCGCGCCTCGCCCATCAGCATCGTGCGGTTTGGGTCGCTGTCATCAAGCATGGCCAATTCGATATTGCCGCCAATGACGGTCAGCAGATTATTGAAGTCGTGCGCCACCCCGCTGGTCAGTTGGCCCAGGGATTTCAGTTTCTGGTCATGGGCGCGCGCATCCAGACTTTTGCGCAGTTCGATGCGATCCCCGATGGTTTTACGAAAGCACAACCCAAAGTAGGTGAATACGGCTAAGGCCGCGATCGCCGTCGCAACACACTCAGAGGTCGTTTCTGCCGCGGAGACCCATGCCCACGTGACCCCGACGCCCGAAGTCGCAAGGCCCACCAGATCGATTTTCGACGCGATGCTAAAGGCTGCGTGATTGGTGAGGCAGTAAAGCGCAAGCCCGACCCATAAGCAAAACGCCAAAAACGCATGCTGGCCTCCGGCCGCGAATGCCAAGTAAATGCTCATGGCGCCGACCCAAAACACCGTCATCGCGCTCAAGCCGACCAACATGCGAAATCGGCCAGGTTTTACAGGCGTTTGGGTTCTACGGATCAACAACATGTTCGATAAATCGAGCAACGCGTAACCGGCGCCCCATACCAACAAGACGCTGTATCCCGTGGCGAAATAGAGGCCGATAGCGCTGACGAAAATGAGTAAGCTTCGCGTGACCAGATCGAACGTATCGGCGGCGTCAGACTCCACCAGATGATTGAACTCTTGATCACGCCGTTTTTGACTAAGCATTGCGGGACGCCCCATCCCCTAATATTTCGACAGAGATTGCCTATTTTTCCATCGAATTTCAACCATTGCGGGAAATTGCTGTGCGTGGTTGTGCCCGCAAGGCATGCTCACACTTGTCAGCCGACCCCGCGTGCCCATGACATCCACAATGGCAGGTCACCTGATTGGGCTGGTCCTGGCATGCGCTTCCAGATACGCACAAGCCTGCACAAACGGAGCGTCGCGTGACCCAAATCATCGAATCCTTGACCGATATTGCGCATCGATATGATGCCGTTTTCTGCGATCTCTGGGGCTGCGTGCATAACGGTATCTCGGTCTTTCCCGAAGCCGCCTCAGCGCTCCAGGCGTTTCGCAATCGCCGCGGTGTTGTGCTTTTGCTTACAAATGCACCGCGACCGAGATCCGGCGTTGCGGCGCAAATCGCGAGCATGGGGATGCCAGAGACGGCATGGGACGTGATCGCCACATCTGGCGACAGCGCGCGCGCAGCGATGTTCGAGGGCGCAGTGGGCGCGCGCGTTTGGTTTGTCGGTGAGCCGCGGGATCAGCCTTTTTTTGAGCCGCTGAAACTTGTGACAGACCCTCTCAGCATCACACAGGTTCCGCTGAAGGAGGCGGACGGGATCGTTTGCACCGGCCCGTTCGACCCAAAGGCAGACCCAGATGCGCTGCGGCCAGAGCTGCTTTTAGCGAAAACGAAAGGCCTCAAACTGCTCTGCGCAAACCCCGATATCGTTGTCGATCGCGGCGAGGCGCGGGAATGGTGTGCCGGGGCGATTGCAGCGCTTTACACGGAAATGGGTGGCGAGAGCCTGTATTTCGGCAAACCGCATCCACCGATCTATGACCTTGCGCGGCGCAGATTGATCCAAATTGGACGTGAGACATCTGACGCCCGAATTTTGGCAATTGGCGACGGGTTGCATACTGACGTATTGGGCGGCATGGGCGAAGGGATCGACACGCTGTTTATCACCGGCGGGCTGTCCCGCCTGGAAACCGGCACCGACCGGCAACCTGATCCTACAAAACTGGACGCAGTCATTTCCAAGGCGCACGTCTCGCCAACATACGCGATGGGCTATCTTCGGTAGGCAGCGCAAGATAATTTCTCATCCTCGGGCCTTTCGTTTATTTTATTGCGCAATGGCATTGCGCTATCCGCCTAAAGAGACTATAGCGGCGGCGTAGGTAGTTTGTGCAGGTGCAGCAATGCTGGACAACAGTCAAACAGGGTCGATCTGCATTGAAGATTTGGCGGTCGGCATGTCGCGCCATCTCGAAAAGCTGGTCACGGATCGCGACATTGAGCTTTTTGCCGAGGTGTCGACCGATCACAATCCGGTTCATATGGATGACGATTACGCACAAGACACCATCTTTGGCGGGCGCATTGCCCATGGCATGTTGTCGGCTGGCTTGATCTCTGCGGTCATCGGCGAGCAATTGCCCGGGCATGGCACGGTGTATCTCAGCCAGACGATGCAATTTGTGGCCCCCGTGCGCCCTGGGGATATGGTCCGCGCTGAGGTGACGGTTTTGGCCATCGATTACCCAAAGCGCCGCGCCACCTTACAAACCACATGCAGTGTCGCCGGCAAGCCCGTCGTCAAAGGTGAGGCTGTCGTACTTGCACCAAGCGCGAAGTTCGACTGAGCCGCTTGCCCCCGGTCGCCAGCCCGGCTAACGCTGAGCCCATGCGGACGGTACGCGACCCAAATGTAATGGATCCCAGCCTTGTCGGTGCCTCGGCCGCGATCGGCAATTTCGACGGCGTGCATCGCGGTCACCAACATGTCATCGACCTTGCACGTGGGCGCGGTCCGTTGGGCGTGGTAACCTTTGAACCCCATCCAAGACAGTTCTTTGCACCAGAGGCTGGCCCCTTTCGTCTGATGAATGCCGAATCCCGTACCAGCCGGTTGGCCAAATTGGGTGTCGATGTTCTCTTTGAACTCCCGTTCGATACTGCGCTGTCGGACATGTCGGCGAAAGACTTCGCGTGCGACGTCCTGCATGCGAGCCTTGGGCTAACCCACCTTGTGGTCGGTGCGGATTTTCGGTTTGGCAAGAACCGAATTGGCACGGCGGAGATGCTTCGGCAGATCGGCAATGACGCAGGTTTCGACGTCAGCGTGGCACCGCTCTTGAAGAACGGCCTGGACGCCGTCAGCTCAACGGCGATCCGGCAAGCGCTCAGTGATGGCGATCCGGGAACTGCTGCGGAAATGCTGGGCCATTGGCATCGCATCGAGGGACCCGTATTGCACGGCGAAAAGCGCGGGCGAGAACTGGGCTATCCGACAATCAATATGGGCCTTGAAGGGCTGCATTTGCCCGCTCTGGGCGTTTATGCCGTGTTGGTGGATGTGCTGGATGGAGCCCATGCCGACACCTATCATGGCGTCGCCTCGCTAGGCATACGGCCCATGTTCGATGGCTCCGAACCAAACTTGGAGACGTTCATCTTCGACTTCACAGGTGATCTTTACGGCGCCCAAATATCGATTGCGCTTATCGAATTCCTTCGCCCGGAGATGAACTTCGACGGGATATCGGCGTTAATTGCGCAGATGGATCAAGACAGTGCCGAGGCCCGCAGAATTCTGGCGGCACTATGAGGCCGGAGTTTTGGTTGCGCGTGCCACTTTCAGAAATGTCGGCGCAAGAATGGGAAGCCTTGTGCGATGGTTGCGGGAAGTGTTGTCTCAACAAATTGGAAGACGAGGATACGGGTGAGGTCGCGTTAACGCGTGTGGCGTGCCGGATGTTCGACGATGAAACCTGCCAATGCGCCAATTATGCAAGACGACGAGAATACGTGCCGGAATGCATCGTTCTGACGCCAAAGACGATGGATGACGTCGCCTATTTCATGCCGGAAACCTGCGCCTACCGACGTTTGCACGAGGGCAAATCCCTCTTTTGGTGGCATCCGCTGATCTCTGGTGACAGCGAATCCGTGCATCGCGCCAATGTCTCTGCACGCGGCATAACCGTATCAGAGCTGCACGTATCCGAAGATGATTGGGAAGATTACGTGATCGAGGAACCCGGCAGATGAACTTTGCCTCTGACAATGTCGGTCCTGCCGCGCCGGAGATCATGGCGGCCCTGTCTGAGGCCAACACGGCACCGCATATGCCCTACGGAAATGATCCGTTCACCGCGCGGGCGGAGGCCTTGGTCCGTGAGGTGTTCGAAGCACCGGATGCCAGCGTGCATCTGGTCGCGACCGGTAGCGCGGCCAATGCGTTGGCCTTGGCAACGCTTACTCGGCCATGGGATGCGATTTTTTGTCATGCCGATGCCCATGTCGAGCTCGACGAATGCGGCGCGCCAGAGTTTTACACAAGCGGCGCAAAGCTCCGCCGCGTGCCGGGTGAAAATGCGAAAATCACGCCAGAGACACTTCGCACCGAATTGGACGAAATCACGCCCGGCAATGTCCATTCGGTCCAACGTGGACCAGTGACCTTGACCCAGTTAACCGAGCTGGGAACGGCGTATTCAAGGCTTGAAATCGAAGCCCTGACATCGATCGCGCGTGAAGCTGGCCTGAAGGTCCATCTCGATGGTGCACGCATCGCCAACGCAGTGGCCGCCGCAAATGTCAGCCCGGCGGAGATGACTTGGAAGGCCGGGGTCGACGTGCTGAGTTTGGGCGGCACGAAGAACGGCTGCCTTGGTGTCGAGGCCGTCGTCTTTTTTGATCCCCAACTGGCCTGGGAGGTGGCGTTACGGCGCAAACGCGCCGGGCACCTTTGGTCGAAATCCAAGTTTCTCGGCGCTCAGATGGCAGCCTATCTTGAAAATGGGTTGTGGCTAGAGTTGGCCGGCAAAGCCAATGCCCGCATGGCACAGCTCATCGATGGGCTGGCAGCCGTGCCGGAAGCCCATATCGTTGCGCCGCCAGCCGGCAATCTTGTCTTTCTCGATCTGCCCAAGTCGGCGCATGACCGCGCCTTTGCCAAGGGCGCGCAGTATAAACTGCGAACAAGAGGGGCACCCGAGCCCGACGACCATTTGGTCCGCGCGCGGATCGTCTGCGATTGGTCGAAAACCGAAGCAGAGATAGATCAACTATTGTCTGCGTGGCGTAGGGCTGCGTGACACCGACCAGCGGATCAATCGCGCAAAAAACGTGCAATTTCCTCTGCGACTGCGCCCGCATGGGTGATCGGCACCATATGCGCGGCACCGTCGATAACCACCCGGCGCGTCTGCGGCATTAAGGTTTCCAAAGCGCTCATGATTTCAGAGATAACGGGCGGGCTTTTTGAACCCTCGATCAACAGAGTCGGGCATTGGGCTTGGCCCAGCCGCGGCACCAACCCCGCGCGGTCTTCGTTCAGGGTTGCTGACTGAGCCGTGATCAGCGAGATCCGGTCGCGCATATAGGTTTGCTGGGCAGGTTTGAGCGCGTCAAAGCCGGTCTCGCCCCAGACGGACAGGAACTTACGCGTGGCCTCATCGGTATTACCGGCCGCAAGCAGAGGTGCCAGCGGGCCGTCCATCGCGGAGGTGGCACGCCGACCCGCGCCATCACCGGCGGCGCAGAATAATACCGGCTCAATCAGCACCAATTGCCCGATTTGCGCGGGCCGTTCGATCGCAAGGCGCAGCGCGATTGTCGCGCCAAGCGAATGGCCGATCACCAGCCGAGGCGCGCCATCGAGCCACGTCGCCGCCGCCTCGGTGGCTTGATCGTGGATGTCGCGGGTCTTGTCCCAATCCGGAGCTGCGCCATGTCCAATCAGGTCCGGTGCGACGATCTGCATTTGGTCCGACACATATCGTGCGAGCCCGGACCACGCCCGCCCGTGGGCCAATGAGCAATGCAGGCACAGGGCTTCGGGGCCGGTCGTTCCCCAACGCCAAACGCCTTGGCTCACAATGCGCCAGATAAATAGAGGTCCAGATCCTCAATCCGGTCTTGACCCCAGAATTTCTCGGACCCGTCAACGATATAGAATGGTGCACCAAAGACACCGGAATTGACGGCATCTTCGAGGTTGCGGGTGTACTGCTCCGCCCCGGCAAGCATGCCAGATGAAGCCAGGGCAGGATCAAAGCCGGCCGACACCAGGCATTCGCTGATCACATCGTCTTGCGCGATGTCGCGATTGTCGCGCCAGACCGCGCCGGTGAAGGCCTGAACAAGCGCGCCTAAATCACCACCCCCTGCTTTGATCGCTGCGATAAACGCATAGGAGGACGGCGCGGCGTTGACACCGCGGAACGGTGGGTCGAGGTCCATGGGTTGACCGAGCTTTTTCGAGAGTCTGCGCAATTCCTGCGCCCGCAGATCGAGCCGCGCGGGGTGGCGTTCCTTGGGCGCCGTCCCGCCTGTGCGCGCAAAGACAGCGATGATGTCCATTGGCTTATAGGTGACAGCGGCGCCATGCTTCGTCGCGACTGCCTCAAACCGAGTTCCCGCAAGATAGGTATACGGAGACACCGTCGAAAAATAATAGTCGATCTGCACCATCTTAAGCCCCTTCCGTCAAAGCCTTTGCGGCCAGGTTAGCGGGATGTTAAGGGGCGCACCATAGCGCGCAGGCAACGGGGGACGGACATGCCAGCAAACGAGCCGAAGCTGATCTCAGGCAACGCCAATCAACCTTTGGCAGCAGCAATTTGCAAACGCATGTCGATGCACCGCGGATTGAATATGGCGCTGGTCAAGGCGCGGGTCGAACGGTTCAATGACCAAGAAATTTTCGTTGAGGTCTACGAAAACGTGCGCGGGGAGGATATGTTTATCATCCAGCCTACGTCGAAGCCCGCCAATGACAACCTCATGGAATTGTTGGTAATGGCCGATGCGTTGCGACGTTCGTCGGCAAGCCGCATCACCGCCGTGATCCCCTATTTCGGATATGCCCGCCAGGATCGCCGAACGAAATCACGTACACCGATCACTGCCAAACTGGTGGCGAACATGATGGCCGCAGGCGGCGTGGAACGTGTGCTGACAATGGATCTGCATGCCGCGCAAATCCAAGGCTTCTTCGATATCCCGGTGGACAACCTTTATGCCGCACCAATTTTTGCGCTCGATATATTGCATCAATTCGACGGCGATTTATCCGATTTAATGATTGTCTCGCCGGATGTCGGTGGCGTCGGCCGCGCCCGGGAGCTGGCGCAGCGGCTGCATGCCCCGCTTGCCATTGTCGATAAGCGGCGCGAGAAGGCTGGCGAAGTCGCCGACATGACCGTTATTGGGGACGTCTCAGGCAAAAAATGCGTGATCGTCGACGATATTTCCGACACTGCCGGCACGCTTTGCAAAGCGGCCGATGTGTTAATGGAAGGGGGTGCCACGGAAGTTCACGCCTATACCTCGCATGGTGTCTTGTCTGGCCCTGCGATCGAGCGGATTACCAAGTCCGTCCTTAAGTCATTGGTGATTACCGATACGATTGAGCCTACGACATCTGTGGCTGCGTGTTCTAACGTGCGCATCGTGCCAACCGCCCCGCTTTTTGCGCAGGCAATCTTCCATACCTGGAACGGGACGTCTGTTTCGTCGCTCTTGGACACAGAAACCTTGGTTCCGATCTATGAAGGTCTCTACCCAAAGGGTCTTTACGGGATTTGACCGAAGTGTTGCGCCTGACGCGGGTCACAGCCCTTGGGGCGCATCGGCAAAAATAAACCCCTCCGAGCCAAGGCACCGAAGGGGTTTATTCGCTGAAGGGTCACGCTTAGACGGTGATTTGGACCTTCAGCGCTTCCATATCCGCAACGAGTTTCGCTGCGGCATCTGAATTTGCGTCACTTGCCGCGTCTTGCGCAGCGCGGGCTTCGGCGATGAGTTCGTCCGCAATCTCAGCGGTCACGTTCGCGACTGGCATCGCCCGTTCGGCCAGAACGGTCGTCGATGGGCCGGCGACATCGGCAAACCCGCCCGTGACGACGTAGGACGTCGTCTCACCCGTCGCCGCCTCGACCGTCAAGATGCCCGGCCTGAGCGTTGTGATCATCGGTGCATGATCCGGCATTGCCGTCATATCCCCATCAGAGCCCGGGATTTGCACAGCCTTCGCCTCAATCGAGGCAAGCCGCCGCTCCGGGCTGACCAGGTCAAATTGCATCACATCGGCCATCACGCCGCCTCAGCCGCCATCTTTTCGGCTTTCGCGATCACTTCATCGATACCGCCCACCATGTAAAAGGCGTTTTCAGGCAGGTGATCGTACTCACCCGCAACAACCGCCATGAAGGACGAGATCGTATCTTCGAGCTTCACCTGGACGCCGGGCGAGCCAGTAAAGACCTCCGCCACGTCGAAGGGCTGGCTGAGGAAGCGTTGGATTTTCCGGGCGCGCGCCACGGTCAGCTTGTCCTCTTCGGAAAGTTCGTCCATCCCAAGGATCGCGATGATGTCCTGTAGCGACTTGTAGCGCTGAAGGATCCCCTGCACGTCTCGGGCGACTTGGTAGTGCTCTTCTCCGACAACCGCCGGGTCGAGGATCCGCGAGGTCGAATCGAGCGGGTCCACAGCCGGGTAAATCCCCAACTCGGAAATCGCGCGGCTCAAAACGGTCGTCGCATCAAGGTGTGCAAAGGACGTCGCAGGCGCGGGGTCGGTCAGATCGTCCGCAGGCACGTAGATTGCCTGCACGGAGGTGATCGAGCCCCCTTTCGTCGAGGTGATGCGTTCCTGCATCGCACCCATATCGGTGGCAAGTGTCGGCTGGTAGCCCACCGCCGATGGAATACGTCCCAAAAGGGCCGACACCTCAGAGCCCGCTTGCGTAAAGCGGAAAATATTATCGACGAAGAATAGAACGTCGGTCCCGGATTGATCGCGGAATTGCTCGGCCAGCGTCAGGCCGGTCAATGCAACGCGTGCACGCGCCCCCGGGGGCTCGTTCATCTGACCAAAAACAAGCGCCACTTTGGATTCGTCCAGCTTGTCGATGTTGATCACACCGGACTCGATGAATTCGTGGTAAAGGTCGTTGCCTTCGCGGGTGCGCTCACCCACGCCGGCAAACACAGAATAGCCCGAATGCACCTTGGCGATGTTGTTGATCAATTCCTGGATCAGCACGGTCTTGCCCACACCGGCACCGCCAAAGAGGCCGATCTTACCGCCCTTTGAATACGGGGCCAAAAGGTCGATCACTTTGATGCCGGTCACGAGGATCTCGCTCTCGGTCGATTGGTCGTTAAATTCCGGTGCCGGTTGGTGGATACCGCGGCTTTCAGAGCTTTCGACCGGGCCGCCTTCGTCAATCGCTTCGCCGACAACGTTCATGATCCGGCCGAGCGTTGCGTCGCCCACAGGAATGGTAATCGGGCCGCCGCTATCGGTGACCCTTTGCCCACGCACCAGACCTTCGGAACTGTCCATCGCGATGGTGCGTACCGTGTTTTCGCCCAAGTGTTGCGCGACTTCGAGAACAAGGCGCTTGCCATTGTTATCCGTGTCGAGCGCATTCAAGATTTCCGGTAGATGGTCATCGAATTGAACGTCAACGACGGCCCCGATGACTTGGGTGATTTTTCCGGTAGCGTTAGCCATTATCTGCCTCCGAGCTTTCGGGTGCGGCGTGATCAGCCGGACCCAAACCAGTCAAGTTTCGGTCAAGTGTCCAACCCGTCTCCGTCCAGCGGATGACGATGTCGGCCGTCCAGCGGCGTGTGGAGCCCGGCTGGAAAAATGTAATCTCAGCGTTGCGAACCTGACGGTCAGGCTCGGCGTCGGGCGTTGCGCGATACGTCTGATACTCCGATGAGATCAGGCTTGCGACTTCAACGCCCGTCGCCTCTTTGACCGCGGCGATGATTTCATCCTCAGGCGGAACGACCAGCCATGGCTGAGCATCGGCGTCGATGCTGCCGTCTGAGGTGCGGGCAATGTCGGACGCGCCGCCGCCCATGACGGTTTCGATGTCTAATCCCGTGGCCTCTTCGAACGACACCGTGCCGCCCGTCGAAATCTCTCCGGCGTCGTCCAGCATCGTGGTTTCTTCCGCCAATTGATCGCCAGCAAATAGGTAGTAACCCCCGCCCAGAATAGCGGCACCGGCCACAAGCATCATGGGTGAGGGCGTATCTGCCATCAAAGCGCCTCCGCGCCAGAGATGATTTCAATTAGCTCGTTAGTGATGACGGCCTGACGCGATCGGTTATATTCGACGGTCAACCGGTCGATCATGTCGCCCGCATTCCGGGTTGCATTATCCATGGCGCTCATCCGCGCGCCCTGCTCGGACGCTCCGTTTTCCAACAATGCCGTGAATATCTGCGTAGCGACCCCACGCGGTAGCAGGTCTTCAAGTACCGCCTCTTCGGACGGTTCGTAATCGTAAACCGCGCCGGTATCTTCGGTATCGCCCGCGGCGTAATCCGCCGGGATGATCTGCTGCGCAGTCGGCACCTGAGAGATCACCGATTCGAAGGTATTATAGAAGATTGTCGCAACGTCGAAGTCACCAGCATCGAACCGGCCTAAAACGTCGCGCGCCACATCAGCGGCATTTGCATAGCCGATGCGCTTCACTTCGCTCAGATCGACATGCGCTATCATCAAATGCTCATAGTCACGTTTGAGTTGTTCGCGGCCTTTTTTTCCTACCGTCAGGATTTTGACGGATTTCCCTTCACCCAACAGCCGTTCGACATGGCTGCGAGCTAGCTTCGCAATCGACGAGTTAAATCCGCCGCACAAGCCGCGTTCGGCGGTCATAACAACCAACAAATGGTTGGTGTCTTGACCGGTTCCGGCCAATAGCAGCGGGGCGCTGTCTGAGCCGCCGACCGAGGCTGCAAGGCTACCCATCACCGCAGCCATCTTTTCGGCATAGGGACGCGCGGCCTCCGCGGCCTCTTGCGCGCGGCGCAATTTCGCGGCGGCGACCATCTGCATCGCCTTGGTGATCTTGCGGGTCGATTTAACCGACTCGATCCGGATTTTCAGGTCCTTTAGGCTCGGCATGCGCCTTTACCCCGCAAATTCAGCGGCGTAGTCGTCAAGCACGGCTTTGATCTTATCCGCCGCTTCGCCTTTGATCTTCGGATCCTCATTGGTGATGTAATCCAAGAGGTCTCCGTGCTTGGACCTCAGGCGATCGACCAACCCCTGCTCGTAGCGACCGACATCACCGATGCCGATACCGTCCAAATAGCCATTCGTTCCGGCAAAGATCACGCAGACAATCTCAGCATTGGTGAGCGGAGAATATTGCGGCTGTTTCAGCAATTCCGTCAGGCGTGCGCCGCGGTTCAAAAGCTGCTGTGTCGAGGCATCAAGGTCAGACCCAAACTGCGCAAAGGCCGCCATCTCACGGTATTGGGCCAATTCAAGCTTCATCGATCCAGCGACGGATTTCATCGCACTTGTCTGTGCCGACGACCCGACCCGCGAGACCGACAGACCCGTGTTCACGGCAGGTCGAATACCTTGGAAAAAGAGCTCGGTTTCAAGAAAGATCTGTCCATCCGTGATCGAGATCACGTTTGTCGGGATAAACGCCGAAATGTCGCCGGCCTGTGTCTCGACGATGGGAAGGGCGGTTTGCGACCCCGATCCGTTTTCCTCATTCATCTTTGCGGCGCGTTCGAGCAGCCTGGAATGGAGATAGAAGACGTCGCCCGGATAGGCTTCACGCCCCGGCGGGCGGCGCAGCAGCAGCGACATCTGCCTGTACGCAACAGCTTGCTTTGACAAGTCATCATAGATGATCAGTGCGTGCATCCCGTTATCACGGAAATACTCCGCCATGGCACACGCCGCATAAGGCTCAAGATACTGCATTGGCGCGGGGTCGGACGCGGTCGCGGCAACGACCGTTGTGTATTCAATTGCACCGGTCGCTTCGAGCCGCTTCACCAACTGCGCGACGGTCGATCGCTTTTGACCGACGGCGACGTAAACGCAGTAGAGCTTTTTGCTTTCGTCATCGCCGGCCGCGTCGTTGTAGGACTTTTGGTTCAGGATCGTGTCGAGCGCCACAGCGGTTTTGCCGGTTTGGCGGTCGCCGATGATCAGCTCTCGCTGGCCACGACCAATTGGGATCATGGCGTCGATTGCCTTAAGGCCCGTCGCCATCGGCTCATGCACCGACTTGCGCGGAATGATGCCCGGCGCCTTCACATCGGCAACCGTGCGTTCGGCGGCATCAACCGGGCCTTTGCCGTCAAGCGGATTTCCAAGCGCATCAACGACGCGGCCGAGCAGACCTTTACCCACCGGCACATCCACGATCGACGAGGTGCGTTTGACCGTGTCCCCTTCCTTGATTTCGCGGTCGGAGCCAAAGATCACAACGCCGACATTGTCGCTTTCGAGGTTGAGCGCCATGCCCATGATCCCGCCGGGGAACTCGACCATCTCACCGGCTTGGACGTTGTCGAGGCCATACACACGCGCGATCCCGTCTCCGACGCTCAGCACCCGGCCAATTTCGGCCACCTCGGCCTCTTGGCCAAAGTTCTTGATCTGGTCCTTGAGGATCGCAGAAATCTCAGCAGCTTGGATCGCCATTATCCGACCTCTTTCATGGTATTCTTCAGAGCGTTGAGCTGCGAACGGATCGATGTGTCGATCATTTTCGAGCCCACCTTGACAACAAGACCGCCGATGAGACCCTCATCAACGGTGACGTTCAGTTTTACGTTTTTGCCAACAGCACCGGTCAACGTATCTTCAAGCTTCTTCGCTTGGCCAGCGGTCAACGCCTTGGCCGATGCGACATCGGCGGTCACCTCGCCCTTGTGCTCAGCGATCATGTCCTTAAGTGCGGTCACGAAACCGGGCACGACGAAGAGCCGCCGATTTTGCGCCATAAGCTTAAGCGCGTTGCCGGTCAGCGCCTGAAGTCCCATGGCATCGGCAACAGCCCCAATCCCCGCCTCCGCTTCGTCACGGCCATAGACCGGAGACCGCATCAGATCGCGCAATTCCGCACTTTCCGAGATTGCAGCCGCGAGGGCGTCGGCATCCGCGTCGAGCGCG
>JBCDBR010000021.1:0-69329 GCA_039183205.1 Pseudomonadota bacterium | reverse complement strand
GCATCTGCTCCAATTCATTTTCGTGCTGCGCTCTACTGACGTCTAGCATAACTGCTCCTTTCTAACCTGGCTCATGATCGCGCCCCTGATCTCTTTGGCGATCTCTGTCTCGTTGGTCTTCTCTTGCACGATCTTGGCGGCGTTGTTGCTCTTCCTGCCTTTGACGCTCAGCCCTGAGATGCGCCTCGCGGTTCTGATCTTCGAAGCGCTGCGACACCTCTATTGGAGCCTTGCCACCCAACATCATGTAATGCGCAGCATCCCGGTTGAGCGCTTCTATCCGCCCTTGCTGCTTCTCGCGGGCGCGGTCGGCTTGCTCTTTGAGCTTGCGGCGTTCATCCAGCTGGCGCTCGATCATCGCTTGTTTCTCAGCGCGGTCGCGCTCTTGATTACGCGCCATCTCAGCTTCGTTCTCTTCTCTGATTTTGCGATTCTTGCCCGTGATCCAACCCCATAGACCGCGCATGCCTGTCGGCGTGCGCGTGCTGCGCTTCTGTTCTTCTTCCAGCCAGCGGCGCTCATGCTGAAGCTTGAGTTGATCGCGCGTGTAGCGCTGGCGCTGCACCATCTGCTCGTGCTGATATTGCACAGCGAGGTTTTCTTTGAGTGCTTGCTCTTCAGCGTCCTTCGCCCAGGTGCGGAGCTTTGGCGTCATGCGTTCGGCAATGAAGCTCTTGGCATCATCGGTCGATTGCAGTTTCTGCGGATCGCCAAGGCGGGATTGAAGCTCTTTGGTCTTGATCCCTGTACCGCGCGAGAGGGAGTAGACTTCACCGCGCCAGTCCACGGCGACAAAGCCGCGCCGGTCTCCTTGTGCCAGCATGTAGCCACGTTCTCGCATGGCCGCTTCGAAGCTCTGGCGACTATCAGAGCCCGCCCAAGCTTCGCGCATGGCTTCTTTCATCGCCTTCGGGTCTTGGCGGGTGCGCTTGGCCTGTTGCCATTCCTCACGGCTATAGCTGAGCGGATCGCGTTGGCTACGATCCTGCAAGCCCTTGGGCATCTCCCAGCCATGCTCGCGATACAGATCGCGCGATATGCCGGTCAGCGTGTTCTTGTAGAACGGCAGATTGATGGCTTTCATCTCCTCGCCATCAATACGGCTCCACACCGCGTGAGCATGTCTGCGCCCGTCCTTCTCATGGAAGACGATGGCGCGGGGCTGACCATCCAGACCCAACTCACCTTCGATCCGGCCTATGGCAGACTCGAAGCTATCGACAGAGACCTGCTGTTCCGGCGGCGGGTTTAGGCTGAGTGAGAAGAGATGGTTCTTAGCGCGTGTGCCTTTGGCGATAGCGTCAGCTTCTTGAAAGGCTTCACCGATATCATCGCTGACAAAGCCTCGCACTTCATGCAGCTCAACATGATCATTGTCGCGCATGGCCATAAGGTAGCGACCAAGCTGGACAGCATCACCGCGTTCTTTGGCTTTCAGGATCATGGCGCACCGCCAGACTTGCCCAGGGCGCGCAGGAGCTCAGAGCGCATTTCACCGATCTCGCGACAGGCTGCACTGATCTCCGCTTCAACATTAGGATGGACAGGCAGCGTGCCCGTGTTCACTGCTCGCGCGAGCTGATTGAGGTTCGAGGACAGCCGAGACTGCCCCAGAGCGGCTAGAAGACGTGCCAAGGCAATATGATCCTCGACAGGGCGTGTATTGCGTCTGCGGACCTTTTCCAGGTCCTCACCAAACAGCTTGGCCTTGATGTAAGCCCCGAGAGGTAGGCCATTTGCAGCCTCTTCAAGCTTCGCACGCTCTTCAAAGGTCAGACGCAGCGAGAACGGCGTAGGCGTCCTGCCTTTGGATAACTTATTGAAATTACGGCGCGAATGTGTCATCTTCGCACCCATGATCATTAAGATCAGTAAGTACGAGGTGGGACTCCCACTCTAACAGCGTCTCGAAGAGAGAGTTCAAACTTTCTCTCTCTAGGCGCACCACACAAACCCTTTGATTTACTGCAAAAAATTGGGGAGCCGGGCCGTTTTGTTGGACGTCTATTTTCCCGCGTTTTCCCGGAACTCACCAGGAACATCCAAGAAAATCCGCCCAAAATCCGCCCATTGACGTTTTGGTTCTGTTCTCATTCGAAGCGGCCGAAGTTGTTGGCTTTGGCAATCTTGATCAGCGCCGCTTCACCGGCATCGGCCGTCGCAAGCACGCCCAAATTTGTGTCCGAAGGAACGCTGGACGCCAGTCATTTTCCGAGCGTGCCCGACAGGATAATGCCGCAAATTCACCTGTCGCCAGACCCCTGTCCGGATCGATCCGACGGAGTGGTAATCGAAGATCGCTTGCGCTTAGAATGGCAAGGGCTCTGCGGCGCTCAATAATGCGCGCTTGATGGACCTGGGCGGCTGCTCAGAACCGCGCACCGCGGTGCGCTACCGCAAGATTGCTCCAGATGACCTAGCTGATCGACTTTTTGCGCATGGTTGGGATTTCACAGAAACCGGCACATTTCAGTCACAGGACAAAACCGCGCGGACCGTTGGAACGGTAGTACAACTTGAACCGGTTCGCGGTAAGAGTTAGGAGACAGAGTCTTTTTTCTCGGACCGGGGGGTGATTGGAGGGCGTATGCTCAAGGCGAAGATCATAACGATCATCATTGAACGCGGCCGTGCCGGTTTGTTTCACGCAACAAGCCCGCAGATGACTGAATTGCTGGTTTCAGGGGAGAGCGTTCAGGAAGTCCGTTCGGCGGTACCTGCGGTCGTCGAGGCAATCTATGGCGCACACGGAAAGTCCGTCCAGGTCTATGAAACAGAACCTGAGGGGGAAGACCCTGCCATCCCGGCGCCTTGGGTGATTGTACCAAACCGAGGCAGCGCCACTGCGCCCTGTTAAAGGCCGCTGTTAAGGCCCAGAAACCGCTCTATTTCTGCCTCACGCTGATCCGGCGTCAAATCGTCAGGATGCGTGAGTGAAGGGAAATTCATGCGATCTCGCGACTGCATAATCACACGTCGCCGCCCCTCTACTTCGAATTCCCGAAATCTTGTAAAGCCCTGC
Source organism: Pseudomonadota bacterium (assembly GCA_039183205.1). Classification (GTDB taxonomy): domain Bacteria; phylum Pseudomonadota; class Alphaproteobacteria; order Rhodobacterales; family Rhodobacteraceae; genus HKCCE3408. The sequence continues at coordinate 66,307 of JBCDBR010000021.1, read as the reverse complement.
CGCCGGGCGCGGACCCAAAACTGCTCAGATGTCATCACTCTGACCCTCATTTGAGGCATTGAGCGTTGACGTCTTGTCCATTCTGTGGGACATATTTAGTGCAGCTGACGTCGCTCAACGCGATATCTAATGGCCGGGTACCAGCATTGGTCCCGGCCGCTTTCATATCATGCAGTATCTAGCCGATCTAGATGACGTTTAATTGTCCACAGGATTCAGCGTCCTTTTGGGGGTTTATTCACAATTCATGCACAAAGGCATGTTGATAAATGTGATTTCCGCCCAAAATCCGCCCAGTCAAGCACTATGTCTGCAAGGGGATTCAAAGAATTAATATTATTTAATATGTGTTTAATCTGATTCGTTAAATTTTGATGTCTTCCCTTGTTAAGGGAGAGGCCGAGAATTCAAATATCTCCGGCAGTACCACACAATACCAAATAGACAGACCGGCGTCGGCTCCGAATTGGTCGCACTTTGCCTTTCGTTGGGTTCGATCTGTAGGGCGAAAATTCTGGGTGACCTGCTGAAATCGGACACCCACGCTCGCGGCGCGGCAATTAGAAAAGCGTAACGTCTGCGGCCTTTTTTGGACGTTCAACTTTTTCTGTTGGCGCTTGTGTGGGCGCCACCAGGTTCAGCCGCACCTCCCCATTCACCGGGCGGAAATGGATCCGGCGTGCTTGGGTTCCACCCAAGCTTTCGTCGACAACCGGAAACCCTTCGCGCCGCACATAATCCCGCGCAAAAGCTATGTTCTTGGCCCCAATATCCGACAAGCCTGCACTAATGCGCGCACCGCCATACAGCTTGACCTTCATGCCAGACCGCCGCGCCCCTGCCTTGAGCAATTCGTTGATCAAGAGCTCCATCGCCATTGAACCGTATTTCAGCTCCACCTGGCCGCTGCGCTTATCGCCCGGCAGCAAAAAGTGATTGAGCCCACCGATGCCGATATCGGTATCGAAGATACAGGCCGCGACACATGAGCCCAGCACTGTCGACAGCACGACATCCTTGTCACGCGAAATCCGGTACTCCCCTTGGACAACGGCGACGATGTTATCTGCCTTAGCGGACTGGGCGGAGGATTGAGCGGTAAAGCTGGTCATGCCGCTGTCCGTTCCGAGCTTGCAGAAATTAAGGCCGGTCCAATGCGGTCGAGCGGCAATTGACGGTCAACGGCACCAATGTCGGCTGCGGCTTTTGGCATTCCATAGACCAACGAGGTTTTTTCATCCTGCCCGTATGTGCGCGCACCAGCCCGTTTCAATGCCAAGAGACCGTCGGCCCCGTCCTTGCCCATACCTGTCAAAATGGCCGCCGCGATCTTTGGCGCGGCATGAATGCCCGATTTGAACAAGCGATCCACGGCCGGGCGGTGCCCCCCCATCTCAGGCGCAGCAACAAGTTGACATCGCACGAGATTGCCGCGAATGCGGGCCTCAAGATGGTGGCTATCGCCAGGCGCCAACGCCACCATTCCAGGCTCTAGGATCATATTGTGCGTCGCTTCGCAGACCGAGGCGGGCGACTTGGAATTTAGTAGTCGCGCGAGCCCTCCGCTGAAGCTGCCGCCGGTATGCTGAACCAGCATGGTCGGAGGACATGTTGGGCCGAAACTGCCCAGTACTTTGATCAATGCCTCGACGCCCCCGGTGGAGGAGCCGATCATGATCAACCGTCCCGGGACAGCTGTGGCTGCAGCCTCAGCCGGGCTGGTGGGCGCGGATCTCGCGGGAACGCGTCGATCCAGGGCATTGCGGAGTGCATCGGACAATTCCGCATCCGACATCGCCTCATGCAGCGTTGCAAACTCTGTCGCCCCCAGATGGCCGGATATAGTTTTGGGCGCTCCATCCGGCTCGACAACAACACCGATGGCCACGTTGAGCGATCGCAAAAGGAACACCAGAACCTCGAATTCGGGCAAGAGCGTTAGGCTGTGACTAAAGAGCGCCACGTTAGGCGGATGGTGTTCCGCCTCGTGGTAGGCGGCCGTCAGGTTCACCACGGTTTTTGACAGATGCACGCCGTCCAAATCGTTCAGTCGGCCGCGCATGCGGTCGCGGAGGTGGGGGTTACTGACGGTCAGAATGATGTTCATGGTGCCTCCGATCCGCTGATACCCTTGAGATGTTTCAAAATTACTTCCGACACGAGGGCTTCAGAACAGATCAATGCAATCCGCGCCGCGTTCTTGGTGGGGTGACCCGACCGGCTTTTTCGAGTTGTCCGGAGTGATCACAGACCTGCATTTGAGCACCTTTTGGGTCCTTTTGTGCCGTGCGGGCCGCTCAGCATTGATGATTTTCTCTTGGACCGGCGCGCGAATTTCAAAACATCTCGACCGATCCGCCATCACTTTGCGAAACGGCACTGCCCGAGCGCGTCAATCGTGCGCGCAGCCCGGCCAGGCGCAAGCTTTCGATCAGGGTCGCCGTATCCACGGTGCGTGCGTCTTCAAGCCCGGCCGACAGCGCGGAGATAAACGGTGACAGGTCGTCAAGCGTTTGGATCGCAAGGTCCAAAAGCTGCACATCGGCCATCTGAAACGCATCGCGATCGGGATCGGCGAGTGCGAACAGGATTGCCTCCTCCGCCCGCCGCAAAAGCTCTGCTGTATGGTCCAATTCACGGCCAACGGCTGCAACAAGGTCGCAGGCATCCGGCGCGCTTGGGCTGCGTCTGTCCGTAAATGCGTTCAAAATTTCCCCACAACGGATTCGATCGCGCGCTTGAGCGATTGTGTTGTGAAGGGTTTTTGCACCAGGTTGTTTAGGCCCAACCGGCGCCCACTATCGACCAATTCAGGTGTTGGCGTGCCGGTCACCAAAATATAACCCACACGCTGCGTTGCGCGATTTCGGCGGAGCGTTTCGAGCAGTTGCAGCCCATCCATGCCAGGCATGTTATAGTCGGCAAGCACCAAATGAACCGGATCGGTCGTTATGCGCGCAGCGGCGGATTGGCCGGAGCTTTCAGCCACAACTTTATAGATGCCCATCTCTTCAAGCGCTGAGATCAGCAAGCCGCGGCTGATCGACATGTCGTCCACAACCATGACGCGCAAGGTGTCTTTAATTGACAAGGTCGGTCTCCTTCTCAGGCGTTAGAGCGTTAGCTGCGTTTGCGATAAGCGGTGATGCCGCATGGGGTGAACACGTCTTTCGCAGGTCCCGAGACACGTTCTGAATGGCCGATGAACAGCGTCCCGCCAGGTTGCAACACGTCGGCAAAGCGTTGCCACAGCCGCTGTTGCACTTCGCGGTCAAAGTAGATTGCCACGTTGCGGCAAAAGATGATGTCGAATTTGACCGGATGGGTCCAAGCGCCATTGAGGTTGACCTGCCGGAACGTCACAATTCCCGCCACATCCGGGCGGACACGACGTATGCCATCGGCCGTTCCGCGTTGAAAAACCCGATCGCCCCATTCCGGCGCGGGAACCTGGCATTGCTCGGCATCGTATGTGGCGGTTTCTGCTTTGGCCAAAACCTCACGGTCGAGATCGGTCGCCAAAACCTCAACCCCCATTCGCCCCGCCTCTGGCATCAGTTTGGTGATGCTGCCGGCGATCGAATAGGGCTCCGGTCCCGTAGAACACCCCGCCGACCAAACTCGCAGCTTGGAGCCGGACCGGGCGCGCACAACCAAGGGCGGCAGAACCTCGGTCTCAAGCTGTTTGAAGTGATGCACTTCACGATAAAAATGCGTCACATTGGTGGTGATCGACGAGATGAAGTTTTCCCGCTCGCCCGAATCCGGCTTTTCAACCAATGCGCAATAATCGGCGAAATCGCCAAGCTCCAGGCTACGCATTCGCTTGGTCAGCCGCGATTGGATCATCGATTTCTTTTGCGGTTCAATTTGAATGCCGTAATCCGATTTGGCGATGGCGGCAATGCGCTGGAAATCACGATCCGACAATTCGGGCCGTTTTCGAATGCTTCCGCCGACAGGGGTCGCGCGCATGTTCATTATGCCGCATCCTCAAGGGCTTGCGGCAACACGGCCTCCAAGGCCAGCACGCGCGACATCTCTTCTTCGACAGAGACAAGGCCAATGATGCAATCGCTGTCGACGCTTTTCGACATCGGCGGGGCATCGCAAATTGTATCGACGCCAACGGCAAGGATTTCCGAAACTGAATCGACCAACAGGCCAACGGTTTGCGTGCCAATCGCCACGACGATCACGACATGGCGCATCGATGTTTCGCTGGAACCAAGGCCCAACTGCTCCGCAAGATCGACGATGGGAATGACGGCCCCACGCAAATTGATCACCCCGAGAATGGCCTTATCCGCATGGGGCAACGCAGTGACCGGCGTCCACCGCCGGATCTCACGGATTTGCGTGATCTCGATGCAAAAGCTCTGTCCGCCAGCCATGAAGGACACGAACTCAATCGTCCCACTTTCTTCCCAATGCGCAGGCCTATTCATGGGGGTCTCCTTTCACTATGCCGCTTCCGTTCCCGTCCGGCGGACTTGTGCCAGGATCGCTTCGGTATCGATGATCAACGCCACCCGTCCGTCACCCAGGATGGTCGCGGCCGAGATGCCTGGAATGGCGCCGTAATTTCCCTCGAGGCTTTTGATGACGACTTGGCGCTGGTCAGAGATGTCGTCGACGGCCAGCGCAACGAGATCGTCCGCTTCGGACCGCACCAGGACATAAACGCCGCCCGAAGGCTCATCCTCGGGCCGGGCAAGACTAAGCATATCCGACAGGCCTATGATGGGAACATACATGCCGCGAATGAACAAAAGCTGCCCGTCGCGGCCGATCGATTTGATGTCCTTTTCATTTGGGCGAATGGTTTCGACGATGCTGGCCAACGGCACCACCATGGTCTCACCGCAGATATGGACAACCATGCCGTCCATCACCGCAAGCGTCAGCGGCATCGAGATTGTAAAGGTTGTGCCTTTGCCCGGCGCAGAGGAGATCGCAACACGTCCGCCCAACGCGCTGATGGCGGTCTTTACGACATCCATACCGACGCCGCGACCTGACAGATTCGTAACCTCAGCCGCCGTCGAAAAACCCGGCATGAACAGCAGGTTGTCAATCTCGCTGTCAGTCAATTTCGCGTCCGCCGCGACAAGACCATTTTCGACCGCCTTTTCAAAAACCCTTGGCCGATTAACGCCGGCACCGTCGTCTGAGATTTCGATCTGCACGTGGCCCGATCTGTGGGCGGCCGACAGGCGGATCGTGCCGCGTTCGGATTTGCCGGCCTGGCTGCGGACCTCCTTGCGTTCGACCCCGTGATCGACGGCGTTTCGGATCATATGCGTCAGCGGATCGGCCAAACGCTCCACCAGCGTCTTATCGACCTCGGTGTTTTCGCCTTCGGTAATCAACTGGACGTCTTTTCCCAACGCGTCGACCGTTTCGCGCACGATCCGCTGCATCCTTTGAAAAAGCGGCTTCACCGGTTGGGCCCGGATAGCCATGACACCTTCTTGGATCTCGCGGGCGAGATGCTGAAAGTCGTCGAGATCGCTCATCAAGTCGGAATTTGTGTCAAATCCCCCTTCGACGATGCGCTGGCTGATCACAGCCTGGTTGATGATCAATTCACCAACGGTGTTGATCAGCCGGTCCACGCGTTCGGGATCGACGCGCAGCATGGGCTGCTTTGGGGCTGGCGCGCTTGCGCTTGCGGCGGGTGTGCTTTTGGCTGCGGGCTGTTCCGGCGCGGCAGGCGCCTTGCTAGGGTTTGGCGCCGCCTTTTGGCCCGATGGGCCGGCGTCGGGTGGGAGCGGTTTTGGTGCCTCTGGCGGGGGCGCCTCGGCCTGTGCCGGCGGATCGGGCGGTTCGGGCACATCAGCGGTTTCGGGCTCTGTAAGGGGGAGCAAAGCATCGAGCCCCGCCATCGGCGGGTCGGCTGGTATTTCTTGGATTTTGCAGAACTCTTCGAGAAACATGAACGCGTCGAGCACTTCGGCCTCTGTGGCCTCTGTTTCGATCTCCATGTCCCATGACAAATAGCACAAGGCCGGATCGAAGCTGTCGATCTCCGGCATGTCTGACGCATCTGCGGTGCACTCCACCGGGCCAAGCTTTGAGAGCTCATGCAGAAGACGTACAAAATCATGCCCGTTGCGGAAGAAGTCGCGGCCCGGTTCGAACCGGATTTTATAGCGCAGGGCGCCTTCGGGCGGGCTGTCCTCAAGCCCGACGGGGTCGAAGGCTAAAGGCTCGAATGTCATCGGCTCTGCCGCCAATTCGGCCCCGCCGGCTTTGTCATCTTCCTTTTGCGCACCGGAAAGCTCGATCAAGGTGTTGAGCACCTGATCCATCGCCTCGGGGCGGCCGGGATCGTCGGCTCGGGCAAGCTCAACCAAATCGGCAAGAATGTCGCTGGACCGCAGCAGGATGCGCATCAGGTCCGCATCGACCTCAAGCTGGTCGCTGCGGATCAGGTCAAGAACGGTTTCATAATGGTGGGTAAACGTGACAAGCGTATCAAACCCAAAGGCGCCAGCGGTGCCTTTGATCGAATGGACGGCGCGAAAGATCGCATGCAGCGTTTCATTGTCGGCCTCGCCAGTTTCCATGGAAACGAGGCCTTCGCCGAGCGCTTCTAAAAGTTCTTCGCATTCGACGAAGAACATGGCCTTGAGATTGTCGGCGGACATGGCGCTACTCCTTACCGGTCACGCGATCGAGAACCGAAACCAGCGCTTCGTCGTCAAATGGCTTGACAATCCAACCGGTAGCACCGGATTTGCGGGCGCGTTCTTTCAGCTTCGGACCGCTTTCGGTGGTGAGAACCAAGATCGGCACACGCGCCTCTTGGCCATTGAGGCCGCGGATCGATTCAATGACACCAAAACCGTCCATGCGCGGCATGTTGATATCCGTGATCACCGCATCGAACTCCCCCTCGCTATAGACGTCGACACCATCCTGGCCGTCATTGGCAGTGGTTACGTCATAGCCGGCATCGCGGAGCGTTTGACTGACCATCTCTCTGATGGTGAATGAGTCGTCGATGGCGAGAACGTGCGGCGCAGGGGTCATGGCGTGGCGTCTCCTTCAGCGGGAAAGACAGGGTCGAGGCCGATTTTCAGCAACCCGGCATTAAGCGCATCAGGCGCGCCATCAAGCGTTAGGGGAATATCGGCAGCCTCGGCATGGCGGGCGAGGAACAGCAAAATCTGCGCCTCTTCACCGCCTGGCTGCTCCGCATCCTCGACCATCAACTGGATGGACGACGGCGGGGATGCGGCGAGACCTGCGACGAGCGCTGACGCATTGCTGGCCCAGCCGGGCTTTCGCACATCAATAACGAGCGGCCCATCAGGTTCCATGCACGACCTCGCAAACTTTATCCGGAGTAACTGTCCTGGATGCCTGCGGTAGCATCTGTTGTTCTAATGATTAGTGAACGCAGGCCCTGAATCCTCAGGCCGCGCGCAGGAATTGCGACGCAATTTCTATATCTTCACATCCGGCAAAGCGTGCGGCGCGTGCCAGTTCCGTTTCCAGCCGCGCCATCCGTCCGCGCCCGAATCGTACGCCCTTTTCGGGCCAGAGTGCCCGCACCCGTAGCACTGAGGCCGCCCGATCTGCCGTTAAATCAATCCGTCCGATCAGCGCGTCGCCCTCTAGTATTGGAAAGACATAGTAGCCAAATTTCCGTTTTGCTTCAGGCACAAATATCTCGATGCGAAAATGAAACCCAAACAAACGCTCGGCGCGTTTGCGGTCGCGCAAGGCCGGATCAAACGGGGATAACAGACGCAATCTGCGCGTCGGCGGCGCGAGCTCGGGCAATGTCTCGACCACCTCGGGCCGGATTAGGACGGTCCGTAACGCACCGTCATTGAGGGTCACATTGGCCTCGATCACCGTGCCATTTGCCACTTGCGCCGCCGCCCAGGCTTTTGCCTCGTTCGGCGTGATCACAGCAAAAAACGCCGCCAATTCGCCACTGGTTGCAAACCCCAATCGATCAAGCGCCGCGTTGCAGGCCCAGTCGATGACATCCCATTCGGCAATTTCCTGGTCGCACAGCTGCGCTGGCAGCACCCGCTCAACCAAATCATAATGCTTGGTGAAGCCGGACCGCCGCGTCACCGCAAGACGACCCGATCGCCAAAGGTACTCCAGCGCCGTCTTTGATGGTTTCCAATCCCACCACCCGGTTGATTTCTGCGCCGGCGCGTCGCCGACATCGCGGCAAGATGTCGGTCCATGCGCTGCGATGTGGTCCAGGACCCCATCGATCTCCGCATGGAATTCATCGCCATGCCAAGTCGACCAACGATTGCGCAACCGACGTTGATCGCGCGCGTGCTTCAGCCGCCAATAGGGAAAGAAGGCGGCTGGAATAATGGCGGCATCATGGGTCCAGCCTTCAAAGGTCGCGCGGGCGCGATCATTGAGCCAGCGCAAGCTTTCTGGGCGGTAATCGGTCGCGCGCGAAAACATGATCATGTCGTGGGCGCGTGCAAATGTGTTCACGCTGTCGACTTGCACAAAGCCCAAGCGCTCCACCATCGCCGACAGGGCCGCACCGCGCCCATCCTTCGCGCGCGGGCGTGCCAAAGCGTGGCGATCCAAAAACAGCGCACGCGCGGTTTTATTGTCGAGGGTTGGTGCGGCCATGGCCGCAAGATGCCGACCCAGCGCACGATCAGCAACCCGAATAGCGCTCAATCCACCGGGCCAAGTGCGCCTTCGTACCGGATGATGAATTGCCGCGTTACGGGCGCGCGCAAGGTGACGTCAAATCGGAAGGTGCCATCAGAGACAAATTCATGCGCCTCGCTTTGCGGCAAGGCCCAGCTTGGGATGCGGACGGTGCCAATGCGCCCGCCTTTGACTGGAAACCGCAGCGTGCCTTGATCCACGTGTAGACCCAACTCGAAGGTGAACGGACCAAAGCGTTCGGTCATGCCGTCCGGCGTCGCTTTCAGGGTGGACCGGAACGTCGTTCGGCCAAAGCGACGAACCCAGGTTTCCGTGTCGCCCTTTCGGGTTTTCAAGACATTGATCCGCACCGCCTCGCCCGCCGGCGGGAAGCGAAAGGCGAAAGCAATCAGCCGCGGCCAGAGCCCGCGGCCGCGACTTACCCGGCCCAGGCCCGAAAGGCGCCGGGCCGTAATCACCTTGTGGGTATCCTGCACCTGCTTTGGTAAGTCTTCGAAATCCGCCCCAAGGACCTTGGAAAACAATGGCTCGGCGCGCCGTTCCGCACGCTCCGTGCGGATTGCCAAATCGGCCATAGCGCGCTCCATCGCGGCCAGAGGAATTTCGGCGATAGCGGCGCGGGCGCCGGCCCGCAAAGGCCAAGCAGCAACAGCAGCGCGTGCCGGTATCGCCGGGACAAACGGGCCCTCCCCTTCTTCGGCAGCAAGATGCCAATGACGGATCACTGCGCCATTTGGCGTGTCCCCGGAAACCGTCACCACCATCCCACCCCGGTCGGTGCCCAAACGCTCCAAAACGGATGCCACCCGATGCGCGAGACCCACCGGGACCGGCAGCCGGATCACGCGTCGCAAGACGGACAATAAAGCCAAACTTCTGCCCATCACCGGCAGCTCGAGCCCGGCGCGAAACGTGACGCTGCGCGCGCGGAAATAGCTTGGGAACAACTCCAGATCCGGGACGCGGTTGAGCCAACCATGGCGGGTTCCGCCGCCCAAAAGGGGATATGCGCGGCAATCAGACCATCCGCGGCGCATTTCCCAGATGCCCGCATGCCAAACCCGCATCGGACGACCGGCCTGGTGTAGTATCGCGGCCATCACGGCATGGCCTCGCGGTGCCCGATTTCCCGGCAGGATCGCGCCGTCGATTGCATCGATTGCCGTCATCCCTTCGGCCAAGGCCATGACGGCCGCGCCCGACAAGGCCGGCACCGAGGACATCCCAGAAAGAACGACGCGGCCAGCCGCTTGCGCGACCGCGTCCAATTCGACGATCCCTGCCGTAAAATCCGCGTCGTCCGATAAATCCATGTAGTCGACGCCAGCATCGATGGCCGCGCGCGCCAATCGGTAGGGATCGGGCCCATAGTGCTGAAACGGACCCGTTGCATCGATCAACAGGTCCGGCGCAGCGGCAAAAAGCGGAGCCGGATCTTGCGACCGATCGTGGCGAAGGCTGTCTGCGCCGATCTCTGCCGCTAGAGCGTCTGCCCCGCGTCGGGCTGCCAATGTCACGCTATGCCCATCGCGCCGCAAAAGCCGCGCCAACCGGCTGCCGAAAACGCCGGTTCCGCCCAAAATGACGATTTTCACGATATCAGCCGCGCGCGCAGCCCCGGATTGGGCAGTGCGCACAGCTCGGCATTGCCAAATAGCCGATATCGGTTGCGCGCGATCAGCCTGTAGAGACCTGGTCGTAGGGGGCTTGGGATAAGCCGCAAAAGGCTGAGGCAGCGCCCCCATCCACCGCTATACTCGCCAACCGCGATCATCGCATCGATGCCCGTCCAAGCTTTTTCCGCATCGATAAACAGCCAGCTCGCCGGATCGTCCGGCGCCAGTCCGAAATATGCCAAAGCCGCGCGGCCTCGCGGTGATTGGATCGGCAAAATCCGAATGCGACCCGCGGGTTCGATATTGTGGATCATCCGCGCCCCAAAGGAACAGAGCGCGCAGTGGCCATCCATCACAGCAACGGGCATTGCGTCGGCCAAAAATTCAGGGGGTGAGATTTTCAACGGCGTCATATGGCACAAGCTAGGTGCGCCGCCCCAGTTGTATCCGGGGCTGATCGTCGCATCCCGACCGCAGGCCTCAAGCCGCTTGCGCGTTCGCCCCCGCCCAAACCCAAGGTCGCGTAAATTCGCCAAGCGTGTGGGCCAAGGCGGCCTCGTCGACATCGCCCGTGCGGTCCAAATGCGCGACGAGGCCAAGCTTTTTATCCTCACGCACGTCGACCACTCGGGCTGGAATACCAGCCTCGGCCAAGGCGGCGTCATAGACCCGGGTAATCGCGCGCTTGCGCAGGTCCGGTTTAAAGACCTTACCAACGGCGGTCTTTGGCAGCTCGGACAAGACCTCCAGATGTTTTGGGATCGCCGCACGCTCCGTGATGTTGGATTTGCAATACTCAAGCAGCGCCGCTTCATCAGCGGTCGCCCCCTCGACCAACTCCACATAGACGCATGGCAATTCGCCGGCAAAGGCATCGGGTTGGCCGATTGCGCCGGCAAAGGCGACCGCCTCATGGCCGGCCAGACACTCTTCGATCAGCGCGGGGTCAATATTGTGCCCGCCGCGAATAATGAGGTCCTTCGCGCGACCCGTGATCCAGAGATATCCATCAGCATCGATGCGCCCTAGATCGCCAGTGCGCAAATAAAGCTCATGGTGGAACAAGTCGCGGTTCTTATCCATTTCGGTGTAGGTTGAGCCTTCGAAGACGCCTGGGTTGTCGATGCAAATCTCGCCGACCTCGTCGATCTCGCATTCCCGCGGCCCGTCCGGCGTATCGACCAAAATCTTAACGGCGCAATGCGGAAACGGCACGCCGACAGAGCCGATTTTCTTGGTACCCTCAACGGGATTGCACGACACCAAACACGTGGCTTCGGTCAAACCGTAGCCTTCCACAAGCGTCACGTTCGTCGCCTTCTCAAAGCGATTGAAGAGCTCAACCGGCAAGGGCGATGAGCCGGAAAAAGCTGTCTTCACGGTCGAAATATCGCCGTTGACCGGGCGCTGCATCATCGCTGCAATCGCCGTGGGCACTGTGATAATGAAGGTAATTTTCCATCGCTCGACCAATTTCCAAAAATTGTCGAAGACGCCCTCGCCCCGATAGCCTTGCGGTGTCGGGAACACAACATGTGCGCCCGAGGCGATCATCGCCATCAGGATCACGTGGCAAGCAAATACGTGAAAGAGGGGCAGTGGACACATCACGTTGTCTGTGTCGCTGAACAGCAATGTGTGACCGATCCAGCCGTTATAGATCATGCCAGAATATTTGTGCTGCGCCACTTTCGGCATGCCCGTGGTGCCACCGGTGTGAAAATAGGCGCCGACCCGGTCGCCGGCGCTGTCGGCAAAGGCCAGAGTGTCGGATTGGCGGTTCAGCTCCGCTTCGAAATCGAGAACCGTGGCGTGATGCGAGGTGGTCTGTTTGGGGCGGATCAGCGGCACGATTAACCGCTTCAGCCCGCTGAGATAACGCAGCAGGTCAACCTCGAGAACATGCGTCACCCCGGGCGCCAGTTTGACCGCCTCGGACACCTTTTGCGCCACATCGGTGCGCGGAAAAGGCTTAAGCGTCACAACAACCTTTGCACCCGTCTCTCGCAGGATTGCGCCGATTTGCGCCGGCTCCAAAAGCGGATTGATCGGTGCGGCAATGCCCGCGATCATGCCGCCCAATAGCGTGACGACCGTTTCGTTGCAGTTGGGCAGGATATAGGCGACCGTGTCGTCTTCACCGACGCCCAGACTTCGAAAGAGATTGGCCGCCTGTGTCGTTCGGGCGTGCAGTCTCTGCCAAGTGAGGGTCTCGGCCTTGTCCGTGGGCCCAGACGTGATTTGGAAGGTAATCGCGTGGTGTTGCGGATATCGGTCCTTCGCGTTCGATAGGAATTCGAAAATTGTCGTCGCCGGTTGACTCTCTGGCCAAGGCGATTGGTTTTCGATCTTTTTGATATCCTCGAGATTGGCAAAGCGCCCCATGGTCTCCTCCCTGACCAATTTGACCGGTCTTGCGCCGGCGTGGGCCGGAGAATGCGCATTTGAATGCTTGCGCGCAAGAGTGACGCTGCGAAATTAAAAATCGCGACGTCACGTCGGCCGAGGATTAGGTCGCGATCAGCGCCTCGCCTTCGATTTCCATCGCAAACCCCATCGGCAAGCTCGCAACGCCGAGAGCCGAACGTGCATGTGCGCCAATATCCGGGCCAAACACCTCAAGTATGAGATCAGAAAAACCGTTGATGACGAGATGCTGTTCGGTGAAGTCTTGGGTCGAGGCGACCATCCCAAAAACGCGCACCCAGCCGGTGACGCGCCTAAGTTCGCCGATCTCGGCCTTCAGGTTCGCCAAAACCGTCAGCGCAATTTCGCCGGCGGCGGTGTAGCCATCTTGGGTTGTCATATCGGCGCCGAGCCGCCCGTAAGGACCGGTAATGCTACCATCGTGGCCCTGCCTTGGATGGCCGGAAATCACCGCACGTCCGGAACGCACATTCACGAACGAAAACGGCAGGCTCAACCCAGGCGGCAGCTTTGTCGGTGCCGGAAGAGTAAGACCGAGGGTGCTTATGCGATCTTCTGGTGTCATAACACTAACGTGGCGCAGGTTGCCCGTGCGGGAAAGACTAAATTGCTGCGCGGTCGGAGACAGCGCGCAAAGGCCACTGCGCCTTTATTCCGCGGCAAGCCCTTCGGTAAATTGCAACCGGGCCAGCCGGGCATAGAGCCCGCCTTCGGCAACCAAGGCATCATGCGTGCCTTCGGCGACAATGCGACCATCGTCAAAGACGACGATACGGTCAGCCTGTTTCACCGTCGACAACCGATGCGCCACGATCAGCGTCGTGCGCGTTTCCGCCATGTTTGTGACGGCATCCTGGACCGCGCGTTCGCTTTCGGCGTCAAGTGCGCTCGTGGCCTCATCCAACAGCAAGATCGGCGCGTCCCGCAGAATGGCCCGCGCAATTGCGATGCGTTGCTTCTGTCCGCCCGACAGCATGATGCCGCGCTCTCCGACATAGGTGCCGTACCCATCGGGTAACGTCTGAAGAAAATCATGCGCCGCGGCAGACCGGGCCGCGGCTTCGACATCTGCATCGCTGGCATCAGGCCTGCCAAAACGAATGTTTTCGCGCGCCGACGTCGCAAAGATCACTGGGTCCTGCGGCACAAGCGCCATCGCGCCGCGGTAACTCGCCCGTGCTGCGTTGCGTAAATCAACACCGTCGAGAAGGATGCGACCGAATTCGGGGTCATAAAATCGCATCAGAAGCTGAAATATTGTGGTTTTTCCCGCCCCCGAGGGACCCACAAGCGCCACGGTCTCACCAGGTTCGATCCGCAAGTCGATACCGTCGAGCGCAGGTATCTCTGGTCGGGTCGGGTAGAAAAACCGCACGTTCTCGAAAACAATCGCACCTTTACCAGCCGCAGCCAAGGGTTGCGGAACGACCGGATCGGGTACCGTGTCAGACGCGCCGAGCAATTCGACCAAGCGTTCTGTGGCCCCCGCTGCGCGTTGCAATTCGCCCCAGATTTCCGACAGCGCACCGACGGAGCCGGCGACCATGATGGCGTAGATCAGGAATTGGATCAGCTCTCCAATCGACATCACATCGCCGCGGACGTCCCGTGCACCGACCCATAAAACGCCCACGACACCCACGAAGACCAAACTGATCACGATTACGGTCATCACGGCGCGCGTCATAATGCGCGCCTTGGCACTGTCAAAGCTGCGTTCGGTCACGGCGGAAAAAGCGGCCGCCGTCGGAACCTCATGGGTGAAGGCCTGCACGGTTTGGGATGATAGCAGCGCTTCGGACGCATTGCCGGAGCTTTCGGCAATCCAGTCTTGGTTTTCACGGCTGAGAATGCGTAGCCGACGGCCGAGCCGAATGATCGGGTAAACGATCAAGACCACTAAGCCCACCGCCATAACCGCCAATTTCAGCGAGGTCACGAACATCAAGATCAATCCACCGATCAAGATGAGAATGTTGCGCAACGCCACCGACACGGAGGACGAAATTACGCTCAGCAACAGCGTCGTGTCGGTTGTGATACGGCTAAGCACTTCTCCGGTCATGATCTTTTCGAAAAAGGCCGGGCTCATCCCGATCATGCGATCGAACACAGCCATTCTGATATCCGCGATGACCCGTTCGCCGAGCCGGGTCACAAGATAGTACCGAACCCCCGTTCCAATCGCCAACAGCGCCGCTATGCCTAGCGAGGCCATGAAATACTGATCGAGCAGTTCCGCCGTTTCGGTCTCAAACCCGTCGACGACGCGGCGCACGGCTAGCGGCAACGCGAGCGAAACGACAGCCGTCGTGACGAGCGCGCCGAAGGCCGCAATTACCATACCCTTATAGGGTGTTATGAACGGGACCAACGCGCGCAGCGATCCAATTTTCTTGGATGCCTCACGCTCTTCGCTGGCATGAGGCGCGTTGGCATCTTGGCTTGCCATGGCTTGCGTCATCCTCTCCGTCCCTACCGGATTAAGGTGCGCCGCTGCCTCGCACAACCCGTGCGCGCGGGCTGGGGCAAGCATTTCTCTGGTTTGGCACGTGTCTTCAGCAGGCCAAAACCGCTCAAAGACCCTTCAAATCGGTGAATCGAGCCTCAGAGGCCGGACCTCAAATGTCCATTAATATTATATTTTTTTTAATCAGCGCAGATCGACACGCGCTTTGCACGCATCCTTAACGGCAACCTGCGCTCCAACGTCGCGGCTGAACGACGGAGATTGAAACACGGATATTTAATGGCATGGTTTCCCTGTACGCGGAAACCGATGCAGCATGTCCGGACGGAATTCCCGCAACTCGATCCGAAGGCCTCAGAACGCACCGCGCAAAGGCTTCACACCCAAGTCAAATCGTTCCAGCAACGGATACGCAAAAACTGGAGCGGGTAGACGGAATCGAACCGACATAACCTGCTTGGAAGGCAGGGGCTTTACCATTAAGCTATACCCGCGACACCGCGTGGCTATTAAAAAGCGCCCGACCCGTCAATACCGGCCACAAACGCTGCGTCCAATTCTTGCGCGAGCCCGGTATTGCGGCTGCGGCAAATGCCACGACCGTTCTCAGCTCGATCATTGCTTCGCTGCGCAGCACCACTCCGTCCGGTTTGTTGCCGCGCCGCGAACCGCAAAGACCGACTGGCCGCGAGGCCAGCCTTGCCATTGACCCTCATTCTGCGCTGGTCGTTCGCATGGTTGCGAAGTACGGCAAGCTGCGCCATGTCTTAAGCTTCACTTGAGAGGACGTGATATGGGCTGGGCTGACTATCTTGACGACAATCAACCGCGCTTCATTCAGGAACTGTGCGATTTCATTCGCATCCCGTCCGTATCGGCCAAGCCTGAGAACGCCCAGGATGTTCGCAAGGCCGGCCAATGGGTGGTTGATCGGCTTGATGCTGCGGGTCTGGAAAATGCGCAGATGTTGGAAACGGCGGGCCATCCCGTCGTCTGCGCAGATTGGTTGCATGCCGGCGCGCAGGCACCCACGATTTTGATCTACGGCCATTTCGACGTGCAGCCGGCGGAACCGTTCGATCTATGGTCGTCCCCGCCATTTGAGCCGACGCTGCGTGGGGATCGGATCTATGGGCGCGGTGCCACGGATGACAAAGGGGCCATGTTGATCCCAATCTTGGCCGCCGAAGCCCTGTTGGCCGAGACCGGCAAGCTGCCGGTGAATGTACGGTTTTTCTTTGAAGGTCAGGAAGAAATCGGCTCGCCCGACCTGCCGCCGTTCATCGAAGCCAACCTCAACAGGCTCCAGGCGGATATGATCTTTTCCGCCGACGGGAGCCAATGGGATACCGAGACGCCACAGATGGTTCTGGGGTTAAAGGGGCTCACGTCGCTGGAAATTACGGTGACCGGCGCTGCCTCTGATCTGCATTCGGGCATGCATGGTGGCGGCGTGGCAAACCCTGGCATGGCCCTCGCCCATCTCTTGGCCAGCATGAAATCGCCCGATGGTCTCATCACCATCGAGGGGTTCTACGACGATGTCGTTGCGTTGACCGACGAGGACCGAGACGCCATTGCGCGCGTACCATGGGACGAGGCGGCCTATCTGGCTCAAACCGGCGCGCCCGCCACGCACGGAGAACCCGGATACACGACGCGTGAAAACCTCTGGGCTCGTCCAACATTCGAAGTTAACGGTCTAAGCTCCGGCTGGCAGGGCGCAGGCACGAAAACGGTCTTGCCGTCCGTTGCCTCAGCCAAGATCACCTGCCGGCTGGTCGCAAACCAGAACCCCGAAAGGGTTTTTGATCTAATCGCCGCTCATGTGGACGAGAATTGCCCACCTGGCGTCACCGCTGAGGTCGCGCGCAACCCGGGGCGGGCGGATCCGTTTCTCGTGCCGGCCGGCCACAACGCCACGGCCATCGCAGGGCAAGTGCTGGAAGAAGTTTATGGCAAAGCGGCCCACAAAACCCGGGTCGGTGGCTCGATCCCAGTCATGTCAACGCTGCTGGATCAATTGGGGTTACATGCTGTGATGTTCGCGTTCGGGCATGACGACGAGAACCAACATGCCCCTAACGAGTTTTTTCGCCTGCCAACGTTCCGATTGGGCCAAACCGCATATGCGCGCCTTATGGAACGCCTTGGAAGCTAGTTGGCGACCAGACAGGACACGCACATCGCACGGCGTCATGCCCGTCGACGTAACCAGCCAATATCCTTGTGAAACGGGCAACCGAAAGAAGCGCCTCGATCCAAGTCTGCGGCTTGCGGCGCGAGGATGTCTTTGCTTTTTGGGACCGGTTGCGCTGACCCAAAGAAACCCCACCGCGATATTGACCGCGATGGGGTGTCGCGTCGTGGCCGTTAAGGCTTAGCCCTTAGCGCGCATCCGTACGAAGCCAAATGCACCCAGACCGGCCAACAGCAGTGGGAAGCCCGCAGGTACTGGGATCGGCGCCGGTGTCGGCGACGGCGACGGATCCGGATCGGGGTCCGGATCGATCGGCAGTTGGCTGATGATCTCCTGCACCTTAATGTCGATGAACGCATCCGCGAAGGATATCGCGTTCGTCCCGCCACTCGAAAGCTGGTTGAGGTTCCAAGCCGCACCGCCAGTTGCGAGCGCGAGGTTGGAATAATCGTCATCGGTCGTATCAAAGGTCGGCGTTACCACGCCACCGGTGTCGGTCAGGTAACTTCCCGACCCGTCGGCCACATAGGCATTGCCATCGCTATCGACGCCCAATGCATTGGTCGAACCATCGGAACTGAACTGATTGTTCACAACCGCGTTAAGCAAAATGTTGCGCGATGTCAGCGCCGACTCAATGCTCGACCGGGTCAGAGAAGGATCGCCGTTGTCGCGATCTTCGTCGGTGACGAGAATGAAGTTAATCGCGGCACCCGCATCATAGGTGATGTTGTTCAGCGCAAAGTCGATGGCCGAATAGCCGTCTTCAAAAAAGCCAGTGGTCTCCAACGCGCCAAGGTTGTTTGCCGTATCGGATGCGTTTGCAAGGCCACCGCCCACGAGACGGCCAAGATCGCCGCCCGAAGACCCATCGCCGAAGCCAACGACGCCATATTTCCGGTTCGTCACACCTGCCGTATCAAGCCCGGCATCAAGGTTGCCAATGACGGTGTTCTGCAACCAATCTTGCGCTCCACCCATGGAGCCAGACTCGTCGACAATAAACACCACGTTCGCCGTGCTATTGACGGTTGCCGCAAATGCGCTTGGCACAGGCGCCAGGCACGCTGCGGTGACGGCCACGGCTATTCGTCTTAGACCCTTGGAATTCCCCCAGTACGATCCCATTGTTGTCTCCCAAAGTAACCAACTACCTTAAACTCCTGCAATAATTGCACGAGCTTCCGAAAATTGCTGCGACGCCTTTGTCGGCGTCAAGCGCAAGCTCGGAGGTTTTTCCGTTCGAAAAAAATCAAACCGCTCAGAAAATGAGCTAAAAGCACAACAATTTGATAAAAAATTGACCGATCCCACTACGAATGCGATTGTTTTGGTCGAAAATTTTTCCGATTGAAAACATTGCCGATGGCGGCAAACACTGACCTTTCGGTTTAAATCGTCGCCGCTCAGGCGTAGATTCGGCGGTGTCCGTGGAGCAGCAATTGCGTACTTTCCAGACTAACGGAACCAGCAATGTCCGACTTGCAATCACGACACGTTTGCGGCCCTGCCGGCTCCAGACATCCCGCAGAACATATCTGAAATCTCCGAAGCGACATAGGCCTCGCTCGGGTCGTTCGTTGAAGGGTGGCGCATCCGAACCCGTGTTGCGGAAAGTCTTTTCGCGCCGCTGATGTCCTTTGCGGCCGCGGCCGGTTTGCACCGTCATCACGGGTCTTCGACACGTGGCCTTTCAGATGAGATATGGCGTGGCCGAAGCGGGGCGGTTGGTCCGGTCAACATCCGGTGCCAGACCTTTACGCTTAGCAGCGCAAGCACAATCCTGGGTCAAACCGGTGCCGTGCGCGTTATCGCGCATCGCCCTCTTGCCGCAATGATCGCCAGGCCGATGGCGCATCCCCGAACCTTGCTTGGAAGGCACGGCTGAAGGCCTCTTTCGAGGCGTAGCCAACGCGGTGCGCAATCGCCTCAATCGACGCGCTCGAATGAAGCAGCGCCTCGGCGGCTTGGTCGAGCCGCCAGCCGCGTAGGTACGCCCCCGGCTGCTGACCCATGACCTGTTTGAAGCGATCCGCGAAGTTTGACACCGACATGCCCGCGAGGTCCGCCAAATCTCCATTCGATAGGTTCCGGGACGGATTGGAATGGATCGCCGCCACCGCGCGGGCGATCCGTTCGTCCTTGGCCGCGGCCAGCCATCCCGGCAGGCTGTCATCCGATTGGGCCCATCGGCGCAGGATCACCACCAGCAAAAGGTCCAAAAGGCGCGAAACCATCAGGCTGGAGCCCGGCCGCGTCGTGCCCAATTCGCGCAAGACAAGCTCACACATCACATCGACCCATTCGATGGGGTTTTCCGCAAGCTCATCCAGCACGATGACCTGTGGCAGCGACTGCAAAACGCGACCGGCCAACTCACCGTCGACCGTAAAGCTCCCGCAAAAGCAGTTGATCGCGGGGCGCACGCGTTCTGAGGTGTTCGGGTCGATTAAGCGGGCTTCGGTCGTGTTTCGCCTCGGATCGCTGAAGACCGCGCGATGCGCTGTGCCTTGCAGCATTAACGCGATTTGCTTTTCGTGCAAAAGGACGGGGGCCGCATTGTCGATGATAATCTCCAACGCGCCCTCTTCGACGATATAGACGCAGGGCTTTCCGGCCGGAACGGCGTAGTCCAGCGGGTCATCTGGTGTGACAACGCGGGCGGTTTCGCCGCGCACATGCACGATGTCGAGCACTTCAGAGAACGCATCCGTCCCGAACATCGGCGTTTCTGCTAACACTTCCGGTGTTCCCGTCATCGGCACACTGGCCCTTCGCACGTACCTCTTTGCGCAATGCTAACTCAACCACGAGGGAACTCAAAATGTCCAATACTCTCAACATGTTTCGCGCCTCTGTTGCGGCGGTAGCACTTACCCTGCCCGGCCTTGCTGTTGCCGATCAGGCCTCTGTCGTCCTGGTGCATGGCGCATTTTCTGATGGCTCCGCGTGGCACAGGGTTGTGCCGATTTTACAAGATGCGGGCGTATCGGTGAGTGCAGCGCAACTGCCCTTGGCCTCGCTCGAAGACGATGCCGCCGTGGTCTCGCGCCTTATAGATATGCAAGATGGCCCGGTGGTTTTGGTGGGACATTCCTATGGCGGTAACGTCATCACTGAGGCGGGTGCTCATGACAGTGTCGGGGCGCTTGTCTATGTTGCGGGCTTTGCACTGGATGCAGGCCAAACCTTAAGCGATCTCTTGGAGGGGCAGCCTCCGGCGCCATGGCAAGCGGAAGCCCGCGCGGATGCGGCAGGTTTTGTTCGGTTGAGCGCGGACGGGATGGCCACCTATTTCGCCCCTGATCTGCCGGCAGAAGAAGCCGCGTTGATCGCTGCCACCCAAGGCCCGATCCAATACCAGATTAACGACGAAGCGCCGAGCATTGCGGCCTGGTCGATGCACCCAACCTATTACGTTCTGACCGAGAACGATCAAATCATTCCGCCACGGCTGCAGGGGTTTTTTGCCGACCGCATGGGCGCGGAGGTGACGGTCGTCGCATCGAGCCATGCTGCAATGCTGTCGCAACCCGAAGCGGTCGCGGCGGTAATTTTGGATGCCGTCGACGCGACCTTGTCGCATTAGCCTGTCGGGTCCACGACCCCGGTTGTGGACCCATACGCACCGGAGTGCTGAAATGACGTTTTGGCTTCTGGCCCCATTGGTCCAGTATTTGGTGCAAACGCTGCTGCCCGTTGCGTTGCGCCACCACCTCAGCCCTGCCTTGTTGATCGCGAGGGATACGGCCCCTGAAGCGACTGCGCCTAAGTCTATTTGGGGGAGGCTATGATCCCCTTTTTTGCTACTGGCGCTTATGTCCCGGATACCAAAGGCCACGCCACACGGCGGCGTAACCTTTGTGCGTGCCTGGATCGCGCATCTGGTCCTTTACCGTGCAGGCATTTCCTATCTGCACGTTTTGGCCTGGGTCGTGAGCCTCGTCGGGCTCGTCATCCTCGCGCTCAATATCGGCTGAACGCCCCTCACCACCCTAAATCGGAGATATCCCATGCTTGCCGAAACGCAGCTTCCTAACCATCGTGCCCTTCTGCTTGCGGCCCGGTTCCTGTTCACCTCGCTCTTCCTTTTGTCCGGCGTGACCCATTTCACCAACATCCCGTACTACGTCTCGCTGATGCCTGAGGCAGTGCCCTTCCCCGTCCCGCTGATCTTCATCTCTGGCGTCGTGGAATTGGTTGGCGCTGTTATGGTCCTGTTTAATTGGTACCCGCGTTTTGGGGCCTGGTTGCTGATCATCTTCCTTATCCCCGTGACGTTTGTCGTCCACGGCTATGAACTGATGACCGAGACAGACCCCGCGCTTTGGGCGTTGCAGCAGGCGCACTTTCTGAAAGGTTTTGCCTTGATGGGCGCGGCTCTTTTGATCACACAGCTTGGGGTCGGACACTACTTTCCACGCGCCAAGGCCGAACCTGCAACGACAACACATCCGGCCGCGTAGACGGGCCGTCCTGCTCGACATCGCGGCCGCGATAAGATTTGTCCCTTAAGACGATACCAGGCCGGATTTTGGACGCGCCCCGGATGCAAAGTTAGCCGTTGGCACTGCGTTTTAACGGATGGCGACCGCAATTTGGGCCTTGGCTAAAGTCAGGGCCGCATTTTTCGAATGTGTATGATCGATGCTTGGCCCAGCCCTTGCAACGCTCAAGACCTGAAAGGTGCGGTCCCGGGCATTGCTGGGTTCAATAGCCGAAGCCTTAAACCCCGTGGCGCGACCGGGCGTTGCGTATTGGCGAGCACTGAACGATGTCCATCAGGTCGCGCTCGTATTCGCCAAGGGGCTTCTATGCGTACGCGAACATGATGCCATGCGCCGCGTTTGAAATAGGAGACCCGTCCGATCGACGAAACCTGGACCGCGATTTCGATCACTTTTGACACAGGTTTTTGGGTCGTTTGAGATCAGCGCCTTAGCTGTCTTAAAACCCTGTCGCAAAACGGTTCGTGGATTTTACACTGACGATAGGTGCGGCACGGTTGCAGATACAGGCGTGCAGCGTGCAATAATCAAACGACCATCAGCATGGGGTTTTTGAGTATGGCATTTGGGATAGATGATCTTTTGGCCACGGGCGCTTCGGGGGTGAACCTCTCAGACACTCTCGTCCGAGTGGTTCGCGACCGAAGCAAGGGCGATAAGTTAAGTTCAGGTGACTTGGAGAGCTTGTTTGCGGAGGTGAAGATCGCCGCGATCAAGAACATCGATGAGGCGCACGTTGCATTGAACGACCTGGAGCGAACGCTGAGGGAAAAGGACGTCGATCTAGACCAGACTTTGTTGGATGCCATTGGCAGCACGTCGTTCTTCCGGCCGTTTGAGGCGTTTAGGCTTCGCCGTGCGAAGAGACTGTTCGAGAACCTTGCCGAAGATGCTTATCGTGCTTGCGATGATATCGCAGCAATTTTGCGGTGTTCGGGAGAGGAGCGTGTAATGGGCGTCGCTGTCGTAGAAAGCAGCGGCGTGAAACGAGAGTTTCAACAGATGATGTTTGAAGCTAGCTCCCATTCGATAAGGTCAGCGATAGAATTGCTTCGTGATCAGCTCGAGAGGCAAAAAACTGAACTCAACCAATAGATGCGTCTGATCGGGACTTTCTCGTTGTCGCAATAACCTTCGGTTTTGAGTTCCTAGTCTTTCTGTGCGCACCAAAACTGGACGACTGCACCACCAAAGGGAACCTTTCTGAGGTCAAAGCTTCGGGGCGGAGTGTCATGCAGTCCGCTTGTGGTGGCGTGATGCCCTATTGCCAATCGAGGCTTTCGCGGCTTTGGACAGTGTTGTCGCAAAAAGTTCGACGCTGCGCGACAGCGCGCGGCATGCGATTGATGTGTTTGCAGGGGCAGACCGTAGGGACACGTTCGTCGATCAGGTTCGAGTTCCGCATTACAATGCCTTGCCCGCCAAAACGTCAAAGCCGTACGGCAACCGAACGTCGCGGCGTGTCGGCGCGCTAGATACGCGCCGCGCACCGCCTGCGGTAAACCGCACATCGCGCGAAATTTTCTGGAAATCGCCGGATGGAACGCCTTTATCGTGACAGCGAGAGGTCCGGGGATTCGAAGTTGGCAGAGGGCAAGGGAAAAATCGGCTTGGCGCTCGGCCTGGCGGCGCTCGCGTTGGCGGCGTCCGGACTGGCCTTCGTCGTCTTCGGCAACGGATCGCGCGAAACTGCGCGCTATGCGACCGCCGGTTTGGAGCCGATGAACGCAGATGAGGTGTCGGAGCAGTTTTTTCTGGTCGCCCCAGAAATGCTGACCCGCGTCTATCTCGCGTTCAACGAAACCGAGGAGACCGCAATTTACGACAGCCTCGCTGAGGTGGCGGCAGGCGACGCACTAGAGGCACTTTATCTCGAACGGGTCGGCGCGATGGCCGATAACGGTCTGGACGCATCGGCCGAGGCCGATCAACAGATCCACACGATGGAGATGTTGCGCATCAGCACGCAGCGCGATGGTCAGAGCTTCACCTGGGATGCCCGGTGGCGCGTCGTCGGCACGGTGGGCCACGCCACCCATTTGCATGTCCGCGGAAACATCTATGCCGCGATCCTGGACATTGCCCCTGTCGAGGGCGCTTGGCGGATTACAGGGTTCGAATTGACCGATGTGGATCGGACGGAGGCGGGACAGATGGTGGCCGCAGAACCATGATTGCAATAAGGGACCTCACGTTCGCATATCCCGGGGGTGAGTTTCGGCTAACGATCCCGCAACTCGACCTACAATCGGGGGAATGCGTTGCCGTGGTCGGTCCAAGCGGGACCGGGAAAACCACGCTGCTGAACCTCATTGCCGGGATCGTTGTCCCACAAAGCGGACGCGTGGCGTTTGATGAATTGAACGTGGCCGAGATGTCAGATCGCGCCCGCCGGACCTTCCGGGCCCGCGAGATCGGTTTTGTGTTCCAAGACTTTGCCTTGCTCGATTATCTCACGGCGCGGGAAAACATCCTTTACCCCTACCGCATTTCAGCCGGCGCGCCGCTCGATGCGGCAGCACGCGGACGGGCCGAAACACTTGCCGATGCCTGCGGCCTCACGGGCAAGCTTGGCCGCCGACCGGGCGCGCTCAGCCAGGGCGAGCAGCAACGGGTCGCACTTTGCCGGGCTCTGGTGCGGCAGCCCAAACTCATTTTGGCAGATGAAGCGACGGGCAATCTCGACCCGGACAACAAAACGGCGATCCTCGATCTGCTCTTTGCGCGCGCGAAAGAGGCTAACGCTACATTATTGGCCGTCACCCACGACCATGAGCTGTTGCCGCGGTTCGACCGCGTGATTAATTTCGCCGATTTTCGCGATGCAGGGCCGGACGCATGAATGCCATCTTCCTTGCTTTGGCCTATCTTCGGTTTCATGTCCTGCGATCATTGATCCTGGTTTTGGTTGCAGCCCTGATCCTGTCGGTACCGCTGATCAGCCAGACGCTACTGGACGGGGCGCGCAGCACCCTGACCGACCGCGCAGAGGCCACGCCCTTGGTGCTTGGCAACCGCGGAAGCCAGCTCGATCTGGTGATGAACGCGCTTTATTTCTCTGATGATCGGGCGACGCCGGTGACGATGGACGCGACCGAAGAGATTTGGGACAGCGGATTGGGCATCCCGATCCCGCTCAATACCGCCTTTGAGACCAATGCCGCCCGCATCGTGGGCACCAGTCTGGACTATTTCGATTTTCGTGGATTGCAAATCGCCGAGGGGCGACAGCTGGCCATCCTGGGTGAGACCGTCCTGGGCGCGGAGGTTGCCGCACGGCTCGGGCTTGGGCCGGGCGACACGATCGTGTCCGCGCCGCAGAACCTCTTTGATCTTGATGGCGTCTATCCGCTGGAACTAAACATCGTCGGGGTATTTGCGCCGACCGGCACCCCAGATGACGAGGCCGTTTTCGTCGACGTTGCCACAACCTGGGTCATCGCTGGCATCGGGCACGGCCATGACGGCGTCTTCGCCGCTGATGCCGATACAACCGAAGTCGTCGCCAACGCCGCTATCGTGGAATTCAACCGCATCACCGCGGACAATATCGATAGTTTCCACTTCCACGGCGATCCGGACAGCTATCCAATCTCTGGCGTGATCGTCGTGCCAAATGATGACCGAGCCGGTACGATCCTGCGCGGCCGCTATCTCGACGGCGAAAATCCGCTTCAAATTATCGTGCCTCGCGTCGTCGTGGGCGAATTGGTGGAGCGTATTTTCCGCATCAAAGCGCTTTTGGACGCGGTCACGCTGATTGTTGGCATGGCGGCCCTTTCGGCCGTCGCTTTGGCTATTTTCCTCAGCTACCGGCTGCGCGCGCGCGAAATCCAAACCGCCTTCAAACTCGGCGCAAGGCCAGGAATGATCCTCCAGCTCTTGGCCGCGGAGACGGTCATCCTTTTGACCGGCGCGGGGTTTTTGGCCGGACTGTTGGTCTTTGCCGTGCAGTCCAGGGGTGCTAGCATCGTGGCGTGGATTCTCGCGACCTGATTGGGAGACATTGATGTACAAATCGACTTTAACGACGGGCCTCGCTGCAAGCCTTATGGCCTCAACAGCCGCGTTCGCACATTACGGGATGATCATTCCGTCAGACCCAATGCTAAGCCAACAAGATGGTCGTTCGATTAGCCTTGATGTGTCCTTTTCTCACCCGTTCGAGTTGGCGGGGATGGAGCTTGTGACGCCGGTATCCTTCACGGTTACCCATGAAGGAGAAACGACCGATCTTCTCGAAACGCTCACGCCTGCCACGATCATGGAAAGCCCTGGCTTTACGCTTGACTATGATCTCGCCCGGCCGGGCACGTATATTTTCGCGATGGAGCCCGTGCCCTATTGGGAGCCCGCCGAAGACAGTTTCATCGTCCATTATACCAAGACCTATGTCAGCGCATATGACGATGACGAAGGTTGGGACGCGCTGTTGGGACTGCGTACCGAGATCGAACCGCTGACCCGCCCCTTCGGCATTTGGGAAGGCAACGTTTTTCAGGGCCGCGTTCTTTTGGAAGGCGAGCCGGTGCCCTTCGCCGAGGTCGAGGTTGAATACTACAACGAAGACCTCAGTACTGACGCACCGTCGGACCTCATGATCACGCAAACGATCGTGGCTGATGGCGATGGCGTCTTTAGCTATTCCACGCCCAATGGCGGTTGGTGGGGCTTTGCCGCGCTCAATACCGCGCCCGAGACCATGACCCAGGATGGCGAGGAAAAGGCGGTGGAACTTGGCGCTGTGATCTGGGTCCATTTTGAGGATTGGACGGGCCAGTGAAGCTGGCTCTTGCAGCTCTCGCGGTGGCGGTTTCGGCCGCTGCCGCCTGTGCGCATCAGCTAAATGTCTTTGCCTATGTCGAGGGCGGCGCCGTCATTGTCGAAAGCCGGTTTTCCAATGGTAACGTGCCGCAAGTCGGCGAGGTACGCGTGCTGGATTCGCTGAACCAGACGGTTCTGACCCTGTCGCTGGCCGAAGACGGTACGGCGCAGTTTCCGCTTGATCCGGCCCATGCCGATGCGGGCCTGTTAATCGAAGTGTCGACCGGCGAAGGCCATGACAATTACTGGATTTTAACGCCCGACGACATCGCACGCGGATCGGGGAGCTAGGATGATGCTCAATCACCACATGAACCGCCGCAGCTTTGGACGCCTTGCCGTTGCGGCGGCCGCCTTGATGCTGCCGGGCCGGTCAGTCGCGCAGGCGCGCCTAACGGTCGCGACGGTCAATTACCCGCTTGCCTATTTCGCCGAACGGTTGGCCACGGGGTTGGCGGATGTCAGTTTTCCGGTTCCCGATGGAATTGATCCGTCCTTTTGGCGCCCAGGCATCGCAGATATAGCGGAATTCCAGGCGGCCGATTTGATCTTGCTAAACGGTGCAGGCTTTGCCGATTGGACGGCGCGGACCACGCTGCCCCGGTCGCGCCTCGTTAACACCTCCGTCGGTTTCGAAGATGCCTTCATCGCAACCGAAACGGTGACCCATTCGCATGGCGATGGGGGTGAGCATTCCCATACAGGCACCGCCAGCTATACGTGGCTCGATTTCGACCAAGCCGCGCAGCAGGCCGCAGCCATTGCCGCAGGGCTGAGCCGCGCGGCACCCGATGCAGCCGATGAGATCTATGCCAATCTCGCCGCGCTGACCGATGATCTTGAGGCTTTGGGCGCAACCGCGCGCGAAATTGGCGAAACTGCGTCGAACCTGCCCGTGATCTGTTCGCACCCGCGCTATCAGTATTTCGGACGTGCCTATGGCATCACGCTGGATGCGGTCGACTGGGACGTGTCAGAGCCGCCAAGCCCGGCGCAATGGCAGGCTCTGGCGTCGATGGCGTCCGACCTTCAAGCGAAGATCTTCATCTGGGAAGGCCCCGCAACCGACGCGGCACGCGCGCGGATCGAAAGCCTCGGTTTGACCAATGCCGATTTCCCGCCTTTGGCCAATCGGCCGGTGCAAGGCGATTTTCTCTCCGCGATGCGGGCGTCACTCGAAAACCTCCGCCAAGCTGTTGAGCAAGCAACGGGCGGCTAAGCGTCCAGGTGCTCTGCATGTCCGGCGCTGGGTGATGCGCGGCGGCTTTAGGCCCAAGGGCCGTGCTGATCCGCGCGGCCATCATCGAGACGCACGAACCCATGGCGCCCGAAAAAGTCGCGTTGGCCTTGGATCATATTGGCGGTCCCCCGGGCTGTGCGCATCGTGTCGAAATAGGCCAGCGCCGCCGACAATGCCGGCACCGCGATCCCATGTCGTGCGGCCTCGGCTACCACGTGACGCAAATCATCATGGGTCGCCCGCAAATGGCTTGCAAAGACTGGCGCTTCGAGCAAGAGACGCCCCGGCGCGTCCGCCAAGGCGGACGCCATATCGTTCAGCATGCTCGACCGGATGATGCAGCCTGCGCGCCACACCCGCGCCACGTCCGGCAGCGACATCTCCCAACCATGGTGCGCCGATGCTGCGGCCAGCATCGCAAAACCTTGCGTATAGCATAGGATCTTCCCCGCGATCAGCGCCCGTTCCAGCTGCGCTTCCGTGAGTGTGTCAAAGGGTTGCGGCGCAGCGCCAAACGTTATCTCAATCGCGGCCCGTCGGTCACGCATGGCCGACAGGTTGCGTGCAGTGACGGCGGCATCGATGACCGGCACGGCGCTGGCAAGATGCTGCGCCTCGATCGCGGTCCAACGCCCGGTGCCCTTTTGCCCTGCCGCATCGACGATGACATCCAAGATCGGACCGCCCGTCGCGGTATCTTGGGCCCGGGCAACTTCGCCCGTGATCTCGATCAAATAGCTTTCCAGCGGCCCATCGTTCCAGCGCGTGAATACGTCTGCAATGGTCGTGGCGGGTAAGCCCATACCGTCGCGCAACACACCGTAGGCCTCTGCAATAAGCTGCATATCGGCATATTCGATGCCGTTATGGACGGTTTTGACGAAATGCCCGGCCCCGCCTGGGCCAAAGAGGTCGGCACAGGGCGTCTCGCCGTAGCGCGCGGCTATTCCAGTCAAGATCGGCGCGACCCTGTCCCAGGCCTCGGTGCGGCCGCCGGCCATCATCGAAGGCCCGTACCGGGCGCCGTCTTCGCCGCCAGAAACCCCTAGGCCCAAGAACTGAAGCGGATCGGCTTCTGCCGCCCGGCGCTCGGTATCGTGAAAATTGGCGTTCCCGCCATCGATAATGAGATCGCCCGGCGCAAGGAGCGGCCTTAAAGCCGCAATTTGCGCGTCAACAGCCGCGCCGGCCGGAACCATTAGGATAATCGCGCGCGGCGGCGGCAATGCGGCAACAAGAGCCTCTAAAGTCTCAGTCGGTGTGATCCTATTGGCCAACTCCCCCGATTGATGATGAAAGGCTTGCGTTTTTGCGCCGGTCCGGTTCCAAACGGCAATCTGCGTGCCTTTTTCCGCGATGTTCAGCGCCAGAGCCGCCCCCATCGTGCCCAATCCAATCAGCCCGATTTCCGCCATCCCATCCTCCCGTCGATTTTCTCTGTTGCCGGCAGACGACCAGATCGTCAGCAAGATGTCGAGGTGGGTAAATGTTTCCGAAAGCCCAAATTTGGCCAAAATCAACTTGTATTGTTTACCAGATAGCGACGTGTGGTTGGCGAAACCCACATCGTGATCATGTGGACTGAACCTCCCCTACTCCAGCCCGGCCCGATCCTCCGCATTGGGCCGGGCAGCTGTCTCAGCCGCACATTTTTTCTCATTTGGAAACAGATTGATCCAAGCCGAACAAATAAAGCCGTCCTGATGCCGTAGTTTTGCCTGAAACCGACACGACTGTCTGACGCAACGATTTGAGGTAGCTTGAGGATCTCTCGGATGAGCATTGCACGCTTTGCGACACTTTTGGCAGCAGGGGCCCTGTCATTGACGGCGACCGGTGCCGCCCAGGCCGACGATGCCACAGGGACTGGCGTGATCTTTGACAATGCCATCGACCCCGCCGCCGCCGATGAGATCATTGATGCGGCGCACAGCTTGTCCGCATCCGAGACATTGTTCTTGGGCTGGCAGATGTCTTACCAGATGTATCAAGATGCCGCCGCAATTGGTGCGGCAAGTGGCGAGTTGACAGCACTTGAAGCAGCCTCGACCGCAGCGGGTGCTGCCTATGAGGCCGCACTGATTGCGCAAAACACAGTTCAATTGGCAGCTGCCGGACCGGAACCGATGTCCGATGAGATGCTTGCGGAGCTTTTCGCGCCGATCGAAAACTAAGACGCGTGACCACCGGCAGATGGGACTGGCCCGCCTCCTCGTGGCGGGCCTTTGCCGTTCACGCCAACGCTGTGATCAGATCGGCACCCTGCGCGCGGTTTGAATTGACCTCGGGCGCGACCCGATACCATGCGTAAAAACCGTCCGGCGCGGGCCGCATAAGCGGCGCGGCCTTTTTCTGCGTCTCGCCCAACCAAACCGGCCAATCATCCGGCGCAATTTGCACGGGTTCCCGATGATGAATTTCGGCCATTTTGGGACCGGCTGCACAGGTTAAAACCGCGCATGTCGTTGCCTGCGCGTCGCCTTTTGCCCAATCCTGCCAAATACCGGCAAACACCAAGGGCGCGGTGTCAGCAGGGCTGAAGTACCACGGCAACCTGTTGCCATCGGCATCTTTGGTCCATTCATAAAAGCCGGACGCCACGATCAGGCACCGTCGCTGGCGGATTGCGGATTTAAAGGCCGGTTTTTCCGCAATGGTTTCCGCCCTGGCATTGATCAACAGCGGCCCGTCGCGGGTGCTTTTGTACCAATGCGGCAAAAACCCCCATCGCATGGAACGCAGCCTGCGCTGTCCGTCCTGAACCACAACCGCCACCTGTTGGGTGGGGCAGATATTGTAGCGCGGTGTCTCGGGTAGATCGTTCGACGGCACAGCTTCGAAAAGCTGCGCCATCGCATCATTTGGATGGGTCATCGTCATACGCCCGCACATTTCGCCAGTCTAAGCGTTATGGTGCAAAGCGCGAGGCTCGAATTGCGCCCGTTTGGCCGCAGCCGCCCATCCGCAGCTTAATTTTGCAACTTAGCTGCCGTAAACGGCGCGACGCGCGATCAAGTGCGCGTCTTCGCGGAACAAGCCCAGGTCAAGTGCCGTGCCAAGCGACATCGCCTCGATCTCGGCGACGGTGCGGTTGTAGGCGGCGCGTTTGGCGCGGGCTGAGCGGATTTTTGTCATGATACTCATTTGGGTCATCCTTTCTATGTGAAGGTCCTCCCGTCACGATCCGTATATGTTACCGCCACCATCGATCACAATTTCCGAAATTAAAGACCCGCTTTGCTTTTGCTGCATAGCAGTGAATTTGACGAATAACCTGCGGAGCAAAACCAGAAACGGCCAGGCCAATTAAGGCCCGGCCGTGACACTGTACCCACCAGGGTGGTCTGTTATTGCGCCGCGGAAATGCGACCGTCGGTATAAGGTGTGTATTCACCCGCCTCGGTCAGGAAATCCATAACGACCTGTTCAAGACCCGGACCGAAATCATAGGCGTTCAACGCGTCGGTTGCGAACATCGAATATCCATCGCCGCCACCACGCATGTAATTGTTGGAAACCACGCCGTAGGTTACATCCGGATCAAGCTCGGTCCAGGTGCCGTCCATATCGACCTCAACCGACACGATACGGGCGCCAGGTTCACCCTCGGGGTCCCACGTGTAGCGCATGCCTGCGACCTGCGGGAACCGCCCGGCCCCCTCTTCGACGGCACTGACGCCGTTTTCCAACGCATCAATGATGCCAGAGCCAGGCAGTTGGAACGTTGCAAGCGTGTTTTGGAACGGCAAAACGGTGAACACCTCACCCATCGTCACCGGACCTTCATCGATCGAGGCGCGCAAGCCGCCACCGTTCTGGATCGCGATTTGGATGCCTTGTTCCTTCACTCGGTCGAGCATCGCGTCCGCGACCAAATTGCCCATCGGACATTCCTCAGCGCGGCAGACCGAACGGTCGCCTTCGATGAAATCGCCGGCCGTGCCGACAACCTCAGCCATGGCTTCTTCGATGGGCCCGGCCAGTTCAGCGACACGGGCCGCGATTTCCGGATCGGGCTCAACACTGGCATCGAGCAACATGGTGTCGCCCTCGGCGACGATCAGCCGGCCGTCATCGTCAAAGGTCATCTCCAATACGCCAAGGTATTTGGAATAGGCATAGGCTTGCACAATCGGCACATCCACGCCGTCAGGGTTCGTGACATAGACGGGATAGGTGGTATCAGCCTCTTCGTCGCTCGCTGACATATAGGTGTGCGAGTGCCCGCCCACGATGGCGTCAATGCCCGTTACGGCGGCGGCGATCTCCATATCGGCCGGCAGGCCAACATGATTGACCGCGATAATGATGCCAACACCCATATCGGTCAGCGCATCAACGTCGGCTTGCAGGGCGTCGATCTCATCTTGGAAGATCACGTCGGGACCGGGCGATGATGTCTCAACCGTGTCGGTGGCAAGGGCCGACACAATGCCGACAGAGACGCCATTGACGTCTAAAACCAAACTGTCCTCGATGATCCCATCAAGGATATCGGACTGGCTGAGATCGAGATTGCCCGACACGATGGGAAAGCTAACCGCATCGACGAACTCCGCGAGCACTTCGGGCCCATCGTCAAATTCGTGGTTGCCGACGGCCATGACGTCAAAACCGATCGCCTCCATAAATTCAGCCTCGACCGCGCCTTTGTAAGTCGTGTACATCAGCGAGCCTTGGAATTGGTCACCGGCATCGATAACCACAACGTTTTCACCGGCCGCGGTTAGTTCATCGCGCAGATCGTTGATGGCTGTCGCAACGCGGGCGACACCGCCAAAGCATTCTCCGGCCGCGTCATCTTCGGCGTTACAGGTGGAATCGAAGCGGTTGATTGGCTGCACACGGCTGTGCAGGTCGTTGATATGCAAAACGTGCAATGTGGTCTCAGCAGCAACCGGCGCAGCCAACCCCAGCAAAGCCACAACCGCCGTAGTGCGAAAAAGCAACGCAGACATCGTTGTCTCCCTTATCGTTGGAATCAACACAGATTGGCGGGCTGCGTAGGGACAGTAAAGGCTTTTGCGCAACAATTGCGTAAGACTTGACGCTTGGGCAGTGTCCTGCGAAGGGCTGCGAACATGTGGATCTACAAGATACTGCGCAGCGAAGAATGGTCTGAGCTTTTGGCTCAAGGTGAAATTCCTGGGGCACCAATTGATGTTGCCGATGGGTATGTGCATTTCTCGACCGCAGAGCAATTGCGGGAAACAGCCGAAAAGCATTTCACATCGGAGCCGAACTTGGTCTTGTTGGCCGTTAATTATCAAGCACTTGGTGATCAATTAAAGTGGGAACCCTCGCGCGGCGGGGCCCTATTTCCACACCTCTACGGACCCTTGCGCCTCTTGGATGTATCCTGGTCGGCCCC
Source organism: Pseudomonadota bacterium (assembly GCA_039183205.1). Taxonomy (GTDB): domain Bacteria; phylum Pseudomonadota; class Alphaproteobacteria; order Rhodobacterales; family Rhodobacteraceae; genus HKCCE3408. The sequence goes on along the minus strand of JBCDBR010000021.1, from coordinate 32,978 downwards.
GTTGATGCTGGCCGCTGACGGCCGCCATATCTTTCCCTCAGGCGTGCGGTGATGCGCGATGCCATCGCCCTCTCGGTGCTTCACAAGCTCGATCCAGAACGCGCCCATGATTTAACCTTGCATGCCATTCGATTGGGCCTTGGTCCGCGCATCGGGCCCGTGACTTCCCCGCGCTTGGCCACCGATTTCGCCGGTATGGCACTTCCCAACCCAGTCGGCCTTGCCGCAGGGCTCGACAAAAACGCGCGGGCCTTGCTGGGCCTCTGCCGTGCTGGCTTTGGCTTTTTGGAAGCCGGCGCAGCGACACCCAAGCCCCAACGCGGCAATCCAAAACCGCGGCTTTTTCGGCTGCGCCAGGATCACGCGGCGATCAACCGCTTTGGCTTTAACAATGATGGGATGGTGGCCATCGGGGAACGATTGGCGCGAACCTCCTCGACCGTTCCCGTCGGGCTGAACCTTGGCGCCAACAAGGACGCGCCGGATCGTGCGGCGGATTTTGCGCAAGTGCTGCGGCATTGCGGACCGTATATCGATTTTGCAACCGTCAATGTCTCCTCGCCCAACACCGAAAACCTGCGTGATCTGCAAGGCCCCGCGGCCCTCAATGGCCTTTTACGGAACGTGTTGGCGGTGCGTGACGACTTGCCGAGAAAGATCCCGATTTTCGTGAAAATCGCGCCCGACCTGAGCCCCGAGGACCTCGCCGAAATCGCCGAAACGGCCGTGGCGGTTGGACTGGACGGCATTGTTGCGACCAACACAACCACCTCTCGGGATGGCTTAAAAAGCGCCCATGCCGGTGAAGCCGGGGGGCTGTCGGGCCAACCGCTTTTCGAACGCGCGACCCGCGTTCTGGCGCAATTGGCCGAGCTGACCGATGGACAGATGCCCATCATCGGCGTCGGTGGGATTGCATCAGCCGAACAGGCCTATGCCAAGATCAAAGCTGGCGCGCATGCCATTCAGCTTTATACGGGGCTTGTCTTTCACGGCTTGTCCCTCGTCGCTGAGATCGCGCACGGTCTGGATCGTTTGCTCGAACGCGACGGGTTCAAGACGGTCGCAGACGCCGTTGGAACGGATCGCGCCGCCTGGCTATAGCAGGCTGGCCAAGACGGCGCTAGCCAGCTGTCCTTTCCAAGGCCGGATATCGCAGGCCCAAGGACACACCTCGGGCGACAAAAAAAACGATCATGCTGACCCAAAGCCCGTGATTTTCGAACCGCGGCAATAAAACGGCAAGGCAGATCACGTAAATGAGCGCCGACACGATCATCATATTGCGCATATCGCGCGTCCGCGTGGCCCCGACAAAGACCCCGTCAAACATCCAGGCCGCACAGCCCAAAAGGGGTGTGACGACCATCCATGGTAAATAGCTGCGCGCGGCCGCGCGCACCTCCTCTGCGCTGGTCATCAGGTCGATAATCGCACCGCCCCAAACTGCAAAGATGACGGTCAAAACCGCACAACTTGCGAACGCCCACGTAAAGCTGAGCTTGACGGCCAAACGGAGCTGCGCCGGCACCCGCGCGCCGACGGCTTGGCCAACAAGGGCTTGCGCAGAAAAGGTGAACCCATCCATGGCATGGCTAGAGACATAGACGAATTGCAGCAGCACCTGGTTTGCCGCGAGAACATCGTCACCGTAATTGGCCGCCAGGTAGATGAAGCTTGTGAAGCCTGCCATGAGAATAACAGACCGGATCATGATATCGGTATTCACCGCGGCCATCCGCACCAGCCGTTGGCGGTCAAACACCTTCGGCCAATCGCGCCAATCGCGGTGGGCGAAGGCTTCCCGGGTCAGCCAAAGCCCGAACGCCAGACCGGCCCATTCAGAGATCAGCGTTGCCAGCGCCACGCCCTCAACACCCCAGCCAAGACCGAGCACGAACCAGATCGACAATACGATATTAAGCCCGTTGCTCAGAAGCTGCATCCAAAAGAGCGCGCCCGTACGTTCATGCGCGACCAGCCAGCCGCCAATCCCGTAAATTGCAATCGCTGCGGGGGCCGAGAAAATTCGAATTGCCATGTAATCGCGCGCTAGCATTTCGACCTCGGCACTGGCCGGGGCAATTTGAAAAGCGCCCCAAAAGATCGCGCCCTGAAGCGCAATCAGGGCCAGGCCCGCGCTACCGGCAATCATCAAGACCCGGGTCATCAGCGCCGACGTCTCGGCGCGATCGTTCGCGCCCACGGCCTGTGCCGTGAGCCCCGCCGTTCCCATCCTCAGAAAGCCGAAAATCCAGTAGACCGTTGCCAAGGTGACCGCGCCGACACCGACGGCGCCAATGGGTGCTGCTTCGCCCAACTGCCCAACCACGCCGGTATCGACCGCACCGAGCAAGGGGACCGTTGCGTTCGACAACACCACCGGCAACGCCATCCGCACGACGCGGGAATGTGTCAGCTCCGCCTCCGGTCCGCTGATCGGCGCGCCTGCGGCCATCAGGTGTCTCGTTGTGGCATCAGGAAATGGCCCGTTGCTTGTGCAAACAGGCGATTGCGATGATCTTGCCAAGCCTCCACATGGACACTGCCATAGCGGCGACCAAATCGGTTAACGCGCGCCCGCGCATAGGCGTCGCGAGGCAGACCCGACCGCAGGTAATCGACCGTGAAATCAATCGTCTTGGGCATACGGTATCCCGACAGGGCCTCGGGCATGATGCGGCCCGCCTCGACCTCATCCCAAAGCAGGCGAAAGCTCAGCTCAATGATGGCGGCGCTTTCCAGAAAGGTCGCCGTGGCGCCGCCATGCAAAGCTGGGAGGACTGGGTTTCCGATCAGCTTTTCATCGAAGGGCATGATGGCGGTCAGCTCGTCGCCGCGGCGATCGAATTGGATACCCATGAAATTAATCATGGGCACGCGCGTGATCAGCGCCCGCAATGCCGCGTCGCGGCGACGCTTGACCGCTTCGACCGGTTCAGGGCGCGGCCGGTTCATGCGCCCGCCTCCGATATCGCGGTGAACGCTCCTGTTGCGGTTGCCACAGGCCGGTCAATGTCGTCATCCCATGCACGCGCCCGAACAAACGCGACAGAGCGGGTCACGTGATGACATTCCGCGCGCGCGGTGATGCGCTGGCCGGGTCGAGCCGAGCGCATATAGTCAATGCGCAGGTCCAATGTGGCCGTCGTTCCGCCTGCCGGTAGAACACTCATCACCACAGCGCCGCCGCAGGTATCCATCAGCGCCGATACGGCGCCGCCATGGATCACTTGCGTGTCCGGATCCCCGACGAGATCAGCCGACCACGGCATCGACAGTTCAGCAATGCCAACCTCGATTCGATCCAACCTCATGTTAAGTGCGCGCGAAAACGGAAGTGATTCAACGAGTTGCGATGCAATCCGGACCCTGTCTTCGTCATTTAGGCTCATTTTTACGTGGCGCTCCCCAGAAGCGGTTTTTAAAGCCGCGCAGCGTTGCTAAACTGGTTGCGACATCCACAACCCTATGCATATGGCATGACTGAAGAGCGTCTGGATTTCAAACAAATGTGCGCGCGGTTTGAGGTGACGCCACGCACACTCCGGCATTATGAGTATATCGAGCTGTTGGCCCCCGAACGTGAAGGACGCGCACGATTCTACGGCCCGCGCGAGATCGCCCGCATGACGCTGATTTTGCGTGGCAGACGATTTGGCTTCAGCCTCGAACAGGTCCGGCAATGGTTGGAACTTTACGACGCGGACCCGGAAGGCGAAGAGCAGCAAAAGGCCTGGGTGGCGCTGGCGGATGGTCAATTGGAGGTTTTGGCCGCCCAACGCGACGACCTCGAAAAGGCAATCGCAGAGCTCAGAGCCTTGCGCAACGCAACAGCCGGTCCGTTTGGCTAATCGAACGCGGTCGTCAAAGAGACTACGGAAAACCTTACCTTCTTCAAATTCCTGCCGCTGCGCGCAACCAAATATTGTTTCGTCTTTCGATGGCGGTTTTGGCTTTCGTTGCGTAAACATCAAAGTGACGCAACGTCTTGTTTACGTAAACGTCAGCAAATCTTGTAAGGCAGAAACGAGACCTGCACATCGAGGCCAGAAACAAGATGTTTGACGAGATGGATCCGATCATGAATGCAGAGATCATGACCATTCGAGAGATGTGCGACGCTTTCGATGTAACGCCCCGCACTTTGCGGTTTTATGAAGCAAAGGAATTGCTGTTTCCAATCCGCGAAGGGCAGAAACGGCTCTTTACCCGGCGCGACCGCGCACGGCTTAAACTCATTCTTCGGGGCAAGCGTTTTGGCTTTAGCCTGGAGGAAATTCGCCAGCTTTTGGACCTCTACGAACTTGGCGATGGTCAAGCGACTCAGCTTGCGCGCACGCTGGATGTCGCGCGCGACCGTATGTCCGAATTGGAATCGCGGCGTCGGGAACTCGACATCGTGATTGACGAGATGAAATCGCAAATGAAGCTTGTCGAGGACATGTTGAACACTGCCGCTCAGCCCGCCAGGGCAGCGGAATAGCCCACGACGACCAGGGAGGATCCGATGCCAACATACACTGCACCGACAAAAGACATGCAATTCGTGCTGCACGAGGTGCTTGCGATTTCAGCAATGGAAATCCCTGGTTATGCCGATCTTGAACCCGACTTTACAAACGCCGTGCTTGACGAGGCGGGCAAGATTGCGTCCGAAGTGCTTCACCCCCTTAATGTTGTCGGCGACACCGAGGGTTGCATTTTAGAAAACGGCGTCGTGCGCACCCCAAAAGGTTTCAAGGACGCCTTCGAGCAGATGAAAGAGAGCGGCTGGCCGGGCATCGACATGCCGGAGGAATTCGGCGGTCAAAACATGCCTTACGTTGTCGGCACGGCGGTTGGAGAAATGTTCTCGGCCGCCAATCAGGCGTTTACGATGTATCAAGGCCTGACCCATGGGGCGGCATCGGCAATTCTGGCCCATGGCACCGAAGATCAAAAGGCAACCTACCTGCCGCGAATGGTCTCGTGCGATTGGACCGGCACGATGAACCTGACCGAGCCGCATTGCGGCACCGATCTTGGTCTTATGCGGACCAAGGCCGAGCCCCAGGGCGATGGAAGCTACAAAATCACCGGCCAAAAAATCTTCATCTCCGCCGGAGAGCACGACATGGCTGACAACATCATTCACTTGGTGTTGGCCAAAATCCCGGGTGGTCCCGACGGTGTCAAAGGCATCTCGTTGTTCATCGTGCCGAAATTCCTGGTCAAAGAAGACGGCAGTTTGGGTGCGCGCAATGGCGTGTCTTGCGGCAAGATCGAAGAGAAGATGGGTATCCACGGAAACTCGACCTGCGTGATGAATTACGACGCAGCTACGGGCTATCTGCTGGGTGAAGAGCACAAAGGCATGCGGGCGATGTTCACCATGATGAACGAGGCTCGTTTGGGCGTTGGTATGCAAGGGGTGGCGCAAGCTGAGATTGCTTATCAAAACGCGCTCGACTACGCCAAGGACCGTCTGCAAGGCCGGGATGTGACCGGCGTTAAAAACCCGGACGGTCCGGCCGATCCGTTGATCGTCCATCCTGACGTTCGCCGCAGCCTGATGGATCAAAAGAGCTTTGTTGAAGCGGGCCGAGCGTTTTTGCTATGGGGCTCGACGATGATCGATGCCGCCCATCGCAACGGCGATCAGGACGCCGACGGGTTAATTTCGTTGCTCACACCTGTGATCAAAGGATTTTTGACCGATCAAGGCTACGACATGACGATCCGGGCGCAGCAGCTTTATGGGGGTCATGGCTATATCGAAGAATGGGGCATGTCGCAGTTTTCCCGTGATGCCCGTATCGCAATGATCTACGAAGGCGCGAACGGGGTCCAAGCGCTCGATCTTGTTGGTCGGAAGCTGGCACAAGATGGCGGCAAGCACGTCATGGCCTTCTTCGATCACGTAAAGACCTTCATCAAGGACAACGCCGAGGTCGCTGGTATGTCCGAGTTCACCGCGCCGCTTAAATCTGCGTCGAAGGACCTCCAAGCGGCGGGGATGTACTTCATGCAAGAGGGCATGAAAAACCCCAACAACGCGCTCGCCGGGTCCAATGACTTCATGCATCTCTTCGGACATGTTTGCCTGGGCTACATGTGGGCGCAGATGGCCAAAGCCGCGCTTGTCGCCAAAAAGGCCGGGACGACGGATCCGGACTTTTACAACACCAAGCTCGCAACCGCGCGGTACTATATGGCCCGGCAACTGCCGATGACGGCAACGCATCTGGCGCGCATTCAATCGGGCGGCGATACGGTCATGGCCTTGGAGGCGGCGAATTTCTGATGGCCCGGACGGAGCTCAATGGCTTTTCGGGACACTGCTATTGCGGCGCTGTTTCTTACGTGGTCGATGCCGGCCCGGCGGAGCAAATTTTGTGCCATTGTGACGATTGCCGACGCGCGACCGGCGCGGCGGTGGCGGGCTTTGTCAGTGTTGAGGTCAAAGCACTGCACTGGACGGGTACGCCGGCCGTGCATAGATCGTCTGACGTTGCCGAACGCGGATTCTGCGCGACGTGCGGAACAAGTCTGTTCTATCAGGGCATCGGACGTCCGACGATTGCGCTTACTGCGGGTACGGCGGATCTTGATTTTGCACCAGTGCTGGCCTTTTTCGCCGATGCAAAGCCGGATTGGCTTGATTCCGCCCATTCATTGCCCGGGGAGACCTAATATGCCCAGACGCCTCCGTCTCACCCGAAGACCACACCTCGCGATGAGTGAGGATGGATATCGGATGATGCGACGGATGAGCGACCAGGCTGGCCTCGACGAGGGAGAATTCCTGTCTTTTCTGTTCGAAAACTGGAACAGCGTCATCGACGAAGAAAACCTGACCGCGCGGCTGCGCATCTTTAACTCGGAATTGGAAGACCGAAAAAAATAACGTCGCAGGGCCGCGGGCCGGCCTTGACCACTGACCCAAACGCGCGGGGAGGCGCCAAGGTGATCAAACTACATTGCTTCGGAGAATCCGGCCACTCTTATAAGGCGGCCCTGGCGCTCAACCTGCACGGGCTGGAATGGGAGCCGGTCAGTATTGATTTTTTTAAGGGTGAAACGCGACGCGATCCCTATCGCCGCGATGTCAATGAAATGGGCGAGGCGCCCGTCTTAATCGATGGGAATGTTAAGCTGTCGCAGTCCGGCGTGATCCAAGACTATCTGACCCAGAAAACGGGCAAATTTGGTGGCAAGGACGCAGACGAGTCGCGCGAGGTCTTGCGCTGGATCCTATGGGATAACCACAAACTCAGCTCTATGGCCGGCATCGTTCGGTTCCAAATGAACTACTTGCCACAGGAACGGCGCAACGCCGATGTCATCGGATTTCTGCAAGCGCGCGTTGAGGGCGCCTACGGCATTCTCGACAAACATCTTGCGGACCGCGATTGGATTGTCGGCGACGGTCCAACCAATGCCGATTTCACCTGCTGCGGATATCTATTCTATCCCGAAGAGTTCGGCTTTGACCGCGCAAAATACCCCGAAATTGACCGCTGGATGGTGAACCTCACCAGCCTCGACGGCTGGGCCCACCCCTATGATCTCATGCCACGCGCATGGACCGCTTGAGACGGAGACAGACATGACAGATGCTTATATCTACGACGCGATCCGCACACCGCGCGGCAAAGGCCGCAAAGACGGATCCCTGCATGAAGTGACGTCTGCTCGGTTATCTGCATTCACGCTGAACACGCTGAAAGAACGCAACAATTTGGAAGGTCACGCCGTCGAGGACGTCATCTGGGGCAACGTAACCCAAGTTGGCGAACAAGGCGGCTGCTTGGCGCGCACGGCGGTTCTCGCCTCCGATCTCGATGAATCGATCCCGGGCCTATCAATCAACCGGTTCTGCGCCTCCGGCTTAGAAGCCGTGAACCTCGCCGCCAACCAAGTGCGCGGCGGCGCAGGCGATGGCTATATCGCTGGCGGAGTAGAGATGATGGGCCGCGTGGCCATGGGCTCGGACGGTGCAGCGATTGCCGCCGACCCGACGATCGCGATGGAAACCTATTTTGTGCCGCAAGGAATATCGGCCGACATCATTGCGACCGAATACGGGTTTTCACGCGATGAATGTGATGCCTTTGCTATGGAAAGTCAGGCGCGCGCGGCCAAGGCCTGGTCCGAAGACCGTTTTGCCAAGTCGGTCGTTACCGTGACCGACCAAAACGGCCTAACCATTCTTGACCGCGACGAATACATGCGGCCCGGAACGGACATGCAGTCTTTAGGCGGTCTCAAGCCGGCCTTTGCGGAAATGGGTGAGGTAATGCCCGGTTTTGATGCCGTGGCGTTGATGAAATATCCGCATCTCGAACGGATCAACCACATCCACCATGCCGGAAATTCTTCTGGCATCGTCGACGGCGCCGCTGCGATCTTGATCGGATCAAGGGAATTTGGCGAGAAACACGGCCTGGCGCCGCGCGCGCGGATCAAGGCCAACGCGAAAATTGGCACCGATCCGACGATCAATCTCACCGGCCCCGTGCCCGTGACCGAGAAGATCCTGGCCGAGACGGGGATGGCGTTTGGCGATATCGATCTTTTCGAGGTCAACGAAGCATTCTCGGCGGTTGTGTTGCGGTTCTTGCAAGCCTTTGACGCCGACCCGACGCGCGTGAACGTCAATGGCGGCGCGATTGCGATGGGCCATCCGCTGGGCGCCACGGGCGCGATGATCCTGGGCACCTTGCTCGACGAGATGGAGCGCGCCGATAAGGAGGTGGGGCTTGCCACGCTGTGTGTCGCCTCCGGCATGGGCTCGGCCACAATCCTTGAGCGGGTCTAAGCCGACTTGGCCTTTCGGACAGTTTTCGATGCACGCTCGTTCTGATATATCGCCGCAAGAACAGCCCCGGCAGGGGCATTTAGGGAGCGGCCGGCAACACGATGCGCGACGAAGACGCCAAAGCGCTATTGCAAGAGTTTCTCGATCAAGGTGCTGCGGCCATTTTGGCATCAGATGCGGACGAATTCTTCAAACGTGTGAGTTTTCCGCACATCTTGATTACCGAAGATTCCGAGGCGGTCTATCATTCGGCAACCGAATTGCGGCCCCAGTTCTTTTCGGTCAGCCGTGCATTGCGCGGCAATGGTGTTACCGATTATCTGCGCATTGTGGCCTCTGCTGTGTTCGAAGACGAAAACACCATCCTTGGCGATTGGGTCACCCATGTGATCCGGCACAGTCACCGGTTGATACCGCCCTACCCCGCGCGGGCGCGCATCCATTGCAAAGACGGGCTTTGGAAGGTGAGCCATGCGGTATACGGCATCAAGTTTCCGCCTATTGCCGATTGCTTTCCCGTCGTGGCCGACCGGCCACATCTGCGCGACTTGAACCTCATGGATTGAGCCGCCCGGCCCTGAGGATCAGGGCATGAGCACGGCGGCCGAGCTTTACCAAACATGGCTGGACCGGATGGCAGAGGCCATCTGGTGGCGCGAATGGGATGTCGTTAGCGGTGCCATGATCTACCCACATAAGATGGAAACAAAGGATGGTGAGATTGCTTTTCACAATCCCGATGACATGGTGGAGGCCGCCACCGATTTTCGCGAATATCTCGGCCGTATCGGTGCGAATGCCTATCTGCGCGTTTGCAACTCGGCTGATTTCGCGGACGAAATGCAGACTATAAGGGGTGTCCACACAACGTATATCCTGCGCGGCGGAAGCTACCTCGTGCCACCTTTTTCAAACCAAATGACGCTTACACATGTGGACGGCCTTTGGCTCGGCGCCGGCATCCGCGCCGCGGTCAGCAATCATCTTTGCAGCATCCTTTCACCAAACCAGCTGCGCAGAAAGCAATTGGCCGAGGGCCACGACATCATCAAGGAGGGGTGAACCCGATGAACGACTTCACAATGGACGTTGATACAGACGGTGTCGCCGTCATCACCTGGGACGTCCCTGGAAAATCGATGAATGTGCTCAGCCGAGACGCCTTTGCCGAGTTCGACACGCTTATAGATCAAGCGCTTGGCGATGACGCGATCAAAGGCATTATCGTTACCTCTGGCAAGGATAGCTTTGCCGGTGGCATGGATCTGAATACACTGGCATCGATCCGCGCCGAGGCCGGTGCGGACCCCGCCCCTGCGCTGTTCGAATTCACGATGAACGGGCACCATATCCTGCGCAAGCTGGAACGCGCGGGTATGGACCCGAAGACCAATAAAGGCGGAAAGCCGGTCGCCTGCGCGATCCCTGGCACCTGCATGGGGATTGGGACTGAAATCGCGCTTGCCTGTCACCGCCGGTTCATGGCCGACAATCCAAAGGCCAAAATCGGCCTACCTGAAATCCTGGTTGGGCTGTTCCCCGGCGGTGGTGGGACTATGCGGTATTCCCGGATGGTCGGCGCCATGGCCGCCGCACCCGTTCTGCTGGAAGGCAGGACGCTCGCCCCCAAAGCCGCGAAATCCTCCCAATTGATCGACGAGGTCGTCGCACCAGAGGATTTGAAGGCCCGCGCGAAGGAATGGGTTTTATCCGCCACCGATGCCGATATCGTTAAGCCGTGGGACCAAAAGGGCTGGAAAATGCCTGGCGGCGCGCCCTATCACCCAGCCGGTTTTCCGACCTTTGTCGGGGCATCAGCGATGATCAATGGTCGGACCAAGGGGGTTTATCCCGCGGCAAAGGCGCTTTTGGCCGCCGTTTACGAGGGCGCCCTGGTGCCGTTTGACACCGCGCTAAAGATTGAGACCCGCCACTTCGTTTCTGTTCTGATGAACCCGTCTTCGTCAGCTATGATCCGGTCGTTGTTTCTCAACAAAGAAGCGCTCGAAAAGGGTGCGAACCGGCCGACCGTGGATGATCAAAAAGTGAAACAAGTTGGCATTTTAGGCGCCGGAATGATGGGCGCAGGCATCGCATATGTATCAGCCATGGCCGGAATTGATGTGATCCTGATTGATGCGGAAAAGGCCTCGGCCGACCGCGGCAAAGCCTATTCCGAAGCGATCCTCGATAAAGCGATGAAACGCGGCAAGGTGACCGCAGACAAGAAGGAGGTGGTTCTGAGCCGCATCCTGCCTACAACCGATTACGGCGCCCTTGCGGGCTGCGATCTGATCGTCGAGGCGGTGTTCGAGGATACCGGCGTCAAAGCCGAGGTTACTGCCAAGGCGGAGGCCGTGATCCCCGACACGGCGATTTTTGCCACCAACACCTCAACCCTGCCGATCACTTCACTTGCCGAGGCGTCCTCACGGCCAGAGCAATTCGTCGGCATTCACTTCTTTAGCCCCGTCGACAAAATGTTGTTGGTTGAGATCATTCGCGGGAAAGAAACCGGGGATCGCGCTGTGGCCAAGGCACTCGATTTCGTTCGCCAGATCCGCAAAACGCCGATTGTGGTCAATGATGCGCGCTTTTTCTACGCCAACCGGTGCATCTTGCAGTATGTCAACGAAGGCGTTCGCATGCTGCAAGAAGGCGTCGCACCGGCCCTGATCGAAAACGCCGCCAAATTGGTTGGCATGCCGCTCGGCCCGCTCCAACTCACCGATGAGACATCGATCGATTTAGGCGCCAAGATTGCACGGGCCACAAAGGCGGGCGATCCGAATTACGACGACACGGCCGATGAGCTGATCTTTTGGATGGAGGCTGAAGGACGGTTGGGTAAAAAAGCCAGTGCCGGCTTCTACGCCTATGACGACAAGGGAAAGCGCCAGGGGTTGTGGCCCGGCCTCACCGACCGTTATCCGACCGCGCCCTCCCAGCCTGATGTGACCGAAGTTCAGCATAGGTTGCTCTTTGCCCAAGTTCTCGAAGCAGTTCGCGCGCTTGAAGAAGGCGTGCTGACCGACATTCGCGAGGGCGATGTGGGGGCGATTTTGGGCTGGGGTTTTGCGCCTTGGTCCGGCGGGCCCTTTTCCTGGCTGGACATCCTCGGATCCGCCTATGCCGCCGAACGGTGCGACGCGCTTGCTGCCACATATGGCCCGAGATTTGCCTGCCCGGCCCTCCTGCGCGAGATGGCAGAAAAAGGCCAAAGCTTCTATGGCCGCTTCGGCAACGAGGCAGCCGCAGCGGCGTAATCAATTCGAGGCGCCGGGCCGCGTGGCCTGCGCGCTATAATTGGGGCAGTTGATTGAGCCGGATTTCCGGCTCCTGCCCGAATAAACCTTTGCCAAGTCCGAACGTCGGTTCCAAATCCCCGGCATCAACGGAGGAAAATGGATGCTCCACATCTCTGCCCTCGGTCGGGCGGAGCATGGGGATTAACGCTGCCAGTAGTAATACAACCGCAATAATCAACACGATGCCAGACTCGTCCAGGCCGTGTTCTCTGCGCATTTGGGCTCCCTTTTGGTCGCCCCCACAGACACAATGTACCAAGAACGGAGCCGATTGCCCATCGCCGCAATCAGTTCGGTCGCACTAAGCGGCAATTCGCCGAACAGCGCGTTCGCAATTTGGAAACCTGCCCAACCTTTCGGTCAGGCGAGATCGATGTTTTTGGCTTTAGGCCAGGTGTTTGCGCCGCCGCAGAGCGGCCAAACCGCCAAGTCCCGCAACAAGCATCAGGCCTGCCGCCGGCAGCGGCACCGGCGCCAGTTCAACCTGAACGCCATCGATGGAAAAGCCGTCGTTGCGGCGCAAGGCCGTCCCGCCACTTGTGGTGTAGTTGACCAATTCGACCAGTGCAGATTGCACGTAATCCTCGAACGTGATGGTAACCAAGCTTGAATAGCCGTTTGGCAGACGACCGCCGCTCCGGAGCTCATAATCGGACCCGGCCGCGCTGACCCGCAGATACGCGCCGACATCGCTGCCATCGGTCAGCACGAAGGTCAGCGATTTGAACAAGGCGCCGCCCAGATCGGCGTTCCAGAGAATTCCGTAAGTGTCGTTGCTGTCGAGATACCAACGGCCGCCGACCGTATCGACGCGACCATAGGTATTGCCGTCCCGCAGAGCCAATTCTGTGCCGGTATTGCCGGGGAGACCGCTCACTGTACCGCCCGAGCCAGTGCCACCCATCGTGGTGAAGGTTCCAACATGCGTCACCAGCGCAGGGCCAACTTCGCCCTCACCGGCGGCATCGCCTTCGGCTTCAAAGTCGAGGCCAACAAAAGTGCCGCCGGAGGTTGCGGCGTTATATGCGGCTTGCGTGAAATCAGTGGCATGGATGGACGCGGCGAGCGCGCCGGTCACCGGCAGTGCAGACAACAGCACGGCTGCGGCCAAGGTATGACGGAACATCGAACAAATCCTAACTGGTTACAGGGCGCATATAAGGGAACTGGACCCGACATTGCACGCAATGCTGTCGGAACAATCTGTGCACGTTCGCGAAACCGATGGATCGGACCAGCCGTAAAGGTTGAGCCAAACATCGCCTTGGCGTACCTTACGTCACAAGAAGCAAAAAAGAGCGGTACAGGGGGCGCTATGACCGCGCTCGCGCAATATCAGCGGTTAGAATCCACGGCGCTTTGGCGCGACAGCAAGGAAACACAGCGGCGTGAGGTGCTGGTTGCGCTCGGCGATGCAACGCTGGTTATCACAGCCTTACCAGATACGCCGCTGTCGCATTGGTCGCTACCGGCGATCGAACGCCTAAATCCCGGACAAAATCCGGCGCTTTATGCGCCGGGATCAGGATCGCCTGAGACGTTGGAAATCGCAGAGCCGCAGATGATTGCAGCGATTGAAACGGTGCGCGGCGCGATCGAACATGCGCGTCCACATCCGGGCCGTTTGCGCTTTGGCCTTGTCGCGATCGCGATCGCGGGCGTGCTTGCGTTAGCGGTTTTCTGGCTGCCGGGTGCGTTGATGCGCCAAACCGCATCTCTCTTGCCGGAAGCAAAGCGCATCGAACTCGGCCAGGAGCTTTTGACCCAAATGACGGCGCTGACCGGGCGCGCCTGCGTCGAAGAAAACGGCGCACAGGCTTTGGGCCGGCTGAGCGCGCGCTTATTCGGCACGCAGCCACCCAGGATTGTCGTTCTGCCCCGAGTGATTGCGGGCACGTTGCATGTGCCCGGCGACACATTGGTGATCGATCGCGGCCTCGTCGAGGATTATGAGGCGCCCGAAGTTGTCGCCGGGTTTTTGATGGCGGAGAACCTGCATCGGCAGGCCCAGGACCCGGTGATCCGGATGCTGGAACAGGGCGGACTCGTCGCCACGATACGGCTTTTGACGACCGGGGACCTTCCGCAGACCGTGCTTCACGACCATGCCATGCAGCTGCTAACCAACCGTGCGACTATGGCGGAGACGACAGCGCTTCTTGCGTCGTTCGATGCGGCACAAATCTCCTCCGAGCCCTACGCCTATGCACTTGATATATCAGGGGAAACGACATTGCCTTTGATTGAAGCCGACCCGATGCGCGGGGCCGAACCGGTCACAGCACTTAGCGATCAAAGCTGGATCGCACTGCAAGGCATTTGCGGCGCCTGAGCCTTTAACAACGCGACATATCGGACGGTTTCGAACCGGGTTTTACCGCGCGTGAATTTCTGGACCAGGCCGGCCAAGGCGCTTATTTGGTGCCAAACATCCTGTCGCCCGCATCGCCCAGCCCCGGCACGATATATCCCTTCTCGTTGAGATGGGAATCCAAGGCGGCCGTGACAATGGGCACATCGGGATGTGCATCGGCCATGCGCTGAACACCTTCGGGCGCTGCCAGCAAGCACAAAAAGATAACGTTTGACGCGCCGGCCTGTTTCAGCAAGTCGATTGCAGCCGCAGACGAGTTTCCGGTGGCCAGCATTGGATCGACCGCGATCACCAGCCGATCTTCCAGCTCTGGCGGCGCCTTGAAGTAATACTGAACCGGTTTGAGCGTCTCTTCATCCCGGTAAAGCCCAACAAAGCCCACGCGCGCGGATGGAATGAGGTCAAGTATCCCATCCAAAAGCCCGTTCCCGGCCCGCAGGATTGACACCAAGGCCAGCTTTTTGCCGGCAAGTTTCGGCGCCTCCATCTCGGTCAGCGGCGTTTCGATCGCAACACTTGTCAGCGCGAGATCGCGGGTCACCTCATAGGCCAGCAAGTGGCTAATCTCACGCAAAAGCTGACGAAACACGACCGTGGGCGTGTCTTTCTGGCGCATCAAGGTCAATTTGTGCTGCACCAACGGATGGGTGACGATTGTCAGATGATCGGGCATCTAGCTCTCCAGTTTCTTGGCCACGTCGGCCCGCGTGTCTTCGTCGCAAAATGCCGCATCGAGTGCCACTTGGTTCAACGCGGCGAAATCGGCCTCATCCCAGCCAAATGTATCCGCCAGATTTTCGTATTCCTGTGACAGTGTGGTGTGGAAAAACGGTGGATCATCTGTGGATAACGTAACAGCTACGCCCCGTTCTCTAAGCTTTTCAATGGGATGTGCAGCGAGGTTCGGATAGACGCCTAAATACACATTCGACCCTGGGCAACATTCCAAAACGATCCCACGTTCAGCCAGAGTATCAACCAATTCCAGATCGTCGATGGCCTGCACACCATGCCCGATCCGCGCCGGCGAAAATGCGTCGATGGCATCGCGAACGGACTTCGCGCCACCCCATTCACCGGCATGGGCGGTCAGTGCCAATCCGGCCTCGCGCGCGCAGTCAAACGCCCATAGGAAGTCTTGCGGCGCATATCGCAACTCGTCTCCTGCAATGCCAAAACCCCTGACGAACCGCCCAAAGGTTTCCGCAGCACATATCGCAGGCGCTTTCGCGCGTGATGGGCCAAAATGCCGGATCGCTGTGATCACACCGCGCATAACGATCCCATCGCGGGCTTCGGCACGGTCGGCGGCCTCCTCGATTGCGGCAAGATATTCGCGCCAGGCACCCAAATCGCCGCCCCCGCAGAAATCGGGGCTCAAGAAGGTTTCGGTGTAAACCACGCCGTGGGCGGCACTTTCCTCCAGAACTGCATCGACAAGGCGGGCGAAATCCTGTGGGGTCTCCAATACACTTGTCGCTTCTTCGTAGACTTTCAGAAAGTCTTCAAAACCCGAATATCGATACGCACCACTTTCATCAAAGACCCCATCCAGAGAACGGCCCTTTTCTGCCGCTAATCCGCGGATAAACGATGGCGGCGCGGCGCCTTCAAGGTGCAGATGCAATTCCACCTTTGGCATTGTGATCACAAAAAACATCTCCCTGGCCCAATGGATGGCACGCAGAGATGTGCAGCAATCGTGGCAGCCACGTCAACGAACCCGACCACCCCGATCTCTCCGGCATCACTGCCGGCGCACAGGACCGGCACACGCTCTCTGGTGTGATCGGTGCCGTGCCAGGTTGGATCATTACCGTGATCGGCGGTGAAGATCATTAGATCGTCAGGGCGGAGTCCGCCCAAAAGCCGTGGCACGTGACTGTCGAACCACTCCAAAGCGCGGGCATAGCCCGATACATCGCGACGATGGCCGTATAGGCTGTCGAATTCCACGAAATTTGCAAATGTCAGACTGCCATCCGCCGCATTGTGGACCTGCGCCACCAAAGCCTCGATCAACTCACGGTCGGGGCCCTTTGCGCTTTCTGAAATGCTTCTTCCAGCAAAAATGTCGCTGATTTTTCCAATGGAATAAACAGCTTGACCGGAATTGAACACCCAATCGCATAAGGTCGGGCCCGGCGGCTCGAGCGCAAAGTCCCGGCGGTTGGCGGTGCGCTCAAAAGCGCCTTGGCTGCCGATGAAGGGGCGTGCGATCACGCGACCCACCCGCATATTATGAACATAGGGCGCCACCGCTTCGCACAGCGTCAAAAGGCGTGACAGGCCAAACGTCTCTTCGTGGGCGGCAATCTGCACCACGCTATCGGCCGAGGTATAGCAGATGGGCCAGCCGGTCTTTAGATGCGCCTGGCCTTCTTCCTCCAGGATTGCGGTGCCGGAGGCGTGACGATTGCCCAAAATCCCGTCCGTTTCAGCCAAACGGCAGAGTTGAGATGTCAGTTCCGCGGGAAAGGTCGGCTCAGTTTTGGGAAAATACGTCCAGTCGAAAGGAACGGGCAGGCCTGCCAATTCCCAATGGCCCGAAGGCGTATCCTTCCCGGCGGAGACTTCCTCTGCCGCGCCCCATGCCCCACTTGGCCGCGCGTTAAATCCTGGCATGGTCATGCCGGATGCGATGCGCACGGCCGCGCCAAGACCAAGGCGGTCGAGATGCGGCATGCGAAGCGCTCCCGATCGGCCCTTCTCTGCCTGCCCGGCCGCACAGGCCTGAGCGATTGCGCCAAGCGTATTTGCGCCCGTATCGGGCATGTCCCCGTTAAAGAACCGATGCGCATCTGGTGCGCCACCGGCCCCCACACTGTCCAAAACAACCAAAAATGCGCGCGCCATTTAACCGATCCGGTCTACGATCAACGGCGGGGCCTCGGGCCGCATTTGGCTGAGCGAAAAAGCGGCACGCAATTCGGGCGCGACCGCATCGGCCGCCTCTTGATCGCGCGCATGGACCTGCAACAGGGGACGATCTGCATCGACCCTTGCACCGATGCGCACAATCTCAGTCAATCCCACTGTTGGATCAATTCGGTCGCTTTCCACGCGTCGACCACCGCCTAATTTCACGACCGCCCTGCCGAGTGCTTCTGTGTCGATACCAGACACAAACCCTTGATCTTCTGCAAAAATATCAACCATTGCGCGGGCTGCGGGAAGACGATCGCGCCACCGATCGGTAAAGTCCGTCGGGCCGCCTTGGGCGGCGACCATTTCGCCGAACCGCTCTGCGGCCTCGCCTCTTTCGATCACAGCCTCAACGCGGCTCGCGCCATCAGCAGCATCGGCGGCAAGACCGCCCAAGGCCAGCAACTCGCCCCCCAAGGCTGCAACCAAGCGCAGCAACGGGCTGTTCTTCGTCCCCTCAGTCAAGGCATCCATCACAGCAATCACCTCAAGTGCATTGCCGGCTGCCGGCGCTAGGGGCTGGTTCATATCCGTCAGCAACGCCGACGTCATGCACCCTGCCCCTTGCGCCGTTTCCACAAGCGCGCGCGCCAGCTGCGTCGCCTCGGCCTGATCGGCCATGAAGGCGCCTGACCCGAATTTCACATCTAAGACAAGCGCTTCGATCCCGGCGGCCAGCTTTTTTGACAGGATCGACGCGGTGATCAGGTCGAGCGACGGTACTGTGCCTGTCACATCTCGCACAGCGTATAAGCGGCGATCGGCCGGCGCGATATCATCGGTTGCTCCTGTGATCACGCATCCGATATCGGCGACTTGATCTTGCAGATCATCGACCGACATCTCGGTGCGAAACCCCGGGATCGCTTCGAGTTTATCGAGCGTGCCGCCACTATGGCCCAGACCGCGGCCGGAGATCATGGGCACATACGCGCCGCATGCCGCCAATGCGGGCACCAGGATCAAAGAGGTACAATCGCCAACCCCGCCGGTGGAATGTTTGTCGATTACAGGCCCGTCCAAGTCCCAATCCAAAATCAGGCCGGAGGCGCGCATGGCATGTGTAAGATGCACCAGGCCCGGGCGCGACAAGCCGTGTACGCAGACTGCCATAGCAAACGCCCCGGCTTGCGTGTCGCTGATTGAACCATCCGCTAACCCATTGACGAACCAAAACAACTCAGCCTCGGTTGGCGCTTCCCCGGCGCGGAGCCGGGCCAAAATGGCGCTGGCGTTCATCGTCTTTAGGCCCGCTCCATATCCGATGCGACGAAAGCGCCTGGCAAAAGGTCAGATGGGGTTGTCTGTATTTCAGCGCCGTCGGTCGTGGCCAGTGTTATCACGGCCGCGATGTCGGCGAATTCCGCGATCTTCTGCCGGCAGCCCCCGCATGGCGGAACAGGCACAGGGCAATCCGCGATCACGGCCATTTCCGCAATCTGCGTGCTGCCCGCCGCGATCATCGCGGCAATCGCACCGGCCTCCGCACAGGTGCCTTCGGGATAGGCCGCATTTTCGACATTGCAGCCCACGAAAACCCGACCATCCGCCGATCTAATGGCCGCCCCGACCTTAAAACCTGAATAAGGCGCATACGCGTTCAGACGCACCTTTGCGGCGTCATCAATGAGCGACATGGGCTTCTCCCGTTAGGCTGGGCGCCACTGTGCGGCCTGGAATGGCGAAGCACAAGCATTCCGATCAGCTGCCGGGATAACCAATGGATTGCAAGGCCGCGCCGATCTCGTCCAAAATCGCCGGGTCATCGATCGTCGCGGGCAGTTTAAAGTCTGTCCCATCGGCGATCTTGACCATAGTGCCGCGCAGGATCTTGCCGGACCGCGTCTTGGGTAGCCGGTCGACGACGACCGCAGATTTAAACGCCGCAACGGGGCCAATTTTTTCACGGACCAGCGCCACACATTCTGCCACAACAGCATCATGTGCCTTTTCGGCCCCCGCGTTGAGGCATAAAAATCCAACAGGAAGTTGCCCTTTTAAGGTATCATTTGCCCCAATTACCGCACATTCTGCAACATCTGGATGGCTGGCCAACACTTCTTCCATTGCCCCTGTGGATAACCGATGACCCGCGACATTGATCACGTCATCGGTGCGCGCCATAATGTAGAGATAGCCATCTTCGTCGATGTATCCGGCATCGCCGGTTTCATAATGGCCCGGGAAATGGTCAAGGTAGCTTTTGCGAAATCGCGCCTCAGCATTCCACAGCGTCGGCAGCGTGCCGGGCGGCAAGGGCAGCTTGATCGCAATGGCACCCAATTCTCCGGCGGGCAAAGGATGACCCGCCTCGTCTAGAATTTGCACATCATAGCCCGGCATGGGCACTGCGGGACTTCCGAGCTTGATCGGCAACCGCTCAATCCCGATTGGGTTGCCAGCAATGCACCAGCCCGTTTCCGTCTGCCACCAATGGTCGATAACCGGCACGCCAAGCTGATCCTCAGCCCAGGCAATTGTGTCGGGATCTGCCCGCTCGCCGGCCAAAAAGAGGCTTTCTAGGCTTGAGATATCGTAATTCTGGATCAACTGGCCTGCCGGGTCCTCCCGTTTAATTGCACGAAACGCGGTCGGCGCGGTGAACAAGCATTTGACCTGGTGGTCCTGGATCACGCGCCAGAACGTGCCCGCATCAGGCGTGCCAACCGGCTTGCCTTCGAACACAAGTGTGGTGCAGCCAAACGTGAGCGGCGCATAAGCGATATAGGAATGGCCCACGACCCATCCGACATCGGAGGCCGCCCAATAAACCTCCCCTGGATTCATGTCATAAAGGTTGCGCATCGTCCAATTCAGCGCCACCAGATGGCCGCCAGTTGGACGCACGACGCCTTTTGGTTGGCCGGTCGTCCCGGACGTATAAAGGATATAGACCGGATGCGTACCTGGAACCGGTACACAGGGCGCGGGCTCCGCCCCGAACTGAAACGCATGCCAGTCGAGGTCACGATCTGGAACCAACGCTGCGACCTTTTCATCACGCTGAAAAATAACGCAAAATTCCGGCTTGTGTTGCGCCAGTTCAATCGCGCCATCCAGCAGAGGTTTATAATCAACAATCCGCCCCGGCTCGATCCCCGCACTCGCGGCGATGATGGCCTTTGGCGTTGCGTCATCGATCCGGGTGGCAAGTTCGTTGGCCGCGAAGCCGCCAAAAACGACAGAGTGAATTGCGCCGATCCGCGCACAAGCGAGCATCGCCTCCAAAGCCTCTGGCACCATCGGCATATAGATGATCACCCGATCGCCGACACCGACCCCTTTCGCCGCCAGCGCACCGGCCAAAGCCGCAACACGCGTCTGTAAATCCAGGTAGGTGATCTTCCGAACAACGCCCGTGACGGGACTGTCGTAAATGATCGCCAGGCGATCCCCATGGCCGGCCTCGACATGGCGGTCGACGGCGTTCCAGCATGTGTTCAGCGTGCCATCGGCGAACCACTCATAAAGCGGGGCATTCGCCTCAAAAAGCGCCTTTGACGGCGGGATGGTCCAATCAATCGCGTCTGCGGCGGCCATCCAAAATGCTTCGGGATCTTGCGCTGCGGCCTTGTACACATCGTTATACGCCATCGATTACCCTTCCGTTCCTGCCGCTTTGCCAATGGCATACCCGATTGGCGTGGAGCGGCGCAAATCATGCGCGCGTTGGCCAATCGGTCCAGGGACCTGCCGCGCATCCCTGGGCGGTCGCACCAATCCGGAGACGTCGCTGTGGCCAGCCCGCCGTGGTCCCGTTCAACCGTAATGCGACACAGCCGTTCCCGCCAAGGCCGAGATGTTGAGAAGCCCGCGTGCGGTGATCGCGGGCGTGACGATATGAGCGCGGTTTCCCATGCCCATCAAAATAGGCCCGACCTCCAAGGCTTGGGCCTTTTGTTTCAATATGTTGCGGACGGCGCCAGCGGCGTCGATATTGGCAAATACCAACGTATTGGCCGCACCTTCGATCCGCGCATGCGGAAAGATCCGGTCGCGCAGAACCGGATCGAGCGCGGTGTCCAATTGCATCTCACCCTCATAGGCAAAATCGACGTCCATCGCGTCGAGCTGCGCGACCACTTCGCGCATTTTTTTGCCCGACGCGCTGTCGAGATTGCCGAATTGGCTTGCCGAACACAGAGCAATCTTTGGCTCAACACCAAATCGCCGAACGTGCCGGGCAGCGGCGATCACCGTTTCGACGACTTCCTTCGGGCTCGGGTCCTGATGGATCTGCGTATCGGACACAAAAAGCGGCCCATCCTCCAAAATCAGCAGACTGAGGGCCGCGACCGGGTGCAAGACATCACTGCCAAGGACTTCCTGCACATACTTTAAGTGCCACAGATATTGACCGAACGCGCCGCAGACCAAACTGTCGGCCTCTTCGCGGTGAACCATGACCGCCGCGATTGCGGTTGTATTCGTGCGCATGATCGCGCGCGCAAGATCGGGTGTGACACCGCGGCGCGCCATCAGAACGTGGTAGGTTTCCCAATATTCCCGGTAGCGGTCGTCTTGTTCCGGATTGACCAATTCAAAACCGCGTATGGCGTCCGGTTTGAGGCCGGCGCGTTCGGCACGTTGCGCAATCACGTCGGGCCGGCCGATGAGGATGGGCATATCCGTCATCTCTTCGCGAATGGCATGGGCCGCTCGGATCACCCGCTCATCCTCACCTTCGGCAAAGACGATGCGGCGCGCCGTCGTCGCAGCGGCCTCAAACACGGGCCGCATGATCAGCGCAGATCGAAAAACCGAATGATCGAGGCTTTCTTTGTAGGCGGCGATATCGGGCAACGGGCGGCTGGCGACGCCGCTTTTCATTGCCGCACCGGCAACCGCTGAGGCAACAACACCGATGAGCCTTGGGTCAAATGGCTTTGGGATCAGATAATCTGCGCCAAAACGCAACCGTTCACCTTTATAGGCGGCGGCCGCTTCGGCGGAGGTCGTTGCCCGCGCCAAGGCGGCGATGCCTTCGACACAGGCGACCTTCATGGCATCGTTGATATCGGTGGCGCCAACGTCCAACGCACCGCGAAAGATGAACGGAAAGCAGAGCACGTTGTTGACTTGGTTGGGAAAATCCGAACGTCCGGTTGCGATGATTGCGTCCGGTGCAATCGCGCGCGCGGCATCTGGCATGATCTCGGGGGTCGGGTTCGCCAGTGCGAAAATGATCGGGCGGTCGGCCATTTTGGCGACCATTTCAGGCGTTAGAACGTTCGGTCCGGACAGACCCAAAAACAGATCGGCCCCTGCGATCACATCGTCCAAACTTTGCGCCTCGCCGGGCTGGGCGAAGGCCGCCTTTTGCGGCGTCATGTCCGTCTTGCGGCCCTCATGCACCAGACCTTCAAGATCGACGAGCCAAACGTTTTCCCGCTTTACACCAAGCGTCAGCAGCATGTTCAGACAGGCAATCCCCGCCGCGCCCCCACCGGTGGAGACGATCTTGATCTCTTCGAAGCTTTTGCCGGCCACGCGGCAGGCATTGGTGGCAGCGGCACCCACCACAATCGCCGTGCCATGTTGGTCGTCATGGAACACCGGAATATTCATGCGCTCCCGGCAGATTTGTTCGACGATAAAGCAATCGGGCGCCTTGATGTCTTCGAGGTTGATCGCGCCGAATGTGGGCTCCAACGCGCAGACGATCTCGGCCACGCGTTCGGGGTCTGGCTCGTTGAGTTCAATGTCAAAGCAATCGATATTGGCGAATTTCTTGAACAGGACGGCCTTGCCTTCCATCACCGGTTTCGACGCCAAACCGCCAATGTTTCCAAGGCCCAAAACAGCCGTTCCGTTCGACACCACAGCTACCAAATTTCCCCGCGCGGTATAGCTGGCGGCAACCGTTGCGTCGGCCTTGATCTCCAGGCACGCCTCCGCGACACCCGGCGAATAGGCCAATGCCAGATCCCGGCCGTTTGCCAGGGGTTTGGTGGCGCGGACCTCGAGTTTTCCGGGCTTTGGATTTTGGTGATATGACAGCGCCGCGTCGCGCAAACTCGTATTTTTATCGCTGCTCATGGCGCGGTCTCCTCCATCCGTCCCGATGGCATAGGCAGCAGGCAGGCTTGGCGCAAGTCACAGTAGAGCTTCGACGGAAATTTCGACGCGCGATGCACGGGCGCGCGGCGCAAGGTGGATTACACGAATTGTTCGCGCAACAGCCGCTCTTCGAGCCCGTGGCCTGCATCGAACAAAATACGATGCGCCACCGCAGGTTCCGATTGAACCTGAACTTCGATGACATCCTCAACCGCCGAGCTATCGGCGACAGCCATAACCGGACGTTTGGGCGGGTTCATAACCTCAAACCGCACCTCGGCCTTTTTTGGCAACAGCGCGCCGCGCCAGCGCCGTGGACGGAACGCCGCCACTGCGGTGACGGCCAGAACATCGGCGCCGATCGGCAAAATCGGCCCATGCGCAGAGTAATTATAGGCGGTCGACCCAGCCGGCGTGGAGACCATCACTCCGTCGCAAATGAGCTCCTCCATGCGCAGCCGTTCGTCGACCCAAATGCGCAATCGGGCAGCTTGGGCACCATGCCGCAAGAGGCTGACCTCATTGATGGCCAGCGCCTCATGCACCGTCCCGTCCCGCGCTTTTGCCCGCATCCGAAGCGGATTGATCACCTCTTCGTCCGCCGCCGCCAAGCGTTCAAGCAACCCGTCTACGTGATATTCGTTCATCAAAAAGCCGACGGTGCCGCGGTTCATGCCGTAAACGGGAGCCGGTAGTTTCTCGGTCCGATGGAGCGTTTGCAGCATGAAGCCGTCCCCGCCCAATGCCACGATCACATCGGCGGCGTCTGGGCTGACATTGCCGTAGCGCCGGGCCAATGCGACCGACGCGTCCTGCGCGACATCCGCATCGGAGGCCAAAAACGCGATCTTTAGCTGGTCTGACATCCCTTCGGCCCTCGTTTCATTCGAATTTCTCTCAAGCGGCCGGACAAAACACAATCCCTGCCTGTCACAAACGGGGCCTTGTGCGCATTCGCCACTTTTCACATGGCCCGTTCTCCCTTAAACGGCCTTCATGCGGTCACCTTCAGAGGAGCAAGGTCCATGAATGCGCCCCATCGTGACGTTGGGTTCTTTGGCGAAACGTTGCAGAGCCGTGACGCCGAGATTTTCACCGCAATCGGCGGCGAGCTTGGTCGGCAGCGCGATGAGATCGAGCTGATCGCATCGGAAAACATCGTCTCACGTGCAGTGCTGGAGGCACAGGGCTCGGTGATGACGAACAAATATGCCGAAGGGTATCCGGGCCGGCGCTACTATGGCGGATGCCAATATGTCGATATCGCCGAGACGATCGCGATTGAGCGCGCCAAGCAGCTTTTTGGTTGCGGCTTTGCCAACGTGCAGCCGAATTCGGGCAGCCAGGCAAACCAGGGCGTGTTCCAGGCGTTGTTGCAGCCGGGCGATACGATCCTTGGGATGAGCCTTGATGCCGGTGGCCACCTCACCCACGGCGCGCGCCCGAACCAGTCTGGCAAGTGGTTCAACGCAATCCAATACGGAGTTCGCCGCGACGATCTTGAGGTTGATTACGATCAAATTTCGGATTTGGCAGACGAACATCGCCCCAAACTGATCATCGCCGGCGGCAGTGCCATCCCACGGATCATCGATTTCGCCCGCATCCGCGCCATCGCTGATCGTGTCGGCGCCTACGTGCTCGTCGATATGGCGCATTTTGCGGGTCTCGTGGCGGCCGGGCATTATCCCTCACCATTCCCACACGCCCATGCTGCAACCACGACCACACATAAAACACTGCGCGGGCCGCGCGGCGGCATGATCCTGACCGATGACGAGGCACTGGCCAAAAAATTCAACTCGGCCATTTTCCCAGGGATCCAAGGTGGGCCGCTGATGCATGTGATCGCAGCAAAGGCCGTTGCTTTTGGCGAGGCGCTGCGCCCGGAATTCAAAGACTACCAAGCCCAAGTCATTGCAAATGCACAAGCAATGGGCGAAGCCCTCATGGCAGGCGGTCTCGACCTCGTGACCGGCGGGACGGACACGCATGTTCTGCTGGTCGATTTGCGCCCCAAAGGCGTCACCGGCAAAGCGCTCGAAACCGCGCTTGGGCGCGCGCACATCACTTGCAACAAAAACGGCATTCCTTTTGATACCGAAAAGCCGACGATCACATCGGGTATTCGCTTGGGCTCCCCGGCGGGCACAACGCGCGGCTTCGGGGTGCCGGAGTTCACGCAGATTGGGTCTTGGATCGTAGAGGTCACCGAAGGCCTTGCTGCAAACGGAGAGGCAGGTAATGCCGCCGTGGAAGAAAAAGTGCGCGCCGAGGTTCTGGAGCTTTGCGGGCGGTTTCCCGTCTATCCTGATCTTTAACGCACTGAACAAATAGGCGCGCGGGCCGAAACGCAGTCCGCCGCCGACATACCGTTTTGTGGCGGCGGATTATTGCCCGCCTTCGCCTGTTCGCCGCAGCTTGACGCCCCGGCCTTGAACAGAAAAACATGCAATGGCAAAATTTGTCCCTAGGGGGCTTGGCGAATGTTTTATCGCACATAGCTCTTAGGAAAATAATTGCCCGACAGGCTAGGAAGAAGACCAATGTTCGTGACCGCATCGTCAAAATACTCCGAGGAGTATCGGCGCCAAGCAGAGCGCGAAATCCGCAAATTCACTCGGAATTGGAGTAAGAAGGACGACAGCCTTGCTGCGATCAGCTATTTCGGCTCGTTCGTCGTTTATTTCGCGACGCTGATTTTGGCTGTGGTGGCGTGGCCGATCGCTTGGCTGGTCGTGCCGCTGATCGTGATCAACGCCTTCGCGGGCGTACGGCTTTACGTGCTCCAGCACGATACCGGGCATGCATCACTGTTTTCGACAAAACGGCGCAATGACATAGCCGGCCATGTGCTGTCCGTCTTTACGCTCACGCCGTTTCCGGTGATGCGTCACAACCACAACGAACATCATAGCCATCTTGGCAATCTCGACGAACGCCACACGACAGAGATCTTTACGATGACTGTCCGGGAATGGCAGGACGCAAGCTGGTCAAAGCGTCTCTGGTACCGGCTTTACCGCAACCCGGCGCTCATGATCCCAATCGGTGGCATCTTTACCTATGTTTTCGCCTATCGGTGGCCGGAAAACGCTGCAAAAGTTGATCCGTGGGGCGTTGTTCTGCACAATTTGGGGCTCGCGATCTGGGTCGGCTTGATTTGGCTATTGGCTGGCACGCCCGGCTTGATCATCTATGCCGGCACCGTTTTGGTGGCGGCCTGCATCGGCGTGTTCCTGGTTTATCTGCAACACAATTTCGAAGACACTTGGTGGGATCGAAAGCCAGACCTCAATCCCGCACGGGCCGCATTGCAAGGATCATCCGCGCTTGATCTGGGCTGGTGGTGGGACCTCGGGACCGCCAATATCGCCTACCACGACGTTCACCATTTCAACGCGAATATCCCAAGCTACCGTTTGCGCAAATGTCACCGTGCGCTGCGCGAGGTCTATGAGGTGCAGACCATCGGTTGGCCGGAAGCCTTGCGGTCGTTCACGCTGAAGCTTTGGGATGAGGAGCAGGAACGCCTGGTCCCCTACCCCCGACGCGCACAAAAGCAGGCGCTGAGCCCTGCCGAATAGGCGGGGCGATTGCCTTCTGGCCGTAAATGGTAGGCGGACAACCGGCCTAAGCCGCCACCGCGCGGCGCACCATATCCCAGTAAATGTCGGCCACCGCGTCACGGTCGAGCCGTTTTCCCTCCCGAAACCAGGTGGTTACACCATTGAGCATTGCGATTACCGCCATTGTGGCCAGTTTCGTGTCGGGCACGGAGAATACAGCTTCATCGACCCCGCGGCGTAGAATGGATTCTAATCGATCCTCATAGCGGCGCCGCAGCGCCTCGATGGCCGCGAAATTGTCCAACGATAACGATCGCAACTCCATATAGGCGATAAAGACCCGGTCGATCCGATCAAGATGGTAGTCGATATGGTGGCGCGTAAAGCGCTCCAGTTCGGCCAGTGCCGACCCGTCGCCCGGCGCCCAAGCGACCAGCAGTTCTTCAAGATGCGCCCGCATCAGATCAAAGAGAAGCGTTTGTTTGTCCGGTGTGTAAAGGTAAAGCGCACCCGCTTGCATCCCGACTTCTGCCGCGATTTGGCGCATCGAAACAGCCGCAAACCCGTGTTGCGCAAAGAGCTTTAGCGCAGCATCGCGCACTTTTGGGCCAGTGGTTTCGGCGTGAGAGCCGGTCTTGCGTGCCATTTGCGCCAAAGTATCTGAACATACGTTCAATTCAAGCCAGCAGTGCTGGACCGATTGCAACGCATCGGCTAGCCAAGAGATATGCGTGCAATGGTTTTTACCCTAATTCTTGCCTTGGCGGGTTGCGATGCGCCGCCACCGCAATTGGAAGCCCGGATTTCTGATCGCGCGCGCAATGCGGATTTGCCTGTGCTTGTCCCGCTGCAACCATTGTTCGCGGATATTGAGGCGCTGCTTCCGGAAGAGCCTGGCCAGGTGGGGCGCACGCTTGAAGCGCGTGCAGCAGATCTGCGGCGCCGAGCAGCAGAGCTGCGCGCGCTGACGGTTGGCAACGGCTGACATTGCGCCTGGACGGTCAAGGCGTTACCACCGCGCCCGGTACTGCAAGCAGGAGATCGGACATGACCACCCCATTACGCCTTGGGATTGCCGGGCTTGGCACGGTGGGTGTGGGCGTTGTGAAGATTGTCGAAGGCCAAGCCGCGCTTTTGGCCGCCCGCACGGGTCGACCGATCAAGATCAGCGCGGTATCTGCCAGAACCAAAGACAAGGATCGCGGCATTCGCGTCGAGCAATATGCTTGGGAGGCGGACGCGGTCGCCCTGGCCAATCGAGACGACGTCGATGTCCTTGTTGAGTTGATCGGCGGCGAGGATGGACCGGCCAAAGCCGCCACACAGGCCGCGATTGCCGCCGGCAAACATGTGGTCACCGGCAACAAGGCGATGCTGGCCACCCACGGGCAAACGCTCGCCCGCGCCGCCGAGACGGCAGGCGTTGCACTGCGCTATGAGGCCGCTGTGGCAGGCGGTATTCCTGTGATTAAGGCGCTGACCGAAGGCCTCGCTGGCAACGGCATCGGGCGGGTCATGGGGGTCATGAACGGCACCTGCAATTACATCCTGACACGGATGGATAATGCCGGGCTGACCTACGCCGAGGCTTTCGCGGAGGCGGACGGCTTGGGCTATGTCGAAGCCGATCCAGAGCTTGATGTCGGCGGCATTGACGCTGCGCATAAATTGGCGCTGCTGGCCGCGATTGCATTCGGGACACAGGTGGATTTTCCGTCTATCGCGCTGGAAGGGATCGGCGCGATCACCATCGAAGACATCCGCCGCGCCGGGGATTTGGGATACAAAATCAAGCTCTTGGGCGTGGCGCAAATGACTGGGCGCGGTTTGGAACAACGCATGACACCATGTCTCGTGCCCAGCAAATCCCCATTGGGCCAGCTTGAGGGCGGGACCAATATGGTCGTATTAGAGGGCGATGCGGTGGGCCAGATCGTCCTGCGCGGCGCCGGCGCTGGCGAAGGCCCAACCGCAAGCGCCGTTGTTGCGGATCTGTGCGATATCGCGCGTGGCAGCATTGGCGCGGTTTTCGGGCAACCCGCGGACCAGCTGTCCCGGGCGACGCCCGCATCTTCGGGCGCATCCGGAGCCTATTACCTACGGATGGAGCTGACCGACAAACCCGGCGCATTGGCCAAAGTCGCCACAGTCTTGGGTGACAATGGCATCTCGATTGACCGGATGCGCCAATACGACCATCCAGGGGGCCAGGCACCGGTCTTGATCGTGACCCACAAAACCGCGCGGCCAAACCTTGACGCAGCCCTGGCCGCATTGCCAGGGACAAGCGTTGTCACGGGCGCGCCTGTGGCGCTGCGCATCGAAGAGGTTTGAGGCCAGCAAAGCGCCCGGCAGTCTTGCCCGCCCTGCTAATGCCTTGCGCCTGTCATGTCGGCTCGCTACCCAAGGGCGACATCAGATTTGCCAGAGGACCCCATGGCCGCGAACGACTTTAACGACCGTATGCTTTCCCTGGGCCTTGCCCGTGTCTCCGAAGCCGCAGCGTTGGCATCGGCACGTCTTGTCGGACGCGGCGACGAGAAAGCCGCAGACCAAGCTGCCGTCAACGCGATGCGTGAACAGCTCAACAAGCTCGACATCAAAGGCGTGGTCGTAATCGGTGAGGGGGAACGGGACGAAGCCCCGATGCTATATATCGGCGAAGAGGTTGGTGCGGGAACAGGCCCCGAGGTCGATATCGCGCTCGATCCATTGGAGGGCACGACGCTGACGGCCAAAGACATGCCCAACGCGCTGACAGTCATTGCCATGGGCCCGCGCGGATCGATGCTACACGCACCGGATGTCTATATGGACAAACTCGCCATCGGGCCGGGGTTCCGCGCCGGCGTCGTGACCCTGGACATGTCGCCTTCGGCACGGGTTTCGGCTCTCGCCGCGGCCAAGGGCTGCTCCACCGCCGATATTACGGTCTGCGTTCTCGACCGCCCCAGGCACGAAGACATGATTGCTGAGCTCCGCACGACCGAATGTGCCATTCGCCTAATCACCGATGGTGATGTCGCCGGTGTGATCCATTGCGCAGAATCTGACAAGACCGGGATCGACATGTATATGGGCTCTGGCGGGGCGCCTGAAGGCGTGCTTGCCGCCGCGGCGCTGAAATGCATGGGCGGGCAGATGTTCGGAAAGCTCTTGTTCCGCAATAACGACGAAAAGGACCGCGCCGACAAGGCTGGGATCAAAAACCTGGAACGTGTCTACACCCGCGACGACATGGTCACCGCAGATGTGATTTTCGCCGCAACAGGCGTCACCGACGGCTCTATCCTGCCCGGCATCAAACGCGAGCCCGGCTTTCTGACGACTGAGACGATCCTGATGCGATCCAAGACCGGCTCGGTCCGGCGCATGTCCTACCGCAACCCGGCGGTCCATTCCCCCGGCCATGCCAGTTGATCCAGCCCTGATCTTGATCGACATCCAAACCGGGTTCGACGATCCGGTTTGGGGCGAGCGCAACAATCCCGGCGCCGAGGCCTGTGCCGCGGCATTGCTGGCGGGCTGGCGTGCGGCGCAGCGCGCGGTCATCCACATCCGCCACATCTCCGTCACGCCCGGCAGCCCGCTCAGCGGAGACGGCATTGCATTCAAACCCGAAGTCGCGCCGGAACCCGGCGAACCGATTTTCGAAAAATCCGTTAACGCCGCCTTTATTGGCACGGGGCTAGAGGCGCATTTGCGCAGCCGAGACCTGGATGCGCTGGTCATCTGCGGGCTAACGACGCCGCATTGCGTCTCAACCACAACCCGCATGGCGGCCAATCTGGGCTTTCGCGTGAGCTTGGCCCACGACGCCTGCGCTGCGTTTGCGGCCAATGCCGATACGAGCTGGATGACGGCCGCGCCGATGTCGCCGGAGGCGATCCACCAAAGTGCGATCAGCCACCTGCACGGTGAATTCGCTACAGCCCGCGCGACAGCCGAAATCCTGACATGACCGCGTTTTTGGGTGTGGAAGCCTCCTTGACAGGACGCGCATGGTACGGACCCGACCCTGCGATGAAGCGCCAAGCCGCCGCTTTGGTCCAACAAACCGGCCTTGATCCACCTTTGGCGCAGATACTGGCCCGGATGGGTGTCTCCGCCCAAGCAGTGCCTGCGTTTTTGGATCCGAAACTACGCGATCTGTTGCCGGACCCTTTGTCCCTGATCGACATGGACCGCGTGGCGGCGCGAGTGCTTGCCGGCCTCGACCGGGACGAACGTATCGCCATCTTTGCCGATTACGACGTCGATGGCGCCGCTTCGGCGGCTCTATTAATTGCGTGGTTTCGCGACCATGGACGGAGCGTCACACTCTACGTGCCAGACCGGCTCGAGGAAGGATATGGGCCCAATGATGCAGCCATGTCGGCGCTGGCCGATGCCCATGATCTGATCATCTGCGTCGATTGCGGCACGTTGAGCCACGGGCCGATCGCAGCGGCCGCCCGTGCCGATGTGGTCGTCCTTGATCATCACTTGGCAGGCGCTGAGATTCCCGATTGCGCCGGCGTCGCCAATCCCAATCGACCCGATGACACCTCTGGACAGGGCCATCTATGCGCGGCCGCCGTTACGTTTTTGTGCCTGGTGGAAATGAACCGCCAAAGGCGCGCCCAGGGCGAAAAGGCGCCCGATTTGATGGGCCTTTTGGATTTGGTTGGCCTGGCAACAATTGCCGATGTGGCGCCGCTCATTGGGGTCAATCGCGCCTTTGTACGACAAGGGCTTAGGGTCATGGCGATGCGGACACGTCCGGGCCTTGTCGCGCTGAGCGACATTGCCGGGCTCGACCGCCCGCCCGACAGTTACCACCTCGGCTACGTTTTGGGCCCGCGCATCAATGCCGGCGGTCGCATTGGCCGCGCCGATCTGGGCGCGCGCTGCCTGTCAAGCGTGGACCCCGTCGAAGCGCAGGGGCTCGCGCAAGCGCTTGACCGGTTCAACACCGAACGGCGCGCGATCGAAGACGACGTCCGTCGTGCTGCGTTGGAACAGGCCGCGACGCGCGCGGCGGGCCCGCTTTGCTGGGCCGCAGGCGATGGCTGGCATGCCGGTGTCGTGGGGATCGTCGCGGCCCGTCTGAAAGAGGCCGCTGACAAACCAGCCATCGTCATCGGCTTTAACGGCGACGCCGGCAAGGGGTCGGGACGCTCCGTACCGGGGATCGATCTAGGCGCCGCAATCCAAAGGCTCGCCAGCGAGGGGCTAATCGAACGGGGCGGCGGGCACAAGATGGCTGCTGGTCTTAGCCTGACGCGCGCTCAGTTGGAACCCGCAATGGCCCGGCTCTCCGAAATACTCGCGCGCCATTCAGACCTGGCGCAGACGCACCGTACCTTGTCTGTCGATGGCATGCTGAGCGCCGAGGCCGCAACGCCCGAATTGGTCACAGAGATCGAACGGGCAGGTCCTTTTGGCCCGGCCGCACGCGCGCCCCGCTTTGCCTTGCCCGACCTGCGCCTTGCCGATGTGCGAGAGGTCGGGACGGGTCATCTGAAAATCACCGCAACAGACGGGGCGCACCGCCTTGAGGCGATCGCATTCGGCGCCTTTGAAACCAGGCTCGGCCCTGAGCTTATGGGCCATGCGGGCCGCTTGGTGCACCTGGCCGGACGGTTGGAGCTTAACCATTGGCAAGGCCGCCTGCGCGTGCAACTGAAATTGGACGATGGGGCCTTCGCCGCCGACTAGGCGAGCCCAATTTATCCCTTGCGCGCGCGAGGCGGTTTTTCTAAACACCCTCCACACCAGAGCGCGGCCCGTTCGTCTATCGGTTAGGACGCCAGGTTTTCAACCTGGAAAGAGGGGTTCGATTCCCCTACGGGCTGCCACTGCTCTCCAAAAATCGTTGATTTGCGACCACTTACGTCTGAAGGTGTCCCACGTTTTTTTGGGGGTGGTACACTTTTCATTGATTTCTTGCCCTTCAG